>JAEYCM010000042.1 GCA_023455425.1 Bacillota bacterium | reverse complement strand
GTTCGGGACAGGGGGCAGGCGCGGGGCACGGAGGCGGCGTGGGACAGGGGGGCGGCTCGGGACAAGGTGTAGGTGCGGGGCACGGAGGGCAGGGTGTAGGTGCGGGGCACGGGGGACAAGGAGTGGGCGCGGGGCACGGAGGCGGTACGGGGCACGGAGGGCACGGGGGGCACGGAGCAGGCGCGGGCGCCGGAATAGGCGCAGGCCTGGGGGGGGCGACGGGCTGCTCCTTTACCCGCACGGGAACAGGGGGTGCAGGCGGTACCACCGGGGCAGGCCTTGGGGGTGCGACGGGCTGCTCCTTTACCCGCACGGGCGCAGGAGGCTGTTCTTTTACACGTGCGGGTGCCGGGGGCTGCACGCGCGCGGGCGCAGGAGGCTGCTCTTTTACCCGCATGGGCGCAGGGGGCTGCTCTACGCGCGCGGGCGTCGGGGGCTGCGCACGTACGGGCGCCGGCTGTTCTTTTACCGGTCTGGGTCTTTGTGCAGGCGGCGCAGCCCGCTCAAAAAAGGTGGGCTGTGCCGGCGCATCATAGCGTTGAGCGGGTTGCTCTGCCCAATTGCTCTGTGCTGCGGAAAATGTCTCCACCGCGTTTGGCATCGGACTCGCTGCATATTGCGTTGTTTCCGAAACGTGGCCGCCGTAAATATAACCCTGCGGGCGCAGCCGCGCACCCGGGTCCACGCCGGGCAGGTCTTCCTCAGACATACGGCCGGAGGGACTGAGTATTGCAGCGCCTTCTTCTTCGCTGAGCGGCCTCACAGCGGGGCCAAAGGACCCGCTTTGCGCTTCCGGCTCAAATACTTCGTAAGCCTGTTGTTCATCCGCTTCGTTATACATGTTCGGCGCAAAAACTTCAGCTTCCTCCGGGCCTTGATCGGCCAGGCTTTGACGGCCAAGTATGGGTAAGGGCGGCAAGCCGGGTATCAAGATTCTGCCTCCCCGGCCGTCATCCCTGCCGCGGTCACGGCCTCGGTCACGGTCATCCCGATCGCGGTCGCGGTCGCGGCCTCGGTCACGGTCATCGCGGTCGCGGTCGCGGCCACGGTCCCGATCCCGGTCGCGATCCCAGTCGCGGTCCCGGTCGCGGCCATCAAAAGGCGGCTGAGGGCGGGGCGTGGGAAAGCCAAGCCGCAATAGCAGCATGGACTGGGCAAATGCCCGCTCTTCTCCGCGCAGGGCGCCGCAGCACACGCAATTGCCCTGGTCGTTGATTGCGGCGATGCCGTAGAGCCTTCTTCCATACCCAAGCGGCGCTCTGCCGTTACGCACAGTGCGCAGGCCATCCTCCGTAAGCAGGACAAGCTCCAGATCATTGCGCGGCCTGCCGCTCCATCGTACGTCTACCTGCACAAAATTCCCCATGTAGCGGATGCGTGCAAGGCCGCAGTGCGTTCCGTTCGTGTGATACATGGGTATCATCACAACACCTTGTTCCATAGCCTACCTCCTATATGCCAATTACAATAGCCGATTATGACCACGGGCGGCCCGCTCTTAAAGGCCGTGCCGATGTGTCGACGATGGAAACGCTCCGCTTTTCGAGGAGCCAAAACATGACTTGCTCCTTATGTATATGCAAAATCCCGGGTTATGACGATAGAATTTGAATAATTGAGCGCACAAAAAGAGGAAATCCGAAAATTTTGGCGGAAAAACATAGGATTCCTGCTGCCGTACGCCGCGCGCACGCGTGGCGGCGCAGGGGCGGAGTATGTTATAATAAGCAAGTCATCCGCCACAAAGGAGCATCATATGACCGTTCGTTTTGCAAAGGAAGCGCTGCCGTTGGAGCAGACGCCCGTAGACAACCTGTTTCTGCTCGAATATATGCCTGCGGCCGACGGTACGCAACTGCGCGTATATCTGTACGGGCTGATGCTCTGCCGCTATCCCGCGTTTTCCGCAGCGCCCATGCATGAGGCGCTGGGTTTATCCGAACAGGAGGTGCTCGACGCATGCGCCTACTGGCAACGGGAAGGTCTGATGCGCATTTTGAGCGCCGATCCGCTGGAGGTGGAATACACCGCCCCTTCCGAACGCCCGCGCGAACCCATACTCGTCCCCGGAAAATACGGGGAGCTTGTGCAGGCGGCGCAGCAGCTGTTTGCTCCGCGCACGCTTCGCGCGCAGGAACTTCGGTATCTTTACGATTGGGTGGAGGTGTACGGCCTGACGGAGGAAGCGGTGCTCGAGCTCCTTTCCCACTGCCTTTCCCAGAAGGGAGCCCGCGTTCATGCAAATTATATCGATACCGTGGCGCGCGCCTGGGCGGCGGAAGGGGTGCGCACGCTGGAGGACGCCAAAGAATATGCCGCGGCGTATGAGGAAAAAACAGGGGGCGCCGCCGCCATATTGAAGCGCTGGAACAAAAGCCGCCGTCCCACCAGGGATGAACTGGAACTCTACGAAAAATGGACAAAGGGCTGGGGATTTACGCAGGAGGCCGTGCTTGCCGCCTGCCCCGCCGTTACCAAGGCGGAGCGCCCAAGCTTTCAATATCTGAACGGCGTATTGGAACGACTCTACCGCGAAGGAACGCTGACCGCGGAAGCGATCACCGCGCTCTTTACCGCCGAGGACGCAGACGCCGTACTCGCGCGCGAGGTGTTTGCCGCAATGGGCATGGGCCGCGCGGCGCGCCCGCTTGAGCGCGCGCAGCTTGCAAATTATATTGTGGAAGGCATGGAAAAAGAAGTTCTGCTGCTTGGGGCGCAGCATGCGCAGGGCAAGGAGCGGCCGTATGCGTATTTGCGTACGCTGCTTAAAGAATTCCAGGAAGGCGGCGCAAAGACCGCGGAACAGGCGCAGGCGCTGCTGAACGCGCGGGAGGAAAAGCCGGCCTCCACAAAGCGCGTCAAAGAGTCCATGGATTACCCGCAGAAAACATATACCGATGAAGAGATCGCGCATATATTCGTAAATTTGGACGAGGAGGCGTAACATGTCGCTTGCGGAGATCCAAGCCGAATACGAACGCATCCGCCAGGAGGAACGCATGGCGCTCTTGCGCCGTACGGAGGAGGCGTATGCCCTGCACGCCGGTTTTTTGGCCATTGCCGAACGCAGGCGCGCGGCGGCGCTTTCCGTAGGCGAAGCCATACGCCGCGGTATGGATGCGGCAGAGGCCGCAAAGGCCGCAAACGAGACGCTCAACACGCTTTGTGGGGAAGAACGCGCGTTACTCTGCGCTGTCGGGCTGCCGGAGGATTATTTAACACTCAGGCACCGCTGCAAACAGTGCGCGGATACCGGCTATGTGGGCGCACCCCACCGCATGCCCTGCGCATGCCTGCAAAAAAAACTATTGGGGCAGGCGCGGGCCACCTCCCAAATTGACGAGCGGGAAACGTTTGAAACATTCGACCCCGAGATTTTTCCAACCGAAACCCAAAAAAAGCAAATGCTTGCGGCCCGCCGCATTACGGAAGGGTATGCAAACGATTTCCCCCTGACCGTAAAGCGGAATTTGCTTTTGCTGGGTACGTCGGGCTTAGGCAAGACGTTCCTTCTGAACAGCATCGCCGCGCGCGTACTTGCGCGCGGGTTTGCCGTAAAAAAGGTGACGGCATACACGCTCATGGAGCAGCTGCTTTCCGGCATCCGCCAGAACGTGGAGGCCGCGGGGCCCTTTCTGAGCGCGCCGCTGCTGCTCATTGACGATCTTGGCACCGAGCCCATGATCAACAACATTACGCTCGAATACCTCTTTTCCATACTCAACGAACGGCACAACGCCGGGCTGCATACCGTGATCGCCACCAACCTTACTTCGGAAAAACTGCAGGAACGCTATGGAGAGCGCATATTCTCCCGGCTGGTCAGCGTGGACGATTCGCGCATTCTGCATTTGACGGGCCAAAACCTCAGGCTTTGCCCGGGGCGCGCAAAGGAGGCCTGATTTTTTGCAAGCTTTGGCTTACGCAAAGCTCAACCTGACGCTGGACGTGCTGTTTCGCCGGGCAGACGGATACCATGAGCTGGATATGTTGAACATTCGCGTCTCCCTGGCGGATACGCTCACGTTTTCCCCGGCGGACGATATTTTGGTGACCTATGAGGGCATGGATACGCCCGTTGACGATACCGTAACAAAGGCGGCGAATGTCTATTCCAAGTTGGCCGGGCGCGCATTGGGCGCGCGCATCCATGTAGGTAAGCGCATTCCTGCTGAGGCGGGGCTTGGCGGCGGCAGCGCCGACGCTGCGGAGACTCTGCTGCTGATGCAACGGGAATACGGCGCGCTTAATACGGAACAGCTTTATGAGGCGGCGCGCTTGGTCGGCGCGGATGTGCCCTACTGTTTGCACCGGGAGCCCTGCCGCGTGGGCGGCATCGGGGAGAAAATTGAAACGCTTCCGCCTATTCAAAAGCCGCTGTGGTTTTTGCTGTTAAAGCCGCAGGCGGGCATCTCCACGCCGCTGCTGTTTTCGCGCCTGCAGTTTCCCGTTTCCCATCCCGATACGGGTGGCGCTATCCGCGCGCTTTGGGATGGAGACGTTCGCGCGCTGGGCGGCGCGTTTCATAACGCCCTGCAGCCTGCGGCGGTTTCTCTGCTGCCCGAGATCGGCGCGCTGTGCGCGCGTTTGCGGGATACGGGCGCTCTAGGCGCCGCCATGACGGGCTCAGGTTCCGCGGTGTTTGGCTTGTTCGAAGCGGAAGCGGATGCGAACGCCGCTGCTCTGGCGTTTTCGGATGTTCCCTTTTGCCGCGTCTGCAGTTCGGTGACATGAGGAGGGTATCCGGCAGCGGGGGGAGAAACGAGGTTCCCCTATCAGCGGCGCGTTAGCGCCGATCCCCTGAAACGCAAGCAATGATTGATGCCCGGACAGCTTACACCCATGTGTAGGCTGTTTATTTTTTAAATAACGTTCTTACTGTTATTCGTTGGAAAATGCATGTTTCATATCTGTCAAACTCCGCTTTTTTTCGCCCCATTCTCCGTAAAACCGACATGAAACGGGCATGTCAATCCGGCTGGGAGACTCCCGGAAAACGCCTAAAACAGGGGGATTTGTGCTTCCGCCTTCGCCGGGTGCCTTGCGGTTTGGAGCCGAAGAAACCGCGGCTGTCTTCGTTGTGCACAACATGAAACGGCTTATGGCCGTTTTTTTGATGCGTATATGTGCGTCTAAGGTTTCGTGTATATAAATCTTGTGCATATTTACGGCATAGTCAAAAAAGTGCCGGAAATACGGGGTTTTTGGAAGTGCGCGCTGCATGTGCACAAATGGGCATAGTGTGTATATGCGGCGTGTCAAACTGTGCATAACAAAAAAATATGACGAGAATATGGCCGCAAGCCTGTGCATAACTCTGTGCATGATGTGGATAGATATGCGCATATGCACAGCGCGCCCCGCATATACAATGCAATGCATATACAGTCAAACCGCAGTAAGACGTGCAAAAAATGCCTGTAAGTGGGGAATACAAACAGATATAAGCGCGTTATGTACGGAATATCATATAGGAACAGCAAAAAAAGTGGCGCTGTTGAAAACTGAGCCGCCGGTCGGCTTTTGAAGGAAGCGGGGGGCATTGCATTGGAGAAGCAGACAAGGCTTGGGAAGCAGTTTTTTGATTGGATGGGCGTCGTGCTTGCGGTGAGTTTGTTTGCAGTTGCCGCTTCGGGCGTATGGTCGCCGCTTTCGCAGCCCGCGGCGCAAGCCCTGCCCGCGCAGACGGACAGCGGCGGGGTGCCGTTGATCATACTCGACGCCGGGCATGGAGGGAAGGATGGCGGGGCAGTCGGCGTGAACGGAATACAGGAGGCGGGCATCAACCTGGAGGTCGCGCGGCTCGTGGAAAGCGGCCTGCGGGAAGCCGGATTTGCCGTGGAGATGACCCGCAAAAATGAGGACGCCTTGGGTGAGAACAAACGCGCGGATATGGAAGCGCGCCGCGAGATCATGCGCCAGGATGGGGTGTGCGCCATCGTCAGCATCCATATGAACAAGTTCCGGGACAGTTCCATCAAAGGCCCCATGGCGTTTTATATGAAAGGCTCTGCGGAAGGGGAAAAGCTCGCTACGCAGGTAATCACCGCGGTCTGCGAGACCATCGGCCATCCCAAGCGCCCCGCGAACCCCGGGGACTATTTTGTACTGCGTGAAAGCATCGCCCCCGCCGTCATCATAGAATGCGGGTTTTTGTCCAACGCTTCGGATGAAGCAAAGCTGCAGGACCCCGCCCACCAGAAAAAGCTTGCGGCGGGCATTGTAGCGGGCGTGGCGGCCTATTTTGCCGCCGCTGCGCCCACGGCTCCAACACCTTCTCCCATTTCAGAATAAGGAAAGGAAAAAAAGCTCCGCGCCCAGATTGGGCGCGGAGCTTTTTCGTGCTTTAACAGAGAAGTCGTTTTCGGTCTACGCGGCCTTTTCAGATTGCGAGGCCGCATTTACAATGGTGATGCGTCCCTGGGATTTGGCGTAGGACGAGGGGATAGAGCCCTTGAGGTCCTTGGTAATATAGGTGATGAGCAATTGGTTATCCAGCATCACGGAATCCTTGATGAACTTGTTGTCCATAAACATGTTGATGCCGTCGCCGCCGGATTTGAGCATGTAGTTGTGCGAGGCCAGCGTGTAGGTCTTCGCGGCGTCAAGGGGTTCGTATGCGCCGGATTTGTTCAGAACCTGGACATCCTTCACGCGGCGGTTGCCCGCAACCTGTACAAACATCTTATTGGAATCTACCACAACCGTGGAACGGACGGAAGTATCAATGGTGAATTTAAGGCCGGAGACATGCAGGAACCCGCCGTTTTCCTCCGGGCAGACGCGCGCCGACATTTCAAGCGCGTCAAGGATTTCCTGACCTGTGGCTTCCACTACGCACAGGGCGTTGTTGAACGGGAAAACATTGATGATATCGCCGTAAGTAATGCTGCCTGCCTTGATATCCGCGCGCAGGCCGCCGCCGTTGACCCAGCCGATATCGGCCTTGCCGATGATGCGGTACGCGTCGGCGGCAAGATCACCGAGGTTGGTTTCCTGGTTGCGGACGGCGCGCTTGCCGTTTGCGTCATTGGTGGTGAGCAATACACTGGACTTGGCGACTACCTTTTTGAGAAGGGCGTCGTTTTTGGCCTTGATACCGGCCACGTATGCGGCAATGTCGGCATCCTTGGCCGTATAATCCTTTACGAGCTCGCTTGTGACCTTTCCGTTGGATTTGATCACCACTTTGCCAATGGCGGAAAGCTTGGTCCCGGAGGAGGTCAGCACCACCATTTGGCCATGCTTATCCCTGACTTTCATCTGGGGGATGACGCTGTGGGAGTGGCCGTCAATAAAGGCGGTAAGGCCGGATACATTTGCAATGACATCCGTGGAGCGCCAGGGCGCGCTCTGCCCATCGATGCCGCAGTGGCCCACGGCGACAACATACGTAGCGCCTGCGGCCTTGGCTGCGTCAATGGACTTTTGAACGGCGTTGTATAGATCTTTGCCGCTGTTATCCCCGCAGAAGCCATAGATGTAGTTGCCCTTGGAATCCTGGAAATAGGTCGGGGTGGATTTGGAAATGGATTCCGGCGTGGAAATGCCCACATAGGCAACCTTGACGTCGCCATAGGAAACCATTTTATAGCCCTCAAAAATCGGTTTGCCGGTCTTCAGGTCCATGAAGTTGCTGGAAATATAGCCGGACTTAAGCTTCTTGGCAAGGCTTAGAAAGCGGCTCATGCCATAATCAAATTCATGGTTGCCGGGGACGGCGATATCGTAGCCGACCTTGTTCATGATGTCGATGATATACGAGCCGTTGGAGAGCGTACCTAAAATTCCGCCCTGGATGGCGTCACCGTTGTCTACCAGCGTTACATACTTGTTGGTTTTGAGCATATCCGCTTTATATGCCGCAATACCGGCGTAGCCTATGCCTTCATCCACGGCGCAGTGCACGTCATTGGTGTAGAGGATGACAATATCCGTACTTGTAGGGGCGGTGGCTGCGGCAGTATCGGTGCCGGCAGCGGCGGCGAATTGCGTGGGAACCAAAAGTGCAAAGACAAAGACCATACTAAGCGCAAGGGACAGAATTCGTTTTCCTTTCATCATCTTAACTCCTTTCAGATTTTTGAGACAGCTGACAGGTTCCGCATAGAAGCAACGGCGGAATAACCGCTTACAAATAGTATACCATATGCAGCATATATTGGTTAATAATAGAAGAGATTAAATGTATATAACGTTTTTGTATGATTTTGTATAAAAGACGCGCTTTTTTTGCCTCATCCGGTTATATTGCCCGGCCGTAGGTTTTCGCGTATAATATCATCAGGCGAGTTGTGCGCATTTGGCGCGCACAGGAAAAGCCGGAGGAGAATGCGGTTGAATATCATGATTGTGGGTGCGGGCGGCATCGGAGGATACCTCGCGGCCAAGCTCTGCGCAAACTATGGCAATATCACGCTCATCGCGCGAGGCGCGCAGCTTGCGGCCATCCGCGAGCGGGGGCTGACTTTGGTGGACGAAGGGACAAGCTCCACCGTTTTTCCCGCCCTTTGTACGGATAACCCTGCGGAGGCAGGCGTACAGGATGCGATCCTGCTGTGCACAAAGGGCTACGGGCTGGAGGACGCGGTCCGGCAAGTTCAACCCTGCATAGGACCCAACACGCTCCTTGTTCCGCTGCTCAACGGCGTCAACACGCACCGGCGCATCCGGCAACACACGCAGTCCGGCATCGCGCTCGACGGCTGCATCTATGTGTTCAGCCGTATCACGGCGCCCGGCATTATTGAAAAGACGGGGCCTATCATCCGGCTGCTGCTGGGCGTTCCGGGGATACCTGCGGCAAACGCGCCGGCTTCCATGCATACGCTCTGCCACATGCTCAACGTGAGCGGCGTAAACACGGAAACGCCGGACGATATCGTCAGGGAAACTTGGATCAAGTGGTCCTTCATCTGTTCCAACGGGCAGGCCACCGCGTACTATAACGTTACAATCGGCGAGCTTCGGGAAAACGGGGAGATGTGGGATTTTTTGGTGGGTCTTCTCGATGAGGTGCTGCTGATGGCGCAAAAAGAGGGGATCGATCTTCCGGCGGATATCCGGGCGCGGCACCTTGCCGCGGTGCAAAAGCTGCCGTACGAGGCGACTTCCTCTTTTGCCCGCGACCTGAACGAGCCCAACAAGCCCACCGAGCTTAACCTGTTTGCGGGCGAGGTTTGCCGCATGGCGGAAAAACACGGCGTGGAGGTACCCTGCAACCGCCGGGTGCTCGAACGCTTTTCGGGGCGCGTATGAGCGTTTGCGAGGACATCCGTAAGCTTCTCCCCGACGCGCCTGCGCGCGACGCCATGCAGATGTCGCCGCTGACATTGGCCTATATCGGGGATACGGTATACGACCTGTATGTGCGCACGCTGCTGCTGCACCAAAGCGACGCCACCGTCCACAACCTGCACATGCAGGCGTCCAAAAAGGTGCGCGCAAGCGCGCAGGCGGAGGTGAGCGTTCGGCTGCTGCCGATTTTAAACGAGCAGGAAGCCTCCGTATACCGGCGGGGACGCAACGCGCACATCGGCACCATACCCCGCAGCGCGTCCATTGGGGAGTACCGCGCGGCGACGGGGCTTGAGGCGCTCTTTGGTTATCTTTACATCAAAGGCGATGATGCGCGTATTCAGGAACTGATGCACCACGCGCTTTTTACACAGGAGCGGGAAAGCGGGAACGAATA
Source organism: Bacillota bacterium (assembly GCA_023455425.1). GTDB lineage: Bacteria > Bacillota > Clostridia > Christensenellales > CAG-138 > JAEYLA01. Next base: position 107,884 of record JAEYCM010000042.1, on the reverse strand, counting down.
AGATGCGGCCCGCTTCACTTTTTGGGGAACGCTATATGGTGTGAAATCTGGTTGTTCTTTGCCATCCCCCACAATGCGGGCGGCAGGGGATACAGCGTTCAAATAAAAGTCACAACCAAAGGGGGAATACTGTGATACGATATCAAAAAGACATGCAGCCGGAAAGTAAGGCCAATATGCGGGGCGGAGACGGTTCTGTATCCTTGATGCCGCTGTTTGCCGAACACATTCCGCATCTGCGTCTGCTTTCCGTCGTAACGCTGGAAACGGGATGTTCCATCGGAGAGCATCCGCATGAGGCGGAGGCGGAAGTTTATTATGTGCTCGAAGGGCAAGCGACGGTGCTGGACAATGGCGTTTATGTCACCCTTTCCCCAGGAGACGCGCACCTGTGCCGCTCCGGGGAAGCCCATGAACTTAGAAATAACGGTACGGCTACCCTGCGCATTCTTGCGATTATCCCCACATTGGCGGAATAGAAAGGAACGAACAGTATGCCCAATTACAACGGCCGCGATGATCGCCCCGGCAAATCCCGGCAATCCGGCGGCGGACGGGACGCGCGCCCGGAAGGCCGAAAGCCCGCAGGCGATAAGCCCTACGGCAAAAAGACATTCGGAAGCAAACCCTTTGGCGAAAAGAAACCCTACGGGGACCGCCCTGCAGGGGACAGGCCATATGGGGAAAAGAAGCCCTATGGCGATCGTCCTGCGGGAGACCGGCCCTATAAAAAGCCTTACGGCGACAAGCCCTATGGGGAACGCAAACCCTACGGCGACCGCCCGGCAGGGGGCAGGCCTTACGGTGAGAAGAAACCCTACGGCGATCGCCCTGCGGGGGATAGGCCGTATAAAAAGCCGTATGGCGACAAGCCCTACGGGGAACGCAAACCCTACGGCGACCGTCCAGCAGGGGACAGGCCTTACGGTGAGAAGAAACCCTACGGCGATCGTCCTGCGGGGGATAGGCCGTATAAAAAGCCGTATGGCGACAAGCCCTATGGGGAACGCAAACCCTACGGCGACCGCCCGGCAGGAGACAGGCCGTATGAAAAGAAGCCCTACGGCGATCGCCCTGCGGGGGATAGGCCCTATAAGAAACCTTACGGCGACAAACCTGATGGAGAGCGCAAACCGTATGGGGATCGCCCGGCAGGGGAAAGGCCGTATGAAAAGAAGCCCTACGGGAACCGTCCTGCGGGGGATAAGCCATATGGCAGAAAGCCATATGGCGATAAGCCTTATGCTGATAAAAAGCCTTATGCGGAAAAGCAGGTTATAGAGCGCCCCGTAGAGGAAACAGCGGCGCCTGTCCCTGCCGAGAAGCCGCATGTCAAGCGCACGTATGAAAACCGCCCGCGCTATGTAGCGCCCGAGGCGCAGGAAGTATATGAAACCAAGTTCCAGCCGCAGGAAGAGGAGCAGACGCTGCCCTACTTCATCATGGGCCGCAACGCCGTGCGCGAGGCCATCAAGAGCGGGCGCAGCATAGACCGTGTCCTTGTTGTGGAAGAGCAGGATGGCTCCCTCAAGGAAATCCTCGGCATGGCGCATGAACGAAACCTTGTGGTGCGCACGACCGACCGCAAGCGCCTGGACGAACTCTGCATGCCCTTTGGCCACGGCGGCAAGCCCGGCAACCACCAGGGCATCCTCGCCATGGTGCCGGATATCGAGTATTCGACTTTGGAAGATATTCTGGCTGTCGCAAAAGAGCGCAACGAGCCGCCGTTCCTGCTGCTGCTCGATGAAATCAACGATCCGTACAACCTCGGCTCCATGCTCAGAAGCGCCGCGTGCGCGGGCGTACACGGCGTGGTGCTGCCCAAGCGCCGCTCCGCCTCCGTCACCGCCGCAGTCGCCAAGGCCAGCGCGGGCGCGGTGGAATATATCAAGGTGGCAAAGGTCGTCAACCTCACCGTCGCCATCACCCAGCTCAAAGAAGCGGGCGTATGGATCGCCGGGGCCGAACCCTCCGGCGAACCGATGGAAAAGGTGGATTTGAGCGGACCGCTCGCAATCGTTATCGGCAACGAGGGCGAAGGCATCTCCCGCCTGGTGCGCGAAAACTGCGATCACCTGGTCTCCATCCCCATGCGTGGGCCCATGGACTCGTTGAATGCTTCTGTTGCCGCAGCCGTGCTGCTCTTTGAAAAGAACCGGCAGGACGGGCTGAAGAAAGAGTAGGATGTTGATATACGCGGAGGCTCTGCCTCCGCACCTCCGCTTAGGGTCGTAACGACCCTAAGAACCCATATTGTAAACGCCCTAAATAGGGCGTTTACAGAAACGGGATTCCTGAGGGACGTGTCCCTTAGGTGGGGCGGAACCGCGCGTCGCCTGTGGCGGATGCAGCGTGGTGTAAGCCCAGTAAGCAAGAGAGCGCAAGGCTGCGGCTTTGCCGCAACGCAGCGCGACCATTGCGAACTGTGGAAGCGCGAGGGCAAAGCCCTCGTAAAAGATGTCGATTTTCTCGTCGCGTCCCTTATGGAGGGCCAACCCATGCTCTCGTTTGAAAACAACAAAGAATTTGCCCCCTATCTTGCCATGGCGGACGAGCAGTTGATTATTGCTTCCCGCAATGGCGACCGCGTGGCGGAGGACCTGCTGTATGAAAAATACAAGCAGTTTATCCGCGTACGCGCGCGCTCCTATTTTTTAGTGGGCGCGGACCGGGAGGATATCATCCAGGAGGGCATGATCGGCCTTTACAAGGCGATACGGGACTATAGCCCCGACAAAAACACGTCGTTTCGGAGCTTTGCGGAGCTGTGCGTGACGAGGCAGATCATCACCGCCATCAAGGCTGCGACCAGGCAGAAGCATATCCCGCTCAACTCCTATGTATCCTTGAACAGGCCGGTTTACATGGAGGAGCCGGAGCGCACGCTCATCGACGTGCTGGGCGCCGCCCAAATGAGCGACCCTGAGGAAACGCTCATCAGCCGCGAAACGTATGAAAGCATGGAGGAACAGCTCGTTTCCTCGCTTTCGCCTCTGGAACGCTCGGTACTGACCCTGTACCTTGAGGGGCGCTCCTATGTGGAGATTGCGGAGCTGCTGGGCCGGTCAAGTAAAGCAATCGATAACGCGCTCCAGCGCGTCAAGCACAAGCTGGAAAAACAGCTTTCCGGGCAGTAGGGAGGAAGCGCTATGCACGAAGGCCATCGCGAACGTCTGCGCACGCGTTACGCCACAAACGGTATCGGCGCGTTTACCGAGCATGAACTTTTAGAACTGCTGCTTACTTATACCATCCCGCGCCGCAACACCAACGAGATCGCGCACAGGTTAATCGACCGGTTCGGTTCCTTAAGCGCCGTGTTTTCGGCGGAGGTGGCGGAGCTTGCAAATATCGAGGGCATTGGCGAACGCGCGGCAGTGTTTTTACGCCTTGTCGGGGACAGCGCGGCTTACCACGCGGAAGCGGCCGGCAAGCAAAAGCAGCGCATGCGCATTGTATCGCCCGCGGACGCCGCAAACTACGCGCTCGATCTCATGCGCAACGAGCGGTATGAAAGCGTGTATGTGGTGAGTTTAGACAAAAACATGCGGCTGCTGCACGCGGAGCGCCTGATGACAGGTTCGCTTTCTGAGGCGCCGCTTTATCCCAGGCGCGTGGTGGAATCCGCCCTCATGCACAGGGCGGGCGCCGTGTTGCTTCTACACAACCACCCGAGCGGCGATCCTACGCCCTCGAATGCGGATGCGGAGGCCACCACGGCGGTACAGAAAGCGCTTAACAGCATCGATATCCGCCTCTACGACCACCTTGTGGTGGGAGAGGGCGGGGTCTATAGTTTTTCACGCGGCAGCACGATCTGGGCGGGACGCGAGGAAGCCCGGTCACAATAAGCTTTTTCAACGAAGGGGGAGCTTAGAGATATGGATTATCGCACAAGAGCATTGGAATGGAAACAACAGGCCGATGAAGAGACAAAGCGCCAGCTCTCGACCATGACGGAAGCGGAAACGGAGGAAAGCTTCTATACGGAGCTTGCGTTCGGCACGGCGGGGCTTCGCGGCATCATCGGGCCGGGCACCAACCGCATCAACGCCTATGTGGTGCGGCGGGCGACACAAGGCCTTTCGGATTATCTTTGTTCCATACCGGGGGCAAAGGAGCGCGGCGTCGCCATCGCATACGATTCGCGCCTGTATTCCGATGCGTTTGCGCTTGAAACCGCGCTTGTTCTCGCGAATAACGGCATACGCGCCTATCTGTTTGAGCGGTTGCACGCTGTTCCGCAGCTTTCCTTCGCCGTGCGGCATTTTCACTGCATTGCGGGCGTCGTCATCACGGCCAGCCACAACCCGCCCGCCTACAACGGCTACAAGGTATATTGGGAGTACGGCGGCCAGCTTGGGCCGGTTCAGGCGGATGCGGTACTGGAGAAGATCAGCGCTGTCGGGTATTTTGAAGCCGTTGCCATGCCAAAAGAAGAGGCGCTGCAAAAGGGCCTATTGACCATGATCGGCCATGAGGTGGACGAAGCGTATTACGCCGCCACCACGACTTTACTGCTCCAGCCCGAACTGCTGCGCACGCACGGGAATGAGCTGAATATTGTCTACACGCCGCTGCACGGCTCGGGCAACATCCCTGTGCGGGAGATATTAAAGCGCGTGGGCGTAGGGAACGTACAGGTGGTGGAAGAACAGGCGGAGCCGGACCCGCGCTTCCCCACCGTGAAAGCGCCCAACCCGGAGGACCCGAACGCGTTTACGCTTGCGATGAAGCGCGCCAACGAAACGGGGGCGGACTGTATTTTGGCCACCGACCCGGACGCAGACCGGCTGGGTATTGCCGTGCGGGAGAAAAACGGCGCGTTTACCGTGCTTTCCGGCAACCAGATCGGATGCCTGCTGCTGCACTATATGCTCTCCACGCTGCATGCGCAGGGGAAGCTGCCCAAGAACGCCCTGGTGGTCAAGTCCATCGTCAGCTCCTGCCTGGCCGACGCTATCTGCGCGGGTTTTGGCGTTGAGATTGACGATGTGCTGACCGGCTTCCGGTTTATTTCAGAGAAGGTCGACGAATGCCAGCGGACGGGAGAGCGGACGTTCCTGTTTGGGTTTGAGGAGAGCTACGGCTTCCTTGCGGGCGGCTTTTCAAGAGACAAGGACGCCATCTGCGCGGCCATGCTCGCGGCGGAGCTTTGCGCGGCCTATGCCGTCAAGCATATGACGTTGAAGGACGCGCTAAATGAAGTATACAGGACCTACGGCTATTACAAGGAAAGCGTCAAGTCCTATACGCTTTCCGGCAAGGCGGGCATGGAGAAAATAGCTGCCGCCATGCAGGCACTGCGGTCTTCCCCGCTGTTCACGCTTGGAACAATCAGAGTGGAGGCCATAGAGGATTATAAGACGAGAAAGAAACAGGTCCTTGCGACCGGCGAGCAGACGCCGCTTATGCTTCCTTCGTCGGATATGATCCGTTTGCTGCTCGAAGGCGGCGCATGGGTGGTCGTCCGCCCATCCGGCACGGAGCCCAAACTCAAGCTTTACATCGGCGCAAACGCGCCTACCGAGCCGGAAGTGGACGCGTTGCTTGACGAACTTCTCTCGGATGCGGATGCAAAATTGTCCGCCATGCTCGCGTAGCGGTATCACGGAAAGGAAGGAGGCGGAAGCGATGAGGAAATCAGCCCGTTTTATGGTAATCCTGATGGCGTTCCTGCTGCTCTTCTCGGGCTGCCAGGCCAATGAGGATTCAAAGGATACGCTCGAAATCGGCGCGGCAGCCGCAAGTACGCCGCCTTTGTCCCCGGAGAACGGGGAGGAAACTGCGCCGGCGCAGACAGCCGCCGCCAACCCTCCTGCAAAAACGGGAGTCGCCGTTTCGGTTGTGGACAGCGCAGCCTGGTATTTCCCCGGCACGCTCTATGGCGGCATCGCTTATAAAAACGAAGGCAGCGAGCCCGTGACGCTCACCGCCGCCTCTTTTACCTTCTCTTATTCCGGCAAGACGCAGACGAGCGATTTTACACCCGTCGCAGCGGAACAGGATATCGTGCTGCCGGGGGAGACCGGCTACTGCACGCTCTGGCTGCCGTATGACGACGCGTTGGGTATTCCGGAGGGCCTTGCGGTTACAGCCGAGCTTACCGCGGCAGCATCCGAACAGCCGCCGCAGCCGCTCGCGGTAAACGATGCGCGGTTGATAAAGAATTACCCGGGGTTTGCGACGCTTTCGGGCAGCCTGAAAAACCCGGGCTCGAAGGCATGCGAACTCAACATGGTCTACGCCGCGTTCTATAACGAACAGGGGAAGCTACTGGGCGTATGGTATTTTACAAGGAACGCCGTGCTGCAGCCGGGGGAGGACGCCGCGTTTGTCGTGCACCTGCAGGCGCTGCCCATAGAGGGCTTGGCGGAACAGACAAAGGAGGTTCGCTTCCGCGCGTTTGGCATGTAAATACGATCCGGCAGGATCACATCACAAAAGGATGGCGCGCAGCGGAAAAACCCGTATGTTAGGCTCCGATGCGCGCATAAAATGGGAGGAAGTCGTTAAATGGTCATATTGGGGATATGCGGGATGAGCGGCAGTGGAAAGAGCACGCTTGCAAAACGCATTCAGGATTCTCTTTCATGTAGCTGCCAGATCATCGGACAGGATGGTTACTACCGCGATCACCCGGAGCTTTCGTTTGAACAGCGCGTGCATATCAACTATGACGAGCCGGAAGCATTCGACCATGACGCCTTATATGAGGATGTATTGACCCTCTCTTCGGGTAAGCCCATCACCACCAAGGGGTACGATTATACGCAGCACAGGCGGGCGGACCGGGATACGCTGATCGAACCCTCGGATGTGCTGCTGCTCGAAGGCATCCATATGTTCCGGGACGAACGGCTGTGCGCCATGATGTCCCTGAAGGTCTACATGCATGTGGATATCGACGTCTGCCTGCTAAGGCGCATCCGGCGGGACATCCGGGAGCGGGGCAGGGATATCGACAACATCCGCGAGCAGTATCTTTCCACCGTCAAGCCCATGAACGAGCAGTACATCATGAAATACATCCAGGAGGCGGATTTTGCCGTGATGCGCGGCGGAAAGAACGTATTGGCCATCGATGCGGTCAGCGCGTATTTGACGGCCAAAGTGCTGGCAGAACGGTTTGAGGACGGGATGCGGCAACCGCAGCCCATTTGCATGGACTAAACGGCAGATTGCCGGGAGTAAGAGGTTTCAATGGAAAGACCAACCCCCCAAAGACCCAAAAAGACGCGGCTGCGAAAATACCTGCTGCTGATCACATATGCGATCGTGCTGCTGATGCTGCTCTACCGGATCGACGGCATATGGAAGGCGGTCAGCTCCGTGCTGCATGTGCTTGCGCCCGTGTTCTTGGCGTTTGTCGTTGCATTCATATTGCATGTCCCGATGAAGTTTTTTCAATATCAGATATTCGGCGGCTGGGAGCGCCACCGCAAAAAAGGCCTCCGGCGCGCGTGGCGCGCTGTCAGCATGCTGTGTACCTATCTTGTGGCGGTCGCGTTCCTGGTAGGGTTGGGGGCGCTCATCTTGCCGCGCGTGGTGGAAAGCGGCACCATGCTGGCCATGAATTTTTCCAGCTACCTCAACCGCTTTCAGGTATGGTCGGACGGCATACAATCCGCCCTTGCCATCAACCCCGAGGTCGGCGCGGTGGTAACGGATCTCTGGGGCGAGGCGGTCACATTTATACAGGGGCTTTTAGGGAAAGCGGTCAGCGGTGCGCTGACGTTCACGGTGGGGATGACCACGGGCCTGTATCAGTTTGTCATTTCCGTCATGCTTTCCGGCTTCATGCTCTACAACAAGGATAGGCTTTGTATGCAGGTACGGCGGCTCGCTACCGTGGTTTTTGGCGCGAAGAACACGCGCCGCACAGGCGAGGTGCTGCATATGGCCAACGGCGTATTCAGCCGCTTCATCGTCGGCCAGTTTTTAGAGGCCATGATACTGGGCACGCTGTGCTTTATCGGCATGACGATATTCAAGATGCATTATGCGCTTTTAATCAGCTCTATCATAGCGGTGACCGCGCTCATCCCCATATTGGGCGGGCTCATCGGCACGATTCCCTGCGCTATTATATTGCTTGTGATTGAACCCATGCAGGCCGTATGGTTTGTGCTGTTCATTATCATATTGCAGCAGCTCGAAAACAACCTTATATACCCCCGCGTGGTGGGCAACGCGGTAGGGCTTCCCGGCCTGTGGGTGTTGACCAGCGTCATTGTCGGCGGCGGGCTCTTCGGCGTTTGGGGCATGCTCCTGGGCACGCCGGTTACGGCGGTCGTGTACCGGCTTATCCGCGAGTGGGTGCGCTCGCGCGAGACGACAATCGGCCCGCCGGAAAACCGGCGCAATTGATACGCGGTTAACGAACATTTTATGAATTTTGTACACATACGTGTTCAGCCGATGCGCTTTGTGGTACACTACATGCAGGAAAAACCATATGGAAAACGCGGCCCGATATCGTTTTAAAGGATGCGGGCTGCAAAACAGGCGGCACTGGCCCGGCCTGCGTAAAGGGGTGCCTCTTTTGAATCTGAAACGTATTCCTCTGCTTTTTTTTGTAGTCTTGCTCTGTGCGGCAGGACTTTTTGCCGTATTTCAATTGAGCGGGAGCGCGCCGAACAGCAGCGGGGCGCCGAGCGGGACAGTGCGCATCAACGAGGTCATGACCTCCAACAAAGGCGCGGTTCCCGATGAAAACGGCAACTTTCCGGACTGGGTGGAGCTATATAACAGCTCCGATACCGCGGCGGATATTTCGGGCTACGGCCTGACGGACGATATGCTGGTTGCCGCCAAGTGGGCCTTCCCCAGCGGCACTGTCATCCCCGCAAACGGCTATCTCGTTGTGTTCTGTTCGGGCGATGCGCTAGACGGCCCGCTTCACGCCGGCTTTAAGCTCTCGTCTTCCGACCAGCTGATTTTCAGCAACGCCACCGGCCGCCCCATCGACAGCATGGAGCTTCAGAGTGTCGCCGCAGGCGCGGCGCTGATGCGCAACGAAGACGGCGCCTGGCAGGAAACGCTTTCGTTTTCTCCCGGCTTCCCCAATACGGAGGAAGGCGCCGCGCAGTATCGGGAAACGCTGCAGGGAAATACGGTGGACAATGGCGTGCGCATCAACGAATTCATGGCCAGCAACGCGACTACCCTGCCCGGCCCGCAGGGCGATTACCCGGATTGGGTGGAATTATATAACACAACCGGGCAGGAAGTGGACATTACGGGCTGCGGGCTTTCGGACGAGGAGAACCAGCCAATGAAATGGGCGTTCCCGGAAGGAACCAAAATTCCCGCAAACGGCGTGCTGCTCATATACTGCTCCGGCAGGGAAGGCCTGATTGACGGCGTATTGAACGCCCCGTTTTCCTTGCGCGCCTACGCGGAAAGCGTGGTGTTTTCGGACCCGAAGGGCGGCGTCATAGACAGCTTTGCGTATACGGAACAGCAGGCGGATATCAGCATGGCGCGCGTGCCGGACGGCACGGGGGAGTGGCAGCCGATGGCCCAGCCCACGCCGGGGTATCCAAATACGGAGGACGGGTTTGCGGCCTTCAACAGTATGAGCGCCCTGCCGACGGGCGCTTTGCTTCTTTCGGAGGTTATGGGCAACAACGCAGGCTCCTATACGCAAGCCAATTCCACGCCGGATTGGATCGAGCTCTATAATTCCTCTTCCGAGCCCATCAACCTTTCCGGTTACGCGCTTTCGGACAACCCCAACAATCCCGCGCTTTGGCGGTTTCCGGATGTTACCATAGCGCCAAACAGTTACTTTGTGGTGCTTGCGACCGGAAACGACGTCAAGGATACGCAAAAAAAAACGTTGGAGACCAACTTCGCCCTCTCCGCTTCGGGCGATGTGGTGCTGCTCTACTCGCCTGAAGGGGAGCTGCTGGACAAGCTGCAGCTTGGCCGAACGGGAGCGGACGTGAGCTTCGGCCGTTCGGACGGAAAGCTCCTATACTACGCTTCCCCTACGCCGGGCGCGGCCAACGGACAAGGTGCGCTTGGTATTACGGCCATCCCCGCGTTTTCCACCCTGCCCGGCGTATATGAAAACGCAATTGCGGTGGAGCTTTCCGCCAAGCCGAATGAGACCATTTACTACACCACGGACTCTACGGCCCCTACGCAAAATTCCACCCGCTATACCGGGCCGATTTCCCTTGAACACAATACGGTTATCCGCGCCGTTTCCGTGCGGGACGGTTACATCACCGGCAGCGCCGCTTCTGGCACGTTCCTGTTTACAGCGGATAACGTCAACCATACGCTCCCCATCCTCACGCTTGTGACGGACCCGAAGAACCTGTGGGACGCAAAGACGGGCATCTACGCGTACGGCGAAAACTATGACCCGGACCTGCCATATGACCAGGCGCTATTGTCCTCCAACTTCTACAAAGGCCGCGGGACGGAAGGGGAGGAAGTGCAGTCCCAATGGGAGCGCCCGGCAAACTTTGCCGTATTTGGGGACGATACCAGACAGCAGGTGTTTGCGCAGGATGTCGCCATCCGCATTGCGGGCGGCTTTGGGCGCGGGCGCGCGCAGAAGGGGTTCAATATCCTTGCGCGCTCGGAATACGGCAACAATACGCTCGATTACGCCTTCTTTGAAAACAGGCCGTATACTTCTTATAAGTCCCTCTCGCTTCGCGCGGGCGCGCAGGACCAGAACCGCAGCAAGATCCGCGATGAGCTTTCGAGCGGCCTTTTGGAAGGCACCGACGTCAACGTGCTGATACAGGCATACAAGCCCTATGTGATGTACCTCAACGGCGAATACTGGGGCGTGTACTTCATGAAGGAAAAGCGCAGCCGGTTCTTTGTGGCCCAGCATGAGAATACCGAAGACGCGGACAACCTTGACGTATTGAAGGCGAGCTCGCTCATCTCCCATGGCAGCAACCAGGAATGGCTCGCGCTGATGGATTATGTAAAGTCCCACGATCTTTCGGGCAGCGAAGCCTACCAGTATGTCGCGGACCGTATGGATGTCGACAGCTTTATGGATTATATGATCTGTGAGCTGTACGTGGGAAATTCCGATTACGCGAACATCCAGTACTACAAGCTGCCCGGCGGCAAGTGGAAATGGATTTACTATGACTTCTGCTGGGGCTGGAACAATTACGATCATCAGACGGTCACCTTGCGGCGCGGCACCAAGCCCGCGGCTTCGGACCTGTTTAACGCGCTCTTAAAGAACGCGGGCTGGAAGGACGCCTTCTGCCGCCGCTTTGCAGAGATTATGAAAACCGTGTACACGCCCGACAGGGTAAACGCGCTCATTGACGAGCTTGCGGCCTCGGTAGACTCTGAGATCGCGCGCGAACGGGAAAAATTCAACGGCGCGACGTTTATGGGTATGCCGCAGCCGCAGCAGAACCTGGGCAGCTATAATTCTTTCCAAAGCAATGTCGCGTACCTGAAGGAATTTAATGAAAAGCGCCCCGCGATTATCAAGGCGCAGCTGCAGCAAGAGCTTGGCCTCTCGGATGCGTACATGCAGGAGGTGTTCTCTTGAGCGTATCATTCCGACACGAGCTCAAATACTTTATCAGCCTTGCGGAGTATGAGCTACTCAGCCGCAAGCTTGCGTTGACAATGGAGCGGGACAAGCACGCCCAGAAAACGGGCAAGTACTTTATTCGCAGCCTGTATTTTGACGATTATATGGATACCGCCATGCAGGATAAGCTGGATGGGACCGACCACCGGGACAAATACCGCATCCGCATTTATAACCTGAAGGATACGGACATTAAGCTCGAGCGCAAGCACAAAGAGGGCCAGTATATCCAGAAAAGCTCCATTCCGCTCACCCGCCAGGAATGCGATGCGCTCATACGGGGGAACTGCACGTTTTTATTGCGGCGCAGGGAACCTTTTGCGCATGAAATGTACGCAGCGTTCCGCACGCGGCTGTTAAAGCCGCGCGTCATTGTGGACTATGACCGCGAGCCGTACGTATTCCCGGTGGAGGATGTGCGTGTGACGTTTGATCAGGATATCCGTACCGCGCACCGTTCCATCGCACTATTTGATCAAGAATTGCCCACCTACCCCGTCATAGAAGGTTACGGCATGGTGATGGAGGTAAAATTCAACCATTACTTGCCCGCGTATATCCGTACCCTGTTGCAGCCACTCGAAAACGCACACCGCAGCGCGATCAGCAAGTACTGCCTGTGCCGGAAATATGAATAGGAGGAACCTAGTCCATGCCCATCAACGATACCATCGCGCAAGCATTTGATATTAAATCGATGTTTGCAAGCTCGCTACCCCCAATGCAAATTTTAGTTACGATGCTGGTGGCGTTCGCGCTTGGCGTATTTATATTCTTTATTTATAAAAAGACTTTTGGCGGCGTGCTGTATTCGCGTACATTTAACTTGAGCTTGATCATGCTCACCATGGTATCAAGCCTTGTCATCATGCTGCTGACCATCAATATCGGGTTCAGCTTGGGTATGGTGGGCGCGCTGTCCATCATCCGTTTCCGCACGGCGGTCAAAGACCCCATGGATACCACGTTCATGTTCTGGGCGGTGGGGGAAGGCATTGCCTTGGGCGCGCAGTTTTTGGATGTGGCGGTGATTGGCGCTGTGATTATCGGCGTCATCATGGTGCTGCTTACGGTGTTCAAATTGCGCGGAAGCCTTCCGTACCTGTTGATTTTGCATTTCCATGAGGCCGCAAACGCGCCCATCAAGAATATGATCAAGCAGCTGCCCCGCGTGCGCGTGCGCTCCAGGACCGTGCAGCGCGACGGCGTGGAACTTACCCTGGAAGTACGCCTGCGGGATGAAGAGACCGCGGTTGTGGACAAGTTCATGCGCATCGAGGGCGTATACGACGCCACGTTGATCGCGCATCAGGGGGACTTTATATCTTAACCAAGATAAGATTAAGTGCAAAACAAACGCCGGGAATTGACCCGGCGTTTTTGCATGAAATAATATTCTGGAACGTAATGGACACCCACCACTTGTTCGAAACTATAATCCCGTTTTCGCCAATAACGCGCCGGGACGGATGCGGAACGTGATAGGCGTTTGCTCCACGACTTCCCCGTCCACCTGCACGGGCAGGGCCTTTCCTGCGTCCACAGTGATTTCGGTTGCCTTGAAATAACGGATGACGGGCAGATCCAAATGCCTGCCCTTCACAAATTTCGCAAGAAGCGGCAATATGCTGGCCCTGTTGACGTCCGTTGCAATGCAGATATCGAGTAACCCGTCCGTCGGGTCCGCCAGAGGTGCCGCGTTCATGCCGCCGCCAAAGTGGGTGCCGTTGCAGGCGGTTACCATCAGCGCGTTGCAGGTGAAGGTCTCTTCCGGCGTCGTCACCCGCACCGGTATAAGATGGAGCCTGGAAAGCGAATGGAACAGGCCCGCCATGTACGCCGCCATGCCCTTTAGACGCTTCTTATAGCGCTCCGTATTGACGAGCACGTCCACGTCAAAGCCGAACCCGCCCACATTAAAAAAGAGCTTGCCGTTTGCTTCCGCGGCGTCCATCAGCTTGGGCGCGGCGTTCAGCAGGATATCCAATACCGCCTCCGGTTCGCGCGGGATTTTGAGCGCACGGACCATATCGTTGCCGGTACCGCAGGGAAACATGCCCATGGGAACAGCGCTTCCCACCATTTCCATGGCAACCTCGCGGACGGTACCGTCTCCGCCGACGGCGACGATGCATTCGTGACCGGCCAAGAGCGCCTGCCGGGTCAGCTCGATCGCGTGGCCGGGATATTCGGAGCGGGAAAAGGAGTAGTCGATGTTCCGCGCCTTGAGCAGCTTTTCCATTTGCGCAAACGCCTGCGCCGAAGCGCCGCTTCCGGCGACGGGGTTGAATATGAAATGCAGCGTGGACAAAACAGTTCCTCCATACAATTCGAGATATGACACTCCTAATCATACGACTGTTTGTCCAGTTTGTATAGAAGAAAAAGGTCGAATGCTGCATCTGGTTCTATCAAAAGCCTAACATACGTGATAAGGGGCGACCTCATAAAGCCCGGATGTATTTGACCGCGCTGTAGCCCGCCTCCGCGCCTTCCGCCACGGCTTTTGCAATCTGCAGCATGCCGCCGGTGCAGTCTCCTGCTGCAAACAGGCCGGGGATGTTGGTGGCCATATGGGAGTCCACCACGATGCGGTTGCCCACGGTTTCCGCGCCGATTTTCCGCGCCAGGTCCGCGCTGCCTGCGATGCCCTGCGCCACGAACAAGCCGGAAACGGAAAGGGAGGTTCCGTCTTCAAACGTGAGGCCTTCCAGCCTGCCGTTGCCCGTGAGTGCGGTAATCTTGGCGGTGATGATCGCCTTTAATCCTTCGGGCAGGCCCGCCATGGGTGCTTCCCCGTTGGTCACAAGGGTCACAGAACCTGCAAGGGGAAGCAATGCAAGCGCCTCATGCGCCGCGTATTCGCAGCAGCCCAGAACCGCCACATCCTTATTCTTATAAAAGAACGCGTCGCAGATGGCGCAGTAGCTGACCCCAGCGCCTTCAAATTCCGCAAGGCCGCTGATCTTGGGCGCGCGCCGCGGGGAACCGGTGGCAAGGATAACGGCGTCCCCCTCGTAGGCAGCATTGCCGGTGGTAACGGTCAGCTTATCAAGATATGAAAGCCCGACCACCTCTTCTTCGAGCAGCGTAACGCCCAAGCGTTTGGCCTGCGCCTTTCCGCGCTCCAAAAGATCGGTTCCGGCGATGGGCTCTATAAAGCCGTAATAGTTTTCTATTTTTTCCGCCTTCCCCAACGCGCCCGCGTCCCGCGCGATGACGGTGGTTTCAATGCCTGCGCGCGCAATATAGAGTGCCGCCGAAATGCCGGCGGGACCGTTGCCGATGATCAGTGCTTTTGGCATGGAAATTCCTCCTGCTGATAGTCTGGTATAGGGTAGCTTGTCCGGTTTTCCGGAATAAGTCACGCATGGATCATTTCGTTGCTTTGGTGACAAAGTCACGGTTGTTTGCGTTCTGACAAAGTATGCTGTTCTTACATATATAAGAGCTTGGCCCATATGCCAAACAATCAATCGGGAAACATAGATTTCCTTTCCATGAAGGAGGCAGTTTAGATGGGGAAAAAGGTACTGATCGTAGGCGGAGTCGCGGGGGGCGCAACGGCTGCGGCGCGCTTACGGCGGCTGGATGAAACAATGGAACTCATACTGTTCGAGCGCGGAGAGTATATTTCCTACGCCAACTGTGGCCTGCCGTACCATGTGGGCGACGTCATCCGCTCACGCAGCGCGCTTTTGCTGCAGCAGCCCAAAGCCATGATGAAGAAGTTCAATATGGAAGTCCGTACCCGGCAGGAGGTCGTCTCCATAGACCGGGAACATAAATTTGTTACCGTCAACAATACGCTGACCGGTGAGACATATTGTGAATCCTACGACAATTTGATACTTTCCACCGGCTCTTCTCCCGTGAGACCGCCGATCGCGGGCATCCAGTCTTTTAGGGTGATGACGCTGTGGACGGTGCCGGATACGGACCGTATCAAGCAATTCCTGTCCGAGTATGCGGTCAAAAACGCCGTCGTCATCGGCGCGGGCTTTATCGGGCTGGAAATGGCGGAAAACCTCCATCTGACCGGCGCGCATGTGACGGTAGTGGAAATGCTTGACCAGGTCATGCCGCCCTTCGACTATGAAATGGCGAAGCTGCTGGAGGGGCATTTACAAGAGCAGGGCGTATCCCTGTGCCTGGGGGACGGTGTCGCGGGATTTGAAGAAACGCAGTCCGGCGTGACTGTGCGCTTGAATAGCGGCAAAAGCATTGCGGCGGATATCGCCATACTCGCCATTGGCGTGCGGCCCAACGGGGAACTTGCAAAGGCGGCGGGCTTAGCGGTCAACGCGCGCGGCGGTGTCGTGGTGGATGAATACCTGCGCACGTCAGATCCTTCCATTTACGCGGTGGGGGATGTGACGGAGATTACGGATTATATCGACGGCTCCCGTACGATGATCCCCCTTGCGGGTCCGGCCAACAAGCAGGGCCGTATTGCGGCCGACAACATCGCGGGCGGAAACGAGCGCTACGAGGGGACGCAGGGTACCTCGGTCGTGAAGGTGTTTGAACTGACCGCCGCCGCCACGGGCGCTTCGGAAAAGCTATTAAAGAAACGTGGGATGGTGCGCGGGAAAGATTACGAGAGCGTCACTATACTGCAGAACTCGCATGCCGGGTACTATCCGGGCGCAAGCTTGATGACGCTCAAGCTGCTCTTCTCCATGGACGGCAAAAAGCTGTTCGGCGCGCAGATCGTCGGACGCGAAGGCGTGGACAAACGCATCGACGTCATTGCGACCGTCATCCGGTTGGGCGGCGGCGTGAAAGATTTAAAATCGCTGGAGCTTGCGTACGCGCCTCCGTACGGTTCCGCCAAGGACGCCGTCAATATGCTGGGCTTTGTGGCGGAAAATGTGCTAACGCAAAAGGTCGTATTCTCAGCATGGGACGCGCTGGACCGGGAAGACCCGAACCGCGTCGTGATCGACGTGCGGGACGATGCGGAGCGCCTTGCCTATATGGTGCCCGGCGCGTACTCTCTGCCGCTCTCGGATGTCCGCGCGCGGGCGAATGAACTGGATAAGAGCAAGGAGATCGTCGTATTCTGCGCCATCGGCGTGCGCGCTTACAACGCGGCGCGCATCCTGCAGCAGAACGGTTTTCAAAACGTCAAGGTATACCCCGGCGGCACCAGCTTCTACCGCGCCACGCATGAGCGGCAGGCTGCGCCGGACATAACAAACAAGCAGGCTGACGCTGACGTCACGCAGGGGACTACCGACGCGCCGAGTACGCCGGAGCGGAATATTGTGACCTCCATGCGCATCGATTGCAGCGGCATGCAGTGCCCCGGCCCCATATTGAAGGTGTTCGAAACCATACAGGATATTCAGGATGGCGAGATCATTGAAGTATACGCGAGCGATCCGGGCTTTTTGCGGGACGTGGCCGCGTGGTGCAGAAGGACCGGCAACACATTCGTAAAAGGCGAGCAAAAGGGAAGCGACTATGTCGCCTACATCCAGAAGGGAGCGCAGAACGCAATGGACCAAAAAGTGGCGGCGGAACTGCCGCAGGGTAAAACGCTCATCGTATTCAGCGGGGACCTGGACCGTGTGCTCGCCTCCTTCATCATTGCAAACGGCGCCGCAGCCATGGGAAGACCCGTCACCATGTTCTTCACGTTCTGGGGGCTGAATGTCCTTCGGAAACCGCAGAAGCAGAGCGTGAAAAAGTCTATGATCGAGTCCATGTTCGGCGGCATGATGCCGCGCGGCACGGGCAGGCTCAAGCTTTCCAAACTGAATATGGCGGGCATGGGCACAGCCATGATGAAGGCTGTCATGAAGGATAAGAACGTGGATTCTCTGGAAGTGCTCATGAAAAAGGCCATGGCGAACGGCGTCAAGCTTGTGGCCTGCACCATGTCCATGGACGTGATGGGCATCAGGAAAGAGGAACTGATCGACGGCGTGGAGCTGGGCGGCGTCGCAGCCTACCTTGGGGACGCGGAGGAATCGAACGTCAACCTGTTCATTTGAGGCAATATCACAGGGAACGGTATCTAAAAAAGCGGGCGGTCTGCGCCCGCTTTTTCGTTGCGTTCCCGGGCGCTAAAAACGCCTAAAACAGGCAGTTGTATCGTTAATGTAAACGCGGTATAATCTTTATAAAGACCTGTCTTGTTTTATGATTTCTACCTTTGTTTTTCCGCTCTTTGGGCGCACTGCCGCGCACCGGAAAAGGAGTTCCTATGCTCAAAGCGTTTCTTGTGGAAGATGAATTGATCGTTCGGGAGGGCATCAAGACCACCATCGATTGGCAGGGCTGTGGGTTTGCGTTCTGCGGAGAAGCGGCGGATGGGGAACTTGCCTATCCGCTGATCGAACGGGAGCAGCCGGATGTTCTCATAACCGATATCAAAATGCCGTTTATGGACGGCCTGGAGCTAAGCCGCCTGATTAAAAAGGAGCTGCCCCAGTGCAAAATCATCATACTCAGCGGCCATGAAGAGTTCCGGTATGCGCAGGAGGCGTTGAAGATCGGCGTGACGGAATATCTGTTAAAGCCCGTCAACAGCGCGGAAGTGACGGAACTGCTGCACCGCGTGCGGCGGCTGATTCTCAAGGAACAGGAAGAAAAACGCAACCTGGAGCGGTATCTTCAGGAGGCCATGGAAAGCGAAGAGGAGCTGCGCCTGCGGTTGTTTCAGGATATCATTTCGGGCGCGCTGCCCCTTTCCGAAATACTCGAGCGCGGGCGCGCGCTTAAACTGGAGCTCTATGCGCAATGGTTTGAGGTGGCGCTTCTTACCTGCGGTTCCTCCTCTCAGGTTGGCGGGGCGGGCGGAGCGCAGGCCGTTCTTGGCCGGGAAATCCGCCGCATGGACATGAGGGGCGGAACCGTGTTCTGCTTTGATCGCGGCATAGAGGGCATGGCGCTGCTGTTTAAAGGGGATACGCAGCAGGAAATCGAACAGATCCGCCATGGCTTTTTAGAAGAGCTTGAGGCGGCGCTGAAAAAACATGAGGCGCTTTGGTATTTTGGCGGCGTGGGCAGTCCGGTCAACCGGCTTACGCGGCTCATGGAGTCCTATGAAAGCGCCGCGCACGCGCTCTCGCTGCGCTTTATGCGAGGACGAAACCAAATCCTGCATTACGCGCAGATCGGCGCGCAGCGGCTGGTGGAAGACCATGGGTCCCCCCTGGACGCGATTGAAAGCGGAGGCCTGGATATCCGGCGGGTAGAGGCGTTTCTGCGGGGAGGGAACCAGGGCGAAGCGGCGTATTTTACGGAAGAGCTGCTGCGGGAAATCGGGCATACCAACACGCAGTCCTTATTGTTCCGGCAATATGTGCTCATGGATATCTATTTTACGGCGTTGAAATACCTCCGGGAGATCGGGGGACTGGAAGCGGGGGCCGGGGAGCCGTTTCAGCGGCCGGGGCAGGCGGGGGAGATCGCCGATGCCGCCCAATATAAAGCCTATCTCACGCATGTACTGTCCGGGGCGCTTTCCCGCAGGGATGAATTGCACATGGGGCAGTACCGGGCCATGCTGGAAAAGGCCCGCGCCTATATTGCGGAGCATTATGCGGACGAAAACATCTCGCTGGGCGAGGTGGCAAACCACGTCAACGTCAGCCCGAATTATTTCAGTACGATATTCAGCAGGGAGACGGGGGAAAGCTTTATCAAATATCTGACCGACGTGCGGATGAATAAGGCTAAGGAACTCTTATGCCGCTCCGGCCTTCGCTGCGCCGAGATCGGCTTTGCCGTGGGGTATAGAGACCCGCACTATTTTTCCTACCTGTTTAAAAAGACGCAGAGCTGCTCCCCGGTACAATACCGCAGCACATGGGGCGCGAAAACCGGCAATTTTGCGCAGGAAGAGGCGTTGTAAATGGACCGGATGAAGCGGGGCATCCTGCGGATCTATGGGGAGCTTGAGCTGAGCAGGAAGATTCGGCTTTCCCTTATCGTCCTCATCGTGCCGCTTCTGATGGTGTTTGTAATCCTGTTTTTGAGCATGTACCGCTACAACCAGCAGTACGACAGGATCATCGCGAACGCGTCCAAGGCCGGGCGCTTCAGCATCCGCTTTAAAGAGGAGTTCGATTATAAAATCTATTTGCTCATTGCGGGCCATTCCTCGTTTGCGGAACAGGACCCCTATGCGGATATTGAAGCCGCCCGCAGCATCACGCAGGATTTGGTCGATAACGCCAGCGGCGAGGAAAACCGCCTGCGCGCAAACAACATCATGAACATGCTGGGCAACCTGGAGAAATACGCCAGACGCATCGAGGAAAACAAGCGGGTGGGCGGTTTTTATGATGAGAACATCTCCATCTGGGAAAACGACGTCCAGCTTGTGACGGGCTGGATTCAGCTGCGCGTATTGGAGTATACGTATTTTGAGACGGTCGGCATGGAGCAGCTGCGCGCACAGATGTCCGCGAGCCTCAACGGCCTGATGCTGATTGGCGCGCTCGTCATCGCCGGGCTGTTCGGCGTGGCGATATTTGTTTCCATCGTCATTCCCAAGAGTATCGCAAAGCCCATTTGCGATATCAAGGACGTCACCAACCAGGTGGCGCGCGGGGACCTTGGCGCGCGCGTCCCCGCGGTGCGCGGCGTGGAGGTAAGGGAGCTTGCAAGCTCCCTCAACAGCATGATCGAAAAGATCGGGCAGCTTGTCGGCGATGTGGAATTGAAGCAGACGAAACTCCGGGAAGCGGAGCTGGAGCTGCTGCAATCCCAGATCAACCCGCACTTTTTATACAATACGCTCGATACCATCATCTGGCTTTCGGAGGCGGGCCGCCAGAAAGAGGTGGTGGACGTCGTGGGGGCGCTTTCCAATTTCTTTCGGACTTCTTTAAACCACGGCAACGGCGTCGTCACGCTCGCACAGGAGGAGGAGCATGTACGAAGCTACATGCAGATCCAGCAGGTACGGTATCAGGATATTCTGGAGTATGAGATCGACATTCCGGAGCGGCTTAAAAGCGCGCTTGTCCCCAAGCTTACGCTGCAGCCGCTTGTGGAAAACGCCCTCTATCACGGCGTCAAAAACCGGCGCAGCAAGGGACGCATCCGCGTCTACGCGCAGCAGGAGGGCGGGGATGCCTGCATATACGTCACGGACAACGGCATGGGCATGCAGCCGGAGCGGCTAAGCGAGGTCCTTGCACAGATGAATCAGGGCGCGCAGGAAGAGCGGGGCAACGATTCATATGCGCTCTACAACGTGAATGAGCGGTTAAGGCTTAAGTTTGGCGAACGGTACGGCCTTTGCATCGAAAGTATCTACGGGGAAGGGACATGCGTTTCCTTTCGGGTGCCGTTGCCCTGAATTGGAAAAAAACAAATGTCCACAGTAAAAAAACAAACTGCCCGGTAAAAACTGAGTAAAAAGTTCCACCTGCTTTAGAAGAAACCGCATTGAGCGGCACGTCCGTTTTTTTGTAACGTAAGGGTAGGCCACAAATATGTGGTACTCATTAAGCTTTAAGGGGGAGAAATATGAAAAACCTCAGAAAGTTGACCGCAGTGCTGCTTATGCTTACCATGGTGTTCGTGCTTGCCGCGTGCTCCAACACGCCTGCGGCGAACGCCGAACCTCCTGCCGCCCCGGCGCAGGAACCCGCCAAGGCGCCCGAGGCGCCGGCAGCGGAGCCCGCCAAAGACGGCCCCATTTATGTCGGCTTTGTCCAGGTGGGCGCCGAGTCCGATTGGCGCATGGCCAATACCAAATCCATGCAGACGACCTTCACGGAAGCAAACGGCTACATGTTTGAAATGGTGGACTGCCAGCAGCAGACGCCCAAGCAGATTACGGCCATCCGCGATTTCATCCAGAAGGACGTCGATTACATCGTGCTTGCCCCCAATACCGAAGCGGGCTGGGACACCGTTTTGAACGAGGCCAAGGAGGCGGGCATCCCCGTCATCATTGTGGACCGTATGATCCAGACCACGGACGACAGCCTGTTTGCCGCCTGGGTCGGCTCCAACTTCCTGCAGGAAGGTTACGACGCCGTAACAGCGCTCGAAACCGTGCTGGCGAAGAAGGGCGTAACCGATGCGGATCCCGTCAACATCGTTACGCTGCAGGGCACCATGGGCTCCTCCGCGCAGATCGGCCGTACCGACGGCTTTGCGGAAAAAATGACCGCCCATGCGAACTGGAAGATGCTCGATAAGCAGTCCGGCGATTTCACACAGGAAAAGGGCCAGGAAGTCATGGAAAGCTTCCTCAAATCCTATCCCGATATCGACGTGGTCATCTGCGAAAACGACAATATGGCGTTTGGCGCCATCAAGGCCATTAAGGCAGCCGGCAAGACCTGCGGCCCCAAGGGCGAAATCACCATCATCTCGTTTGACGCGGTAAAGGCTGCGTTCGAATCCATGATCGCGGGGGATATGGACGCCAACGTGGAGTGCAACCCGCTGCACGGGCCGCGCGTGGAGAGCATCATCAAAGCGCTTGAGGCAGGACAGAGCGTAGAAAAGATCGCGTATGTTGAGGAAGGCACCTTCTACGCGGAGGACGCCGCCGCCACCATCGGCAGCCGCGCATATTGATGCAAAGCTGTGATCGGGACGATTGCCTGAAATAAGCCTGCCGGAGAACCATACGGTGTGACGATGGTTCTCCGGCGCATTTTTTGAGAGGGTGGTGGATATGGGAAAAGAAGCCGTGCTGTTAAGCATGAAGGGCATATCAAAAACATTTCCCGGCGTAAAGGCGCTCCACAACGTGGATTTTACGCTTCACAGGGGCGAGATCCACGCGCTGATGGGCGAGAACGGCGCGGGAAAATCAACGCTTATCAAGGTGCTTACGGGCGCTGAGGAATTTGAAACCGGAAAGATTACGCTCGACGGAAAGCAGATGATCAACCGTTCGCCGCAGGAGGCGCAGCAAAACGGCATCAGCACCGTATATCAGGAAATCAATCTATGCCCCAATCTTTCCGTGGCGGAAAACCTCTTTATCGGAAGAGAGCCGAAAAAGAGGAATGGAACGATAGACTGGAAAGCAATGAACCGCAAAGCGGCGGAGGCGTTTTTGGAACTCGATATTCCGTTGGACGTAACGCTGACGTTGGACCATTATTCCGTGGCGGTCCAGCAGATGGTGGCCATCGCGCGGGCGGTGGATATTTCCTCCAAGGTGCTGATACTGGATGAGCCCACTTCAAGCCTGGATGAAACCGAGGTCGGAAAGCTGTTTGCGCTGATGCGCAGGTTAAAGGACAGGGGCCTTGGCGTTGTGTTCGTCACGCATTTTCTGGACCAGGTCTACGAGGTGTGCGACCGGATTACGGTCCTCCGCAACGGCGAACTGGTGGGCGCTTATGATGTGGAAAGCCTGCCCCGGCTGCAGCTTGTCGCAAGCATGATGGGCAAGGAACTAATAGACCTCTCGGAAATCAGGCATGGCGGTGCAGCGCGTGAGGAACGGACGAAAGAAACCGTGGTGGAAGCGAAGGCCTTAGGCTGCACCGGCAAGGTGAAGCCGTTTGACCTTTCCATCCATAAGGGCGACGTCATCGGCATTGCAGGGCTCTTGGGCTCCGGGCGCAGCGAGCTTGCGCGCACGGTATACGGCGCGGAACGCGCGGACAAGGGCGAGCTGCTGCTGCACGGCAAACGCCTCAAAGCGCAGGCCCCTATCGACGCCATGCGGGCGGGGATGGCGTTTTTGCCGGAAAACCGCAAGGAGGAAGGCATATTTGCCGATCTTTCCGTGCGGGAAAACATCACCATTGCCCTGCAGGTACGGCGCGGCGCGTTCAGGCGATTAAGCCGCGCGGAACAGGAGCGTTTTGCCGAGGAATACATCGACCTGTTAAATATCAAGACGGCGGACCGGGATACGCCCATCCGCCAGTTAAGCGGTGGCAACCAGCAAAAAATTATCCTGGCGCGCTGGCTTTTGACCAATGCGGACTTTCTGATATTGGATGAACCGACCCGCGGCATAGACGTGGGGACAAAGGCGGAGATCCAGCGGCTCATTATCAGCCTTTCGGAGCAGGGCAAGACGGTCATGTTCATTTCATCGGAAATCGAAGAGATGCTGCGCGCCTGCAATCGCATGGTGGTCATGCGGGATACCGTCAAGGTGGGTGAGCTCAGTGAACAGGAAGTCACGGAGGCCCATATCATGAAAGCCATTGCGGGGGAGGCGGGCGTATGAAGAGACGGGCGTTTTATCAGGAATTGGCGCAGCGGCCGCTCTTCCTGCCGTTACTTTGCCTTCTTGGCGTGCTTGTATTAAATCTGTTCCAGACGCCGGGTTTCTTTTCGGTCTCCATACAGAACGGCGTGCTCTACGGCTTTACCATCGATATTCTCAACCGCGCAAGCGCGCTTGTCATCATGGCGGTGGGCATGACGCTGGTTGTGGCCTCCTCCGGCGGAACGGATATTTCCGTAGGGTCGGTGAGCGCGGTGGCGGGCGCGGTGTGCGTGGCGGCGCTTGGCACGGGAGAAACCTATCAGATGCCCTATGTACTAAGCCTGCTGCTTGCCATGCTCGCGGGCGTTACGTGCGGAATAATCAACGGCTTTCTTGTGGCGCATATGAACATACAGCCCATGGTGGCGACGCTGATTCTATTTACCGCCGGCCGGGGCGTTGCACAGCTGATTACCGGAAGCTTTATCCTGTATGTAAAACCCGTGCAGTTTGAGTACTTAGGTTCCTTCTTGCCCGGTGTTCCCGTACCCACGCCTTTCTTTGTTGCGCTGTTCCTGGTGCTGCTGACGGCGACGGTACTCAAAAGCACCTCCCTTGGCATGTATATCGAGGCCGTAGGTATCAACCGGAAGGCGAGCAGACTCGTCGGCATCAATCAAAAGAGCGTCATATTTGGCGCCTATGTGTTCAGCGGGCTGTGCGCCGCCATCGCGGGGCTCATTTCCGTTTCCCGCACCGCCTCCATCGATGCGAACAACGTCGGTCTCAATACCGAGCTTGACGCAATCCTCGCTGTTGCGATCGGAGGGAACAGTTTATCGGGCGGCAAGTTCTCCCTGACGGGCAGCGTGATCGGCGCCATCACCATACAGGCGCTCACCACGTCGCTTTATGCCATGCAC
The DNA here is from genome assembly GCA_023455425.1 of Bacillota bacterium. GTDB lineage: Bacteria > Bacillota > Clostridia > Christensenellales > CAG-138 > JAEYLA01. The sequence goes on along the minus strand of JAEYCM010000042.1, from coordinate 83,205 downwards.
ATTGCGGCGATCCAGCTTCCGCTGTACAAGGCGGTGGTGGTCATCCTGATTGTTGCGCTGCAATCCCCCGAGGTGCACAAATGGTTCCGTATGCTCAAAGGCAGGATTGCGCCCAAAGCGGTTTTGAAGGAGGCGGACTGAGATGGAAGTAAAAACCGAGCGGGCCGTGCGCGAGCCCGGCGCGGGGCGCAGCCTTAAGGATAAGCTGATGGGGCATAATTTTCTGCTGTTTGTTACCATTGTGCTGTTCGCGGGGATGTATGGAATCGGGCTGTTTGCGTTTCAAAGCAAGAATTTTGATACCGTACAGGTGTTTTTAAACCTTTTGATCAGCAACGCGGGGCTCATCATTACCTCGGTGGGCATGACGATGGTGCTGATCGTCGGCGGCATCGATGTTTCCGTAGGCTCGGTGGTCGCCGTGACCTGCATGATGCTCGCCTCCATGATGGAAAAGAGCGGCATCGGGGCCGTCCCGGCCATCCTCATCGTGCTGCTGTTCGGCGTGGCGTTTGGCGCGGCGCAGGGGGCTTTGATTTCTTACCTCAAGCTGCAGCCGTTTATTGTGACACTTGCGGGTATGTTTTTTGCCCGCGGCCTTACAGCGGTTATCAGCCTGGAGATGATCACCATTACGAACCCCACGTTTCTCTCCATCGCACAGTTTATGATTATGCTGCCCTTTGGCGGCACGCTCAACCGCAAGGGGGTCATGGTATATCCCTATCTCTATCCCACGGTGGTGCTCGCGCTCATGATCCTTGTGCTGTTCTATTTTCTGCTGCGCTATACGAAATTCGGACGCACCGTATACGCGGTGGGCGGCAACGAACAGTCCGCGCGGCTGATGGGGCTCAACGTGAAACGAACAAAGCTGATGGTGTATAGTATCAACGGCTTTCTTGCCACACTGGGCGGCGTTGCGTTTTGCCTCAACACCACCGGTGCGTTTGTGGAACTGGCGAAAGGCTTTGAAATGGACGCCATTGCGGCCACCGTCATCGGCGGCACGCCGCTGACAGGGGGCGTGGGCAATGTCATAGGGACCCTGTTTGGCGTACTCATTAAGGCGACCATTGAAACATTTGTATCTTTCCAGGGAAATATCTCTTCCTGGTGGAGTAAAATTATTATTGCGGCGCTATTGGCGTTTTTCATTGTGCTGCAGAGTTTGCTTGCAAGGCGAAAAGAAAGGCAAAAGTAAAAGGAGGATACTATGCAGGAACACACGGCGTACCAGTTCTGGTTTTGTACCGGCTCGCAGTCGCTTTACGGGGAGGCGACGCTCGTTGAGGTGGCGGAACATTCCCGCGCGATCGTGGCGGGGCTAAACGCTTCAAAAAAGCTCCCGTTCGAGGTGGTCTACCTGCCCACGCTGCTCGACAGCGCAGGCATCAGCCGCCTGTTTGAGGACGCGAACAGGGATATAAACTGCGCGGGCGTCATCACATGGATGCACACGTTCTCTCCCGCTAAGAGCTGGATTAACGGGCTGCAGTTGTTAAAGAAGCCGCTGTTGCACCTGCATACGCAGTTCAATGAAGCCATTCCGTATGAAAGCATCGACATGGATTTCATGAACACCAACCAGTCCGCCCATGGAGACCGGGAGTACGGGCATATCGTTACCCGCATGGGATTGGAGCGCAAGGTGGTGGTGGGCCATTGGCGCAACGAAGCCGTGCTTTCCCGCATTGCGGACTGGATGGCGACGGCAATCGGCCTCATCGAAAGCCGGAATTTGCGCGCCGTGCGCGTGGGGGACAATATGCGAAACGTCGCCGTGACCGAAGGCGATAAGGTGGAGGCGCAGCTGAAATTCGGCTGGGCGGTGGACGCCTACAATATTACCGACATTGCGGAATATGTCAGCGCCGTACCGCAGAATGACGTAAACGCGCTGCTGGGCGAATATTACCAGGACTATGGCGTGTTCTTAGAAAACCGGCCGGAGGAGGAGTTCCGCGCGCATGTCGCCGTACAGGCGCAGATCGAGCTCGGTTTTGAGCGCTTCTTGCAGGAGAAGAACTATCACGCCATCGTCACGAATTTTGAAATGCTCGGCGGGTTACAACAGCTGCCCGGCCTTGCCATCCAGCGCCTGATGCAGAAGGGCTACGGCTTTGGCGCGGAAGGCGACTGGAAGACGGCGGCGCTGGTACGGCTCTTCAAGCAGATGACGGCGCACAAAGAAGATAAAAAAGGCGTCTCCTTCATGGAGGATTACACCTACCATCTTGTGCCCGGCGAGGAAGGCATCCTGCAGGCGCACATGCTCGAAATCTGCCCGAGCATCGCCGCGGAACGGCCCACGATCCGCGTCAATCCGCTTACCATGGGCCAGCGCGAGGACCCGGCCCGCCTGGTGTTCACCGCCAAGCCCGGCCGTGGCGTCGCGGCGTCTTTGGTGGATTTGGGCGAGCGATTTCGGCTCATCATCAATGCGGTGGAGGTACTGCCGCTGCCGCAGCGCATGCCCAGGCTTCCGGTGGCGAGCGCCTTCTGGCGGCCCGAACCGGATTTGAGCGTGGGTGCGGAAGCATGGATATTGGCCGGCGGCGCGCACCACACGGCGTTCACCTATGACCTCTCTGTTGAGCAATTGGTAGACTGGGCGGCAGGCATGGGCGTGGAGAGTGTCGTGATCGACAAGAACACGACCATCCCCGCGTTCAAGGACGCGCTGCGCTGGAACGCCGCGGCATTCCGGCTGGGGCTGTAAAAGGGGGGGACGTTGGAGGCTCTGCCTCCAAGCCTCCGTTTAGGGCCGTAACGGCCCTAAAGACCCATCTCTGGAAAGGATCTATTTAAGGTGCTTCCGACAACGGGATTCCAAAGGGACGTTACGTCCCTTTGGTAGGGTTTCAGGGGCAAAGCCCCTGAGGGATCAACCACAAAAGAGGAATGGCATTATGCCATCCCTCTTTTTGGTTAATATCCCTCTTACAGATTGACCACCGTTTCTTCATCCACCGCTTTCTTGGCCGCGAGCGCCCACTCCACGGCCTTGTAGCCGTCCATGAGGCCGACGAGCGGCGGGCGGCTATTCGCGATGGAGTCCACGAAATCCTTCATTTCGGCTGTAAACGTGGGCTCCCAGTATTCGTAGAACCATTTGACGGTGGTCTGGTTGATGCCGTTTTTGTCCAAGTAAAGCACCCGGTCGTTGGTCGGGGTGACACAGACGCGGATACAGCCTTCGGTGCCGAACACTTCGGTCTCCACATGGTAGCCATAGGAGCAGTTGCGGGTGGTTTCAAACCAACCCATCGCGCCGTTGTCAAACTTGCAGAGGATACCGCAGTTGTCGATATCGCCGACGGCGGCTAAGCCTTCATAGGCGTATACGCCGCCCAGGCCGTACACTTTGGTGGCGTCGGAATTTAAGAACCAGCGCGCGGCGTCGTAATCGTGCGTAAGCATGTCGAACACAAGGCCGCCGGAGGTGGGGGAGAACTTGATGATGAACTCCGCCATGGAGGCAGGGTCGCGGTTGATCATTTTGATGAGCACGGGCTTGCCGATAAAGCCCTCGTCCAGCTTTTTCTTGAGCGCCTGGTAGGAGGCGTCGAACCTACGGTTATAGCCCACCTGGAATACATTGATATCGCTCTTTTCCACGGCCTCGCGGATGCGGGTGATCTCATCGAGCGTCATGCCGAGCGGTTTTTCAATGTAGACGTTCTTGACGCCAAGTTCCGCCGCGGCAATCGCCATCTCGCAGTGGGACTGTGAATTGGTGGCGATGACCACGCCGTCAAGCTCCCGGTTCTCAAACATCTCGCGGTAATCGGTGTAGCGGTACTTGGGCTGCATTTCTGCGCCGACCTCGTCCAGTTCGCTCTGTACGACGCTGCAGATGGCGGTCAGCTCCGCGTTGGGGATGTGGTAAAAAATATTTGCGGCGTGGTTGTGGCCAAGCCGTCCCAGGCCTACGATGCCAAGCTTGATCTTTTCCATGGTTGCCTCCTGATTGTCCTTATTGTTCAGAATTGATATTGCGGAAGGCGTTTACCAATCGTACAGATCCCAGCCGCTTTCGCTTTTCAAATCCGTCGATTGGCGTATGATGAGGTTGGTTTCGAGCGTGATAACGCGCGGCGCGGCTTCTTCCCCCTGCTGCAAGCGCCAAATAAGGAGATTGACCGCCTCGCGCCCCATGTGCTGCTTGGGTACGGAAACCGTGGAGAGGGAAGGGGAGATGAGCGTTCCCGGAAAATTATTGTCAAACCCCATCACCGCGATGTCCTCTGGCACGCGCACACCTGCCTCGCGCAACGCACGGATGGCGCCAACCGCCATCTGGTCGTTGCCGCAGAGCACCGCGTCAAACGGCTTGCCACACCCCAAGAGCTCGCGCATGCAGGCGTAGCCGCTGATGGGCGAATAATCGCCCTCCGAGATAAGCGCAGGATCGGGCGGGATATCGGCTTTTTGAAGTCCAGCAAGATATCCTTCGTAGCGCTCGATGCCCATGGTAAAACGAGTGGGCGCAGAAATATGCGCAATACGGCTGCGCCCACTCTCGAGGAGGTAAGTGGTTGCCTCGCACGCCGCCTGCCGGTTGCTGACGACGACGGCGTCCAGCCCTTCGCCGGGGAGGGCTTCAAAAAACACCACGGGGATGCGTTTGTCCCCAATATGCAGGTGCTTGAGTTCTTTGATATAGCTTTGATCCGTTGCGGGGTTGCAGCAGGTGGAAAGCAGGATGCCGTCCACCCATTGGTTTTTGAGCAGCTGAATATAGGCGCGCTCTTTTTCCAATTCTTCGCCCGTTTCGTATATGCTAAGAGAATATCCCTGCTGGGCCGCGGCGGTCTGCATGCCGCGCAGCACCTTGGGAAAGAACACGCTCACAATGGAAGGAACGATGACGCACAGCACGTTCGTCTTGCCGCTTTTAAGCCCGCGCGCGATGGCGTTGGCCTGATAACGCAACGCTTCCGCGGCGTCCATAACGCGCTGCCTGAGCTCGGGGCTGACCGACTTGGTGGAATTGAGCACATGGGATACCGTGGAGATGGAAACGCCCGCGCGCTCCGCCACATCCTTGATGCTTGCAGTTTGCCCCGTCCTTCTTTGTGAAGTCATACGTTTAACAGATATCCTTTCATGTGGGCGAGCCACAGTTTGGCCGCCGCATCGTCATCCGGCAGCGGCAATATTTCCGCGCTGATGTTACCCTGGTAACCACCGTCTTTAAGCGCTTTTAAAATGGCGGGAAAATCCGTGTGCCCGCCGCCCGGATAATGGCGGTTAGAGTCCGCCGCGTGCACATAGCGGATATAACGCATGTTGTCGGAGAACGCCGGGACAATGTCGCGCTCCTCTATGTTCATATGAAAGGTATCCGCCAAGATTCCCGTATTCTTGAGTTTGTTTTTCTCGATAAACGCCGCTACCTCGTATATGCTGCACAGGTAATTGTTCTCGTAGCGGTTGATGGCCTCGAGCACCAGGCTGACGCTGCGCGCCGAAGCATAGGCGTCGGCTTTTTGCATGGCCTCTCCCAAAAGATGCAGGCTTTCCTGTTCCCGGCCGGGGAAGGGCACATTGCCGCGCAGGCAGCCGATGATGACCATCGCATGAAGCTCCGCTGCCGCGTCAATAAAGCCATGCAGGCGGGTTAGCGCTTTGCGGCGCGCCTGCTCGTCCGGGTCGATCAGGGAGAGTTTGTCGTCCACATAGGCGCGGCCTGTGCCAAGGGCGCTTATTAGCATGTCTTCACGCAGCAGTGCTTCTTTGAGGGCGGGGAGGTCCAGCTCTTCCGGCGCACGCACATGGATCTCAACGCAATCATACCCGAAAGCGCGAGCGGTGGCAATGCCCGCACACAGATCCCCGCCGTGCAGGAAAGGGGCCATATGGCCGCGCTGTTTGACCAGCGTCATACAAAGCCCGGGGTTGAACATATTAATCCTCCTTGTAGCAGCCGAGCGCGCGGACATGCGCGCCGATATGCGCGGCCACTTCGGCGTTGAGCGCAGCGGAATGCCGGGCGAGCGCCGTGCGGATATCGCTTGCAAGCAGCGGTTCACGGAACAGGTAGCCGTAGGTGATGTGCATGAGCTGCCGGGAATCGTCCTGCTCCAGGTAATCTGCTAGCCGGTCGTCCGGCGTATCCGAAAGCTGCGCGATGCGGGAAAGCGCCGTGTGAACGCAGTAGGCCTTTTTCGCTTCCTCAAAGGCATCCATGGCTTTTTTATGCATGCGGCGGTAGAGCTGCGGTTCATGCCGGGCGATGACCTTCACCGCCGTGAGCCAGCTCGTGCCCGAGGTTTTCAGGTGGAAGCGCCCTGCTGTTGCGCGGGCCACCGCGGGATAGATGCTGAACTTGTCGCTGCCCGAGTGCACGCTCAGCTTGTGGCCGAAATGGTCCGCTATTTTGGCGTGCGCGGATAGATCGGCTTCGAGCGTCCTACTATCGCCGATATAGTCCACCGCCTTGTGGAATTCCCCTACAAAGCGCGGCGCAAGGCTGGTGAAGGGGACGTTTGCGCGCGTCAGTTCACGGGCCACAAAATAATGCGCTTCGTGCGTGGTGGTGGAGGCCGTTTCATCCAGAGAAATCTCAAAATCCACCGCGCGCTTATGCGGCAGGAGGATGTCTTCGTACACCTCCCTTGCAAGCGCAACGCTATCCCAATACTGCGCGGCCAACCGCATGAGCGTTTCCCGGTTGAATACAAGGCCGAGCCGCCGCGCGTCCGCATCGTTCGGATAGTCCCGCTCCAGCCGTTCCCGTTCTTCAAAAGGCAGCGCCAGATAGAAAGATTCAAAGGGCGCTTCCGGCGGAAGATCGCGCAGGACATCGGAACAATCCAGCGTGATCATGGTGCAGTCGTCCTGCAGCGCTTTTTTGATTTGTGCGGGGGTTTTCAAATGATCCCCGTCCGCGGCGTAGCCGCCCCGGTAGCCCGCGCGCAGTACGCCGTAAGAGGCGGCGTCCAGCATATCGTCATAGCTGCGGCCCATAAAGGACAATTCCCGGAGGCTTTGCTGGGCCAGCACGGGCTTGAGGGCGCTGCGCCGGACCGCTTCGATATGCGCTCCGGCGCACAGCCCCAACCGATCCCCCAACCCGAATGTTGCGTTCGCCCGTCCGAACGCGACGGGCGCCGTGAACGGAAGGTACGCATTGAGTATGAGCCGGTTGAAATGCGTGAGCGGGCAGGTTTTCACGTCGCCCTCATACGCGCCCACAAGATCTCTTACAAGAGGCGCGCTGCCGCGGATAAAGAGAGAGTCCATGTTGTGCCGCCTGGCCAGGATGAGTTCATACCCTTCCCCGGCGCAGTAAGACGGCGTGACTGGCTCCGCATCCCGATATAGCCACGCAAGAGTCATCCGGTCCATGGCAATTCTCCTTCCGCTTTATCGGTCATACGGGCGTTATCAGTCAAGATCAAACGTCAGCATGACCTTGAACGCGTCCGCCTTGAGCTTGCATGCGACGTCAAACGCCTCGTGCAGCTGGTCAAATTTAAAGTAATGCGTGTTGAGCGCGCCGAAATCGTATTTGTTGCGAATGGCGCTCATGAAGCGGATGGTGCGCTGGCCGAAATCCTTGGTGCCGCCCGAGCCGCTGATGGAAAGCGTGCGCCAGATGGTGCGGCCGATCTCCACCGGCACCTTGCGGCCGATAGAATGGCCGATGAGCCGCACGCGCGCAGAGTGCCCCGCGACCTCGAACAGAGAGGCAATGGCGTTGTCGTTGCCGGAAGCTTCCACCACCACGGTGCCCATGCGCCCGTTGGTCAGGCGTTCCACTTCCTTGACAAGATCGACCTCTTTCGGGTTGATGACATAGTCCGCGCCGTATTGTAATGCGATGGCGCGGCGTTTTTCAAACGGTTCCACCACGATGACGGTAGCCCCGCTTGCCTTCGCCGTCATGACGGCGGAAACGCCTACCGGGCCGCAGCCCATGATGATGGCGATATCCGAAGCGTCGATATACCCGCCGTTGCCCCAGATTCCGAAATAGCCGATGGAGAAGGTCTCCACCCACGCGGCGTCGGCATACGTCCAATCATCGGGGACCCTGTGGACATACTGTTCTTCAATTACCATATATTCGCCCATGCCGCCCGGGGAGTCGGGCCGGAAGCCCGCTTCGCGCATGTTGAGGCAGGCGGAGGGCATCAGCCCGTCCTTGCAGTTGCGGCAGACGCCGCATTCCATCACGCAGTCGCCCGTGACCTTGTCGCCAACTTTGAGCGTAGTGACGTCCGCGCCGACCGCAGCAATCCGGCCGCCCCATTCATGGCCCGGCGTATAGGGCGCGATGTCGTAGCGCCCCTCGGCGGATTTGCCTTCGAAACACTCTACGTCGGAGCCGCAGATGCCGCAGGCGCCCACTTGTACGAGCACCTGATTGGGCTTGAGGGGGCCTAGGTCCACTTCTTCCACGCGAAGATCAAAGGGCTTGTGTAAAAACGCGATTTTGGCTTTCATACGCTTCTCCCTTTCTTCTTTACAGATGTTCGAATATGCCGATGCGGGGCAGCTCGTCTATGGACTTCCAGCCTTCGCTCAAGGGCTCCTTGAGGAACGGGGCCATCTCCTCTTCCTTGCGCAGCGTGATCTTTTCTACCGGCGGCACTTTGCCCGCGGGGTAAGCGTCGAGTATCTGGTCGTTGAGCAGCGTCAGGTATTTGAGTATGGCGACGATGGGCCGCTTGGCCTTGCGTGCGGAGGAGGTGGAGGGGCAGCCCACCACGCCCTCGGGGGTGGCGGCGCGCTCGATGGCGTTGTGGCCTTCGCCTTCGCTCCAGCGGTTGGGGCGGCGGAAGGGATCGACGGATTTATCAAAGTGCTCGTCAGGCAGCAGGGGTTCGCCCCAGGAATCCTGTACGGCGGACATGTTGATCATTTCCTTGAACATCAACAGCGCCACCGAGGTTTCCGCTTCGTCCGCGTGGATGAAGTGCGTGCCCAGGCTTAACTCGCTGTCGATGGGATAGAAGAATTCGCGCACCGCGCGGTGCCATTCGATCACGCGGAATATGCCGGGGAGCTGGTAGCGCTTGCAGAATTCCTGTATGGCCGACTCCAGCATCCACAGATGGCCGTGGTTGTTGACGAATATGATCTTGCGGTAGCCGTCGTTCCACAGCCCCAGCATGCAGTAGATGAGGGTCTCCTTGACGACTTCCTCGGGCATGATAACGGTGCCCGGCATGCCGATGTGGTGGTACGGGTGCCCGCCGTAATTGAGCGGCGTGAACGCTAGGTTGATTTCGCGCCCCTTCTTCTTGGTGTAGCGGCGCACGCCTTCTAAAATCTGCGTGCACATGAAGGTGTCCAGGCCCGTGTTGGCGTGCAGGCCATGATTTTCCGTGCAGCCGATGGGGACAAATACGATGTCGTTGTTCTGGCGTTTTTTGATCTGGTCCGCGCGCGCGGTGTTCTGGATATACGTGCCGGCCACGCCCAGTTCGGAGGGGGAAGGGATGCCGTAGGCGAGAAGCTCCGCGTCGAGCTGTTCCTCCGTCATATCCCAGACCTCTTTTTTCAGGCGGCCGACTGCCGTATCCTCAAACAGGATTGCGGGGTCCTCTGTAAACAGCCACTTCTTTTTCTCCATAATTGCCTCCTTTACTACTGTGAAACGTTTTTCTTCTCAGGGCGGTAGTACATGTCAGGATACGTTGGTTTTGGGGCTGGTTTTGATGAAAAATAACGGGATGGCCTTTGGTTTGAAATGAAACATACAGAACTTGTTGTCAATATGGAAAACGTTTTTCCGTTGCCTAAAGTATATCGTTGCCCCGCCGCATTGTCAATATATTTTCTGCAACTTTTTATCAAGAGATGGTGAAGTGTTGAAAAAGCGCCGCACGCGGGGGAACGAGGGATCCCGCATGCGGCGCAGCGAACATCATGTTGAAATTAGAGCTTGACAGGCATGCCCGTTTCCAGGGACTTTTTCGCGGCCATCGCGATGAGCACGGGTTTTAAGCCGTCCGTCGCGTCCACCAGCGTGGGGGTATCGTTCCTGATCGCTTGCACGAAGCCGTTCATCTCTTCAATAAAGGCGTCGTTGTAGCGCTCCAGGAAGAAGTAGAGCGGTTTTTCGCGCACCACGCCTGCCGCGGTGGAGAGCGTGGTAAGGTTGGCCGTTTCGTTGTCGGCGGTCATGCAGCCCTTGGAGCCAAACACTTCCACACGCTGGTCGTAACCGTAGACGGCCTGGCGGGAGTTGTTGATGACGCCGATCGCGCCGTTTGCGAACTTCAGCGTGACGATGGCCGTATCCACATCGCCCGCTTCGCCGATCGCGGGATCGACAAGCACCGCGCCGTTTGCGAACACTTCCGTCACCTCGCTGCCCGAGAGGTAGCGCACCATATCAAAATCGTGGATCATCATATCGAGGAAGATGCCGCCGGAAACTTTGACGTAGGAGATCGGCGGGGGCGCGGGATCGCGGGAGGTGACCATGACGATCTGAACATCGCCGATCTCGCCGCCTTTGACGGCGTCCCGCACGCGCTTGAAGTTGCGGTCAAACCGGCGGTTGAAGCCGACCTGGAATTTGACGCCCGATTCCTTGACCGCGTCAATCACCTTCTGGATGCGGTCCAAATCGAAATCGATGGGCTTTTCGCAGAACACATGCTTGCCTGCGCGCGCCGCCTCATAGGCGATGAGGGAGTGCGTATCGGTAGAGGAGCAGACGAGCACAGCCTCCACCTCCGGGTCGGCGATGAGCGTCTGATAATCCGGATGCACCTTCTTGATGTTCCATTGCTGCGCCAACGCCTGGGCGCTTTCCTGTACCACGTCGGATACCGCGACAACCGTCGCATCCTTTACCCGCGTCATCAGGTTCTCTACATGCAGCTTGCCGATACGGCCAGCGCCTACGACGCCAATCTTAAGTGGTTCCATGCCGTTCATCCTTTCTTTTTAGAGCAGCGGGAAATCCCGCGTTGCTTTGTTCGTTGTTGTGGAGGCGAGTCTTTTTCGGTTACCATTGGGGTTCTGCCCCAAACCCCTTCCTTAGGGACGCCCGTACTTAGGGGGCGCGGGGGGCGAAGCCCGCCCGCTATTAAATAAAATAATCTATCGTCGCCACCGTAGGTGGCGATACCTAGGCTGATTCTTTTTGCCTCAATATTTGCGCGCCTCGGCAAGGTGCGTATCCTGATCTTCGCGCGCGCGCTGTACGCGTTCCTTTCTGGATACTTCCGCGACGCCCACGCGCCACCAGCCGCCATACCCTTCCGTCATGGATTTGGGCAGCACCTTGATGTCAATGAGCGTGGAGCAGGTCTGTTTCTTCGCATCCGTGAGAGCCGCTTCGAGTTCTTCCGCCGTCTTGACGCGGTAGGCCTTGCAGCCGTAAGCCTGGGCGATGGCGGCGTAATCGATGTTTAGGAACGCGCCGTCATGGTAGAGCTTGCCGCCGTTGCCGCGAAATCTGAGTTCGGTGCACATGGTTTCGTTGCCCTGGCCCATCTGCAGGTTGTTGATGCAGCCAAAGCCCGCGTTGTCAAAGAGGACGACGTTGATTTTCTTTCCTTCCTGCACGGAGGTGATGAGTTCACTGTGCAGCATGTTGAAGCTGCCGTCCCCCGTCATGGCATAGACCTCGCGGTCGGGCCCGATGGCAAGCTTTACGCCAAGAGCGCCGGAAACTTCGTAGCCCATGCAGGAGTAGCCGTACTCCATGTTGTAGGTATTGGGGGCTTTCGGCCGCCACATGCGCTGCATGCAGCCGGGCAGGCTACCTGACGCGCCGATGACGACGGAATCGGGCGCGATGACGCGGTTGACGATGCCCAGCGCCATGGTCTGCGTGAACGTGGAGCCGATATCGGAGGCAAAGCGCTTCCAGCTTTCGCTGTTCTCATCCTTGACCTCGGGCGTATAGTCCGGCCCGCAGGCGATGGCGTCAAGCCTATTCAGCTCATCCAGCCAGCGTTTCTTTGCGGAAGCGATCTCATCCGAATAACCGCTCCTATAATTGCCGAGCGCTGCGGAAAGCGCATGGAGCGCGACCTTTGCGTCCGCAATCACGCGCACGGCGTCCAGCTTATACGCCTGGAATTCGCTCACGTTGATGTTGACAAAGCACGCATCCTCACGGAAAAGCCACTTGGATGCGGTGGTGAAATCCGTATAGCGCGTGCCCACGCCGATGACGAGATCGGCGTCCTTTGCGATCTCGTTCGCCGCGGAACAGCCTGTTACGCCGATGCCGCCCAGGTTGAGCGGATGGTCCCATACGACGGCGCTTTTGCCGGCCTGCGTCTCCCCAAACGGGATGTTGTGCGTTTCCGCAAACGCGCGGAACGCTTCCTGCGCTTCGGAGTACCGCACGCCGCCGCCGCAGACGAGGATCGGCTTTTTTGCGGCGCGTATGGCTTCAACCGCCTCCTGTATGGCGTAGGGGGCCGGGGGCCTGCGCTCGATGCGGTGGACGCGCTTTTCAAAAAAGGAAACGGGGTAATCATATGCTTCCGCCTGCGTGTCCTGCGGGAGCGCAATGCAGACGGCGCCGGTATCGGCGGGGTCGGTCAGCACGCGCACGGCGGAGAGCATGGCGGTCATCAGCTGTTCGGGGCGCACCACCCGGTCCCAATACCGGCACACGGGGCGGAACGCGTCGTTGGTGGAAATGGAAAGCTCATGCGGCTGTTCGATTTGCTGCAGTACCGGATCGGGCTGGCGGGAAACGTAGATATCGCCGGGCAGCAGCAACAGCGGGATGTTGTTGGCCGTGGCGTTGGCGGCGGCGGTCACCATGTTGGCGGCGCCGGGGCCCACCGAAGAGGTGCAGGCGAATATTTCCCTGCGGTGACGCTGCTTGGCAAACGCCATTGCCGCCTGGGCCTGTCCCTGCTCGTTTTTGCCGTGGTAGATCTCGAGTTCCTTTGCTTCCTGCTGGATGGCCTGCCCCAGGCCCACGACATTGCCGTGGCCGGGCAACATGAATATGCCGCGCACAAAGCGGTGCTCGGTATCGTCGTAGCGGACATACTGGTTCTCCAAGAAACGGATGAGTGCCTGCGCCATTGTCAGACGGATGGTTTCCATACCTGCCTCCTCAATATCGGAATGATTGCGAAACGATATAAAAAAGATGTGGGTTCTTAGGGCTGTTACAGTCCTAAGCGGGAGGGGGTGGGGCAGCGCCCCAAAAGATCTTCTAGTCTTTTTCCCAAAACTTTGCATCGGGATGAAGCATCCATACGTGCTCCAAATCGTCGATGCGGGTCTTTACCCACGGGTCGCCCGGCAGATGGCGGATGCCCCACACATAGCACAGCGCGTAGCCGGGCGCCGCCGCCTGGGAATGGAACTCGCTTGTGATCTGCAACAGGCCGTTGTGGCCGGTGCGGAACACCTCGCCGTTTGCAAAGCCGACGCCAAAGCCCTGGGGCTTATCGAACCGGTAAAAATAGACTTCCGGCTGCGGATGATGGTGCGGCGGATAGCTGGACCATCGGCCGGGAAAGTTGAGCACTTCGCCCAGCACCATGTTGGAGTACGGCGCATTTTCATAATCGAACACCGTCTTGATGTTGCGGCGCATCGTCCCCTGAAGCTCGCCCGAAGCGCCCGCGCGCTGTACCTGAATATCCGAGGGGGAGTAGAAAACAGGGGGGAATGCTACGGGGTTGTACGCTTTTTGGACGTAGAGTTCACTATGCGCGCGCGCAAACAGATGCACGGCCGTGCCCCGGCAGACATGCAGGCAGCTGGCCTCCTCCAAAAACTCGCTGGAGCGGGAAGCTTCCCGGTTGATTTTATCATAGAAAAAGGTCAGCGCGCCGCAAAAAAGCAGCAGCGCGGTCTCTTTTTCCGGTTCCTGTATGGTGAGTTCTTCTCCCGCTTCCAATATAATAAGCTGCACGTCCAGGCCTACGCTGTTTTCTTCCGCGCGCAGATACGTGTGCGCGCCTTCCCGCAGCCCATCCTTTTGTAAATACACGGCAGTACCTCCTATGAAAAAAATGCGCATTGAAATACTGATTTGACAATGATACAATAATAGATGAACACAATATGACCAAAACAAAACAATCATATTACCAACTATGTTCTCATTATATACATAACCATGACCATCGTCAATGTCAAAGCGGGTCGCTTTTTGATTTTAAGATGCCCGCTGCACCGCAGGTTCTTTCCATGTAATTAAAAGGAGGAGAGTTCTTTATGTTTCAAAAAGAGAAGGTTTTCTTAGGTATCGCGCCCATTGGCTGGACAAACGACGATCTTCCCGAGCTGGGAGGGGAAAATACATTTGAGCAGTGCGTGAGCGAAATGGCGCTCGCGGGCTTTGCGGGAACGGAAATCGGCAACAAGTACCCCAAGGACGCGGCGGAGCTTCGCGCCGCGCTGGAAATCCGCGGCCTTCGCATCGCTTCGCGCTGGTTCAGCTCCTTCCTCATCTCGCAGCCCTATGAAGAAAACGAGAAAGCGTTCCTTGCGGAACTGGAGTTTTTGGCGGCGGTGGGAGCAAGCCGCATCAATGTATCCGAACAGAGCCACAGCATACAGGGCGAGCAGCAGACGCCCATATTCTCCGGCAAGTATGTGATGAACGAGGCCGAGTGGAAGCAGCTGTGCGAAGGCCTCAACCGCCTTGGCAAGCTTGCGGTGGAGCGTGGCTTCAAGCTTTGCTTCCATCACCATATGGGCACCGTTGTGCAGACCGCGGAGGAAACCGACCGGCTGATGGCCGATACCGATCCCCGTTATGTGTTCCTGTGCTATGATACCGGCCACTTTACCTTTACCGGCACGGACCCGGCCATGATGCTCAAAAAGCACGTCGCGCGCGTGGGGCATGTGCACCTCAAGGATATGCGTACGGCGGTCCGCGACCGGGCAAAAGAAGAGAACTGGAGCTTCCTTGCGGCGGTAAAGAACGGCGCCTTCACCGTACCGGGGGACGGGGACGTGGATTTTGCGCCCGTGTTCCAAATCCTTGACGAAGCCGGATACGAAGGCTGGCTGCTGGTGGAAGCGGAACAGGACCCGGCAAAGGCCAATCCGTTTGCCTATGCAAAGAAAGCGCGCGCGTATATCGGCGCGCATACGGGGCTGTAACCTCGCGTCCCAAGCGCTGTTACTGGTTATATAAAGGAAACTTATAAGCGCGATATCTCTGGCCGGGCCGGACAGGGGTTCGCATCGCAGGAGATATCGCGCTTTCTTTGCTTGCATCACTTAACATTGTGAATTTTAAAACATAACAAACACATACTAAAAACATGACACACATATATTGACCGAGCTACAACAGTTGTGCTATAATTCGTCTGTAATCTTTGGTTTAATTTTATGCCGCATTCTTTATCCGCCATTCACCAATGTTGTTCGGAACAGGCGGCGCGGCCGCAAGGAACTTCTTTACTTTTAGCATCATTTAGAAAGAGAAAGCGTACAAAAACCAACGTCCGGCATTGTGCCGCAGCCATACAGGGCCCATATCGGCACCCGTATTTCTTTACCCCGTACGCGGGGAATACGTCCTGAATTTTAAATAGCATTTACTTTGGGTACGACAAGCGCCCAATTCATAAAACAGAGGAGGTAACAAATTCATGAAGAGACTCTTGGCAACCTTGATGGTCTTACTCACGGTCTTCGCAGTAGTCGCTTGCGCGCCTCAGGCCCCCGCTACCCCGGCACCCGCCGCGGAAGCGCCCGCGGAACAGCCCGCTGAACAGCCTGCGGAGCAGCCCGCAGAACAACCCGCCGCGGGCGGCACCATCGGCGTGAGCCTCTATGCACGCGACCAGTTCATCTCCAACCTGGAACAGGCGATCCTCAAGGCCGCCGAAGGTTCCGGCTTCACGGTAGACTCTCAGGAAGCCAACAATGACACCCAGAAGCAGCAGGAGCAGGTCCGTACCTTCGCGCTTAAGGGCTATGCAGCCATCATCGTGAACCTGGTGGATACCTCCACCGCGGAAACGATCATCGCGGAAGCGGGCGACACCCCCATCATCTTCATCAACCGCCGTCCTGTCGACGAACTCCTCAAGGAAGGCAAGTATGCCTATGTCGGTTCTCAGGAATATGACGCGGGCAAGATGCAGGCGGAATTCCTCGCGAAGTACTTTGCCGATAAGGCGGATAAGACGCTCAATTACGTGCTGTTCATGGGCCAGCTGGGCCTCGAGAACACCAACGAGCGTACCCGCTCGGTGAAGGAAGAACTCACCAAGGCCGGCTTCACCATGAACAAGGTGTTTGAAGACACCGCTGAATGGGATCGCTCCAAGGCCATGGATAAGATGCAGACCATCATCGGCACCGGCGAATCCTTCGACGTTGTGATCTGCAACAACGACGAAATGGCGCTCGGCTGCATCGAAGCCATGAAGGCCGCCGGCCTTGACCTCAAGGCAATCCCCGTTGTAGGTATCGATGCTACGGCTATGGCCTGCGAATCCGTCAAGAACGGCGAAATGGCCGCGACCGTATTCCAGAATGCCGCAGCCCAGGGACAGGTCGCGATGGAATATGCCATCAAGGCCGCCAAGGGCGAGACCTTCGATATCTTCGGTTGGGTTCCTTTTGAGCCCGTCTCCATCGACAACGTAGCCAACTACATGTAATTCCCGTGCGCGGTTTCGTTTCATGCGCATGCAAAGCACTCTAAAGAGCCTTTGGGTGCGGTAACAAAGCAAAAGCCCTTTTGGCAATGCGCCGCGCGGAAAAATTCCGCGCGGCGCAAAAAAAAGAAAAGGCAGGATATCTTGAATTGGAGGTGCGCGTGAATTGAGCGAGTATATCCTCGAAATGATCGATGTTTCCAAAAACTTTCCCGGCGTTCAGGCGCTTAAAAACGTATCGTTTCGTTTGCGCCCCGGCACCGTTCATGCGCTCATGGGTGAGAATGGCGCGGGCAAATCGACGCTGATGAAGTGTCTGATCGGCCTGTATCAGATGAACGGCGGGAAGGTGCTGCTCCGCGGCGAAGAAGTACATATTAAAAACCCGGCGGAAGCGGCAAAAGCCGGTATCGCGATGATCCATCAGGAGCTTTCCACCGTAAACGAGCGTTCCGTTGCCGAAAACCTCTTTTTAGGCAGGCAGCCGCTCAAAGCGGGTTTGTTTGTGGACCACAAGGCCATGTACAAACAGGCCAGGGAGCTTTTAGACGGGCTTGGGATGCCGATCAGCCCCTATGAGAAGATGGGCAATCTGACTGTGGCGAAAATGCAGATGGTCGAGATCGCCAAGGCGATTTCCTATAACAGCGATGTTGTGATTATGGATGAACCGACCTCCGCTCTGACGACCAAGGAGGTTGAACAGCTGTTTGAAATCATTGGAAGCCTGAAGGCGAAAGGCGTTGCAATCATATATATTTCCCATAAGATGGACGAAATCTTCCGGATATCGGACGATATCACCGTATTCCGCGATGGGGCTATGGTGGGTACGGGCAATGCAAAAGAGTTTGACATCAACTCCCTCATCAAAATGATGGTGGGCCGCAACCTCGATGAAATGTACCCCAAGATCGATTGCGAGATCGGCGAAGAGGTCATGCGCGTGGAACACCTGAGCGCGGGCGAAGCGTTCTCGGATGTGAGCTTTGAGCTAAGGCGCGGGGAAATCTTGGGGTTTGCAGGTCTTGTGGGCGCGGGCCGCACGGAGCTATTGGAAACGCTCTTTGGCCTCAGGCGCAAGACGGGCGGCAAGGTGTTCATCAAAGGCAAGGAAACGCATATTACATCTCCTGCGGACGCCACAAAATACGGCCTTGCGATGCTGACCGAAGACAGGCGGCGCACAGGTATCATCCCCGTTTCGAGCGTCAAGGACAATATCATCGTCGCCAATCTCAAATCCTATGTAAACGGGCTGCACTTAATCAGCAAGCGCAAGATGCAGCGGGACGCGGACGAATATGTGAAAAAGCTTAATATCAAGGCGGCGAGCACGGAAGTCCGGGTCCAGGACCTTTCCGGCGGCAACCAGCAGAAGGTTCTCGTTGCGAGGTGGCTTTTGACCAACCCGGATATTCTGTTTGTAGATGAACCGACGCGCGGCATTGACGTCGGCGCGAAGGCCGAAATTCACTCGCTCATCACCCGGATGGCCAACGAAGGCAAGGCGATCATCATGGTATCCTCGGAGATGCCAGAAGTACTGGGCATGTGCGACCGGGTGCTGGTGATGCACGAGGGCAGGATGACGGGTATTTTAAGCCGGGAAGAAGCCACGCAGGAACGCGTCATGCAATATGCAACCGACACCGCAGTAAGCTAAGGAGGAAATAGTATGGCTGCAAATACCGAAGTTCTGTCTGCGTCCGACCGCAGAAAAACAAGATTTAAGGAAACGATGGGCAAGTATACGATATTCGTGATACTGGCTGTGCTCGTCGTAATCCTTTCCATCGCTTCGCCCATGTTTATGACGGGCAAGAACATGATCAACATCCTGACCTCCGAATCGAGCCGCGGTCTGTTGGCGTTCGGCGTTGCGTTCTGTATCATATCCCGCGGTATCGACCTTTCTTTGGGTTCGGTGATGGCGATCTCTTCCGTATTCTCCGCGGCGCTGGTACAGAAACTGACCTACGCCACGCTGATTATCCCCAACCTGACGTTTATTCCCGCGTGGGTGGCTGTGCTGGCCGGTCTTGCGATCGGTACGGCGTTCGGCTTGGCAAACGGCATGCTCATCGCTTATACGAAGATCCCGCCGTTTATCGCCACGCTTGGCTCGCAGGTTATTGCGCGCGGCGTCGCGCAGCTCTTCACCAATGCTTACCCGGTGCCCATGCTGCGTGAGGACTTTACCATCATTGGTCAAGGCAACCTGTTCGGGTTCCTGCCCAATATCGTGGCGGTATTCATTCTGTTTGCCATCATCGCTTATATCATGCTCAACCACACCCGGTTTGGCAAAAACGTCTACGCCATCGGCGGCAACGAGGATGCGGCGCGCGCGGCGGGCATCAAGGTGGAGCGCAATCTTGTGGCCATCTACACCTGGTCGGCACTCACAGCCGCAGTCGCAGGCGTCATGGTTACCTCCCGTTCAGCCTCGGGTATCGCGTCTTTGGGGTTGAGCTACGAGCTTGACGCCATCGCTGCGGCGACGGTCGGCGGTATCTCCCATACCGGCGGTATCGGCACCATCACGGGCGTCATCGGCGGCATCCTGGTGTTGGGCGTTATCAACAACGGTCTCCTGATATTGGGCGTATCGCCGTATCTCCAGCAGATTATAAAGGGCGTCATCATCGTGGTGGCCGTTATATTCGATATGCGCAAGATCGCGCGCAAGCGGTAATAGGGCAAAATTGGGCGGGCTTCTGCCCGCCCTAACGGCATAAGTGCTAGGGAGGAAATATGAAGATTTGCTTTAACCAGGCGACGACCATGAAAAACTCCACGCTGGAGTCCGACCTCACGCTTTGTGAAAGCGCGGGATATGATTATATAGAGATCCGGCTGGATAAGCTCCGGGATTATCTCACCCGCCACACCGTAGCAGATTTGAAGGAGTTCTTTACAAACAGCCGCATCAAGCCCTATGCGTTCAATGCGTTGGAGTTCATCAATTTCCGCGACGAAGCAGGGTTTGCGGATATCATGAACGGTCTGAAGTTCTGCTGCGACGTCGGCGATGAAATCGGTTGCCATAAGGTGGTCATTGTGCCTACGTTTGATGTGGGCAACAAGACAATCAAAGAGATCCACGATGAAACGGTCCGCGTCATCCATATCATGGCGGATTATGCGGCGCCGCGGGGGATGAAACTGGCGTTTGAGTTTGTGGGGTATCCCAACTGCTCGGTCAATACGTTCGGCCAGGCGTTTGATATTGTGGAGGCCGTGAACCGGGACAATGTCGGCATCGTGCTCGACTGCTTCCATTTCTATTCCATGCGCTCAAGCCTTGCGGACCTGCGCCGCGCAAAAAAAGAACATATTTTCATCTTCCATCTGGACGATTCGGAAGATCTGCCCGTAGGCGCCGCGCGCGACGAGCACCGTCTGATGCCCGGCGAAGGGGCGATCGATCTTCCCGCGATATTCCAGACACTCAAAGATATGGGTTATGGATGCATGGCATCCGTCGAGCTGTTCCGCCCCGAGTACTGGGATTGGCCGGATGAAAAAACGATCCGCGTCAGCATGGAAAAGGCAAAAGAAGTGCTCTCCCCCTATTTCCCCGTTTAACCCTGATTGTTTTGGGCGTACTGATAAGACGGCAATGGCGTTTTTATCGGTACGCCTATAAAAACGCGCCCCCGGGACAGAGGCGCGTTACACAAAAACCGATTTATTGAGCGCTATCTATCCTGCGCGTACAACAGCTTGATGCTCTTTTGCTCGATGGTGTCAAGATAAGGCTTGGAAGGCTTCTGGTCGGTGACAATGCCGGAAAGGTCCTTGAATTCACAGAATGTAAAGAGCGCGGTGTGATCAAACTTGGTATGATCCGCCATCAGGATAATCTGCTTGTTGTGCTCCACAACGGTCCGTTTGATTTCCGCCTCGAAATAAGTCGTGTTGGTCAGGCCGCGGTCTAGGGAAACGCCCGTCGCAGCGATGAATATCAGATCGATGCTCATACGGGAGAGCATCTCCAGCGTGGAAACGCCTACGTAGGAGGAAGTCGGGACGCTGTACTGGCCGCCCAAGGCAATCACGCGCAGATCGGGATATTTGGAAGCCTCATACAATGCGCTCAGGCTGTGCGTAATGACAGTAATGTCGCTCTTGTTTGCGAGGTAAGGCAAAATACATACGGTGGTGGAGCCGGAATCGAGAAATACCGTTGTATGGTCTTCCACAAGCTCTGCAGCCAGCCTGCCGATTTCCCGCTTCGCATCGCGCGCGCGCTCGGCGCGTACGGACATGGGCAACGGTACCTGGGTGGTGCAGGCGGAAACGCCGCCGTAAACCTTTTTGATCTGTCCGCGGTCCAAAAGCTCGGCAAGATCACGGCGGACGGTGTTGGTGGAAATATCAAACCGGGTTGCAAGGTCTTCTAATGAGGCGGTTCCATTTTGAAGAATGTACTGTTCCATGGAATTGAGACGATCAAGGCGCATAGTTGCTTCCTCCTTGCAGCCATCATAGCACAAGATGTGGCACTTTTAAATATGTTTATGGCAAGTATACCATATAAACTAGGAATTGATAAGTTTATTGCAAAAAGTTAATAAAAAGATTATAATAAAATTGAAATGATAATCAATATTTGTACCAGGTCATAATAAAGCGATCGCGCAGGAGTGCGTATTCAAGAATAGGAGGGAAAATCAAAATGGCAAAGGTAAAGGTCGGGGTCGCGGGGTATGGTGTAATCGGGCAAAGGCTGGCGGATGGCGTGGCTTTGCAGGGCGATATGGAACTGGTGGGGATAGCGGACCTTGCGCCCACGCTCTCTATCCGCGCCCTAAAGGAAAAGGGCATGCCTTATGATTTATATCTGGTGGAGGGCGCGGACAAATCGAAGTTCGACGCGCTCGATATCCCCGTTGCTGGCACGTTTGACGAGCTGATCGATAAGGTCGATATTATGCTGGACAGCTCTCCGGGCGGCGTGGGCGCGAAGAACAAGGAATTGTATGAGAAAAAAGGCGTCAAGGCCGTGTTCCAGGGCGGGGAGAAGAATTCCGTTGCGGACGTATTCTTCCATGGCTATGCCAACTATGAGAAGGGCGTGGGCGCGGATTACCTGAAACTGACCAGCTGCAACACCACGGGACTTATCCGCACCGTGGACTGCCTGGACCGCGCGTATGGCCTGGAGAAGGTAGCCATTACCATCATCCGCCGCGTGGCCGATCCCGGCGACTATCACCGCGGGCTCACCAACGCCCTGCAGCTTGAAAAGGCCCCCAGCCATCAGGCGGTGGATTTGATGACCATCATGCCGCATGTGAACGCCACGGGCATACTCGTTCACACCCCGGTTACTCACGGCCATATCATTACGGTGCTGGCCAGCGCCAAAGACGGTAAGAAGATCACAAAGGAAATGGCGCTTGAAGCGTTCTCCAAGCACCCGCGTGTCCGCATCGTCAGCCTGGAAGAGGGCTTCTTAGGCAATGCCAGCCTGTTCCGCTATGCGCGGGATCTCGGCAATCCGCGCGGCGATATGTATGAAATCGCGCTGTGGAGCGACAGCATCGTGGAAAGCGGAAACGATATCATGTACGCCATCAACATCCCGCAGGAAAGCGTCACCATACCCGAAAGCCTGGACGCGGTGCGCGCGGCGCTCAAAATGCAGGTGACCCGCGAAGAAGGCACGGCGGAGACCAATAAGTACCTTGGCATTGGGAAGTGGAAGTAAATTTGTCCATTAGATAAAGTTCGTTGGAGGCTCTGCCTCCAAACCACCGTTTAGGACCGTAACGGTCCTAAACACCTATTTCGGAAACGCCCCTTCAGGGCGTTTCCGGGAGAGGGATTCCCAAGGGAGGTGTCCCTTGGGTGGGGCGGAGCCGTGCGCTGCCTGTGGCAGATAAAGCGCGGCGTAAGCCCAGTGAGCAAGGAAGCGCTATGTTGTGGCTATGCCGCAACATAGCGCGACCATTGCGAACTGTGGAGGTTCAGGGGCAAAGCCCCTGAAAAACTTTCAGGAGGAACAACCATGCGCTTTGGCATCCATACGCTGGACGAATTTGAAGTAGCGGGCAAGACGGTTCTGTGCCGGGTGGATATTAACCAGCCGGTGGACCGGGCGACGGGTACGCTTAAAAGCACCGCCCGCATCAAGGCCTGCGTACCCACCATCCGCGAGCTTTCCGATAAGGGCGCCCGCGTGGTGCTGCTTGCCCACCAGGGCAGCGATATTGAATACAACAACTATTACACGACCGCGCCGCATGCGAAAGTACTCAGCGAGTTTCTTGGGCGGGAAGTCTCCTTTATTGACGACGTCTGCGGGCCCGCGGCACGCGAGCGCATTCGTGCGCTCAAAGACGGCGAAATCCTGCTGTTGGATAACGTCCGTTTCTGTGCGGAGGAGCAGACGCTCTTTGAACTCAAGCTGCTGCTTTCCCATGAACAGCAGGCAAAGACACAAGTGGTAGAAAAGCTTGCGCCGCTTGCTGATTTGTATGTATGCGACGCGTTTGCGGCGGCCCACCGCGACCAGCCCAGCCTGTGCGGGTTCGAGCAGGTAATGCCTTCCGCGATGGGCCGGTTGTTTGAGCAGGAATATTGCGTGATTTCCTCGGTCATGGAAAGCCCGGCGCGCCCCTGCACGTTTGTGCTGGGCGGCTCCAAGATCGCGGACGCATTTTTGATGATGGATACCGTTTTAAAAGGCGGCGTGGCCGATACCGTGCTCACCGGCGGGCTGGTGGCGCAGATTCTGCTGGCCGCCAAAAAGGAGCACATCGGCTCGGGCAGCCTGGACTTTATTTTCAAGTCCAATTACGGGGAATATATCGAGAAGGCGGAAACGCTGTACGCAAAATATGCGGATAAGATCCGCCTGCCCCAAGACGTCGCCTATGTGGTGGACGGCGTGCGGCATGAGGCGGACTTACACAGCATCCCCGAGGACGCGACGGTATTCGATATCGGCGAAAAAACCGCGCGCGCATACGCAGACTGCATTCTTCAATCAAAGACGGTATTCGTAAACGGCCCCATGGGCGTCTATGAAAAACCCGAGACCGAGCTTGGCACAAAGACCATTTGGGACGCTTTGGGGGATACAGAGGCCTATACCGTCATCGGCGGGGGGGATAGCATCACCGCCACCGCAAAGTATAAGAAGACCGAAGCGATCTCCTATATCTGCACGGGCGGCGGCGCATTGATCCGCTTTTTGACGGGGGAGGAACTCCCCGTCGTCAAGGCGCTGCGGCACGCGGCGCAGGCGTTCCCTGTTGGATAACGAAAAGAGGTAAAAGCGTGAAGCTGGAATTTGGATACGGAAGCACCGTACAGGCCGTGGAGGTGCCGGATCAAAACTTCATCGGCGTGCTCTTGCCTAACGTCGTCGAGAAGGGACTTACGGGCGAGGCAGAAGTGCGGCGCACACTCGCTTCCCCCGTCGGCACGCCGAGGATTTCTGAGATCGTCAAGCCGGGAGAAAAGATCGCCATCGTCACAAGCGACATTACGCGGCCCATGCCCACGCCCGTGGTCATGCCCGCGTTGCTGGAAGAGCTCTATCAGGCGGGCGTAAAACCGCAGGATATCACGCTGGTGTTCGGCTTGGGCAGCCACCGCAAGCATACGGATGCGGAGCGGAAAAAGCTTGCGGGCGAGCAGGCTTTCCGCGAGATCGCCTGTATCGACGGTGATTATTCGGATTGCGTCCATTTTGGCGTGACCTCGCGCGGCACGCCGGTGGATATCGTGCGTGTAGTCGCGGAGGCGGACCGGCGCATTTGCCTGGGCAATATTGAGTACCACTATTTCGCGGGCTACAGCGGCGGCTCCAAGGCCATTATGCCCGGCGTATCCACGCGGGACGCGATACAGTCTAACCACAGCCGCATGGTGGAGGAAGCCGCCTGCGCGGGGAAGCTAGAAGGCAACCCGGTGCGGGAGGATATTGAAGAGGCCGCGGCGATGGTGGGAATCGATTTTCTAATCAACGTGGTGCTCGATGAACACAAGCAGATACTCCGCGCCGTAGCAGGCCACTACCAGCAGGCGCACCGCGCGGGCTGCGCCTACCTGGATACGCTGTATCTTAAGAAAATTCCTGCGCGGGCGGATATCGTGCTGGTCTCCCAGGGCGGCGCGCCCAAGGACATCAACCTGTACCAGACGCAAAAGGCGCTCGACAACGCCAAGCATGCGGTCAAAAAGGGCGGCGTGGTGGTGCTCATCGGCGCCTGCCAGGAAGGCCTGGGCGAGCATGTGTTTGAGGAATGGATGACGAAGTCTCCCACAGCGCACAGCATGATCGAGCGCATCGGGCGGGATTTCCAGTTGGGCGGACACAAGGCCGCCGCCATCGCGATGGTGCTGGAGAACGCGGAAATCTACCTTGTCTCCGAGCTGGAGCCGGATTTCGTGCGCAGCATATTCCTGACGCCGTATGATAGCGTAAAAGCTGCGCTTGACGCCGCATTTTTGAAGCTCGGCCCCGACGCCACCGTACTCGCCATGCCTTACGGCGGCTCTACGCTGCCAAGGGTGGAGTAAGAGGCTTAACCCAATAGTGAAGAAGAAAAGCCCGTGCATTGCACGGGCTTAGTTATAGGCAATTTTCGAGGGCTTTGCCCTCGCGCTCCCACCAAAGGAACACGTCCCTTTGGAATCCCTTTCTTTTGAGAACGCCCGTTATGGCGTTCTTGAATGTGGGTTCTTAGGGCCGTTACGGCCCTAAGCGGGAGTTTGAGGGCTGAGCCCTCGACACGCCTTTTATCAACATTCATGCAAGTGTGCAAGCTTCATACTACTGCTGCACATACTCCGCGCCGCGCGTAGGCAGCACTTTGAGGGAGGAGAGTTCCAGCCGGAGATACTGCGCCCCGCCTTCTTCGTAGGTTCCAAGCGTGCCGACGGCTTCCACCCAATCGTCCTGCTCGGGGTAGTCCCCATCTCCGGGCCAGACCACCTCAAAGCCCGGGTTCGCGTCATACCCGCAGCAGCCGGGGCCGTAGCGGATGACGGAATAGTAGGTCGTATCGGTCACGTCGTAATAATACGACTGGAATATTCCCTCGAATTGAATGGTCTTGCCCAAATAATCATCGGTATTGACGTAGATGTCGTTTGTCTGGGCAATGAACAGCTTTTCCGTGATTTTGATCACGTCTTTGTCCGCAGATGGGGTAGGGGAGAGCACCTTGATATCGACGTTGTCGGTTGCCTTTGCGGCGTCTACCGCCTGTGTCCCGGCGCCGTTTTTTGCGGCAGCATCCTTTTTGCCCGCAGCGGCGCAGCCGCTCAACAGCAGAAGGCAAACGAGGGCAACGGTAAATAGTCGTTTCATACGGAACGCCTTCCTTTTAGGGCGTTTACCGCCCAGAATATGAGGAACAGAATGAGGTTTGTTAGCACGATGCTTGCGCCCGTTGGGGTTGCGTACAGGTAGGAAACGGTCACCCCTGCTAAGAAGCAGACAATAGAAACGGCTACCGCGCACACCGCGACCGAACGGAACGTCTTAAACAGCCGCATGGAGGTCAAGGACGGGAATATGATGAGGCTTGAAATCAACAGCGCGCCCATCATGCGCATGCCCAATACGATGGTTATCGCCGTCAATATGGCGATGAGCATGTTGTAAAGCCCGGTCTTCGTTCCGGTGGCCTGCGCGAAAGTTTCATCAAACGTGACGCCGAATATTTTATGGTAGAACAACAGGTAGAGCAAAAGCACCACAATGGAAAGCACGATGCTCAGCGTGACGTCGTCCTTGCTCATGGCGAGGATGCTGCCAAACATATAGTTGCATACGTCCGTATTCATGCCCGTGGTCATGGAGATCACAATAACGCCGATCGCCATGGCGCTGGTGGAAATAAGCGCGATAGCGGCGTCGCCTTTGAGCTTGCCGCTTTCGCTGATGCGAAGGAGTAAAAATGCGGCGAGCACCACCACAGGGATGGAAACCGTAAGGGGCGCCAGGTTCATGGCTGTGGCGATAGCGAGCGAACCAAAGCCGACATGCGAAAGCCCGTCCCCGATCATGGAATAGCGTTTTAAAACAAGGCTCACGCCCAAAAGCGCCGCGCACAGGGAAACAAGGAGGCCTACGATCACCGCCCGCACAAGGAACGGATAAGAGAGCATTTCATAGAATACGCTCATTGGACATCTCCCCCTAAAAAGCGTTTTCCCGCATTGGTGCCAAGATACTCCGATGTAGGGCCGAAGAACACCTGCGTGCGGTCAAGGTGCAGGATGTGGCTTGCGTAGCGCACGGCGCTTCTGATGTCGTGCGATACCATGA
This sequence comes from Bacillota bacterium, assembly GCA_023455425.1. Lineage (GTDB taxonomy): Bacteria > Bacillota > Clostridia > Christensenellales > CAG-138 > JAEYLA01. Next base: position 56,325 of record JAEYCM010000042.1, on the reverse strand, counting down.
GTATGGTAATGCCCGTATCGCGATTGAGCGACTCGATAAGGCGGTAAAGTTCCTGCGTTACCACCGGGTCCAGACCCGCGGCGGGTTCGTCCAGTAAAAGCAGCTTTTCCGTCGCGCAGAGCGCCCGGGCCAGCAGCACACGCTGCTGCTGGCCGCCGGAAAGCTCCCGGTAGCATTTGCGTTTCAGGCCTGAAATTCCAAGCCTGTTGAGCGCATCTTCCGCCACCGATTTGTCCTCTTTTGTATAGAATGGTTTTAAGCCGCGCTTAGAGAGCCTGCCGGAGAGCGCCACCTCATATACGCTTGCGGGAAAGTCCTTCTGTACCGCCGTCTGCTGCGGCAGGTAGCCGATCTCGGTGGATTTGAGGCCTTCACTCAATGTGACGCTGCCCTGCGCGGGAAGCTTCAGGCGTAATAGTCCCTTGATGAGCGTGCTTTTCCCCGAACCGTTTTCCCCCACGATGCAGACGTAGGAACCCGTTGTGATGGAAAAATTCAGCCCGCTGATCGCAATGTTGCCGTCATAGGCGAAGGCGGCGTCCCGGCAAGTGATGAGCGCCATTACGAAAGCGCCTCCCTTAATGCGGCCACGTTGGCTGTCATCAAATCAAGGTAGCCGACGCCGTTTTCAAAATCGGCCTTGGAGATGTTGTGGCATGCATGCAGCAGCAGCTTTTTCGCACCCGTCGCCTCCGCGAGGGTATCCGCCATCTTCTCGTTGGAAAGCTCGATGTGGAATACGGCGGGGATCTGTTCGGCTTTGATTTTGTCGATTAAAAACGCGACGGTGGCGGCGCTCGCCTCGGTTTCCGTAGAGCAGCCCGGGAACGCGGCAAAATAGCTTAAGCCATACGCGTCCGCAAAGTACCGGAAGGGGAACCGGTCGCCGAATACGATGGTTTTTCTTGCGGCGTCATCCACCACGGCCTGGAATGCGGCGTCGAGCGTATCGAGTTTGGTAAGATACGCTTCGGCGTTTTTGTTGTACGCTTCGGCATTTGCGGGATCCACTTCGCGAAGCGTCTCGGAGATCTTTGTTACAATCAGCTTTGCGTTCTTGGGGGAAGTCCAGACATGCTCGTCGTATTCGGGGCCGCGGATGCCCTCTTCCTCCTCTTCTTCTTCCTCCATGCCTTCCACCAGTTCTTCCTCCACGGGCTGCACGCAGTCCATCAGTTTGATCAGTTTGCGGCTGCCGCCTTCCACGGAGGAAAGAACCTCATCGATCCATTCGTCCGATTCGCCGCCTACATAGAGAAATACGTCGCAGTTTTGTATGGCAATGATGTCCTGCGGCGTGGGCTCGTAGGAGTGGCTTTCCGAGCCCGGCGGGAGCAGCATGGTAAGCGCCACGTTATCGCCTGCGATTTCGCGCACGAAATCATAGGGCGGGAATATGGTCGCAACGACGCTGATCGTTTCTTTGTTATTTTCACTATCGGGCGTTGTTTCTTTTGCGGAAAGCGGCGCGCTCTGGCAGCCGGCAAAAAGCAAGGCGCTTAACAGGACCGCAAAGGCGGCCTTAGCAAATCGTTTCATAATATCCTCCGGTTCTTGTGCTTTTGGGTACGCCAAAAGATATGGCGCAATAAGCCCGGTCAAAAACGGGCCTGCATCTTAGCGCACAAGGCCGGATTTAATTGTTGAGGCGGATCTTTTGCGAGACTGGCGTGGAGAAAACGGAATGGCCGAAAAAAAGACACAACGCGGCAAACAACAGCAGGACGACGGAGAGTTGCGTAATCTGCGCGGCATAGGCCCCGAGCTGCCGGATTAAGCTCTGCGCCTGATGGATCTGCGCGCAGACGGCGCAGTGTTCCCCGGTGCAGTCATGCACGGCGTGCGCGGACACAAAGAAGATGGAAAGAAGGGAAACGGAAAGAAACGCAATGCATACAAGCAGGCAAAGCAGCCTTCCGATTGCCCGTTTATTCATGCCGGTTCCTCCTCCCTTTGCCTCTGATTTGGTGCAACGACTCATCATACGCCGCCACAACCCAAAGTTTCTTTCAAAGTAGCATACTGGTACATAAGCGTCAATATGAAACGGATTTTGAATTTTTAAACAAACTGTGACAGACCGGGGTTTAGAGACCGTTCCTTCTGCCCTGAAAATGATATAATATACCATGCGTATATTTATCACATTGGAGGACGAGCCATGCTGATCCGTGAAGCGGTACAGGAGGATTTATTTGGCCTGTTGGAGCTTTATATCCATCTGCATGATAATCCCATGCCGGAATTGGATGACGGGTTGCAACGGTTGTGGGAAGGCATGCTGAACGACCAGAACCATCACATTTTGGTGGGGGAATTGGCGGGAAAGCTCGTCTGCTCCTGCGCTGTGGTCATCGTTCCCAACCTCACGCGGGGGCAGCGGCCCTATGCGCTCATTGAAAACGTCATCACGCATCCGACGCACCGGAAAAAGGGATATGCTTCCGCGGTACTTGATAAGGCTGCTATGATCGCGGAAAAAGCGGGCTGCTATAAAATCATGCTGCTGACCGGGGCAAAGGAGGAAGGCACGCTGCGCTTTTATGAGCGGGCCGGGTTCAATTCCCGGGACAAAACGGCGTTTATCAAGTGGCTGTAAGATATAGGCCAGTTATGTTAGAAACAGGGCTCCACTGCTTGGAATGTATGGATGCCCATGATACAATAACAATAATTGAATTTGGGCCTGTACTTGGAACATTTCCGATCTATCCGGCATCATTGACCATCCGTTTTTTGTACAAGGCCTTATAAGAAAGGCCCCTTTATGTTAATCACAGCTCTTATGTTTCTCGTTATTCTGTTTCTGCCGCGGCTCATCGTTGTCCTGACCGAGAAAGTCAAAGTGTTTGGCACATTTGGCCCCGTGTTTCTGTGCTATGCCGCGGGGCTTTTGCTGAGCTTTGTATTCCGGCCTGCGGGGGCGGATCTTCTTCTGGCTTCGGATTTTTCCTCGGTGCTCGTTTGCGTGGGCATGCCGCTGATCCTGTTTTCTGCAGACCTTCCGGCGCTCAAAAAACTCGCGAGACCCATGCTCGTTTCCTATGGCATGAACGTCGTCGCGTCCATTATCATCGCAATTGCCGGATTCTTTGTGTTCCGCGCGGCGGTGCCGCAGGCGGAAAGCGTGAGCGGCATGCTGGTGGGCGTCTATGTGGGCGGCACGCCCAACATGATCGCCGTAGGCAATGCCATGAATTCTCCAGCGGAGCAAATCATGCTGGTGCAGACGGCGGATATGATCGCGGGAGGCATCTACTTCTTCCTGCTGCTTTCCGTACTGCCGCGCCTGTTGAAGCGCTTCCTGCCGGAATACAAGTATATTGGCGTGAATGCGGATCAGAACGAGGCGATGCGCTACGCGAAGGAATTCAGCGGGAAAAAGCAAAAAATAAAGCCGCTCAGGGCGTTTTTAGAGCGTATGGCGCTGGTGCTGCTTGCGCTTTTGTGCTTTGCGGTGGCGGCGGGCATCTGCCTGCTGCTGCCCAGCCGGTATGGCAATACGGGCTTGGCGAAGCTGAGTGAATATACCGCCGTCATCATGCTGACGGTCACGACGCTGGGGATCGCGCTCTCCTTTATTCCCCGGATACGTAACGCCCACGGCTCCTACAGTTCGGGCCAGTACTTCCTGCTGATGTTTTCGGTGGTGATGGGCCTGAGCTTTGACATTACCGCCATCGGCGCAGCACTTACCCTTCTTGTGATGGTGTTGCTGGTGCAGTTTGGCACGGTGCTGCTGCACCTTATCCTCGCAAAACTCAACAAGACAGATTTACACACCATGCTCATCACCTCCACCGCGGGCATATTCGGCCCTCCGTTCATCATTCCGGTCGCAAACGCCCTTAAAAATGATGAAATTATACTCCCCGGTATACTCTGCGGCATCCTGGGCCTGGCCATCGGCAATTATCTGGGCTTAGGCGTAGGCGAGCTGCTGCGGTTGTTCGGCTAGGAGGGGGTCTATGCGCATTGTCATCATCGGCGCAGGGGCAATCGGCGCCGTAACAGCCGCCTATATGGCGATGGCGGGCATGGATGTGACGCTCATCTGCCGCAGGGAGACCGCGGCAAACGCCATACGCGAGGAAGGGCTCCGCATTACGGGAAAGCGCGGCGCGCACACGGTGCTGCTCCACGCGGTGAGCAGCATAAAGGAGCTTTCGGGCAGGTACGATTGCTGCCTCATCGCCACCAAAGCATACGATCTCGCCGGTGCGGCAACAAACGTACTTCCGTATCTTGCGCCCGAAGCCCTGGTGGTGGCGCTGCAAAACGGAATCTGCACCGAAATTTTAACGGATGCCGTGGGGGAAGAGCGCGCCGCGGGCGCGATCGTAACCTGGAGCTGTACCATGCATGCGGATACGCATATGGAGCTTACCGGGGAAGGCGGCTTTATTTTGGGCATGATGCGCGGCGGAAGCGACGCGCGGTTGCTCCCCATTCAAAAAGCGCTTTCCCATATGGCGCCCACGGAACTGACAGAGGCGTATCTTTCCGCCATGTTCGCAAAACTTATCATCAATTCCGGCATCACTTGCGGCGGGGCCATGGCGGGGGAAACGCTCGGGAAGATGCTGCTGCGCCCGGACGCGCGGCGGTTCTTTATAGAAATCGTGCGCGAGGATATGCGGGTGGCGGATGCCATGAATATCCAGGTGCCCCCGTTTGGCGGAAAGCTCAATTACTACCGGTTTTTAAAAGGAAATGGAGTATGGGACCGGATGTGCAGGCATGCCACGCTGCTCATCGTGGGGCTTAAATACTGGAAACTCCGTTCGTCCTCGCTGACCTCCCTGTTGCGCGGCGGCAAAACAGAGGTGGATACTTTAAACGGTTGGATCGCCCGGAAAGGCGAGGAATTGGGGATACATACCCCCGTCAACAGCGCCGTGGTGCGCATTATCCGCGAGATTGAGGCCGAGGGACGCGCGATCTCCCCGAACAATATTACAGAAGCCCTAAAAGGCTGACATACGAAAGGAAATGGATATGGATAAAACGCTAGAAGCCATCAACGCCGTGACCCCTGAAACGCTTACGGAATATAACAACTACGTCATGCTGGGCAGCGGCCAGCACGGCGTCTGCTTTGAACGCGGCAGCGGCGTGCGCCTCTATGATCTGCAGGGCAAAAGCTACATCGACTGCACCTCCCAGGGATGGGCGCTGTACCTGGGCCACGGGAACGCGGAAATCCGCGACGCGGTCTCGGCCCACATGGGGATGCTCGGCCACCTGAACCAAAACAGCGACAGCCGTCCGCGCTACGCGCTTGCAAAGCGGCTTACGGAGCTCGCGCCCAAACACCTCAACCGCGTGATGTTTACCGTGGGCGGCAGCGCCGCTATCGAGGCCGCCATGAAGCTTGCCGTCAAGCACGTCAAAGGCGCGCGCAAATTTATCAGCCTGCAGGACGGCTACCACGGTACCTCGCTCACTACGGGCGCCGCTTCCTGGATCTCCACCAAGGCGGCGGGCATATTCACCGGGTTCAACGGCTTTTTGAGCGTATTGAACGACGTATTCATCCGCGTGCCCAATCCATACCTGTACCGCTGGACGGATACCGATAACCCTGAGGACTGTGTGGATTACTGCCTGAAGGTGGCGAGGGAAACCATGCGTTCAGGCGTGAGCGGTCCGGTGGCGGGTATTATTGTGGAACCGCTGCAGGCAAGCGGCGGGCAGATCCCCATGCCCAAGCGGTATTTGGAGGGGCTGCGGCAACTGTGCGATGAGTTCGGCGCGCTTCTGATATTCGACGAAATGCAGACCTTCTGCCGCATCGGCGATTATTTTGCCTCCAACAAGTACGAGGTGGAGCCCGACATCATCTGCATGGGCAAGGCGCTTGGCGCGGGGCTTCCCATCGCCGCCATCATTGTGCACGACCGGGTGGAAGGGTTCGGGCCTTTGGGCGAGGATATCCATACGTTCTCCAACAACAGCATCGCGCAGGTCGCCGCGCTCAAACAGCTTGAAATCATTGAGCGGGATCATATTCTTGAAAACGTCAACGCAATGGGCGCGCGTTTGGCCGCGGGGCTTGCGGAGCTGCAAAAGAAATATCCCTGCATCGGCGATGTGCGGCAGGTGGGCCTGCATATCGGCATCGAGTTCGTGGAGAGCCCGGCCACCAAGGAGCCCGCGCTGCGTTTGGCCCAGACGGTGAAGGCGGTTGCGCTTTCCATGGGTCTCATATTGGGCGAGGCGGGCTACCGGTTGAACGTGCTCAAGATCAAGCCGCCGCTTGTCATAAATGCGGGCGAGGCGGACGAGGTTTTAAAATTGTTCGACGCCGCCGTAGGGACCGCGTTGCAGATGGCGGGGAAATAGGGCCAAGATCATTCCGCGCCTGCTCTTTTTGAGAGCAAGATTCTTGTTTAAAGGCGCATTCGTTATAAATTCTCACCCGGAAGCACCTTACAGGTGCTTCCGAGAAATGGGTTTTTAAGGCCGACGGTCCTAAATGGAGGTTTGGAGGCAGAGCCTCCAACGCATTTTTTGACGATCTGCACCGGCCTATGGTCGGTGCCTTTTTATTCTGGGAAAATAGTTGACTCAGTCTACAAATTGGGTGTATGTTATTTGTGGACAAAGTCAACTATTTTAGGAGGTAAAGAACATGCCGGACAGCATCACGCAAATTCGCCGCTTCAACCGCTTTTACACCAATGTTCTGGGGTTACTGAACCAATCGATTTTAGACTCCGGGTATTCCCTGACCGAGGCCCGCATTCTATACGAGATCGGCAAAACCAATCCCTGCTCGGCCAACCAGCTCTCGGCAAGGCTCAACATCGATCGGGGCTATATGAGCCGGGTGCTCAAAGACTTTGCACGCAAAGGGCTTATTACCAGGGGAATTTCCCAAAAGGACAGCCGAATCTACGAAATCCGGCTGACGCGGGCGGGTATGGAAGCGGCACGGAACCTCAACAGGAAGTCGGAGGAGCAGCTGGCGAAGCTGACTGCGCCGCTTGATGAAACTGCCATGATGGAACTGACGCGTGCGATGACCGTCATTCAGTCCAAGCTATCCGACGCGCTGCAAAAAGCGAGCATCCGTGATTTCACGCTGGAGGACATCCCATACGTCATAGCCCAGCATCAGGCTCTGTATGCGGAGGAATACGGTCTTTCTCCTGTGTTTGAGGCGTATGTGGAAAAAAGCGTTCGGCAGTTTGCGCAAAAGTTTGACGGTGAGAAGGAATGCATGCTGATCGCGGAGCAAGATGGACGCCCGGTTGGAAGCATCGCCATCGTGCGGGCGGGGGAGGATATTGCGCAGCTTCGGTACTTCTTGCTCGAACCGGAAGCGCGGGGGCAAGGGTTGGGGAACGCGCTGGTCGTCAGGGCGCTGGCGTTTTGCAGGCAGAAAGGGTACCGGTCTGTTTTTCTTGAAACCATAAGCGTCTTGGAGGCAGCCCGGCACATCTATGCAAAAAATGGGTTTGTGCGAACACATACGCATGAAAACATGGAATGGGGCAGCGGCGTCACTGAGGAACGGTGGGAGCTTGCGCTTTCGATCTAAATGCCTTTTGTGATCAACAGGTACTGCCGATATGATCCTGACGGATGCTGTCGGCAGTATTTTTGTATTTTCAGAAAAGCAGCGTGCTTGATTTGCCGTATAAAATGAGGTATAATAAGTTATACTAGTTATACAAAATAAAATAAGGAGTAAATTAATGGCGGGTCAAAACAGGGAAGGCGCTGCCCAGGAATTTGGCAAGTACATGAGTTCCGTCAAGGTGGGGCCGAAAGGGCAGATCGTTATTCCCAAGGAAGCGCGGGATATGTTCGGCATCCGCCCAGGGGATACGCTGCTGCTGCTTGCGGACGTCAACCGGGGCATCGCCATACAGCGGCAGGATTATTTTGATAAGATTGCGGATGAGATTTTTCTGCGCGCGGCGGAGGACTCTAACCCATCCAAGGAAAAAGAGGATGGGTTGCGCTTTGCGCAGGCTGTGAAGGCGGCAAAGCAGGCCGCGGAGGAAGGGCGGGAGTGAAAAAGATGTTAAACATCATGCTGCTTGCGCTTGGCGGGCTGCTGCTTCTGTTGGTCATTGCGGCGGCAGCCTATGTCTATAACAACATGAATTACGACAAGGGTACACAAAAGCGGTTAAGCGACGCCGGTTTTATAGAAAAGCAGGCCCTATTGCCCGACGGTACCGTTTTGAACTATGGCGAAGGGCCAAATAACGGGCCGCCGCTTCTTTTGATCCATGGCCAGATGACCAGTTGGGAGGACTATGTGAAGGTGCTTCCCGACCTTTCTAAACGCTTTCATATCTTCGCGGTGGATTGCCACGGGCATGGCGGCTCCAGCAAGGACCCGGTAAAATATTCGGCTGCCGCAATGGGAGACGACTTTATCTGGTTTATCGAACAGGTAATCGGCTCGCCTGCTATCGTATCCGGCCATTCGTCCGGGGGTTTGCTGACAGCGTGGCTTGCCGCACATTCGCCGGAAAACGTGCGGGGCATTGTGCTTGAAGACCCTCCGTTTTTCTCCACGGAAGCCGGACGGCGCGAAACCTCCTTTGCGTGGCTGGACAATTTTGAACCAATACACCGCTTTTTGAACCAGGACAAAGAGACGGATTATATCCGCTTTTATCTGGAAAACACGTATCTTCAAAACTTCTTCGGCGAGTCGTGGAACGGCATCAAACGATATGCTTACTCGTATCTGGATAAGAATCCGGGCAAACGCTTGCGGATATTCTTCCTGCCGCCGTCCATGAACCGCGCGTTTGACCTGCTCGCAGGCGGTTACGACCTCCGCTTTGGGGATACCTTCTACGACGATAGATGGCTAACCGGGTACGACCAGGCCGAAACGCTCGCAAACATCCGCTGCCCGTCCGTATTGATCCACGCAAGCTGGAGCTATTCGAAAGACGGCGTGCTTCTTGCCGCCATGAGCGGGGAGGACGCGCAGCGCGCCCACGAACTGATACCGGGCAACAAGCTGGTGGATGTAACATCCGGGCACGGCGTCCATTACGAAAAACCAAAAGAGTTCACAAACATCATGCTGGAGTTTTTGGATACATTGCCTGCGGAATAAGAGGCCAGCTAAAGAAAAGACATCCTTTTTCCCGGAAACGCCCGATTGGGCGCTTCCGAAATGTGTTTAGGGCCGTTACGGCCCCAACCGGAGGTTTGGGCCTTCAATAAGTCGTTTTTTTATGTGACGCATTCCTTAATCACCCGCCGCAGCGCCGCGACGCCCGGCTCAATCTGGTCGGGCGTTAAGTGCGCATACCCAAGCAGCAGTTTATCCCGGTGGCCATACGCCAGCCCGCAATATTTCCAAAGCGGGTTTACCCGGATACCGGCTTTCCTGCTTGCCGTTATAAAGGCCTCCCCGAATTCCATGCCTGCTACCTGCAGCGCCACATGCAGCCCCGAAGCGTCTCCCCAACAGCGGGCAGATGAACCAAATGCGCGTTCTATGGAGCGCAGAAGGACATCTCTTCGTTCCCCATAGACCCGCCGCATGTGCTGCACATGCCGGTCCATTTTCCGGGTGCGCAAAAATTCCGCCAAAGCCGCCTGTTCCAGTATGGGGCTTTGTACGTCCAGATACGTTCTCAGATGCAGGAACTGGTTGTGGAACGCCTTGGGCAGCACCACAAACCCCAGCCGCAGCGCAGGAAACAGTGTCTTAGAAAACGTGCCTACATAAGCCACATGGGAAGGGTCCATGCAGTAGATGGGGCTGACGGGCGCGCCGGCATACCGGAATTCGCTGTCGTAGTCATCTTCCATGATGAGAAAACCACCCTCTTTTGCGAGACGCAGCAGTTCCGCGCGGCGGGAAGCGGGTAAAATCCCGCCCAGCGGGAATTGGTGGGAGGGCGTGACATACGCCGCGGAGATTGTCGTCCCTTCCAGGGAAGAGCTATCCGCTCCCTGTCCGTCTACGGGCATGGGGTGGATGGGGTACCCCTTATCCAGCAGCATCGTATGGATGCCGGGGTGGGAGGGGGTTTCGATGGCGAAGGCGCAGCCGTCCCGGCGCAGCAGGTCTACAAGCAAGTGGAGCGCCTGCGTTGCCCCCGCCGTGATAAACACATCCGCGGGGTCCACCGCCATGCCCCTTCTGCGCAGCAGCCAGTCTGCAAGTTCCGCGCAAAGCGGCGCGTATCCTTTGGGGCTGCGATATCCCAATTCCTGAACGGAGAGCGTATCCGCGGCGGAACGCAGCGCATGGCTCCATTGCTGCCATGGGAACAGGGAAAGATCGGGCTGGCCGGTCCGAAAATCCCATGCAACAGGCGGATGATCCGGCGTTGCCTGCGCGGGCAGGTTCTTTTGTTCCACACGCCGGATCGTAAGCCCTTGCGCAACGCGCGTGGGCGCGCCCTGACGGCTGATGAGGAACCCTTCCGTCAAAAGCATATCGTACGCCTCGCACACCGTATTGCGGGATACGCCAAGCTCTTTGCAAAGCGCCCGCGTGGACGGCAGCGCCTCCCCTGCCTGAAGCTGCCCCGTTATAATGCGCTCCTGAAAACCGAGGAATATCTGGCGCGCCAGACTGACCGCGCTATTTGGCTCCAGTGTAATGCCCCACATAACCCCTCCTGCTGGACTGGTAAATTACCATAAAAACCGGCACTTCAACTATACCAGTTGTGCGGATATAATGGTAGCATTCTTTGGGACAGCGGGGGAAAATATGAAACAATTCCAAGGGAAGCTATTCTTGATTTTGGGGTTCCTTTTCGCCGGGACTTCGGTGGTGACCGCGCGGATTTTATTAGAGAAGCTGGGCAGCTTTACGATTGCCGCCGCAGGACTCGGGCTGCTGCTTGTGTGTTTGACGCCGTTTTACTGGAAAAAGCTCGTGCGGGCAGTACGGGCGCTTTCGGTTGCGGATTGGAGGATGCTCGTACTGCAGGCGGTGTTCGGCATATTCCTGTTCCGTGTTTTTCTGCTCTTTGGCGTACAGAACACAAGCACCATTGAGGCAGGCATCCTTACCGGGGCAACTCCGGCCATTACTGCATTGCTGGCCTATCTTTTCGTCCGGGAACGGCTAATAAAGAAATCGTTGCTTGGGATTTGCTGCACCGTGGCGGGGGTCGTGCTGCTACAGGGGGTAAACCTGACGGAGGGAAGTTTTTCCATCCATCATTTCTGGGGAAATGTCCTGGTTCTCTGCGCCGCGGCAAGCGAAGCCCTGTTTCAGGCCTTATCCCGAAAGCATCAGCTCGCGCAGGCGCAAAAAGCGCAGATTGATCCCATGGCGCAAACGCTGCTGGTTTCGTTCGTTGCGTTTCTTTTGTGCGTCATACCGGCGGCGCTGGAGCGTCCGTTCCGCCCGCTTTTAGTATCCGGCCCTGTGGAATGGCTTGCGCTTGCCTGGTACGGGCTGGTTGTAACGGCGCTGTCCTATGGGCTCTTTTATGCGGGGGTCAGGCGCTGTAACGCATATACGGCTGCGGCGTGTTCGGGCATGATGCCGCTGACCTCGGTGCTGTTGTCCATGCTGCTGTTTGGGGAAACGCTGGGGATCGCGCAGTGCGCCGGGGGCGCGCTGATTTTTATCAGCATGCTGCTGATCGGGGAAAAAGAAAAGCCGCCAATCGCCCGGGAACCGGAAAACGGGCTTGCAGCCTCTTGGGAAGAGAAATAAAATATGCGGCCCGCTATTTTCTTAGGGCGATGACGCGGAACACCTGTTCCACGCGGGAAGAAAGGTTTTTGTAGGCGCGGCCGGGCTCCATCGCCTCTTGGAGCGTAAGCGGACCCTGCGGGATGGCGAAATAAGCGTCAATGCCGGACCGTTGACCTCCGCCGCGTCGTCCGCGGTTGCGCCCGAAACGCAAGGGTATAAGCGCCGCATTGCTTTGCAAGCTTTGCCGCACCGGCTGCAGCGCGTCGCCGGAAATGCCCGAACGCTCCCCGCTTTGCGTGAAAAAACGGAAGCCGAGGGCTGTCAGCATGCCCAGGCCTGCGTTGTTGGTGGCGCTGCCGCCGATACCGATCAAAAACGCCCGGCAGCCCCGGCCCATCGTGTGGCGTATAAGCTCGCCCAGGCCGTATGTCGTGGTGCGCCTCGGGTCGCGCTGATCCTCAGGCACCAATGTGAGGCCGCAGCAGCCCGCAATTTCCAGAATGGCCATACCCTGATCGGGAAGTATTCCATACGCGCATTCCACCGGCTCGCCAAGCGGCCCCGTCACCCGGGCTGTAACAGTTCGCCGCCCAAACCGTCCACCAGCGCGTCCACGGTACCCTCTCCGCCACCACGTCCGCATCGGGAACAGCGCGTAAAATTCCCTCCCGCGCGGCGCTGACCGCCCGCATGGAGGTCAGGCTGCCTTTGAACGAATCGATGGCCACCACAACTTTCATAGCGCACCTCATAATGGCCGGGAATCGTCCCGGCATCAATTCTGTTTTCATTCATTATAGTAACTTGGCGGCAGGCGGGCAATCAATCTGAACACAGAGCCTGCGCAATATGCCTTTACTTTGTTTTTGACGGAACCGGAAGAGCGGCTTGTGCGTTTTATTCACAGAGAAATACAATAAGGAGGATGCCCATATGAAAAGGCATTTATTTTTAGCAACGGCGCTTGCCGTCATGCTTTTGCTATCGGCTTGCCAGGCGCCTGCGCCCGCGCCGACGCCTGTGCCCGCAACGCCGGTTCCGACGATTGAGGCGACCCCCACGCCTGAACCGACCGCTACGCCCACGCCCGTGCCGACACAAACGCCGACGCCCGCGCCCACCGAGACGCCGACGCCGACCAAGGCGCCGACTCCCAAGCCCACGAAAGCGCCCACGCCCAAGCCCGCTACGCCCACGCCCAAGCCGGGTAACATAACGCTGACCATGAAGCAGGACACCTATTATACGGACAGCACGGAAATAAAAGCCCTGCTCAAGAACGGCACCAAATCCATCTATACGTTTGGTGAGCCGTCCTATCTCCAGGTAAAGAGCAGTGGAACATGGAAAACCGTCCCGTTTAAAGAGGATGTCGCGTGGATCGATATTGCCTATATCCTCAATCCTGGCGAATCAAAGGACATTGCGCTGTCGCTGAACCTGTTTTCCACGCTCAAGCAGGGCGTTTACCGTCTGGTGAAAGACGTATATACCGAAAAGGGCACAAAGCAGCAGGTATCGGCGGAGTTCCTCATCAAGGACCGCGGCACGCCGGATTTATCCGGGTTGAAGCTTAGCATGAAGCAAAGCGTGTATTCCCCCGGCAGCGCGCAGGTAAAAGGTCTGCTCTATAACGGAACGGACTATACCATGACGTTTGGGGAAGCGTCCTATCTGCAGCAAAAGAAGGATGGCGCGTGGAAAGACGTCCCGTTTAACGGGGACGTCGCGTGGATCGCCATTGCGTATATTCTAGAACCCGGCGAATCCAAGGAGGTCGCGTTGTCTCTTAATCTGTTCTCCACACTGGAGGAAGGGACCTACCGCCTAGTGAAGGATGTTTCCTTCGATATCGGAAACGGCCAGAGCGCGCAGGCCAAAGTAGCGGGGGAATTCCGCATAGAAGACTAGATATTCGAACAAGTGGCAATCGCCACTTTTCAAGGGTTTCCGTGCCGGGCTCGCGTAGCAGCCCGGCACACGCAATATGTCCCATCCGAGCGCATGCCGCCGGATGGGACATATTTCTATGCGTCCGCAGGGCGGAAGAGCGCCCCACAAAAGAATTGTGCTATACCACGATACAGAAGGGGTGGCCTTCCGGGTCAAACAGCACGGTCCATTGGTCGGAATACTGCGTAGGCGCTTTTACAGCGCCGCAGGAGACGGCGTGTTCTACGGCAAGTTCCATCTGTTCCGCGCTGTGCACTTTAAAATCCAGGTGGGTCATCTGCTGCTGCGCGCTCGGGGTTTCCGGCCATACCGGAGGAACGTACAGACCGTTTTGCTGGAACGCGATTTTTACTCCGCCGGCAGGGGAAACAATCGCTGTCCACTCGTTTTCCCATTCATCCCGCTCTGCGCGGTACGTATTCTCCCATCCGAGCAATCTGGAATAAAAATCGGCAAGCAAAGCGACGTTTTTACAATCCAATACCACCTCGTATAGCGTGATGGCGGGTATTTCGGCTTGTTCCATAACGAACCTCCCGTTGCATATATTTTCCAATATCATAACACAATCCCGCAGCCCGAAACAGGGTACAAGGTGTTTATTTCCGCTCCAGACAGGCGAAAGCGAAGGCTGCAAAGTGGTCGGATATCCTTTGTTTGTCGGCCTCGGTATAGAAAAAGTGGCCGGATTCGGATAAAAGCAGAATTTCGGGCTCCGTGGAGCAGCGTTTTGTCGCCGATTTCAGAGAACGCGCGCTGACCCACTCATCCTGTTGGGAGTGAAGGATGGTCAGGGGTACATTTAGCCCGTTTAACCCGCGCCTTGCTTTGGCGCTGAGCGCCGTAAGGTCGATGATGCGCGGCAACATCAGCGGCGCGTTCCATACGGTAATGCCCGCTACGCTGCAGCAGCTTCGCGCGGCCTGGGTATAAACGTCCGCCTTGCCCAGACCGGTAACGTGCTTCCAATTGGTGTGCATGCCTTTGTGGGAAACATAGAGGTGTAAAGGCAGCGCAATGGCGAATATACCGCAAATGCCGCGCGCATCGTCAAGCGCCGCGCGTATGCTCAACAGTCCGCCCATGGAGTGTCCCACCAGCAGCAGGCGTTCGTACCGGCCCCTAAGCTTGCCAAGTTCCGCCGTTACATACGCTTCCCAGGCGGTTCTACCGCTGCCCAAGAATGCCCGGTACTCCCCGCCATGCCCCGGCAGCAGCAGGGGAAGGGGATCATATCCGTGCTTCTTGGCGGCGGGCAATAAGAAGTCGAATTGCTGCGGTCCTCCTAAAAATCCATGCAGAAATACCGCCGCGGCCTGGTTTTTGCTGTCGCTCAAGCGAACCTCCGCATTACTTTTTGCCGTACAGTAAGCCCATGTTTCCTAAGATCATCGGCGTTTTCAATAGGGACGGTACGAACTTGTTTTTGCGGGCGTCCACAAAATGGAGTTCGCTTACATCCCCGGAAAGCGCCTTTAATAACCCATCCAGATCCGGATAGTAGTGTTTGGAGAAATAAACATCCTCAAAACAGAACGCGCCGCCGGGCTTCACCACGCGCAGCGCCTCTCGGATAAGCAGCAGCTTATCCGGCTGGCTCTTCACTTCATGGAATACAAAATTGCTGACCGCAGCATCAAAAGCCGCGTCCGGGAACTGCAGCTTTGCTGCGTCTTGTTTATGAAAACGGATGCGGCCGCCCACACCTTCTATGCGCGCGTTATTCTCGCATTGGCTCTGGGCATAATCCCATTCTTCTCCCCAGTAATCCACGCCCGTAATTTGCGCCCGTGGGTATTTTTTCGCCGCCTTTACCGCCAGTGCGCCGCTGCCGCAGCCGATGTCGAGCAGCGTTCCGCTCCCGTCCCAGGGAAGGGAATGCAATACGTTGTCCAATACCTTGCCCTGTACGCCGCCTCCTTCATAGGAAAGCATGCGATAGGCAATGCACATGTAGGAAAAGAACAGCAGGCACAAAAGCGTAGATACGCCCAGCACAACGCGCAGGACAACAATCGCGGCGCTGTGCGCAAGCAGGAAACTTAGGGCAAACAATACTGCAAGCGCTATTCCGGCGCCGCCTGAAACGGTAAGCAGCTTTTTCGGTATCCAGCATGCATAATCCGGGCTTTGTTTCATGGAGTCCCCCTTGTGACGGTATTCGGCTGTTTTTGTATTACGACTACAGTTAGAAACATCTAACCACATTCTACCACCTGCGTTGCCGCAATTCAATGTAAATCCATAAACGGTATGAAATGCATTTCCTTATATCGGTTTCTGACGAAAGAATTCTGATGCAAATGACAATATATTGCTTGCGATATGGTGCGAAAAAAGTCATATAGCAAGCGATATCGTGGCGATATACGAAATCGATTTCGAAAAACAGTATCTGTGAGACGATGTTCGGCGTAAAAAATCCCTAGAAAGATAGGGAAATCATACAGGGAGAGCAATCGAAAGAGGAGAAATTTCAAAAAAGCACTTGCGCCTCTGATTGCGGAGGTGATATAATACGTCCATAAAAAGAAATCGATTTCTAAAAGATTTCATCATTCATCATTTTTCCGTATAACATGAGCTAAAATTCAACCCGTCCGCGCTTCTTTTGCCGGCGGAAACAAAGTTTCGTACAAAGCGGTACAAACAGTTTGGTCGATGAACCAAACCGCAATATATCCTGTTTGGCATCTCCCAAAATCCAAGGCCAGTATCCCCCTAATCCCTTATCAAAAAAACAGAAAAGGAAGGAACAGTCATGAAGAAGATCATTGCAGTTTCAATGGCCTGCCTTATGCTCTTTGGGCTGCTCGCTGGCTGCACGCCGACGGCCCCCGCGGAAAGCAGCACGCCCGAATCCCCTGCGGCGCAAGCGCCTGAATCCCCCGAGTCTCCCGCAGCCCCGGCGGAAGGCCTCACCGGCAAGCTTGTCATCTGGTCGTTCACCAACGAACTCAAAACGTTTGCGACCGCATTTAAGGAAAAGAACCCCGGCGTTGAAGTAGAGTACGTCATGGTTCCCATGACCAACGGCGAGTTCCAGACCAAGATCCAGGCCGCTATTACCAGCGGGGAAGTGCCCGACGCTATCGCGCTGGAAGCTTCTTTCGTGAAGTCCTATGTAGAGAGCGACTTTTTGATGGACCTGAATGATCTTTTGCCCATCGCGAAGGAACTTGGGACCTATCAGTCCACCATCGACGTCGGCACGTTTGACGGCGTGACAAAGGCCTTCTCCTATCAGGCTACGCCGGGCGCGCTGTTCTATCGCCGCAGCCTCGCCAAGGAATACTTCGGCACCGATGATCCTGCGCAGATGCAGACCATCCTTTCCGACATGACCAAGTTTACGGATGCCGCCAAGGTCGTCCACGACAAATCGGCCGGCAACACCTACATGGTCTGCTCGCCCATGGACTTTGCGAAGATCTATTATCCCAACAGGCAGCAGCCCTGGGATGTGGACGGCAAGTTTGTGATTGACCCGAGCATTGAAGAGCTATTCGAAGTCGCAAAGACCTTCCGGCAGAACGGCTACGAAGCGCAGGCCGTGCAGTGGCAGGAAGGCTGGTTTGCCGGCATGAACGACTCGCTGGTTGACGCGCAGGGCAACCCGAAGCAGGTGTTCTGCTACTTCCTCCCCACCTGGGGTCTCCCTTACGTGCTTGCGCCTAACGCCAAGCCCAGGGAAGCGGACGGCGTCACGAGCGGCAAGGATACCTCGGGCGACTGGGCCTGCATCACCGGTCCCATGCCCTACCAGTGGGGCGGCACCTGGGTCGGCGCCATGAAGGACGCCGCGAACCCCGAGCTTGCAAAGGAATTCGTCAAGTTTGTTGCGCTCAATGAAGAGACGCTCAAGAACTGGGCGTTGGGAACCTACACGAACGAATACCTCAAGAACATCGATCCCGAAGTTGGCGATGAGCTTTCCCAGGCTCCGGGCGATTTCGTCTCCAGTCAGAAGGTTGTAGAAGAGATCCTCCCGCAGTTTGACAACTCTGAAACCAGCAAATTCCTCAACGGCCAGAACTCCTACAAAGGCTTTGCGGAAGCCGCGCCCGCTGTAAGCGCGAAGCTCATGCAGGGCATCGACGACGCGGTGGATCGCGCGCTGGTTGACGTGCTTACCAACTATGCGGCCGGCAACCTGACCAAGGAAGAGGCGATGCAGGCGTTTAAGGATGCCGTCAAGAACGTATTGCCGGATTTGGTTGTGGAATAACGTTAAGGCTTAGAGACACGGTTCGGTCCTCCTACGAAAGTCTGCGGCATAGCGGCGCTGTGCCGCAGGCTTTCCCAATGATATACTTAATTTGAAATGGTCTCCTATATGGAAAAAGAGGAGGTATTGTCTTGGCCGGAACAGATCAAGCGGTTTCCCCAAAAAAACGGACGTTTGGAATAGAAAAGAACCATTACGGCTACATTTTTTTAATTCCGTTCATTGTGGGCTTTCTGATATTCGGATTGTACCCGCTCATCAACACGTTCTATCTGAGCTTGACCGATAAGATGCTCATGGTCAAGAGTTCCGGAGAATTCATCGGGCTTGAGAATTTCAAGGCGCTGTTTGCCGATGCGTTTTTCTTAAAAGCCCTCGGCAATACATGGCTGATCTGGCTATTGAACTTCATTCCGCAGCTGGGCGTCGCCATGCTGCTTTCCGTCTGGTTCACAAACCTCAGGCTGCGGATACGCGGCGTCGGGTTCTGGCGGGCGCTATTCTATCTGCCGAATTTGCTGATGCCGGCGACGATCGCGGTGCTCTACTTTAACTTCTTCTCCTTCTACGGGCCGGTAAACCAGATACTGGTCAGGGGGGGCATCCTCCCCGAAGCCTTTGATTTCTTCCTGAACGAGACGGCCACGCGCGGCATCGTCATATTCATTCAATGGTGGATGTGGTTTGGTTCCACCGTCATTATATTGATGGCGGGCATGACTTCGGTTTCGCCTTCGCTCTATGAATCCGCCATGGTGGACGGCGCGTCAAGCAACCAGATGTTCCGCCATATCACGCTGCCGCTTTTGAAGCCCGTGCTCATCTACACACTGGTGACGTCGCTTGTAGGCGGTATGCAGATGTGGGATATCCCATACATGATTTCGGGTGGACGCGGCGCGCCCAACGGGTCGGTCATGACGATGAACGTACTCATGTACATGAAGCTCAACAGCCCCAAAGGGCTGATCGGTTCCGCCGCCTCTGTCGGCGTGATGATATTCGTGATTACGAGCGTTGTGGCTTTAGGAATATTCTATGCGCTAA
Organism: Bacillota bacterium; assembly: GCA_023455425.1. GTDB lineage: Bacteria > Bacillota > Clostridia > Christensenellales > CAG-138 > JAEYLA01. The sequence continues at coordinate 37,444 of JAEYCM010000042.1, read as the reverse complement.
GGGATAAGGACGCGGCTATGGAACGAAAACTGCTGCGTAGGAGCAGAGGGGGGACGTCAAAATGAGTTACACTTCAAAAACGAAACTGATGCGCGTGCTCATTTACATCCTGCTTGTCGTTATCACGCTTATTTGTATTGTTCCGCTCTATATTCTCATTGTCAACGCCACCCGCTCCACGCCGGAAATCCAGCAGGGGTTGAGCATACTGCCCGGTAAGAATACCGTCATCAACTGGAACAATCTCGCGAACCGGGGCCTGAATTTGCTGCAGGGCTTTGGGAACAGCCTGTTTATTGCGGTGTGCTCCACGGTGCTTACGGTGTATTTCAGCATGCTCGCCGCCTATGGGCTGGAGGTCTACAACTTTAAGCTCAAACGCTCGATGTATAATTTCATCCTGATTCTGGTGCTCATCCCGCTGCAGGCCTCCATCATCGGATATTTCCAGTACATGTCCGCTTTGAAGCTGACAAACTCCTATATCCCGCTGATTTTGCCCTCCATCGCGGCGCCGACCTCCATATTCTTCGCGAAGCAGTATCTTGAATCGGTCGTGGTGAAGGACCTCATCTATGCCGCGCGCATCGACGGCTGCGGGGAATTCTCCATATTCAACCGGATCATGATGCCCCTTGCGGCGCCGGGCGCGTTTACGCTGGGTATCTTCTCGTTTGTCGGCTCCTGGAACAGCCTGTTCACGCCGTTTATCATGATCTCCAAGACCAAGCTGTACACGCTGCCCATGATGATTTCCACGCTGCGCGGCGATACCTACCGTACGGAATACGGAAGTATATACCTGGGGCTTGCGGTCTCCATTGTGCCGATTATCATCGTGTATGCGATCTTCTCCAAGTATATCGTCAACGGCATGGCAATGGGCGCGCTCAAGGAATAAGAATTTTTGAACGGCAAGGTGATTTGATTGATTAAAAATCCAGTGCTCACCGGGTTTCATCCCGACCCCAGCATGATTTGCGTAGACGGCACGTTTTATGTTGCGAACTCCACGTTTGAATATTTTCCCGGCGTTTCGATTTCCGCCTCCAAAGATTTGGCCAATTGGGAGACGGTCGCTTACCCGCTCAACGAAAAAAGGCTTCTGGATATGCGTGGCAACCCGCAGTCCGGCGGCGTATGGGCGCCGTGCCTGACCCATTGCGGCGGGCTTTTCTATCTTGTTTATACCGATGTCAAGGTGTGGGCCAGGGAGCCGTTTAAAGACACGCACAATTATATTACGACCGCTCCCGCCGTGACCGGCCCGTGGAGCGACCCCGTGTATATCAACAGCTCCGGGTTTGACCCTTCTCTCTTTCATGATGAGGACGGGCGGAAATACTTTGTGAATATGGAGTGGGATTACCGGAAGGCGGGCGACGGCAAGTTCGCGGGCATTTTGCTGACCGAGCTTGATCCGGTCTCGTTAAAGCCAATCTCCCCCGCGCGCAAAATATTCCGCGGAACCCCGAAGGGCCTCGTGGAAGGGCCGCATCTTTACAAAAGAAACGGTTACTATTACCTTCTTTGCGCCGAGGGAGGCACATCCTATGAGCATGCCGAGTCCGTCTGCCGCTCCAAAAACATCTGGGGGCCGTACGAGCAGCACCCGCACAGTTATCTCTGCAGCACGCAGAACGCGCCGGGGGCATATTTGCAGAAGACGGGGCATGGCAGCATCTGCGAAGGGCCGGACGGCCGTTGGTGGACTGCGTTTTTGTGCGGGCGGCCGGTTGATCGGACCATGTCCTGCCCGCTCGGGCGCGAGACCTCGATCAGTGAAATTGTTTGGAAGCGGGATTGGCCTTACTTAAAAAACGGCACGCTGGTTCCTCCTAAGACGTTTGAAGGTTACGGCGAAAAAGAGTCCGCGAAACCCGCAGACTATGATTTTGCCTCAAAAGCCTTTGCGCTTGATTTCATGTCGCTGCGCACCCCGGCAAAGTATACGCTCGTGGACGGGGCGCTGCGCCTGTACGGCGGGGAGTCGATCGCGTCTTTACACGATCAGAATCTTTTGGTACGCCGCCAGTGCGATTTCAGCTTTGAGGCCATAACCGTGCTGCGCTTCCCGTTTGACCATTTTCAGCAGATGGCGGGGCTCATCTACCGCTACAACGAGGAAAACCAGTACTTTTTGCGCGTGGCTTATGACGAAGAGCGTGGCTGCAAGACGCTGGGCATCCTGGTGTTTGACAAATTCCAGTTTTCCATGCCACTGGGCGACCGTGAAATTCCCATTGGCGATGAGGTGTTTCTGAAAGTTTCCATAAACGGGCGCTACGGCGCATTTTCCTATTCGTCGGACGGCAAGCTGTATTATGAGATTCCATACAGGATTGACGCTTCGAAACTTTCGGACGAATACGCCACACCCTGCGGCTTTACCGGCGCATTTGTAGGGATGAGCTGTGTGGATATGTTGAATAAGACGGCATATGCGGATTTTCTTTCTTTCACATACCGCGCCTGATTGCGAAACCGGTTTTTTTGCGGTACAATGAACCAGATAATTGACGCGATAGGGGCATAACAGTGGTCACAATATATGACATTGCGGCAAAGACTGGCCTGAGTGCTGCAACGGTTTCCAAAGTATTTAACAATTATGTAGGCGTAAGCAGCAAGACCCGGGAGGTCGTGCTGCAGGCGGCAAAAGACATGGATTACATGCCCAATACCAACGCCCGCGCTTTGGTCACCAAAAAGTCTTGGCTTATCAGCCTTTTATTTTCAGAGGATATCGGCAGCGGCATTGCCCACCCGCACTTTAGCGGGATTTTGCAGAGTGCAATTACGCAGGTGCAAGGGCACGGATACGACGTGGTGTTTGTCAACAAACGTCTGGGCCGGGACGATGTTTCCTATCTGGACCATTGCCGCTACCGCGGGGTGGACGGGGTTTTGATTGCCGCGGGCTCCCACTTTACGGATGAGATTCAGTGCGTGCTGGACAGCGAGTATACCTGTGTGTCCGTAGAGGAGATTTATCCCGACAGGCACACCGTTATTTCCGATAACTGGTCGGGCACGATGCAGGCGCTCGAATACCTTTATTTCCTGGGCCACAGGAAGATCGCCCATATTGCAGGCCCCAAAAAACGCCTGGCCGGGCGGGAGCGTTTTGAAGCGTATGTCAGCTTCCTGTCCCAGAAGGGCATCCCCTATAATCCTAAATATGTGGTGGAGGCGGGGTTCTTCCGGAAGGATGAAGGCTTTAAAGCGACGACCGAGCTGCTGCAGCAGTGCTGGGACGATATGCCCACCGCTATATTCGCAGGCTATGACGAGCTGGCCTGCGCCGCAAAAACGGTGTTGCTTTCCCGCGGATTCCGCGTTCCCAAGGATATGTCCATCATCGGCTTTGACGATCTCCCCATTTCGGAAACCCCCGGTATCACGACCATCCGCCAGGACCGGCGTTTGATTGGCCAGACTGCCGGGGATATGCTGGTAAAGCTCATCGAAGGCGAGGAAGTGGAGGACCCCATGGTGCTGCGTCTTCCCACCAAGCTCATTACGCGGGAATCGTGCGCGCGCCTCGAGGGAGAATAGGGAGGACGCATGCAGATCGATTTTTTCAAGGAAGGGAAGGGCGTTTCGCCCAACGAGCCCGAGAGAAGCAGATTTGTAACGTTCTTTTTGATTTACGGGCTGCGGTTCTGGAAGTTTCTATCCCTCAACCTGCTCTACCTAGTCTTCTGCATCCCCATCATAACAATCGGGCCTGCGACTGTGGCCATGGCGAATGTGTTACGCCGCTATTCGGAAGAGAAGCTGACTTACGTCTGGTCGGACTTTTTTGAAACATTTCGGTCTTGCTTTAAAAGCGCGCTGCTCTATTCGGTCATCTATGTGATTCCGATGGCTGTGGCAGGCTACGCCGTGTATTTTTATTTCCTCCAAGCACAGCAAACGGCCTGGACCTATGTGTTATTTGGCGCGATGCTGCTTGTGTTCATCTGCCTTTTTATTTCCAGCCTGTACGCTGTTATCCTGATCGGTTCCGTTACGCTGACATTGCGGCAGATCGTCAAGAACTCGCTGATTTTAAGTATCGTTGCGGTCAAGCAGAATTTGCTTGCGCTGTTTTGTTGGCTTCTTGGTGCAATCTGCATATTGCTGCTGTTCCCCGCGTCGCTGCTGCTTGTATTGCTGCTTCTTCCGGTCACCATGTGGTATACCGCGGTTTATATCCTGAACCCCGTGATCAAGAAATACTGTATACGGCAAGAAGACCAGTAAATGATGTTTGATAAAGAAAAGGCCGCCTGTGCTGCGGCTTTTTCTTATTCGGAACCACCTGCATAAATGTGATTGTGGCAACCAAGCTCCTGTTAGCGCTGCGCTTGTTGCGCAAGAGGCTCTTTTTTAACCGTTCTTGTACCAAAGGCAAGACAGAATACGACGATTACCACAAACTTTGTGATACTCGCGATGAGGTTTGCGGTTGGGTCGCTACCGTAAAACGAACCCATCCCCAACAAAGCATTGATGAGAGCATGGAAAATGATGCAGGGTACCACGCTTTGGGCGCGAATATATAAAACTGCCGTTACAAAGGATAGCCCGATGACCTGCGCAAAAAACGGAAGAAACGCCCCATGGTATTGGCTTACGCCTTGAATAAAGAATAGCGGAATGTGCCAGCATGCCCAAATGACGCCGATCACAAGCGGGACCAGAATCGGGTTTTTGTTTTGAAAATGGTGCACGAGAATGCCGCGCCACCCTAACTCTTCCAGCCCGCCGCCAATGATCATTTGCAAAAACAGCGGGAAAATCATATACCACGGCTGAATGGTCAACGGCTGTACGGTCTCCTTAAAAAACAGCTGCAATATTGCAAATGCCGTAAATGTCATGAGCAAAGCAACGACGATGGCTAATAGGTACCATTTGAACGGAATTTTAAAGTTAAAATACCGCTTATAGTACGCTTTTCGCTCGGTTTTCGCTACGCGAAGGGGCAGCAGCAATGCGATGATTGTCGGGCTTAATCCGCCAAGCAAATAAAGTGAAAATGCGGCTGCATTGGAATTTGGCGGCTGGTTGAGCAAAATACATGTTCCCCAGGCGATCGCCGTAAGCAAATAAGTGGCGACTAAAAATAAAATGGATTCTCGCTTTGTTTGCGTCGTCATTGCAGTTCACCCCGTATTTATTTGGAATGGTTGTAAAAAATGGACATGAGCGCTTGTATGGATTTGAGTATAACATCCCTCGCGCGCGCCTGCAAGAAATGCGAAATTACCGGCTCATGTCTAGGAGACGGATCTTAGCCATTAACAAAGGCAGCCTTACGGCTGCCTCTTTTCGTTTGATGATACGATGCAAGATTAACGGAACAGTATATCGTTGAGCACGGCCTCAAGATACTCCTGCCTGCCGCTCGGGACGTCGAATTGCCCGATATCCTTCGCATAATCGTACAGGGAAGCAAGCGACTCTTTCCCGTCTACGATGCGCTTTCCGATTCCTTCAGTGTAGGAATCGTACCGCTCTGCGACAAACGTGTCGATACGGCCGTCCTCGATAAGCGCCGCGGCCTTTTTGAGGCCCAGCGCAAACGCGTCCATGCCCGCGATATAGGAAAGCAATATGTCCTCAAACGTGTTGCTGGCGCGGCGGGCCTTGGCGTCGAAATTCAGACCGCCGTTGGTGAAACCGCCGGCCTTGAGCACCTCGTACATGCACAGCGTGGTGTCGTAGACGTTGGTGGGGAACTGATCGGTATCCCAGCCCAGCAAGAGATCGCCCTGGTTGGCGTCGATAGAGCCGAACACGCCGTTTACACGGGCCATGCGCAGCTCATGCTGGAAGGTGTGTCCGGCCAGCGTCGCGTGGTTGGCCTCCACGTTCATGCGGAAATCTTCCATCAGGTTGTACTTGCGCAGGAAGTTTACGCAGGCGGCAACGTCAAAATCATACTGGTGCTTGGTCGGCTCCTTGGGCTTGGGTTCGATGTAGAAATCCCCGGTAAAGCCGTTTGCCCTGCCGTAATCGCGCGCCATGGTCAAAAGGCGGGCGAGGTTGTCAAGCTCCAGCCCGACGTCCGTGTTCAAAAGCGTTTCATAGCCTTCCCGGCCGCCCCAGAACACATAACCCGAACCGCCCAACTTTATGGTGGCGTCAAGCGCCGCTTTGACCTTGCCAGCGGACAGCGCGAACACATCCGCGCAGCAGCTGGTGGCAGCGCCCGCCATGAACTTTTTATCCGAAAACATGTTCGCGGTGCCCCAGAGCAGCTTTTTGCCGTACTGTTGTTGTTTTCGCAGCAAATAGTCCGTGATCTCGGATAGATTATCCGTGCTTTCCGCCAATGTCCTTCCTTCGGGCGCGATGTCCGCGTCGTGGAAACAATAGTAGTCGATGCCCAATTTGGCCATCAGTTCAAAGGCGAAATCGACCTTCGCTTTGTGCTTTGCCATTTCTTCGGATTGACCGAAGGATTTGTCCATGGTGTTGCCGCCAAACATATCGGTGCCGCCCGCATTGATGGTATGCCACCAGCTCACGGCAAATTTCAGGTGATCCTTCATCGGCTTTCCCGCAACGACGGCTTCTGCGTCATAATGGCGGAACGAAAACGGATCGCGGCTGCCTGCGCCCAAAAAAGGCACATTGCTGATTTCTGTATAACGTTTCATACTGCCCCTCCTTTTGCATGATTGGATATGGCTCGGTTTTGGCTCTGGCCGCATCGGCGCGGCGCTTCATTCGGATGTGCATACTGCTTGATTACCATCAATGTACCACAAAAAGGCAAACGCCGCTTATGTCAAGTTTGCTGTTTCCATACTACAATTATGCGGAAAAAGGGCCGGTTTATCAGAATATATCGATAGAAAAGCACCCGGCATCTTTGCGGAAGCGGTCAAGTGCGGATAAAATCTCTTCTTCTGTTAAAAAGCGTTCAATGGAATGCTCCGCTCCCGGGCGCGCGTCTTCCTGGGCTATGCTCAGCCGGTTGCGATATTCGGTGGGCGTACACCCAAGCTGCTCCAAAAACGCGCGGTAGAGATACCGGTAATCCGAAAATCCGCATTCCAGGCAGATGTCGATGAGCTTTTTGTCCGTATAGGCCACAAGGTACTTGGCGTGGCTGAACCGGATATGCGTGAGATATTCCTGAAATGATCGGTCGAGGCTTTCTTTAAAGAAATGGGAGAGGTAGTAGGGGGAGAGGTTTTCCTTATGCGCGATGTCGGAGAGCAGGATTTTGTTCATGTAGTTCGCGTCGATCTCATCCAATATCCGGTTGAGCCGCTCCACGCGCACATGGGACCGGTGCAGCTCCTCATCGGATACCACGTGGTACGGCACGCGCGAGAGCAATGTATGCGTGATGAACTGCAGCATGCCCTGGCAAACGAACTCATAACCGACGCCGCCCTGAAAATACCGGTATGTCAGCCCAACAAGCATGGCGCGCAGGCGTTCGTATTCGTCATTTGGCAAATGCTCCTGTAAACGCAGGGCGTCAAAGCGCATGTTCTGGAAAGACGGAAAGTAGTCCCTGCAGAACTGCGGGGAAACCTGCACGCACAGCATGCGCGCATAGGGGCCTACGGATTTGTATTCGTGTACCTGGTTGGAGTTGAGCAAAAACACGCTGCCCGTTTCCATTTGCGTCGACTCCCGCAGGGAGGTGACCGTCATATCACCGTCCAGCATCAGGCTCAATTCCAGCTCCCGGTGCAGGTGCGGCGTGCGGTAGTCGATATCGACCAGAAAGCAGCAGATATGCTTAAGCCGCGGATGGGGAACGATCTCATATTCTCTTTTCATCGCGGAAGCTCCGTTTGTATTAAATCATCGGGAAGGAATGCATTCTTATAGAAATATCGTACCGCTTAGATGGCATGTGGTCAAGGGACTGCCCATACATATTGGAGGCTCTGCCTCCAAACCTCCGTTTAGGGCCGTAACGGCCCTAAAACCCAATCCGGGAACGCCTAATTCTAGGGCGTTCCCGAAGAAGGGAATTCTCAGGGATGTGTCCCTTGAGTGGGGTTAGGGGCGAAGTCCCTAATTAAACCAACTCAAACTGCCCGGTATAGAGCTGATAGTAACGCCCTTTTTGCGCCACCAGCTCTTCATGATTGCCGCGCTCTAATATCTCTCCATTTTCAAGCACGATGATCGCTTTTGCGTTGCGCACGGTGGAAAGCCGGTGGGCAATTACAAATACCGTGCGGTTTTCCATCAGGTGGTCCATGCCCGTTTCAATGAGCTTTTCGGTGTAGGTATCCACCGAGCTTGTGGCCTCATCCAATATCAGCACCGGCGCGTTTGCGGCAGCGGCCCGGGCGATTGCGATAAGCTGCCGCTGCCCCTGGCTCAGGTTCCCGCCGTCGCCGGAAAGCATGGTATCGTAGCCTTCGGGCAGCCTGCGGATAAAGAAATCCGCGTTGGCAAGCTTTGCAGCTTCTATGACCTCCTCCATGGTTGCGTCCGGGTTGCCGTAGCGGATATTGTCCGCTATGGTGCCGGTAAAGAGATGCGTGTCCTGCAGCACAACGCCGAGCGAACGCCTCAGATCGTCCTTTTTGATTTCGCGCACGTCGATGCCGTCATAGGTAATGCTGCCCTCATCCACGTCATAGAACCGGTTGATGAGATTGGCCACCGTCGTCTTTCCCGCGCCGGTGGAGCCGACAAACGCGATTTTCTGGCCGGGCTTTGCGTAGAGACTGATTTTTTTGAGCGCCGCGCTGCCCGTTCCGTAGCCAAACACCACGTCATGGAAGCGCACATCCCCGTGCAGCGGGATGAGCTCCACTTCTCCGTTCTCCTTTTTGCGCCGCCACGCCCATTCCCCGGTGCGCTTTTCGCACGCGCGGAGCTGGCCGTCGGCCCCGGTCGTTACATGTACGAGCGTAACGGTCCCTTCATCCGTTTCGGGCAGTTCCTCCATCACCTGGAAGATGCGCTCCGCGCCCGAAAGTGCGGCGAGCATGAAGTTCAGTTGCTGGGAAAGCTGGTTGACTGGCATACCCGTCTGCCGCACGTAGACAAGGTAGGACGCGAGCGTGCCCAGGTCGATCCGGCCCGCAATGGCAAAGAACGCGCCGATGCAGGCGGAAAGCGCAAAATTGAAATAGCACATGCTCACGATTGCGGGGATGAGGATGCCCGAATACGTCATGGCCCCGGTGCCCGCTTCCCGCAGTTGCTCGTTCTGGGCGGAAAACGCCTCAAGCTCCTTTTCTTCATGGTTGAATATGCGCACAACCTTTTGCCCGCTCACCATTTCCTCAATAAACCCGTTGAGGCTGCCCATGTGCTTTTGCTGGCGGGAAAAATACGCGTGGCTCTTTTTGCCGCTGTATCGTAAAAACAGGAACATGCCGAAAAAGAAAAGCAGCACGATGACCGAAAGTTCCAAATTGAGCGCGATCAATACCGCGAATGTGGAAATCAGGACGATGATGCTCTGCACCAGCACCGTAAAGCTGTTGTTGAGCGCGGTGGAGATGGTATCGATATCGTTGGTGAACCGGCTCATCAGTTCGCCGTGGGTGCGCGCGTCAAAAAAGCTTAAGGGGAGCGCCTGCACCTTGCGGAACAGGTCGTCCCGGATTTCGCTGACCATCTTCTGCGCGGCCTTGACCATCAGCTGGGAATAGCCGTATGCGGAGGCGACGCCAATGAGATAGATGCCCGCCATCAACAGCAGCATGTTTACTAGCCCCGGAATATTGCCGGGAATGATGTAGTCGTTGATGGTGGGTTTTAATAAATACGTGCCATACACGTTGGCGCCCGCGCTGATGACGACCAGGGCCGAAATGAGCAGGAGGGAGGCCGTATGCTTCTTTGCGTACCGAAAGAGCTGTTTAAGCGTCTTCCAGGTGTTTTTGGGCTTGCTCTGCGGCGCATGACCTGCCATTACGCAATCGCCCCCTTCCGCTGGAACTCGTACATGTCCCGGTAAATGGGGTTCAAATGGAGCAATTCTTCATGCGTGCCCATGCCGTTGATTTTTCCTTCTTTGAGCACCACGATCAGGTCGGCGTCTTCAACGGCGCTGATACGCTGCGTGATGATAATCTTGGTCGTATCCTGTAGGCTTTCCGCCATGCGTTCACGGATTTTCGCTTCCGTCGCGGTATCCACGGCACTTGTGGAGTCATCGAATATCAGGATGCGGGGACGCTTCAACAGCGCCCGGGCAATGCAGAGCCGCTGCTTTTGCCCCCCGGAAAGGTTGACGCCGCCCTGCCCAAGCACGGTGTCGTAACCATGAGGCATCCGGTGCAAGAATTCATCCGCGCAGGCGACATGGCAGGCCCAGTCGAGTTCATCCTGCGTGGCGTCTTCATCGCCCCATTTGAGGTTCTCGCGGATCGTCCCCGAAAACAGCGTGTTCTTTTGCAGCACCATGCCGATGGCGTCCCTTAAGTGCGCGATCGGATATTCCTTGACGTCGCACCCGTCGATCTTTAAAACGCCGGAGGTCACGTCGTACAGCCGCGGAATCAACTGCACCAGGGAGGATTTTGCGGAGCCGGTACCCCCGATGATGCCCACCGTCTGCCCGGCTTCTATATGAAGATTGATATCGGAAAGCACGTATTCTTTCGCGGTCTCCCGGTATTTGAAATACACATGCGCAAACTCAATGCCGCCCGCTTCCACCGTATTGCAGTCCGGCCCGCAGGAAAGGCCCGCGGGTGCATGCATCACCTCATAGATGCGGTTGATGGAGGTCATGGACCGGCTGAGCATCAAAAATACGTTGGAGATCATCATCAGGGAGTTTAAAATCTGCATGACGTAGCTCAAAAAACCGGTCAGCTCGCCCACCTTCATCGTTCCAACTTTTATAAAGTTGCCGCCGAACCACAGGATGGCGACGATGGTCCCGTACATCACGAACTGCAGAGCGGGCATGTTCAGCACCGCGTAATGGAAGGCCTGCTCGGAAGCGGAGCGGAGGTTTTCGTTGGCTTCCCCAAATTTTTCGCATTCGCTTTCGCCCCGCACATAGGATTTTACGGTGCGGATGGCAGTCAGGTTTTCCTGAATGACGGAATTCACCTTGTCCAGCATCTTCTGCATGTTCCCGAACACCGGGCCGAGCTTGCGGATAATCCAATACAGGCAGACGCCGAGCGTGGGCATGGCGATAAGGAACACCAGCGCAAGCTGCGGGCTCATGGAGATGGTCATGACGAGCCCCATCACCATCAGCACCGGCCCGCGCACGATGGGGCGGATGCCGTTGCAGACGGCATTCTGCAATATGGTAATGTCATTGGTAAGCCGTGTGATCAGGGAAGCGTGGCTGAATTGATCCATATCCGCAAAAGAAAAGCTCTGTACCTTCTGGTACTCCGCTTTTCTTAGCTCCGCTCCAAACCCTTGACCCGCGACGGCGGCAAGCCGCGCGTAAAGCGCGCCCAAAATGAGGGATAGTAGGGCGCAGCCTACCATGGTCAGGCTTTTGATGAGAATATAGTGTTTGTCCCGGGTTGCGACGCCGATATCGATGATATCCGCCATGATCAGCGGAATGATCAGCTCAAACACGGATTCAAACGTTACGCAGAGGATGCTTCCGGTCAGGTACTTGCGGTAACTCTGAAAATACTTTAAAAAATGCTGTAACACGTTGTCTCTCCAGAAAAATAAGGCTTATTCCAACACTTTGCCGGACAGGTTAGCGTACATGCGGCAAAGATATTCAATAAACTGCCCTCGCTCAAAAGGGGTGAAGTCTTTCATGGCGGCTGCTTCCATTTGCCCGCACAGCTGTTGCCATTGTATAAACGCATCCCGCCCCTTTTCTGTGATGGAAATAGACTCCGCGCGCTTTCGCGCGCCGGGGGCGGCGCGCTGCACCAATCCGGTCTCCACCATATTATTCAGAATGCGGGATACGGTTGCGGGCTCAATATCAAGCGCCTCTGCAATGTCCTTTTGCATGCAGTTGTTGCGCCGGGAAAGATAGTTTAAAATCTTGGGTTGCCCCGGTGAAAGCCCGATATCTGACATGCCCGGCCGGAGTCTGTTTTTCTGCGCGTGATAAGTATTATAAAGCGCCATATGCAGCTGTACCGGCACAAAGACACCCCCTAATTCGTGGTCTAATAATTAGCATGCTAATCGTAGTCCCATATCAAGGGAATGTCAAGGCACAATAAAGCGCTCCTTATATACGCAACGGGTATAAAAGAGGGGCAAATGAAAGATGTGATTTGTAAGAGTATGCGGAAGGATTATTGCTTGCTATCCTGCCCCCAGTTGGAGCGGAAATGCGTTTGCCGGTAAACGCCCGGCGTGATGCCGGTATGCGCTTTGAATACGCTCACAAAATGGCTCTGCGAATGGAAAGCGAGATAGTTGCCGATTTCCTGTAACGTAAAATCTGAAAACTTCAGCATGTTTTTCGCGGCCTCGACGCGCTTTTCCCGGATATAATCGGAGATGGGCATGCCAACTTCCCGCACAAAGAGCGTGGAAAGGTAGGAGCGGTTCAAGCCCACATGGGCCGCGAGTTTGGGGACCGTAATCGTTTCATGCAGATGAAGGTAGATATAGTCAAGCGCCAGAAGGATGGCCTTCGGATATTTGTGCAGGCGCTGCCGAGTCATGCGCAGCACGAATTCCTCCAGCATAACGCGGTGCAACGCGCTGATCTCTTCCACGTTCTTGCACGCATCCATCCGCTGGATAAAAAGATCGCTTAAATTATAAGCCGTTTCCTGGTTCAGGCCGCCCTCTATGGCGAACCTGGTCGTCATGGTCGTCGCCGCGACAAACAGATACCGTTTGTCGCGGACCGGGTCGTCCGAAAGATGGCCCACGGTATTGCCGTTGAATATGCGCGCGCCCTCTTCCACCGCGCGGATATCGCCGTCCCGCACGTACTCATATTGCAGCAACTCCTGGTCATAGGCATGGTGCGAAAACCCGTCTTCGCGCTGAAGAAAGGCCATGTGAACGAGTTTCTTTTCAATGTGTGTATGTTCGCGCATTGTCAACTCTCCTGCCGATCCGAATCGGGTACAACATGAATCATACAAATCAAACATATTTGATATACACAACATCCCAATACCTGATACAGTAATGGTGAGTTCATCTCATTTTACAACGGAGGGTATACAAAAACGGTATGGCAAGTCTGCTTCTTGTGGTTATCTATATTGCGTTCATTGGGCTGGGTCTGCCGGATTCGCTGCTTGGCGCGGCCTGGCCGGTGGCACATATCGATTTGGGCGCTGCGGTTCCCCTCGCGGGGATCGTATCCATCGTTTCGGCGGGAGGAACGGTGCTCTCCAGCCTGCTTTCCGAGCGTATGATCAGGCGGTTCGGCACGGGAGTCGTTACCGCCGTTTCGGTTTTGATGACGTCCCTTGCGCTGATGGGCATGGGATTTGTGCAGCAGTTCTGGGTGGTGCTTGTGCTTGCGATACCCCTTGGCCTGGGGGCCGGTACGGTTGACGCCGCGCTCAACAACTTTGTCGCGCTCCATTATAAGGCCACGCACATGAACTGGCTGCATTGCTTCTGGGGTGTGGGCGCTACGGCGGGGCCCATGATTATGTCGCTGTATCTCGCGCAAAACTTCTGGCATGGCGCATACCGTACGGTATCCTTGACGCTTCTTGGAATCGCGGGCATTTTGGCATGTTCGCTGCCATTGTGGAAGCACATGGGGCATAAGCTAAACACCGTGACCGAGGGGAAGCATACGGAAATTGTCCCGCGCAGGGTGCTGTTGCGGCGTCCGGGCGCCGTGTTTATGTGCATCGCGTTTTTTACCTATTGCGCCGCCGAGTACGCGACGGGGCTTTGGGCCAGCACCTATTTTGTAAACGTCAAAGGCATTGCGCCAGATATCGCGGCTTCCTGGGCGTCCATGTTTTTCTTAGGCATCACGGCGGGAAGGTTTTTGTCCGGATTTGCAGCGCTCAGGCTTTCCGACCGCGCGCTTGTGCGCATAGGGGAAGGCATGATTTTAGTCGGCGTGCTGATATTGCTGCTGCCGGTTCCCAACGCGCTGCTCATCGCGGGGCTCTTGCTCATCGGCCTTGGTTGCGCGCCGATCTTCCCGTCCCTGCTGGATGACACGCCGCAGCTGTTTGGCGCGCAGCATTCGCAGGGCATGATGGGGCTGCAGCTTGCAAGCGCGTATGCGGGCGGTACGCTTATGGCGCCCATGTTTGGGTGGATCTCGCCTGTTATCGGCCTTGGCGCGTGGCCCTGGTACCTGCTGGCGATATTTGTGCTGATGATCGTTGCGACCGAGCGGACGCAATGGGAAGTTGCGAAGACCCGGACGATCAAGGACGAGGATCCCGTCGGCGCGCCCTTTGCCGGCCCTGCGGAAGGGGAGGAAGCATAATGGAAGAAATCCTTCAAAAACGGACCGGCGCGAATATGGACATCGACCTTACAAGCGCTATGAACGTTCAGTGGGCGCAGCAGCGCTGCCCGTGGAACGAACGCGAAGGCGGCGACGCGCACAAGTGCGCCGTCAAAAACGTGAGCCTCTGCCGCTACTTCCGGGGCATCGAAGCGCCGGATACGGTACTGTGCGCCTATGCCGCGGGAACCTGAGCCAATTTGTAAAAGCAATCGCCACGGCGGGTAAACGATCCGCGGTTAGGCTGCCGATAAACGCTTTTTCGAGGGCTTTGCCCTCGACCTCCTACCCAAGGGACACGTCCCTTGGGAATCCCTACTCCGCAAATGCCCTGGAATAGGGCGTTTGCGAAATGGGTTCTTAGGGCTGTTACAGCCCTAAGCGGGGGTTGCTTAATTTTTTCGACAAGCTGGCGGCGGGTAAATACCCGCCGTTTTCTTATGCGCATGTTTGGGCAATATCGGCAGGAGCGCACGAATGCGATATGGCGCATCCGGCCATATCGATTGTAGCTCATTCATCGAATATCGTAGACGCTGCGCGCAGAAACAGAAGTTACGGTACCCCTTAGTACGTGGATGAGCCGTTCGCCTCCGTTCATATCGAAGTAGTTGTCTTCGAGCACCGCGTCCGCGTCGCACAGGATTTCTACCGAGCGCGCATAAGCCTGTGAAGTGACGATGATGGTATCGCCGCTGACGGTTGCGTTCAGCTTGGGGTCCGCAAAGCGGAAATGCTTGGGCGGGCAGAATAGAACGCTGCCGGAACTTAGGATGGTATCGTCCCGCTCCAGGCGGTAGCTGTAATAGCAGCCGAATTCGTCCTGAACGGAAAAATCCTGTTCCTGCAGCCATATGGCGGAAAGCGGCGGGACACATACGGTAAACGCGCCTTCTTCGATTACGCTTGCGTCGGGTTTTCGAAGCGACCAGACGACGTTTCCGGTAAAAGGTTCAGGCGTCTCGTTGCTGACATTGAGCTTTGCGCTTTTCTTG
Source organism: Bacillota bacterium (assembly GCA_023455425.1). GTDB lineage: Bacteria > Bacillota > Clostridia > Christensenellales > CAG-138 > JAEYLA01. Next base: position 22,066 of record JAEYCM010000042.1, on the reverse strand, counting down.
AGCGGGAACGGCTCGGCGTTGACGTTGGTGTTCTGTGAAAGCACGCCCTCCTCATGGCAGGAAAGCAGCACGGGCGTAAAGAACCGTTTGGCGTAATAGTGCAGCGCCTTCCACCGGCCAAAATAATCGATGGAGGACCAGCTCGCCACCGGCCAGCAGTCGTTTAATTGCCAGATGACCGCGCCCATGCAGCGGCCGCGGTTCCGGCGCCAGTGCTCCACGCCATACTGCATGGCCTGCGCCTGCAACAACTGCGAGGCGTAGACGAGCGTAGGAAGATCGCGCGGGTAAAGGTACATCTGCGCGAGGTACGCGATGATTTTGCTGTTGGCCGAGGCGTTGCGCTGGTGTTTTTCCATGACATAGGAAAACACGTTGCGGTCTTCCGGCTCGGTAAACGATTCGATGGTTTTCATGCACGGGAAGGACTGAAAGCCGAACTCCGATACATACCGGAACAGGTGGTTGCGGTAATCCGGGAACGGCAGCCCGCCGTGCCACACCTGCCAGTAATGGACGTCGCCGCGGTCCGGATCGTTGGGGAAATCAAAGCTTCCGCCGGAGGAGGGGCTTGCCGGCCAGTAGAATGTGGCCGGGTCCTCCTGCTTTAGGATCTGCGGGATGATGTATTCATACATCTTGATGTAGTCCGCCTTTTGCCTGGGCGAGGAGACCCATAGGCCTTCGGCTACAAACTGTTCCATTTCATTGTTGCCGCACCAGAGGCCCAAGCTCGCATGGTGCCGAAGCCGCCGCACGTTATCCCTGACCTCGGCGCGGATATTCTCTTCAAACGAGCCGTCAAGGTTATAGACCGCGCAGGCAAACATGAAATCCTGCCAGACAATGAGACCCAACTCGTCGCAAACATCATAGAAAAAGTCGTCCGGATAATAGCCGCCGCCCCATACGCGGATGACATTAAAATGCGCCGCGGCGGCATCCTCCAGCAGGCGGCGCGTGCGCGCGGGGTTGACGCGGGGCAGGATGTTGTCCTCCGGGATATAGTCCGCGCCCATGGCGAAAATGTCCACGCCGTTGACGCGGTGGCAGAAGCTTTCTCCCCACGCGTCTTTTTCAATGTGCATGGTCATGGTTCTTAGGCCGATCCGCCGTTCCCAGGTATCCAGTGTGATAGCCTCGGATTTGAGCACCACGTTTACCGTATAGAGCGGCTGCCCCCCAAAACCGTTGGGCCACCACAACGCGGGGTTTTCAATTTTAAGTTCGCAACTTTCTCCCGATGCCGTATAGGTTTCGCCGTTTGGCGCGGCGACGGTGACTGCGACGTCAAGAGCAGCGGGGGACAGGCGTGAAACATCCGTGCGGATATGGAGCGTAACGCTATCCTCTTCATGTGTCTGCGTGACATATACGCCCTGGATACGCGCCTTCTCTACACCCAGCAGCATCATACTCCGCCAGATGCCCGCGTCCGGAAGCCGTGGGCCCCAATCCCACCCGAACATGCAGTGGGCCTTTCTTAGCAGCGGGAAGCCGACCATGGCGTCGGTGGTGCCGTCCGCGCGGCTTTTTTGATATGCTTCCCGAATATACCGCGTAGGGGATGCAAAACGGATTTCGATTTTGTTTTCGCCCGCATGCAGCAGTTCCTTTACGTCAAACTCCCAAATACGGTGCATGTTCACCGCGTTTCCGACAAGCGTGCCGTTAATTCGAAGTTCCGCAAGCGTATCGAGCCCCTCGCAGCGCAGCAGCACCGCATCGCATTGAAGCAGTTCTTCGATTCCTGCAAATGTGCTAAAATAAAGGAAGTCATGTTCCATGAACGCGAGCGCTGTTGCTTCATTGTCGCGCCAGTAAGGATCGGGCAGATGCCCTGCCCCGATCAGGTCATGATAGACAGAGCCGGGTACTGTGGCGGGGAACGCCTGCGTTTGGTTCAATAAGCGCATTGTCCATGAACCGGTGAGATCCTTTTTGATCATCGCTTTCATGACCTTTCTGTTTGATTGGGAGCGATATTGCCCGGAGTCAGGATGCATGAAGGGGAGTGAGATGGAACGTAATCGTTTGAATTTATACTAAGCAATGCCATACGGATTGTCAACAAGGGAAAGAATGCCGTAAAAACTATCGCTTATGGGACAGACCCTTGAAGGCAAGCGATATCAGGGAATTTTCCCGCAGCTGCAGTTGGTTTATGGATGACTGTTATATATTTTTAAAATATAATGTAAAATTAGATTGACAGGAATTTGAAGCAAAAATATAATGGAATCACAAAGTACGAAATCGTTTAAGGTTCTTCTGATCTTCTTCGTGGAATATAATATTTTACAAATATGCACGTAAGTTTCCATCCATACCGTTGATGCGCTCCTCAGAATGTGGCGGCCTCCCTCTGCTATGAACGCCGCATCCATTGCCCGGAAAATAATTGATTCGCCCGAATTTTGACGTTGAGGTCAATCCAGCATCCCTTCCGGTTATTCGGCGCGTTTTCATGCAGTCATCGTTAAAACCGGTCGTTTAGTAAACGAAATCTCTATATTCACAATGAAAATCAAAGGCGTTCCTCTATTTTAGGAATATATTTGGCCGTCGTTTTGCGGCCATAACAATAATGTAAAAGTAGGAGGATAGTCATGAAAAAGAAGGCATGGAAACTCTTGGCCCTTGTTCTGGCAGTATCCATGGCGTTCCCGTTGTTTGGCTGCACGCCGACAGCGCCGGTCGCAGAGCAACCTACCGCCGCGCCCGTAGCGGAACCCACGGCCGCACCCGCAACCGAACCCGAACCAACCGCCGCACCCGCATCCGGGCTTATAAGCGAACTTCCCCGCAATGAAACGCTCTACTTTAACGGACTTCAATGGAAAACCGTAAAGAGCTGGAGCCCCTACAACCCTGACCCGAACAACTCCATGGTTATCGCGCAAAACGCATCCTCTCGTATCCCGATGTATGAAACACTGTATATGTACAACATGCTTGACGGCAAGCTCTACCCGTTGCTTGCGGATGGCGCCTTTGCTTGGAATGCGGATAGGACGCAGATGACGGTCAAGATCAAACCGGTCGCCAAGTGGAACGACGGCACCCCCGTGACCGCGCACGACGTTGCCTACACCTTTGCGACGCACGTAAAGTACGCGTCCAACACCGGCAACGAATACATGGAGTATATCGATAAGATCGAAGCTGTTGACAATTCCACCGCCGTAATATACGCAAAGCTCAACGAGAGCGGCAAGGCCGTGAACCCGCTGATGCTTGAGGAGTATGTCGCCAAGGTATTAGTCACGCAGAAGGCCTACTTTGAGGGCGTGGAAGCCAAAGTCAACAACGATGCGGATGCGTTCAAACTCGAGCTCTGCGATGATACCGTCACCTCAGGCCCCTACAAGCTTCTCTACTCCGACGATCAGAAGGTCGTTTTAGTGCGGGACGATAATTATTGGGGTCAGGATGCCTCCATGTGGGGCAAGCTGCCGGTACCCAAGTACCTCGCCCACACGATCTTCACGGACAACAAGGCTGCGGATGCCGCTTTCGCCGCTGGCGAAGCAGATGTTTCCCAGGGCTTTGTGGCTAACATTCAGGATTTTTGGCTTAAGCAGGGGCTGCCCATTTCCACCTATATGGATGAAGCTCCGTATGGCGTGTGCGCTTCTATCCCCACGGCATGGTACAACATGAAGTCCCCCGGGCTTGATAATGTGGCCGTCCGCAAGGCGATTGCAATGGCGGTCGATTACGACGCGATCATTGCCAACGCCATGGCAAACCAGAGCCCGACCTTCTCCCAGACTCCGCGCTCCATGATGATCCCGACCGAAGGCGAGCAGTCGCTGCTCGATCACGACAAACTCAAATCCCTCCAGTGGGCGGGCAACGACATCGAGGGAGCTAAGAAGCTGCTTGACGATGCGGGCATCGTTGATACCAACGGCGACGGCTACCGCGATATCGACGGCAAGAACCTTGAGTACAAGGCATGCTGCCCGTTCGGCTGGTCCGACTGGCAGATTGCCATCGAGATCGTAGCTGCGGCCGGTCAGAATATCGGCATCAACATTACGACCGAATTCCCTGAGGCGGACGTGTTCCTGCCCACCGTGTTCACCACCGGCCAGACCGAGTATGACATCTTTATGATGTGGAACGACGGCGCAGGACCTATTCAGCCTTGGGCGCGCATCCGTAAGTTCATCAGCAGCGAGTTCCTTTCGGCGGCCACCAATGCCACAGGCAACTTTGGCGGCTATGTGAACCCGGAAGCCGATGCGATCATCAAGCAGATCCCGAGCGTGACCGACCCCGCTCAGCTGAAGGAACTCTATACCAAGATCAACGAAATCTACCTTACCGATGTTCCCTCCTTCGGCTTAATGTATCGTCCGGAGTTGTTCCATGCGGTGAATGAGACCGTATGGACTGCCTTCCCCGAGCAGGGCGATGGCACGAACGTCCCGCCGCTGGTCATGATCAACGGCTACGGCATTGGCGGTCTCTATAATCTGGAGCTTGTCAATCCGTAATTCCCTGATACGTTGGGAACAGCCATGTTGCGCTTTTTGAAACATGGCTGTTCCCTTATTCTGGGCAGGAGGTCTTGTCGTGAAAAACTATGCACGCTATTTCAGAAAAAAAATATTTTGGTTTTTAATCACGCTTGTTTGTGCGATCATGCTGAATTTTTTTCTTCCGCGCATGATGCCCAACGACCCTATCGCGCGGATTGTTTCCCGCATAGCGCGTAATTCGAGCTCGCAGACGACGGTGCAGCAGGCATATGAGTATTACGCGCGCGTGTTCGGTGTTGATCAGCCATTACATATGCAGTTTTTCAAATATGTAGGAAACATGTTCAAGGGGGAGATGGGGGTATCGTTCAGCCAGTATCCCCGCCCGGTAAGCGATATCATCGGCTCAGCCATATGGTGGACCATAGGACTTCAGCTCCCGGCGATTATCGTAGGTTGGCTGATAGGCAATATCCTAGGCGCGTTGGCCGCCTATATACGAAAGGGCTTCGATAAGGTGCTTTTACCCATCGCCTTGTTTGCAAACAGCATACCGGCATTCGGTATGGCGATCATACTTCTTGTTGTTTTTGCCTTGAAGCTAAAAATTGCACCTGTTGGGGGGGGTTACGGCTTTGAACTGCTCCCCGAATTTTCCATGCGGTTTATAAAATCCATTTTGACACATTACCAGCTTCCGTTCTGGTCGATCGTTATTATATCCGTCGGTGGGCAGGCCATTGGCATGCGCTCCATGTCTATCTACGAACTCAACGCGGACTATGTAAAATACAGCCGCTTCCTCGGTATCAAGGACCGTAAGATCGTAGGCTATGTGTTCCGTAACGCGATGCTGCCCCAGGTCACGGGCCTCGCGCTTTCCCTCGGCACGATGGTGGGCGGCGCTTTGATTGCGGAAATCATTTTTAATTATCCGGGACTCGGCTCGACCATACTCAGCGCTATCTCCGGGGCGGATTATCCGCTTGTGTCGGGGGCGACGCTTATCATCACCATCATGGTCCTGGCAGCCAATTTTGCGGTTGAAGTCCTATACGGCTTTATTGACCCGCGCGTAAAAGCCGCGCAGATGGAATAGGGGGTATTTATGAAAAGGACGCTGCGCCAAGTCTTCAAATCCCCTAATTTCGCAGTTGGGTTCGCCATTATGATGTTTCTGCTGCTTATGACCATCATCTATCCACTCATCATTCCGGACGAACCGTTAAAGATCATAGGCCTCGGCTCATTCATGAAGCCGGGAATCTATTTATCTGTGGCGGACAGCATCGGTACGCAGACAAAATATACAATGAAGCTCGAAGATGCCGCGCAAAAGCGCCTTGCCGACAGGCTCGGCGAGGAGGACAAAGCTGAGATGGTAAAGTGGCTTACGACTTTCGGTATCCCGGAGAGCCAAATAGATACCGGTGATACAAAGACGTTGCTTGATCTGTGGTTCAACAATTACGACGAAACGCTCAGGTTCAAAGGCATGACCAGTGCAAAGCGCAAATATTACGCAAGGCTTAATAAGACGCTCTCGAGTATGCTCACAGACGAGGACCTTATCGTGATGCAGAAGAATGCGGAAACCGGGGAGCTTGAGCCGGTAGCGGAAATTGCGGATACGGATTATGTCAACCTGTCCGAGGTGGCAAATGTCAAGCCATTGCTGCTCGGCACCGATAATTACGGGCGGGATATGCTCACAGAGCTTGTATCCGCTCTAGGAACATCGCTGTTGATTGGGCTTGTCGCGGGCGTTATCGCAACGTTTATCGGTCTGGTGCTGGGGCTGCTCGCGGGATATTTGGGCGGTGTGGCAGACGATATCATCATGTTTTTCACAAATCTGTTTACCGTAATTCCAACGTTCGTGCTTCTGATCCTCATATCGTTTGCGATAGGGCAGGACCAGCGCGGCGCAACGACCGTTGCCATTGTTATCGGCCTTACCGCATGGTTTTGGACGGCAAGGGCGGTCCGTTCGCAGGTGATTTCCCTGCGCAGTCGGGATCATGTCAATCTTTCTAAAATTTCAGGGCACAGTCTATTGCGCATCATTATGACGGATATTCTGCCCTACATCGCCTCCTATGTGGTGATGGCGCTTATCTTGCAAATAAGTTCCGCCATCCTTGCGGAAGCGCAGCTCTCCATGATTGGCCTGGGGCCCAGAACCACGGAAATTCCGACGCTGGGCTTGATGATGCAATGGGCGACGGCGTACTCGGCACCGCTTGTCGGCGCGTGGTGGGCGTATTTCCCTGTACTGCTCGTCATTGCGCTCGTCAGCTTCTCGCTGAACTTGATGAATACCGGCCTGGACCAGGTATTCAATCCTACTTTACGGGATTAGGAGGCCGGATATGGGACGGACAATGCTTGAGGTCAATGGCCTCACAACCAAATATATCACAAGATTCCGTGAAGATGTGTATGCGGTGAACGAGGTATCCTTCAAGGTGGAGGAGGGCAAGTCGGTCGGCATCGCCGGGGAAAGCGGCTGCGGTAAGTCCACCCTTGCGCTGAGCCTCATGGGGTATTATTTTGCGCCGCTCCACTACATGTGCGGGAAAATCATACTCGATGGGCGCAATATCTCCGATATGAAACCGGACGAGGTGCGAAAAGCCATACTGGGCACCGAGATTGCGTATATTCCGCAGGCCGCCATGAACGCGCTCAACCCCACCCGCAAAATTATCCGATTTATAGAGGACGTCATCCGTGCACACAACCCCAAAGCCACTCAAAAAGAGATTCACGATATGGCAAAGGAGCGTTTTTCTGTGCTCGGCCTGCCTGTGGACGTGCTGGAGCGGTATCCCGTGGAACTTTCCGGCGGCATGAAGCAGCGGACGGTTATCGCCATTTCCACCATCCTCCGCCCCAAGGTGCTTATTGCGGATGAACCGTCGAGCGCACTGGACGTTACCAGCCAGAAGATGGTCATTAAAATGCTAAAAGATCTCATGGAACAGGGCTATATCAAGTCCATGATATTTATCACCCATGAGCTGCCGCTCCTCTACAATGTGACCGACGATATCATGGTCATGTATGCCGGTCAGATCGTGGAAAAGGGCACCGCGAAAGAAATGGTGTTTGACCCTATCCATCCGTATTCCAAGGGACTCATGGGCTCCATCATCGTGCCGGAGGAAGGCGTGCGGGATGTGAAGCTCACAGCCATACCCGGCACGCCGCCCAATCTTAAAAATCCGCCCTGCGGATGCCGGTTTGCGGAACGCTGCAAATACGTGAAGCCGGAATGCAGATTCGTGAACATTCCGCTTACCGAAATTGAGGGCGGGCGCGCGTACCGCTGCATCATCCCCCAAGAAAAGCTCAGGGAGGTGTACGAACATGAGTGAGGCGGCAAAGAGAGCGAATTTGGAGGACCGCCCGCTTTGTTTAAGCGGCACAGGCGTCACCAAGGTATACGGCATTGGGGACAAGCGAAATGTTGCGGTCGATCATGTGGATTTTGCGTTCCGTGAGGGAGAACTTGTTTCTATCGTGGGCGAATCGGGGAGCGGCAAGACGACGCTTGCAAAGATGCTCCTGGGGCTCACCAGCGTGACGGAAGGCGAAGTCTTCTTTCAGGGCAACAAACGGGATATCGGCACGCAGAAGAAAAGACGGGAATACTGGAAGGGCATACAGGCGATCTTTCAGGATCCGTTCTCGTCGTTCAACATGTTCAATAAAATTGATACCGTACTGCTCGACTGCATCCACATGCGCGGCGGGCGGCGGCTCCCATATGAAAAAAAGGTCGAGATGATGACGGAAGCCTGCAGCTTCGTCAATCTCAAATACGCGGAACTGACCAATAAGTATCCGTTTGAGCTTTCAGGCGGACAGATGCAGCGGCTGATGATCGCACGTATCTTCCTGCTTAAGCCCAAGATTCTCCTTGCCGACGAACCGACCTCCATGATTGATGCCTGCTCGCGCGCGACCATACTTGACATGCTGCTGCAGCTGCGCAACGAAACCGGCATGACCATCATATTCATTACGCACGATATCGGGCTTGCCTATTACATATCGGACAGCGTGTATATTATGGAGCACGGAAAATTCGTAGAAAGCGGCACGGCGGACGAAGTGATTCTTACGCCTAAGGCGCCCTATACTAAGCGCCTGATCAGCGACGTTCCGAAGATCTATGAGGAGTGGGACCTCTCAACTGTATCCAATGTAAAAAATGACAAACCGGTATAATAAAAACACAACCGCGTTGATATGCGCATCCACAAAGCATTGTTAGAATGAATGCATCAACGCGTGAAGAGGTGCAACACATGGATGTAAAGCTTCTGGTTTCAAAAATGACGCTCGAAGAAAAGGCTTCCCTCTGTTCGGGCCTTGACTTCTGGCATACCAAGCCCGTGGAACGGCTCAATGTTCCTTCCGTTATGGTGAGCGACGGCCCGCACGGGCTAAGGAAGCAGTCCGAAAGCGCGGATCATCTGGCGGTAAACGAAAGCATCAAGGCGGTCTGTTTTCCGGCAGGGTGTGCGACGGCAGCCTCCTTTGACCGGGCGCTGTTGACCACGCTGGGCGAGGCCATCGGGGATTCCTGCCAGGCCGAACGGCTCAGCGTCGTGCTGGGCCCTGCGGTCAATATCAAGCGTTCGCCGCTGTGCGGGCGCAACTTTGAGTACTTTTCGGAAGATCCGTACCTGGCGGGCGAAATGGCGGCCGCCCATATCAAGGGCGTCCAGTCAAGAAACGTGGGCACTAGCCTCAAGCACTACGCAGCCAACAGCCAGGAGCACCGCCGTATGTCAAGTAGCTCCGAGGTGGATGAGCGCACCCTGAGGGAAATCTACCTTGCCGCGTTTGAAACGCCGGTGCGGGAGGCAAAGCCGTGGACGGTAATGTGTTCCTACAACAAAATCAACGGCACGTTCGCCTCGGAAAACCGACTGCTGATGACGGATATCCTGCGCAATGAATGGGGCTTTGACGGGTATGTCGTTACCGACTGGGGCGCTGTTGCGGACCGCGTCAAGGGACTTGCGGCGGGCGTTGACCTTGAAATGCCCGCATCCGGCGGCGTAAACGACAAAAAGATCGTGGAAGCCGTCCGCGCCGGGGAACTTGAAGAAGCGGTCCTGGATCTGGCCGTGGAGCGGATATTGACGATCAACTACCGGTATCTTGAAGCTGCAAAGCCCGAGACCGTATGGGATAAGGAGGCGCAGCACGAACTGAGCGCCCGGCTGGCGGAAGAGTGTATGGTGCTTTTAAAAAATGCGGATGAAATCCTGCCGCTCAAAGCGGGGGACAGCGTCGCCTTTATCGGCGAATTCGCAGAGAAACCGCGCTTCCAGGGCGGCGGCAGCTCGCACATCAATTGCTTTCAAACGACCAGCGCGCTGGAGGCTGCGGCGGGCATCTCCAATATCGCATATGCGAAGGGATTCGATATTGAAAAGGACGAAACGACCGACGCGCTTATAGAAGAAGCGGTACGGCTTGCGCAAAGCGCCAAAGTCGCGGTGGTGTTTGCGGGCCTTCCCGACGCGTATGAATCCGAGGGCTATGACCGCGCGCATATGCGCCTGCCGGATTGCCAAAATCGCCTGATCCGGGCCGTCGCCCGCGCCAACCCCAACACGGTGGTGGTGCTGCATAACGGCTCTCCCGTGGAAATGCCCTGGGTGGACGACGTGAAAGGCATTTTGGAAGTGTACCTGGGCGGCCAGGCAGTGGGCACGGCGACGGTCCGCGTGCTCTTTGGTTCGGCGAACCCCTGCGGCAAGCTGCCCGAAACATTCCCCATTAAGCTTGAGGATAATCCGTCCTACCTGTTTTACGGCGGGGAAAAGGATATTGCCGAATACCGGGAGGGCGTGTTTGTCGGCTACCGGTATTACGACAAAAAGAAAATGGAGGTGCTCTTCCCGTTCGGGTTCGGGCTTTCCTACACGACATTTGCGTACGATAATCTCCGGGTGGATAAGGAGGAAATGGACGATACCGATTGCATGCGGGTATCGGTCGACGTCACAAACACCGGCAATGTGTTCGGCAAGGAGATCGTTGAGCTTTATGTCGCGGACAAAGCCAGCACCCCTATCCGCCCCGAAAAAGAACTCAAAGGGTTTGAAAAGGTGGCGCTGATGCCCGGGGAGACCAAAACCGTAAGCTTTACGCTCAACAAACGCGCGTTTGCATACTGGAACGTAGAGCTCCATGACTGGCATGTGGAAAGCGGGGAATTTGAACTGCTCATCGGCAAGTCGTCCCGGGATATCGTGCTCCAAAAGACGGTTACGGTCCATTCCACGCTAAGGCTGCCCGTGCGGTATGATAGGAATAGCATATTCATGGATATCATGGCGGACCCGCGGGCGAAAGCGGCATTAAAGCCGTTTATGGACGGCATTGCGAACGCGCTGGCTCCGCAGGACGACAACGCTTCCGATACGGCCAAAGAGGCCATATCCTCCGAAATGATGGAGGCGATGCTGCAGTACATGCCGCTCCGGGCCGTATTGAGCTTTGGCAACGGAGGGGTTACAGAGGAACAAATCCATCTGCTCTTAGACGCGCTCAATCAAGCGTAATCAACATAATGGCGCCGGAGGGGTTCCTTCCGGTGCCCGGAAAACAATTTCATTTTTGAGGTGACAGTATGAGTTTTCCCAAAGGGTTTGTGTGGGGCGCTGCCTGCGCTGCCTACCAGTGCGAAGGCGCGTGGGATGCGGACGGCAAAGGCCCAAGTATCTGGGACGATTTTTGCCATGAAGACGGCAAAAGCCATGTGAGCAATAACGATACGGGCGACGTCGCCTGTGATTTTTACCACCGCTATGAAGAAGACATTGCGCTGATGAAGCAGATCGGCCTTAAAGTTTACCGCTTTTCGGTGAGCTGGCCGCGCGTCATGCCCAACGGGACAGGGGAAGTCAATGAGGCGGGATTGGCGTTTTATGACCGCGTAATCGATACGCTACTAAGCCAGGGCATCGAGCCGTGGGTGACGCTTTACCATTGGGATCTGCCCAGCTCTCTGCAAAAAGCGGGCGGATGGCTCAACCGGGCGACCGTGGACGCGTTTGCGGGTTACGCTGCGATACTCGCAAAACGCTTTGACGGGCGCGTGAAAACGTATATGACCATCAACGAGCCGCAATGCGTGGTGGGTCTGGGGTATGGCAACGGCGAGCATGCGCCAGGGCTGAAGCTTTCCAATGAGGAGCGGGCAACGTGCATGCATCATGTGGTGCTCGCCCATGGCGTTGGGGCGAGGGCGCTAAGGGAAAACAGCACGTCCCCTGTTCAAATCGGCGTTGTTCCCTGCGGGCGGCTTTGCTATCCGCTTACCGACAGCCCCGCCACTCGGGAGGCCGCCTATCAGGCCTCGTTCCGTTTGACGGAGGAGGATTGGACCTTTACGTTTAACGCTTTTATGGACGCCGTCATGTTCCACAAATACGATGACGACGCGCCCGCGTTCTTGCGGGAATTTGCAAAGTCCGTTCCGCAAAGCGAATGGGATCTGGTGGAAAAGCCGGATTTCCTGGGCGTGAATGTCTACCACGGCGGCGGTACGGATGAAAGCGGAAAGATTGCCCGGCGGCCGGAAGGGTTCCCGCTGACGGCCACGAAGTGGCCGGTGACGCCGGAAGTCCTGCACTATGGTCCAATGAATTTATACAGGCGCTACAAGCTGCCCATTTATATCACGGAAAACGGGCAATCCTGCAACGATCGCGTCTATCTGGACGGCAAGGTGCATGACCCGGAGCGCATCGATTATCTGCACCGGTACCTGCGGGAACTCAAGAAGGCCATAGCCGAGGGCGTACCCGTGCTGGGGTATCTCCACTGGAGCTTTATGGATAACTTTGAATGGGCAAGCGGGTATGACGATCGTTTCGGCCTTGTATACGTCGATTATCAGACCCAACAGCGCATTTTAAAGGACTCGGCGCTCTACTACGCGGACATCATCCGTACGAACGGCGAAACGCTCTAACCGCAAGCAGTTAAATGCCCGTGCGCAATAGGGGAACTGCGCGCGGGCATTTAACAAATAATTTGGGGTTTTTCTTGTTTTTTAGTCAAATTTACTTTGTCCGGCACAGGGCCGAAATGGTATACTACTGCTATATGCGTGCGGGGGAGGCGTTCTATGGTTTCCATGAAGGATATTTCCCTTAGATGCGGTGTTTCTGTTGCTACGGTAAGTAAAGCCATCAACGGTCACAGCGATATCGGGGAGCGTACGGCGGAGCACATCCGCAACGTAGCCAAGGAAATGGGGTACCTTCCCAATGCCGCCGCGCGCACGCTCAAAACCAACCGCACCTACAACCTTGGCGTGCTGTTTATCGATAACACGCACAGCGGCCTTACGCACGAATATTTTTCCTTGATGCTGGACAGCTTCAAGGTCGAGGCCGAACACCTGGGCTATGATATTACATTCATCAGCAACAACCTGGGGCAGTACAACATGAGCTACCTGAACCATTGCCGTTACCGCAAATGTGACGGCGTGGTCATCGCCTGTGTGAATTTCAGCGACCCGGCGGTCATGGAGCTGGTGCGAAGCGATATCCCCGTTGTTACCGTAGACCATGTATTCAATGAAAAAACCGCGATCCTTTCCAACAACGTCCAGTGCGTCAAGGATCTCGTTACCTACATTTATCAGCAGGGACACCGGAGGATCGCCTTTATCCATGGCGAAGATACCGCCGTGACACAAAAGCGCGTGGCAAGCTTTTACCGTACCTGCCAGGAGTTTGGCATCACCATACCGGAAGGATATGTGCGCAGGGGGTTATACCACGATCCGGCTTCGAGCGCCGAGGAAACGCGGGCGTTACTCTCCCTTCCCGTACCCCCGACCTGTATCATGTATCCGGATGATTTTTCCTTTATCGGCGGCAGAAATGCCATCGAAGAAATGGAGCTCCGCATTCCTGATGATATCAGCGTGGCGGGGTTTGACGGCATCTACCTTTCCGAGGTGCTAAAACCCGCCCTGACTACCATCCGGCAGGATACCCTGGGTCTGGGCCGCGAGGCGGCGCGCCGCCTGGTTGCAACCATTGAAGAGCCGCAGTTGGCGCTTATTGAGCAGGTCATGGTGGATGGATACCTGATGCCGGGGCAATCCGTGCGGCGGCTGGTATAGCCGTAAGGCGAAAATACGTTAGAAATGGCGGAGAGAAGGCGGATGGATTTTAGCGGCTTTGCATGGAAAAATGAAGCGCGATTCTGCGGATTGGAAAACGGCATTCAAATTTACGCCCCCGCCGAAACAGATTATTTTGTAAATCCTGCGGACGGCGCAATCAAAGCGAACGCGCCGTTTTTCTATCAGGAAGTGGAGGGGGACTTCGTTTTAAGGGCAAAGGTCAGCCATGGCTTTACCGCTACCTATGACGCGTGCGTGCTGCTTGCGTTGGAGCATGAAGCGCTTTGGGCCAAGGCCTGCTTTGAATATACGGACTTTCATACGCATGCCGTGGTGACCGTCATGACCAACGGGCGGTCGGACGACGCGAACGGTGCAAACATAACGGGAAACGAAGTGTGGCTCCAGCTTGCCCGCAAGGACGATGTGTTTGCCGTCCATTATTCTCTGGATGGCCAGACGTTTACGATGGCAAGGATTTGCTCCCTCCCCATGGGGCGGCGCATTCAGGTCGGGCTCGTTGCGCAGTCCCCGGTTGGAACCGGCGGCGAACGCAGGTTTCAACATGTTTCACTCGAACGCAGGACGCTTGCGGATATCCGGAGCGGGAACGCATAGGGCTAACGCTCATTTTTAAAGATTGGCATACGAAAAAGCGCCTGCAACAGGCGCTTTTTTGTTTCAGGAATCGACTTTTTCCCGCCGCATATAGACCAGATGATTGATACCGCTTTGTTTGCTGTGCTTATGGGCGATGCGGAGAAATTCTTGAAACTCGAGCCTTTCATATACGCTGACAGCGGCTCTATTGGTATCCGCAACCTCCAATATAAAGTTCGCGTAGGGTTCGTTGGCGAGTATATGCCGGATTATGCCGGAGGCCACGCCTTTGCCGCGGTGGCTCGTGCCGGTGGCGACAAACTCAATGGAGCCCGTACCCGGCGTAACCGGGAAAGGGTACGGGTGGTTTTCCAATTCCTTTTTGAGTACCATGGCCGCGACGCTTCCCCGGATCAGGCCGAGGTGGCGGCGTAATTCGCTTGCTTGGATATGCACGGGCGGCGTCTTTCCATCCGTGCAGGCGGCAATTCCCGCAGGCTCACCGTCTATGCGCGCCACATAGAAAGCGTCCAGCACGAACATATGGGCAAAGGCGCGCGAAAGTTTTTCCGCGTCTTTTGAAAAATACTGCAGCCACTGCATGAACCCGGCGACGAAGAGATCGCTGACCTGTTTTCGCACGCTATCCCCAAGCACGCTTGCGCGTATGATTTCCATCGCTGCCTCCCTGAATTGTTTTCTATTCCCATTATAAGGGGACGACGCGGAATTTTAAATGGGGCAGACAGGAATATAAAGCCGATGGCAGCGCAGAAGCTGATCCTCTTTCCTATGCACGCCGATCGTAATCCCCCACACGTCCCCCGTAAGCTCCAAATGTTGTTCCTGACAAAATTGCAGCACATATCCCAGCATACGCGCGCTTAGATAATTGTCCCCCTGGGTGCATACGACGGTCGTCAGGCACGCCTGGCTTTCCTTGATTTCGGCATCGGGCGTATTGTCGAGCCCAAGAGGCTTTGCAAACTCCAGCGGAACCGCATACCCGAAGCGCACTTCGTCCCGTCCGCTCAAAATTGCCTCCTTGCTGAATGCGGGAGAAATCCGCACGATGGGCAAATGATCGACCCATTCTAAAATCTTCGGATTGCCGGTAAGAAAAGAGTCGTTGATCTGGTTGTCTATCCGCAGCATCGCGGGGCTTGTCGTCCAGGACATGCTGTTGCCGTTAAGCGATGCAAAATCGTCGCATTCTTTGCGCATGGCCTGCAGCTTAAGCTGCAGGTAGGCGATTTCCTGCTCCAATTCTTCGCAGCGTTTCTGCCGGATGGAAAGCGCTTGAGCATAGTCCGATTGAAACAACAGCTCAATATCCTCAAGCGAATACCCCGCGTTACGCAAAAAGCGGATGCCGGAAAGAATATAAATATCCGGCTTTGTGTAGGTACGGTATCCGCTTTCATTCCGCAGGGGCGCGACAAGTCCCCTTCGTTCGTAATTGCGCAGCGACTCGCTGCAGATGCCGAACATCTTTGCGACTTCACTGATATTGTATTCCTTCACGCGGCAGATCCTTTCAATGGCAGGGCAAGTCCTAATACCCAATTGCTATTTTTTAAACGAGATTGTTACAACAAACACAATTATGGTACTTGACTTTAAAACCGTTGTAAAGTGTATTCTGTGTCTTGTGAAGAATTTCACATAACAAACAGGAGGAGAAGAGATGAAAAAGCAAACAAGAATGTTGGCGCTTACGCTGGCAGCGTTGATGACGCTGGCGTTGGGCGCTGGCTGCGCGCAGCAGCCCGTGGCGGTGGAACCGACCGCAGCGCCGGAAGCGACTCAGGCGGCGGAAACACCCGTGCCGGCAACGGAGATTTCCGGTACGTTTGAAGGCGAAGGCCACGGGATGCAGGGGCCGATCAAGGTCAATGTGACGGTGGATAAAGGCGCAATTACGGCGATTGAATACGTCGCCTATAATGAGACGGCAAACATCACGGCAGTGGCCAAAGAACGCATTCCCGCGCAGATTGTGGAACACCAGAGCCTGAGCGTAGACACGGTGACGGGCGCGACGCTCTCCAGCTATGGCATCATGAACGCTGTTGCGGACGCGGCGAAGAACGCGGGCCTTGATGTGGATGCATTAAAAGCCAATAAGTACACCGCAACCCCGAAGGCCGATGAAATCTGGGACACGGACGTGCTCGTGATGGGCGGCGGCGGCGCGGGCTTATCCGCGGCGATCACCGCGGCACAGCAAGGCGCGAAAGTCATCCTGATCGAAAAAGGCTCCATACTCGGCGGCAACACGCTGGTGGCGGGCGCCGCCTACAACGCGGTGGACCCCGAAGCCCAGGCGCTCATGAAGCTGACGAAGGCGCAGAAGGACACTATGGACAGTTACCTTGCCATGGATGAAACGGATCCCGCGCTCAAGCTCGATCTCTTCCCGGAGTGGAAGGAAGTCCTTGCGCAGGTCAAAAAGGATATCAATGCGTTCTATGCCGCCAACAAGGGCAAGACCGTCGGCGAGGATATGCCGGGCTTTGACGCCGTATCCATGCACATGTGGCAGATCTACATCGGCGGCTTAAGGCAGCTCAACGACGGAAGCTGGATCGCTTCCGATATCAAGCTTGCCAGGGTGCTTGCCGAACAGGCGCTGCCTTCCTTTGAATGGATGGGTGAAATCGGTCTCGGAGCCGTTTACGGCAAGGCGACGCAGGAAAACGGCAGCACCGGCCTTAGCACCGTGCTTGGCGCAATGTGGCCGCGCACCCATACATTTCTATCGGGCGCCGACCGTATTCCCGAGATGGAAAAGGTCGCAAAAGAAAACGGCGTGACCATCTATACGGAAACCCAAGGCACCGAGCTTTTGGCGGACGCAAACGGCAAGGTAGTGGGCGCAAAAGCCGAGCAGGCCGACGGCACCAAGATCACCATCAATACGACAAAAGGCGTCGTGCTTGCAACAGGCGGATATGCCGCCAACGCGGCCATGGTGAAACAGTATGACAAGTACTGGGGCGAAGATCTTTCCGATCATACGCTCTCTACCAACCTTGGTACCAACGAAGGCGACGGCATTGTCATGGCGGAAGCCATCGGCGCTGACCTGACGGGTATGGAGATCGCACAGATGATGCCTTCTTCCTCCCCGGTCAAGGGCACGATGACGGACGGTATCTGGGGCGACGCCGCGGAGCAGATCTGGATTGACGGACAGGGCAACCGTTTTGTCAACGAGTATGCGGAGCGCGATGTGCTTGCAAAAGCATCCCTCGCGTTGGAAGACGGCATCTTCTACATCATCTATGCAGGCCGCGGCGATCTTAACAACCCCTCCCAGTTCCTCAAGGGTACCGAGCTTGACGAGCGCGTCCAGGCCATGGTCGACGGCGGCCATATCTGGGTGGGCAATACGCTCGCTGAGGTCGCGGAGGCCAGCAAGACCCCGGCTGCGGGCGTCGCCCCCGCCTTTACGGAGGAAGCGCTGCGCGCAACCATCGAAAAATACAACGAGTATGTGCTAAATCAGCATGACGACGAGTTTGGAAAGGCAGTCATCGCCGGGGGTATCGACCTTGACGCGCTCGATGCGGATCTCAATACCTACATCTGCATCAGTCCCAGAAAGGCATCGCTGCACCATACGATGGGCGGCGTGGTGATCGATACTGAAGCGCGCGTGCTGCGCGCCGACGGCACCGTGATTGAAGGCCTGTGGGCGGCCGGCGAAGTGGCAGGCGGCATCCACGCGGGCAACCGCCTGGGCGGCAACGCGATTGCGGATATTTTCACCTACGGCCAGATTGCAGGGCGGAACGCGGCGAAGTAACTGCTGTGATAACAGCGGGCGCATCATCCGGAGTTCGGCAATCCTGTAAGCATCAAAAGAGTGGTATGCGGCGTAACCGCCAAATACCACTCTTTTTATTCGATTGTCAGCGGCTCAACTTTGGATCCAATCGGATAAATGCATTGGCGTTTTTCCCGCGCTACTTTTTATCAAACACAGAAGGATTGACGACATTGCTGGGAATCCTACCTTGCAGCACGGCGGTAAGCCCATTAAGCGCCTCGTTGCACATAGCAATTCTCGAACGCATGGTCAGGCTGGCGGCATGGGGTGTGAGCACGACATTATCTAACGTGAGAAGCCCCTCATAGACGGTGGGTTCATCCTCAAACACATCCAGTCCGGCGCCTTTGATCACGCCGGATTGTAGCGCCGCACACAGCGCAGCTTCATCCACAAGCTTGCCGCGGGCTGCGTTGATGAAGTAGGCGGAGGACTTCATCTTTGAAAAGGTTTCTGCGTTGAACAGATGATGATTTTCAGGGACATAGGGCGCATGCAGGGAGATACAGTCACTCTGGGCAAGCACCGCTTCAAAGGAGTGGAACGTCACGCCATATTCCTGCTCCACTTCCGTGGAAGCGCGGAAATTATCGAAATAAATTACTTCCATTCCAAGTCCCTTGGCTTTGCGGGCAACAGACTTCCCAATTCTTCCGAAGCCGATGAGGCCGAGCGTGCTGCCGCTCACCATGGTATTAATGTCCGAAAACAGAGGCGAGAGCCATATTTTTTGACGGACCTCTTTATCATAGCGGGCGACGCCGCGCATGACAGACAGGATAAGCGCAATGGTAAGCTCGGCTGTAGCCTCGGTGACCTGGGTTGGGGTGTTCAAAACCGGAATGCCCAGCTCCGTTGCATATTTCCAGTCGATTTTGTCGTAACCTACGCCAAAGTTGGCGATTGCTTTGAGTTTTTTTGCCGCATCAAATACCGGCTTATCTGCTATGGTGTCAATATCAAAGTAGCCGTCATAGTCCGCAAGATGATGGAGAATGTAATCATAGCTGAACGCGTTGTCATCCGCGGGCATGGTGAATGCAAACGCATCTTCATAAGGCGCGAGGCATGTAACGGGGACTCTTTTGGCAATGAGAATTTTCTGCTTCATCGTTCCACCTCTATCGCAGCGTATCGGCAAGCTTGCGTACCTCGCCGCACGTTCCCTTCCAATAGGCGTTCAGGATACGCAGCTCATCGCCCACGCAAAAGTGCCGGACGCCAAGACCCTTATAGTAATTGATCTTTTCCAGGGTATCGCACTCGCATCGGGGGGCGATGCCATGGGCAAGCGCTGTGCGGATGACATATTCCTCAATTTCCTGAAGCTCCTGTTGGTGTTCGCTTGCGTTCCAGCCCTTGCTCATGCTGAAATCGGAGGGCCCGAACTGCACCATATCCACGCCGGGAACAGCGCAGATCGCTTCAAAATGATCCACGGTTTCCTGCTTTTCAACCATGAAGGCCTTTACAATATTGCGTACCATGACGGCGTGGTCCATCTGGTTGGTGTGCGGCATATAACCGATCCAGCGGGAGTTGGGGTAACCGAAATGACCTTCGCCCAGGCAATCGGGGCTAAGGACGTGGATGGTCTCCTGCACTTCTTCGGCGGTCTTATGGTCGCAGAACAGTACGGCTTCAAAACCCATGGCCACTGCTCGCTGCGCCACATAATGGCGGTTCTGCAAATCAACCTTGATCATGGAGCCGATCCCATGCAGCTCGGCCGCGCGTACTAGATTTTCCAGCTCTCCCTGGGTAAAAGGGGAATACTCCGCTACGAATTCAACATAGTCAAAGCTTCGTGTCACCGCCATCGCTTCTATGGTGGTGGGCCAGGTGCTCCAGATGCGGGTCGCAACGGTAGGGTGGTTGGCTAAAAGCAACGAACGGATTTTGTTTGTGGGTATGGCCATTATAAAAAACCTCCTGTTGTCGAGTTGGATGGGCTCCTATTGATGAAATGTGCTGTATATGACATAATTACGGTGTCTGGGAAAACAAAGTCGATTCACAGTATTGGAAAGTATATTTCATATCTTGCTGCACTTGCTGGTATAGGTGCAATAACGCGGGACGGGACAGGCGCAACTTCCGGATGCGCCAATATCCTAAGACGGGGTCTGCGCTCAAATCTTTCACCCAATAAAGGAGAACTGCATAATGGATAACGCCACATTCCTCTCAAAGACAAATATATTTTCCGGTGACTGCGGCGGGGAGCTTCACAACAGCGCAAATGAGCCTGCAAGTTGCCTGCACTATCATGATTTTTATGAGTTCTTTGTATACCTGGGCAACAAGGGCACATTTGTGATTGACGGCGGGGAATACAGCGTACGCCGGGGGGATATTGTCATTGTGGATATGTTTACGGCCCATATGCTGATTCCTGGCGGAAGCCAAGACGAGTGCTTTGTAGCCCACGTAAACCCGGAACTGCTCATTACTTACAGCACGCACAATTCCAATCTTCTGGATATTTTTTACAAAGGCTATTCGCCGCTTCACTCTACGGACGAAAAAGGATTTCCCAAATACCAGCGGCTGCTGGACGAATATCGGGAGGTTAATCTAAAAAGCGGACAGGATATCCTTATCAAGGCAATTATCCATCAACTGATGGCGTATGCTTATGGGGACTGCTTCTCAGGCATACACTGCGACAGTTCGGCTTCCCGCGGATTAACGATCGTGACCCAGATCATCAACTACATCAACGGACATTTGGCTGAAAAGGTTTCCCTGCAGACCCTTGCTAAAGAAATCAACTACAGCGAATGTTATCTGTGCCACCTGTTTAAAGAGGCCACCAATAAAACAATCAGCAGCTATATCCAGGAAAAGCGCATTGAAATGGCCACCGGCCTGCTTATGCATCCTGTGCCGATTAAAAAAGTAGCGGAACAGTCCGGCTTTGGCAATTACAGCCACTTTTACAAGACATTTAAGCGCCAGATGGGCTGTAACCCGGAAGAATACCGGGAAAGGATTCAGGCGGTGGCGAAGGCTTAGCGTCACCGCCTGTCCGCCAAGAGGTTATTTATCTTCGGGCAGGCCGCATTGGCTCCAGCCGCCATCAATAAAAAGCGTTTGCCCTGTAATTCCGCTCGCATCGTTTGACGCAAGAAAGCATACGCCGCTGGCTATTTCCGCCGGACTCAGCAAGCGCTTCATCGGGATGACTTTGAAGTTGGTTTCCATGTCAATGATGCCGTCGTTGATGCCCTTTTGGACCATGTCTGTCAGTACATATCCGGGCGCTACGGCATTGATCCGGATGTTGTAGCGGCCCCATTCCACGCCAAGGGTGCCAACCAAGCCGTTCACCGCAGCTTTTGAGATATTGTATGGGGAACGTTGGGAGGTAAAACACGCGGAGTTCGCGGAGGAAATGCATACAATGGAACCTCCCCGCGCCTGCTGCTTCATGTATCTTGCCGCAGCCCTTGCGGCAAAGAAATAGCCCTTGAGGTTTAAGTCCATCAAAAAGTCAAACTTCGTCTCCTCAAAATCCATTGCCCATTCCCGGATCTGAACGCCTGCATTGTTTATCAGAATGTCGATACTGCAATACGTTTCAAAAACATATCGCATCATGGCGTCAATTTCAGCAACGCTGCATAAATTGGCCTCATAAGCTTCCGCTCCAAGATCGGCAGCGGTTTCCTGTGCGGCGGATTTGTCGATATCAACGATAACAAGCCTTGCGCCTTCAGCAGCCAGCCGCTCGCAGATGCCTTTCCCAATGCCGCGCGCCCCGCCGGTGACGATGGCGGTTTTGCCCGATATCCCATTCATATTTCGCTATATGACCTCCTCCGTTAAAAAAACAAGTTGACATGGATGAATGTTGTGCATACGATATGGTTACGGTCTAAGCGAACTATACAACTCGATTTTGTAAAACTCAATAAGCGTGCATACGATAGCGGTTTAAAGCAAACAAAAAACGCAATATAG
>JAEYCM010000016.1 GCA_023455425.1 Bacillota bacterium | reverse complement strand
TGGAGGCCGAAACGGGTATCCGCTTGCCGGATGCCCCGGGCACGAACGTCCCAGTGAGCAAGGAAGTATTACGAGCGGCTTTGCGCGATGTAATACGACCATTACGAACTGTGAGCCCTCCCGCTATGAAATAAAATATTCTATCGCCGCCGCCGCAGGTGGCGACACCTTTCATTCATTCACATTGCATGCTGCAAGATCGCGTCAATGCGCGTAAGCTCCTCTTCCGCAAACGACAGATTGCTGAGCGCCCCCAGGTTTTCCAGCAACTGCGAAAGCCTGCTCGCGCCCACGCAAACAGAAGTAATGGCGGGATTATGCAGCACCCAGGCAAGCGCCATCTGCGCCAGCGTCTGCCCGCGTTCCCGGGCGATGGCGTCGAGCCGTTTTGCCAGGTCCACCTGCGCCGCTGCCGCTTCCGGCGTCAGAAATACGCTGGGGCCGCCCGCGCGGGAATCAGCGGGTATACCTTCAAAATAGCGCGCGGTCAACACGCCCTTTGCAAGCGGGCTGAACGCGATTGCCCCTACTCCCTTTTCCAGCAGCGCCTGCTGAGGGCCGTGCTCAAAATCGCGCGCAAACATGGAGTAGCGCGGCTGGCTGATCAAAAGCCGTACGCCCATACTTTGCAGGATATCATAAGCCTTCTTCGTCTGTTCCGCGGAGTAGTTGGAAATGCCCACATAGAGCGCCTTGCCGGAATGTACGGCGTAAGCTAACGCCTCCATGCTTTCCTCCAGCGGAGTGTCCGGATCGAAACGGTGATGGTAGAAGATATCGACATAGTCCAGCTGCAGGCGTTTGAGGCTCTGATCCAGGCTCGAGAGCAAATACTTTTTGGAGCCCCAGTCCCCGTACGGTCCCGGCCACATATGGTAGCCTGCCTTGGTGGAAATGATAAGCTCATCCCGGTGGGGGCGAAGCTCACCCTTTAGCACGTGGCCCAGCGCTTCCTCCGCGGAGCCCGGCGGCGGGCCGTAATTATTCGCAGCGTCAAAATGCGTGACACCATGGTCGAACGCGCCGCAAAGAATGTCCCTGCAAGCTTCATAGCTTGCGTCAGCACCGAAATTATGCCAGATGCCAAGCGAAATGGCGGGCAGCTTCAACCCGCTGTTGCCCGCGCGGCGATAGAGCATGGCATCGTACCGGCTTTCGTCTGCACGGTAATCCATAAGCGGCCTCCTTGTGATAGATTCAGCACAACCATTGCGAACTGTGGAAGCTTCGGGGGCAAAGCCTCTGAAAAGTCTTTTTCGTTTATCTACTAAAGCGAATACAGCAGCGCTACGGCGTTGGCGCGGATACACTCGCCGCGCCCTTCCGGGCCTGAACCCTCGGTGGTGGTAGCCTTGAGGCCGATGCGGTCGGGCGGAAGCTTCAACGCCGCGGCCAAAAGTTCCCGCATGGCGGGAAAATGCGGCGTCAGCTTGGGGCGCTCGGCAACAACCGTAACGTCCACATTGCGCACACCATAGCCCGCGGCATGCAGGCGGTCCGCCACGCGCATCAGGAGCGTCAGGCTGGAAATGCCCTTATATTTCGGGTCGCTGTCCGGGAACTGCACGCCGATATCCCCCATGCCCGCAGCGCCCAGCAGGGCGTCCATCAGCGCGTGGGTCAATACGTCCGCGTCGGAATGGCCCAACAGGCCCTTTTCAAACGGGATCTCCACGCCGCCTAAGATGAGCGGGCGGTTTTCGGAGAGCAAGTGCACGTCTTCTCCGCAGCCAACCCGCAAGCCCGCCTGCGCGCCAAGGCCCGCGGCGGCGGCGCAGAGATGCTCCTCCAGCCAGACCAGGTCCTCGGGCGCGGTCAGCTTGCGGTTGTCGATGGAGCCGTTTACAAAATGCACGGCATGTCCGGCGTGGGCGTAGAGGGTGCTGTCGTCGGTGGCGATAAACCCTTCCCGCTGCGCCGTTTCATAGGCCGAGAGTATGGAGGCGCGGTCAAACGCCTGCGGCGTCTGCGTATGCAGCAGTTCCTCGCGGGGGAGGGCGTTAATTTTACCGCCCTCCCCCGGCTGCACATGCAGCACGGTATCCCGTACAGGGATGGCGGCGACGCCGCTCCCATACAGGCGCACGCTGTCGATGCATTCGTGGATCAGACCCGGCCGGGCAAGGCAGCGCGCCGCGTCATGGATGACGGCAATGCCCGGCTGCGTGGATAATAGGCCCTGGTAGACGGAATCCTGCCTTGTCGCGCCGCCGTCGCAGACGGTGACGGGCACGCCCGCGCGCTGGGAAAGCTGCTCCGCATGCGGGCGCGTCGCGTCGTTTACCACGATGACGATGCGGTTCACCCCGCCTTTTACAAGCGCCTCCAGGCTCATGTCCATGGGGGTCTTGCCGTTGGGGAGGCGGTATAATAGCTTGTGGAAGCCCATCCGCTGGGAATCGCCCGCGCAGAGCAGGATACCCGTAATATTCCGGTTTCTCATTGGGCGTCCTCCAGCACGGTATACATATCGGAAGCGTCCGCCTTCAGGGCGTGCTCCTGTATGGAGTTGACGCGCACTCTCAGCGTCTTTCCGCCCAGGCGCAGAGACAATATATCCCCCACCTTGACTTCAGCGGAAGGCTTCGCCTCTTTGCCGTTGATCTGTACGCGGCCCAAAGAAGCGGCTTCGTTGGCGACTGTCCGCCGCTTGATGAGCCGCGAGACTTTCAGGTATTTATCCAATCTCATGCAAGACCTCTCTTGTTTTAAATGAGTTACAGGCTGTTGTAAAACAGAGTACGTTGGAGGCTCTGCCTCCAAACCTCCGTTTAGGGCCGTAACGGCCCTAAAGACCCATCTTGAAAACGCGCCCTAACGGGGCCACTTCCAGGGAAGGGATTCCCAAGGGATGTGTCCCTTGGGGTTTCAGAGGCAAAGCCCCTGAAAGGCTAATTATTAAATTCTGCTACTATGCCGCGTCCGCAGCACCCGCACCGCCCGGCGGCGCGAGCTGCGCGTCAAACCATTCCGCAAGCTCGGCGTTCGCCGCCTGCTCAAACGCGCTGACTAGCTCCGCCTTGGTGGCGACGCCGTACGCGTTATCTTCTATATAAGCGCGCAGGCCGTTAAAAAACGCCTCGTCGCCGATTTTCTCCCGCAGCGCCGCAAACATGGCGGCCCCCCGCCAGTAGGCGGAATTCACATACGCGTCCTCGGTTGCGTAGGAGGGCAGCGCACCGTCTATCTTTCCGCCCAGCGTCGCGCGCTCCACCAGGTAGCGGCTAGAAAGCGCGCCGTATGCGGCCGTGTTTCCGGTCCGCTCAAAATAGACAAGGCTTAGGTAGCTTGTGAGCGATTCATCCAGCCACGGAGCGTTGTATTGATCCGAGCCTACGAGGCCGTAGAACCACTGGTGGATGATCTCGTGCGCAATGGTCAGCTCCAGCTCCAGCTCGCGCCCCGCAAGGTAGAGTTCCCGCTGCACCATCAACAGGTTGGGGTATTCCATGCCCGCGTAGGCCATATCCGCCTGCGCAATGGTCAGGGTGGAATACGGATAATTGCCCAGTATGGGCGAAAGCGTGCTGAGCACGTTTTTCGCGATGCCGGCAGCACGCGTGGCGCTCCCGTCGCTTAACGCGTAGGAGTAAATGGTGACATCGCCCTGCGTTTCCTTGGCCTGCTGCATGGAAAGGCCCAGCATGCAGGCAAATTCGCGCACGCGGGTGGCGGCGACATAACTTGTGGCCAAGGCCCCGTTTTTCTCCGTGCCGGTGACAGTCCCGGTGGTGGCAAGCGAATATTCCGCAGGGTACGTAAGCGCCACGCGGTAGTCCGCCACTTCGCTGTAATAGGGATCGCCTATGGGCGCGTAGCCGTCCGTGATCCAACCGCCGTCCTGATAAACGGCAAGTATGGGCAGGAAATTGCCCAACTGGTAGCCAAGCTCAGTGCGGCCAAAGCGTCCGTCGCGTTCGGGCACATCCACCACAAATTCTATGGCGACTTCCGCGCGCTCTCCGGGCAGAAGTTCCTTTATAAAGGGCACCGTCAACAGCATGCCGTCGTCGGAGATTTTGAAATACGCGAGATCTCCGTTCAAACTCACGGAGGAAACGATCACGTCGCCCACGTCAAAGTTGCCGCTATAGCTATCGGAAGCTTCGCCGTTCCCCGGCGCGGAAGCGTTCTGATACGCGTTGGGATGCAGGTGGAAGGGCAGCTCGTAGAGCGTGTCTCCCGTGACGTTTTCATATTCCACGCGCAGCATGGCGTAGAGCCTGTTGTGCGAAGGCCGCAATTCCATGGCAAGCGCATAGCTCGTCTTGGGCGCGTTGGTTGGCCTCCCCGCGCCTGCCGGAGCCTCGCCCTGCACGGGCGTTGCGGAAGGATCGGGGCTTGTTTCCGGGGCCGGGGTGGGAACCGCCTGCGTGGGGGTAGGCGGCGCGTTCGTGATAGCCGGGGAAGGGCTTGGGGTATTCGCTTCCCCGCTATTTGTCGGCAGGGAAAACACACCCGTCAGGAACAGGGTCAAAACGAGGGCGGCCGCGCCAAGCGAAACAAACAGCCAGACGGGATTATTCTTCTGCGTATGCCTTCTGTCGCCGTATTTGGGCAAGCCAACCCCTCCTTTTATATGAATACCGCCGATGCCGCGCTATTTCTACCCCTGATACGTGCTTAGGCCGTACTGGGAAATCAGCGTTTGCAGCGTGCCGTCCGCTTCCATGTCCTGTATCACGGCGTCCGCCATCATGGCAAACCCGGAACTGTCCGCATACGAGGCCGCTACATATCCTACGGAGCCGATCTCTGTTTCGTGCAGGGAAAGCCCCTCGTTTACAAGCTGCGGCAATTGTGCGCCGCAGGCCACGATAAATGTGATCTTGCCCGCCTTGAGCGCTGCGACAAGGTCCGGGTAGGAAGCGTAGTATTGAAAGTCCTCGGTTGAGGAATATTCCTGTTTCTGCGCATATGCCTTCCAGACGTATTCTGCGGCGCTTCCTTCTATCATGCCGATCAAGCCCCCGGTTAAGGCGGCCCGTTCATCCCCTTTGCGGCAGATAAGGCGTACGCTGTCTTTATAATAGGGGACGCTGTAGGCATACTGGGTGTCGGATGTATCCCAAACCTGCGCAAACGCCAGGTCGATTTCGCCGCTGTTCAGCTTGGGCAGCGCCGTATAGGCGGTGACGGGCGTAAGTTCCAGCGTCACTTCCGGCGAAAGCTCCGGGAAAATGCGCTTTGCCACCTCCCGCGCAATGGAGACCTCAAGCCCTTCCTCATTGTAAGAAAAGCCGGGCATATCCGTCCGCACGCCCACGCGGAGTACTCCCAGACGCTCTGCGCGCAAAAGCTCCGGCATATTTAAGAGCTGGTTCGCGGGGCGCAGAAAAATAAGCAGCAGCGCCACAATGACGACGGGCGCCGCCACAAGGAGAACGCGCAGCCTGTTTTGCAGTAGACCGGCCATATGGCGGACACGCCGCCTGTTACGCCGCTTTTGCATTCTACTCTCCCGCCATCTGTTTCATGCGTTTAACGCGGAGGATTAGCTTGGGAGTGGGTACTTAGAGCTTTCGGAAAAAAACGGGCTTGGTGGCCTTCGGCGGGTACGCCTTGGCACCAGGCCTGCGGACCGTCGCCGCAGGTACAAGACGATCCTGTGAATCGGTTTGTGGAAACCCTGGTGTCTTCCTTACAGCCCTTAGCAGAGGGCTGAGCCCTCAATACCCTTTATCACTCCGTCCGTTTCTAAATTAATATAAGAAACGGCAACGGAAAAAGTCGTCCTGACGCGTCAGAAGTATTGTATCCCATTTGCATGCGTCTGGCAAATGGTGAAAACGCAATATTCATGGTACGTTCACAGTTCCCACCGGCCCTCTTGTGTTGCAATGGCAAGTCAAACGTTGTAGAATAAAGTAGTTATACGATATAATAGCTACGCGTGTGCCAGTCATACCATATTAGAGCGCACGCCGGGAGGTTTAAGCCGTGGCTCTGGCTCTGCAAATGAAGAAATTTATCAATTCCGAACATGCCGGGGATTATGTATCCATCGTGCTGCCGGGTTTTCCGGATAAGAGCGGCGCATCCACGCCGGAGGAAACAAAGGTGCATTATCTGGAGGCGGGCGTCGGGGAGCCGCTGCTGCTGCTGCATACCGTGGGGCAAAGCCTCTATACCTGGCGCAATGTGTTCAATGCGCTTTCCGAGCATTACCGGGTGATTGCCATCGATCTTTTGGGGCACGGCTATTCCGGCCGTCCCGTGCAGTTTGACTATACTATTGCCGAACAGTCCGACGCGCTGCGTCTGTTCATGGACGCGAAAGGGATTGAAAGCGCCCATATCGTGGGCTTCTCCATGGGAGCCATGTACGCGCTGGATTTTGTTGCAAAAAACCCGGACCGCGTAGGCAAGGTGGTGCTGCTTTCGCCCGGCGGCATTACGCCGGAAATGCCCCTTGCGGCGCGCATGCTGCAAAGCCCGCTTTTTGGCGGACTTGCCTGCAGGCTCTATAGCCGCAAGACGGTGGAAAAAATGCTTTCGGAATGCTTCTTTGATCTGACGAACTTAAATGAAGAAGTGCTCGATTCCTATTACGCCACCGTTGCCGATCCGTATTCCAGAAAGGCCGTCCAGCTCTCTGTGCTCAATTTCGATGAGCAGGAAGTGGAAAAGCTGCTTCGGGTTGTGAGCGCTTCCGTGCTCATCCTCTGGGGCGGCGAAGATAAATGGCACAACCCCAACAGCAGCGAATTGTACCACGCCATTTTGGAGAACGCGCAGTTCTCGGTCATCCGCAATGCGGGGCATCTGCTGCATGAAGAAAAAGCGCAGCGCTTTGTGGACGCCATTTTAGAGTACATTCCCGCGCCTGTGGATTTATAAAAGCTTTCGGCAGGGCATACTCCTTCCTAGGCGCAAGGGGGAAACCGAAAGCCCGGCGCAAAGGAGGCAAGGTATGGAGGAACTCCTTACTACAATACAGAATAATTGGGTGCAATACGCATGGAAACTGTTCGGCGTGTTGCTGATATGGGTCGTGGCAACCCTGCTTTCCAGGGCCGCCGCCAGGGTCATTACCGCTTCGCAGCACAGGCGGGCCTCAAAGCTTGCCCCGGAACGCCAGCGTAGGGCGGAAACTGCCGCCACCATATCCAAAAGCCTGAGCCGGTATATCATATTTTTTCTGGCCATCGCGGCTACCATCGGCCAGCTTGGGCTGACCTCCGCCATGAGTTCGTTGCTAGCGGCGGCGGGCGTTGGCGGTATCGCCATCGGCATCGGCGCGCAGAGCTTCATCAAGGATGTCGTTGCGGGCCTTTTTTTGATCTTTGAGGATCAGATGGCCGTGGGCGATTATATCACCGCCGCGGACGTCACCGGCACGGTGGAGGAGATTACGCTAAGGACCACCGTGGTGCGCGGCTTTCGCGGGGAGATCAACGTTATCCCCAACGGCAGCATCGGGGTCCTGACCAACTTTTCCCGTACGGATTACCTTGCCATGGTGGATGTGGCGATCGACCGGGAAGCGGATATCGCCCGCGCCGAACGCTGCATGCGGGAAGAGGCGGAAGCCTACGCGAAGCAAAGCGATACGGCGCTTGACGCGCCGCAAGTATTGGGCGTTACGGCAATCGGCGGCGAGGGCATTACCATGCGCATGATTTTGCGCGTCAAACCCATGGCGCAGTGGTCCGCGGAACGCGCGCTCAACCGCCGCATCAAGGAGCGGTTTGAAAGAGAAAACATCCCGCTCGCCTATCAGCGGCTTGTGGTCAAAAGCGATTTGGGTGCGGCAGGCGCAGGTACGGCGCGGACTTAAGGCGGAGGAAGCTTTATGATCGAACAGTTTGAGCTACTTGACCGCGTACAGATGAAAAAGCCCCACGCCTGCGGCGGCAACGATTGGACGATCATACGCGTGGGCGCAGACATCAAGATCAAATGCAATGTGTGCGGCCGCATCGTGATGATGGACCGCGCTGATTTTATCAAACGGGGCAAAAAATTGCTCCCGAAAGGACAACAGGCATGAATGCTCCGGCAATGAATCGCCGTGATTATAGGGCGCTGCAGGCTGCGGCGGAAGAACTGCACAGCACGGACCGTGAATACAGGCGCGCCGTAAACCTGGACTTTTTGGTATATGTGCTTTCCGTTATCCTCATTGCGCTGTCCCTTCGCGCGTTTATCGGGGAACCGGTGCGGGTGGACGGCCCCTCTATGCTGCCCACGCTGCAGGATACCGAGTACATGCTCGCCGAAAAGGTGTCCTATTACTTCCATCCGCCCGAACGCGGCGATATCGCCATCGTATTCTATCCCGGCTTTACGGTAAGCTGCGTCAAGCGTGTCATCGGGCTTCCCGGCGAGCACATCTCCATATTCGACGGCAAGGTGTACATCAACGGCGAAGCGCTTGACGAAAGCGAGTATTGGAACGATTATATCGAAGGCAATATGGCGGAGCTGACGGTGCCGGAACATACCGTATTCGTCATGGGGGATAATCGTAACATCAGCGGGGACAGCCGCATGCGGGAAGTCGGCCCCATTCCCTATGAAAAGATATTGGGCAAGGTTACGCTTGTGATGTGGCCGTTCCAGGCGTTCCGCGCCATCACGCACGGCGTCTATTAAGGAATGTGTTTCAAAAGGAGATTTTGATGAGTCCGCAGCATGTCAGCGCGCGCACGCGCAGCGCTTTGCGTAAGAGGGCCGAGGAGCTGCACGCAAAGGACGCGCACTACCGCCGCGCCATGAACGCGGATTTTGTTTTATACCTTCTGATCGTGGTGTTCCTTGCGCTCTCGGTGCGCCTGTTTATAGGCGAACCCGTTCTGATAGAAGGGGATTCCATGTATCCCACCCTGCATAACGGAGAGCGGATTGTGGTGGAAAAGCTCACCTATACCGTGCGGGAGCCCGCGCGGGGGGATATCGTCGTCTGTTTTTATCCCGGGCACGCGGTCAGCCGGGTGAAGCGCATCATAGGCCTCCCGGGAGAGCGCGTCGCCATCCGCAACGGGGCCGTGTATATTGACGGCGGGCAGCTTGTGGAGCGCGCGTATTGGAGCGATACCATCTATGGAGATATGGAGGAACGGCTTGTGCCGGAGGGTTGTGTGTTCGTCATGGGAGATAACCGCAACCACAGCACGGACAGCCGGGAGGTAAGCGTCGGCTTCATCCCATATGAGAAGATACTCGGCCGCGCCGTCGTGGTGTTCTGGCCGCCGGACGCCGCCCGCACGGTTCGGCACGTATCCTACTGATCAGCGTTTTTGTGTCACGGTAAATGCCCTTATCGTCAGCTGGTTTATTATAATATTTGAATAAAGTTTCCGGGTAAAAGATATGGTAAAAGACATTATAATAATCGCCATCATACAATTTATAGCCTTTGTTTCCGGTGGCTATCGGATGGACGAACAATATTTTGTTGCGTCACATTTAAGTAAGAACCATGGGCTTCGTCTGAACAAGAATCAAAAGAAGTGGTTCCTATTAAAGAATAAGTCCACGAGAACCCATTTTTTGACGATTGCTGTTATACGACATCTGATTGCTTATTTTATATTGCTGGCAAATATCATGGTTTTATTGCTTGTGAAACGGCAAAATCACTTATGGGCTATCTGGGAGATTAACCGGTATTTTATTGGAGTCGATGGATTGTTGGTTGTTCTCTTCGGCATATTCTACAAATTAACAGACAGAAAAAGGCCGGATTTGAAAAGCAGTTTGAATTGACCTGATTAAGAAAACCAGGCTCGGGATATTGAAAGGAGCATGTCATGCAACTAAGCCGCGCCGCGCATAAGAAAGCGGAATACGCCCGCCATAGCTTTTTTGCATGGCTGTTTGTGCTCTTTGAGGTGGCTGCGGTGCTTGCGCTTATCTTCCTGCTTGTGCTGTTTCCGGTTCGGGTAAGCGGCAGTTCCATGGCCCCCACGCTGCTGCAGGGGGAAGTGCTTCTTATTGACCGCCTGACACTGCTTCTGCGTTCGCCCCGGCGCGGCGATCTTGTGATATTTGAAAATGCGGATACCGGGGAGGAGTTGATCAAGCGCGTCATCGCCCTGCCGGGCGAGACGGTGGATATTGTAAACGGTACGGTTTATATCGATGGCCGGATGCTAAATGAGGCCGCTTATTCCCCTTCCTCCGCGAAGGATTTTGACCCAATTGTAGTGCCCGGGGACGCCGTATTCGTGCTGGGGGACGACAGGACGGGAAGCTTGGACAGCCGCGACCCCGCCCTGGGCTGCGTCCCGCTCAACCGGCTCGATGGCAAGGTGCGCGTCCGTGTTTCCCCGCTGACCCGCGCCGCGCTCTTTGCATAGGCTATCCGTCGATATGCACATAAGTTGCGCTGAAACCCGCGAAAACGTGGTATACTAAACAAAGCTGTATTTATGAACAGGGATTTTATGCCAGCATCCGCATGGCTTAACCAGGAGGAACGTATGCAAAAGCCCACATTTTATATTACCACTCCCATCTATTACCCCAGCGACAAGCTGCACATCGGCCATGCGTACAGCACCGTCGCCGCGGACGCCATCGCCCGCTACAAGCGCCAGACCGGGTACGACGTGTATTTTTTGACCGGTTCGGACGAGCACGGCCAGAAGATCGAGCGCAAGGCCGCGCAGAATGGCGTGACTCCCAAGGAATATGTGGATAAGATCGTAGCGTCTTTCCAGGCGCTGTGGAAGCTTTTAGATATCTCCAACGACGGCTTTATCCGCACCACCGACGATTACCATGAGAAGAGCGTACAGAAGATATTCAAAAAGCTCTACGAGCAGGGGGATATCTACAAATCCGCCTATACCGGGCATTACTGCACGCCGTGCGAAAGCTTCTGGCTGGAGCGGCAGCTCAAGGAAGGGCGCTGCCCGGATTGCGGCGGCCCTGTGGAAATGGTGGAAGAGGAAAGCTACTTCTTCCGCATGAGCAAGTATGCGGACCGGCTGATTGAGCACATCAAAACGCATCCGGAATTCATACAGCCGCCCTCGCGCACCAACGAAATGCTGCAGAACTTCCTGCTGCCCGGGCTGGAGGACCTGTGCGTCAGCCGCACCAGCTTCAAGTGGGGCATCCCGGTTGACTTTGATGAAAAGCATGTGGTGTACGTCTGGCTGGACGCGCTGTCTAACTACATCACCAAGCTCGGTTTCTATTCCGAGGACGACAGCCTCTACAAAAAGTATTGGCCCGCGGATGTGCACCTTGTCGGCAAGGAGATCGTGCGCTTCCATACCATCATCTGGCCCATCATGCTCATGGCGCTTGGTGAACCATTGCCCAAGCAGGTGTTCGGCCACGGGTGGCTGGTGCTCGACGGCGGCAAGATGAGTAAGTCGAAGGGCAATGTCGTGGATCCCGTCAAGCTGTGCGACCGCTACAGCGTAGACGCGCTCCGGTATTTCCTGCTGCGCGAAGTACCGTTCGGCTCGGACGGCGTGTTCTCCAACGAAGCGCTCATTACCCGCATCAACAGCGATCTTGCAAACGACCTTGGCAACCTCTTATCCCGTACCGTTGCCATGATCGGCAAGTATTTCAATGAAGTTATCCCCGCGCCCACAGCGCCCGTTGCGGAACAGGACGACGCGCTCATCGCCCTTGCGGAAGGCTTGCCCGCAGCCGTGGACGCGCAGATGAAGGACCTGAAGCTGCCCGAAGCCTTAGCGGAAATCTGGAAGCTCGTTTCGGCCAGCAACAAATATATCGACGTGACCGCTCCCTGGGTACTCGCCAAGGACGAAGCGCACAAGGCGCGCCTGGGCACTGTGCTCTACAACCTGGCGGAAAGCCTCCGCTATATTGCGGTGCTTGTCCAGCCCTTCCTTACCGCAACACCCAAGGAGATGTTCAAGCAGCTGGGCATTGAAGGCGAAGAATTGACCTCCATGGACAGCCTCAAGAAATTCGGCACGTTCAAGTCCGGCGCCCGCGTACAGAAGGGCGAAGCGCTCTTCCCGCGCATCGACGTCAAGAAGGAACTTGCGGAGCTGGAAGCGGAAACGCTCGCTGCCCAGGCCGCCGCAGCCGCCGCCAAGAACGCGGTAGCAACAAAGCCGGAAGATAAAAAGGACGAGATTGCGCCCGCCGCGCCCGCGGAAAGCGCGCACGCCGAGGAAGGCCCGCTGCCGGAAATCGAGTATGATGATTTTGCGAAAATCGATCTGCGCCTTGCAAAGGTGCTTGCCTGCGAGGAAATCAAGCGCAGCAAGAAGCTCTTAAAGCTCACCCTTAAAGTAGGAGAGGAAGAACGCACGGTGGTCTCCGGCATTAAAAACTGGTACGCGCCGGACGACCTTGTAGGAAAGACTGTTGTGTTGGTGGCCAACCTCAAGCCTATTACGCTTGCGGGCATGGAGAGCCGCGGCATGATACTCTGCGCTTCGGATAGGGAAGACGTCAATCTTTCCGCGCTGACCACTATGGCATCCATGGAAGATGGTTTGAAAGTGAGATAGGTACGATTGGGGCTTTTCCCACAGTTCGCAATGGTCGCGCATTCTGCGCTCTTGCTCACTGGGACTGCGCCTCGCTTACTCCGCCACTGGCGGCGCTTGGCTACGTCCCCCCAAGCCCTGCCAAGGGACGTAACGTCCCTTGGAACCCATTTTAGTCCAAGTGACTTACGTCCCTTGGACTTAATTTTAGATCATGCATAGGTTTTTCTTTTGCAGCTTTTCTTTTTGTTGCAAAAAGAAAAGCGCGTACCCTATTACGAAAGAGGTATACCATGCGTTTATTTGATACCCACGCCCATCTCTTGGATGAGCGGTTTGACGAGGACCGGGCGGAGGTCATGGCCTCCCTGCCCGAAAAGGATATCGCCTATGTGCTGGAGGCTTGCACGCAGGTGCCGGATGCGGAAAAAACGCTGGCGTTCGCGCGCAAATATCCGTTTGTGGTGGCTGCGCTCGGCACGCATCCGCATGAGGCGGCGGGCATGGGCAAGGAGCATCTGACACTGCTTGAAACGCTGCTTTCTGATGAAAAAGCGGTCGCCGTAGGCGAGATCGGTCTTGATTACCATTACGATTTTTCCCCGCGCGAGGTACAGCGGATGTGGTTTTCCGAGCAGCTTACGCTTGCCCGCGCAAAGAAGTTGCCGGTCGCCCTGCACGTGCGGGAGGCGGACGGCGATGCGCTCGCTATGCTGCGCGCGCAAAAGGACGGGTTAACGGGCGTGATGCACTGCTTTTCCGGCAGCTATGAAACGGCGAAGGTCTGCCTGGACCTGGGCCTATACATCGCGTTTGGCGGTGCGCTTACCTTCCAGAACGCCAAGAAGGCGCTCGAAATTGCGGCAAAACTGCCCATGGACCGGCTGCTGATCGAGACCGACTGCCCGTACATGACGCCCGTGCCCTATAGGGGCAAGCGCAACGATCCCAGCCTGGTACGGCTCGTATGCGAAAAGCTTGCGGAGATCAGGCAGATGGACGTGGAGGAGGCCGCACAGATCACGCTGCAAAACGGCCTGCGGCTGTTCCGGATGGATGCTGAATAATTCTTCAAATTTTCTTTGCGAGGCGGAAAAAGGCGAAAATCAATGAGAGCTATCCCGAAAAGGGAGGTGGAAGGATTTGAAAGATATCTGTACGATAGAATTTCATCATGGGAGCAAAGAAGAATTATTACCTGATTTTGCGCCTGACTTTCCATATATCGCTTCACGCGTTGACTTTGACAACTATGCGAGCAGCTTTGTTCCCTGGCATTGGCATAAAGAAGTTGAGCTGTTTTATATGGAACATGGCGCGCTGGAATACTATACGCCAAAGGGGAAAACGGTGTTTCCGGCAGGTTCCGGCGGACTGGTTAATTCCAATGTGCTTCATATGACAAAGCCGCAATCAGGATCGCAAAATGATATCCAACTTCTGCATATCTTTGATACGTCTTTCATAGCCGGCCAGCAGGGGAGCCGGATGGAACAAACATATATCCTGCCCATCATTGCCGCCCCGCAGATAGAGATCATTGCACTGTATCCCGATCATCCGGCACAGGGGGCGTTATTACATTCAATTCGTGAATCGTTTGCCCTTTCCGAGAATGATTTTGGATATGAAATGAAGCTGCGGGCAGCATTGTCCGACATATGGCTTCATCTTCTCATCATGTCCCTCCCTCTGCTGGAGGACAAGGGCAATTTATCCAAAACAAATGACAAAGTAAAATTGATAATAGTATATATTCATGAGCATTATGCGGAGAAACTCTCAATCGCGGAAATTGCCGCTGCTGCTTTTTGCAGTGAACGTGAGTGTTTCCGGGCATTTCATGATTGCCTGCATATGACGCCTGTAGATTACATGATGAGCTATCGGCTGCAAATGGCGTGCCATATGCTGGCAAAGAGCCGGGA
Source organism: Bacillota bacterium (assembly GCA_023455425.1). Lineage (GTDB taxonomy): Bacteria > Bacillota > Clostridia > Christensenellales > CAG-138 > JAEYLA01. The sequence goes on along the minus strand of JAEYCM010000016.1, from coordinate 35,151 downwards.
AACGATTACAGGTATCGGCCATGCCTGCGGATTGGGAAGCAGCAGCTACTTTGGGAAAGTGTTTCGGGAACAGATCGGCTGTACGCCCTTGGAGTATCGCAGAAGATGGCAGGATACTGATATATATAGGCGGAAATAAGATAGTTATTTAGGAAAGATCGCACCATAATGATACCTGTAACGGTGATGGGGCAATCTGAACAAACAAAGCTCATTGCATCACCACGTCATAACGATTTTTTTAAATGGAGGGGTATGCAATGATTAAACTGAATATCTTTGATATGGAAGGCTTTTTGCAGACAGTAAACGGGTGCGGCGGAGCGGTTAAGCTGCTGCGTCCGGACGGAAGAAAAGAAAATATCAACCGACAGTACGGTATTCAGAAGGAATTGCTGCAAAGGTACAGGGAAAACAAAGATTATCTGCGGCTCTCACTGGATATTCCGGCCCCGAAAGATTATCTGCGCATTGTATTTTTCGCGATTGGGGATTGCTAAATTTCGTCATAGAGGCCTGGCCGGCAGGTCAGGCCCTTCCCTTTCAGAAAGGAACCGGATAAATGGATGTATAGAAATAAACATGCTGCCGTTGAAGACCGATGCGGAGTGAGCCGCCATCTTGAAAGTGCCGATATGAAAGAGGGCTGCGATGCCGTATAGACAGATTGTATTTGATTTAGATGGGACATTGATCGATACGGAATATGCCATTCTGCATTCTTTGCAGGAGACGATAAGAACCGTAACGGGAAGCACTATAGAACTTAGCAAACTGAAATTCGCATTGGGGATTACCGGAAAAGACGCCTTGGAAAAGCTTAATATTGCGGATATTCCTTTTGTATTGGCCCTGTGGGACAAAAACATGAGCACATTTCGTGATACGGTCCGCGTTTTTGACGGTATCGAGGAATTACTGGACACGCTTACGCGATCAGGATATAAACTGGGTATTGTAACTTCAAAAACGAGGCGCGAATTTGAAGATGATTTTAGCCGATTTGGTATCCACAAATATTTCAGAACGGTTATTTGCGCGGATGATACGGCAGAACACAAACCGTCTCCCGCGCCGCTTCTCAAATATATGGAATGCGCAAAAGCAAGCAGCAGTGAATTGCTCTATATTGGAGATAGCGCGTATGATATGAAATGTGCCCGAAACGCCAACATTGATTTTGCGCTGGCATGTTGGGGCGCTTCTTCCGTAACGATAGATGCGGACTATTATGTAAAGCAACCTTCCGATTTACTTTCGGTAATATCTTCAAACCGGTAAAAGCCATATTAAAAGAGGCGGGCTTTTCGCTTGTTTCATAAAAAGAAAACCCCTTAAGGGGTTTTCTTTTTATGAGGCCCGTTATTCGATTTTTGGTTATCCAATCTTAATTCCCAATATCTTCGGCGCTTCGCCGGAACCTGCCACGCCTCGGGTGCCAACCACCAGGGTATTGCCGAACACGGCGGGCGTACTTTCGATACGGGAGCCCATGTCGATCTCGTTTAGCACCTCGCCGGTGCGCGCGTCGTGCATGCGCATCATGCCGTTGCGGTCGCACTGGAGCACGTAGGCGTTCTCGTTTTCATCATAGATGACCACGGGAGAACTCCAGTAATCCCGGTATTGCTCGTAGCGCCACACTTCCTCGCCCGTCTCCTTGTTGTAAGCGATGAGCCTGCCGCCGTTGCCGGTCTTCGTTTCCCCGTTTTCCGTATAGGTCACGGGAACAAGTGTGGCGTTGTAGATCACAAGATCACTGATGTTGCCGTGGCCCACATGCGGCGTCGTCAGCGTGCCGCCGTTGCTGGAGGTGTTGCCAAAGCGGGCCTCCCACTCGTTTTCCCAGATGATTTTGCCGGTGCGCCCGTCGATCTTGCGGTGGTAGCTCTTGCCCTTGCCCGCGTCTCTCGCGCCGGATTGTTTATCCACCTCGTTGGCGGTATAGAGGTAGAAGGTCTGGTTTGGAATATCCTCTTCAATAACGATGGAGGTATCGCTGTCGTCCGTCACATCCACCACGTACTGGAGTTTGAATGTGTTGAGGTCCAGGCACTGCAGCCTTCCGCCGTTGTCGGTAAAGAAGGCGTAGTTGCGGAACACGGCCACGGAGTTTTCAATACCCACCCAGCGCTTGTCGTTTTCTTCCGCAAAGCCGTAGCCGTCGCCCTTGTAGCGGTACTTTTGCAGCGGACCGGGGTTGACGGAAACGGTGCCCGCGGCTGCGTCAAAGCTGGAGTTGAGCTTGAATGTGTAGAAGACGCCGTTCTCGCCGGGGGCGATGATGGTATCCGTCGCGGCGTTCACGAGCGCGCTTGAGTCGTACGCCTGCCAGCCCCGGTAAGAGAAGGAATCCTTGCCGCCGAACTTCCAGACCACTTTGTTTTGTATGAGGTCGATGATGCGGAACCACGCGCCGGATACGCCGCCGTCGGTGCTTGTGATCCCCTGTCCGGTATAGAGCAGGGGGTAGCCGCGCGGGTCGAGCGAGGCCGTGCCCTTGGTGACCACGCCAAGGTTGATCGGGTCGCGCGTGGGCTCGCCGCTCTCCAATTCCAGGAAGTAAATGTGGCCGTCCATTGTGGTGTAGATGACTTCCACAAAGCCGTCCTTGTTCTTAAACTCATCGTATACGCCCAGGACTTTACGGGTTTCTTCCGGCCACTGTACGATCACGGGCATGCCCGTCCAGCCAGTTCCCGTCCAGGTGCCCATGGAGGTGTTGAGCGAACCGATCTCCTTTTCCCACACGCGGGTGAGCGATCTTTCCGTCACCGTCTGCGTGCCGTAGGTGAAGGTGTTGCGGTAATTGCTGCCGCCGAACGTGATGAGGCCGGGCAGCGTGGTAAAGGCTTTATCATCCCCAAAGCGCATGTCCTCTCCGCGGTCAAACGTGGAGGTCTCCTGGCCTTCGATCATCAGGCTGGTTGTAAAGCCGAAATTATCCGGGTTCGCTTCCGCCACCGGCTCTATGGGAAGATCCGGCGCTAGCGTCGGCACGGGCGTCGGCGTGGGCGGCGCTTCGGGCAGCGTTGCGTCTCCGGGGGACGCTGTGGGCGTGTTCATCGGGAGCACGTTGTCGAGCGGGCCTTCCCCGTCGCTCAAAAGCTGTATGCCGACGAGCACGATTGCGATAATCGCGCAGATCATGATAAGAAACAGCAAAAACCGTCTCCAGTTTACGGTACGGTTACGGCGTGTCTGCCGGCCTCTGCGGCTTTTTCTCATGTGGGTACCTCCTTATGGCACGGATAAAGGGAGAGCGTTTCCATTATCCGTTACTCTGCGTTTTTATAATACCGTATCAGCGCCTGGGTGCCAAGGTTTTCAAGCCCGCGCTCGCACAGGTCCCCGTACATGGCGGCGACCGTGGAGAACATGGGCAGCATCAGGCTGACGTCCCGCGCCTCTTCGAGCGCGATATTCATATCCTTGACAAAATGCTTGATATAGAAACCCGGCGCGTCGTCTCCGCGCAGCATCCGAGGTCCGTTGTTGGTAAGCTGGAAGCTCGCCGCCGCTCCGCCGCTGATCGCCTGAAGCACCGCTCCGGCGTCAAGTCCTGTGGCTTTCGCGTAGGATAGCGCCTCGCTCACGCCCGCCACCGCGCCCGCAACTGCGATCTGATTCGCCATTTTGGTATGCTGCCCCGCCCCCGCTCCGCCGATGCGGGCAATGCTCTTGCCCATGCGGGTGAAAAGCGGCAGCGCGCGTAAATAAGCGGCCTCATCCCCGCCCACCATGATGGAAAGCGTCGCGTTTTTTGCGCCGATATCCCCGCCGGAAACGGGCGCGTCAAGCGCAAATAGTCCGCGCCTTTGCGCCTCTTCATAGATGCGCTTTGCAAGCCCGGGGCTGCTGGTGGTCATGTCGATGAGCACGGTATTGGGTTTTGCTTTAGAAAACAGCCCCTGTTCGCCGAAATAGGTCTCTTCCACATCGAACGGGTAGCCGACCATCGTGATAGCGAATTCGGCCTCCTGTACGCAGGCTGCCGGGCTGTCCTTCCAGACCGCGCCTTTTGTAAGGAGCGGCTGCGCTTTTTCCATGGTGCGGTTATACACAAAGAGCGCATGCCCCGCGTCCAGTAAGTGGCCCGCCATGGCTGCGCCCATAATGCCCGTGCCGACGAAAGCGATTGCGGACATCGATGAATACCTCCTTGCGTGATGAAATTGGGAAACAATAAAACAGCAGGAAAAACCTTCCCTGAAATTTCGCTTTGAAAAGGACGGTAGGCGAATTAAACGCATCCGTCCCTTTGTATCGTTCGCAGCGGCAAAACGTCAAGACACGGCGGGAGCATATCCTCCCGCCGTAGCATGTCTATTTTACCAGGGCCTCCGAGCGCAGACGAAGTGGCTCTTCCAGTAGGAGGTTGTGGCCGAGCGGCGCACCACCTTGCCGTTGGCGGAAGAAGCGTCCACCATCTCGCCGCCGCCGATATAGATTCCAACGTGCCCAACCTTAGTCTTCCCGTCGTTGTAGAAGAAAATCAGGTCGCCCTTTTTCAGATCGCTGTAGCTTGTGATCTTCTTCCAATCGCTCACATTGGAGTAACCTGCCGCGTTGAGCCTCCTGCGGTTGGAACCTGCCTCCTTGAGGCAGTAGTAGACGAGGCCGGAGCAGTCGAAGGAATTCGGCCCTTCATTGCCCAGTATGTAACGATCTCCCAGCTGCTTTTTGGCAGTCGCTATCATCGTGTCGATATTGGCTTTGCTCCGCGCTTCCTTGGCCATGTTCGGGCTCTGCTTGGCGTCGTCCGAGTTGATCATGTCAAACGTCTTCTGCCCGGCTTTGCCGTCCACATGCAGGCCGTTTTCCTTTTGGAAGGCTTTAACGGCTTCAATTGTTTCCGTGCCGTAATACCCCGTGGTCTTGGAAAGGTAACCAAGCGCTTTCAACTGGCGCTGGAAGTTATCAACATCCGTACCGCTGGTGCCTTCGAGCAGCGTATATTTCTGGGCCTCCTCGGAGTAGATGAGATCAAGCGTCTGCGCCCCTGCGATGCCGTCCTGCTGCAGGTTGTGCTGGCGCTGGAAAAGCTGTACGGCGTACTTGGTGGCTGGCCCGAAGTGCTGCGTGGGTTCGTCGATATCAAGATACCCGAGGTGCATCAACCGGTTCTGTAAATCCGTGACCGCTTCACTGTCCGCCACACCTTCATATAGCGTTGGGTCGGGCGTGGGCGTGGGAACCGGCGTCGGTTCCGGGGTGGGTTCGGGCGTCGTTACAGGAAGTTCCAATACCGTATTCTGGGCGTCTGACCCGGTATTGACAGACCCGTTTGCAAGCACGATAGGCGCATTCTCCGTCTTGCTGGCGGAAGCGGTCTTCGTGGGCGAAGCCACCAATAAAATTACGCCCGCGACGACGCCCGCCGCGATGACGCCTGCCGTCACGCGGCCTGCTGGCCGAAGCGCCATAAGCGCGTTGCGTATGCGGAGTATCAGCAGCGCAAGGACGCGCGCCGAACGGTATCCGGTGCGTTTGAGAGGGTCCAGACGGGTACGTCTGCGGCGTCTGAGAGCCATGCGTCCTCCTTTTGTAATAAAAACGAAGATTGCTTATACGTAGGTATTCCTGAAATCCATTCTATCCTTTTTTTCGACATGAGGCAATTGTACGGCGCATTTGTTTATCGCCTATTCATATTTTTAACCCCAAAGCAAGGCTTCCGGACTTTGTTCGCAAGCTTCTGCGGGAGAAACGTACGTTTTCATGCACTTCAGGGCAAGACATCTTGACAAACAGCGTCCGTTTTCGCATACTATTCTAAGTAAACACTGATTCATTCGGCACGCTGTCTTGACGGTCGATTTAGTGCCCTGCCGCACTGCTACAATCTTGAAATAGCGCTGCTATTCCTTCGATTTTGCTCCTTGCAGGCTACAAAATCCTCTCGCCAATCCGGCATCCCTCATTGAAGCAGTGCTTACCTAAGAAAAGCATACGGCGTGGATGGGAATACGCGCGGAAAGAAACTGCGGTAGCGAGCCGGGGAAGGTGCAAGCCCGGCGGCAGTGTACGCGCCTGGCGCCCCGGAGCCGGGTTGGTTTTAAGGTGGGCGGCATTTATTTGCCGCCAAAAAGGGTGGAACCGCGAGCATTGCCTCGTCCCTTTATTGGGATGCAGGCAATTTTTTTATTGTCGAAAAAGTGCCTTGTGACACTTTTTCGAGGATTACAGGAACAACCTGTGCCTGCGGCGCGGCCGGTTGTTCCTGCAAGGAAAGCCTTGCGTTGCAAGGCCTTCCGCCGCCACCGCGCATGTCGCTGGCGGCGGTTGGAAGCCTCCGGAGGCTGCGGCCCCCGAATCCCTAAAGGGGTATCGGGGTTGTATCTCCCGCGTCCTGCGGCGGGCGTTTCTAAGGAAGGGGTTTGGGGAAACGCAGTTTCCCCAAAGATAAACGTCGGCGCGTTAACCCGCCGATACCTTGGAAACCCTTTTAAGGTAGCTGTTTTTAAAAAACTATGAAATCAATCATACAGGAGGAACATATGGAAAAGACCATGGAAAAAATCGTGGCGTTGTGTAAGAACCGCGGGTTCATATTCCCCGGCTCCGAAATCTACGGGGGCCTGGCCAACGCGTGGGATTACGGGCCGCTGGGCGTGGAGTTCAAAAACAACGTCAAGCGCGCCTGGTGGCGCAAGTTCGTACAGGAAAGCCCCTATAACGTAGGGCTGGATGCTGCAATTCTGATGAACCCGCAGGTCTGGGTCGCTTCCGGCCACGTGGGCGGATTTTCCGACCCGCTGATGGATTGCAAGGCCTGCAAGGCGCGTTTCCGCGCAGATAAGCTCATTGAGGATTATGCGCATGAACACAGCCTCGATGTCCGGCCCGATGGCTGGAACAACGCGCAGATGGAAGAGTATATCCAGAAGGAGGGCATTGCTTGCCCTGAATGCGGCAAAAAGGAATTCACCTCCATCCGCAAATTCAACCTCATGTTCAAGACATTCCAGGGCGTGACGGAGGACAGTTCCGCAGAGTTGTTCCTGCGCCCCGAGACGGCGCAGGGCATGTTCGTCAACTTCAAGAACGTGCAGCGCACCACCCGCAAGAAGATTCCCTTCGGCATCGCGCAGGTGGGCAAGTCCTTCCGTAACGAGATCACGCCGGGCAACTTTACGTTCCGTACGCGCGAGTTTGAGCAGATGGAGCTGGAGTTCTTCTGCGAACCCGGTACGGATCTCGAATGGTACGAATACTGGAAGAACTTCTGCAAGAACTGGCTGCTGAATTTGGGCATGAAGCCGGAAAGCATGCGCTTAAGGGAGCATGAGAACGAAGAGCTTTCCCACTACTCCAAGGGCACCACGGATATCGAGTTCCTCTTCCCGTTCGGCTGGGGCGAACTGTGGGGTATTGCGGACCGTACGGACTTTGACCTGAAGCAGCACGCCAAGCATTCCGGCGAAAACATGGAGTATGTGGACCCGTTCGACAACCAGAAGAAGTATGTCCCCTATTGCGTGGAACCGGCGCTGGGCGCCGACCGCGTGGCGCTCGCCTTCCTGTGTGACGCGTATGATGAAGAGACGCTTGAAGGCGGCGACGTGCGTACGGTGCTGCACCTCCACCCCGCGCTTGCGCCCTACAAGGCCGCCATCCTGCCGCTGCAGAAAAAGCTCGGTGAGAAGGCGCAGGAAGTCTATGCAAAACTCGCAAAGCACTGCATGGTGGATTATGATGAAGGCGGCGCGATCGGCCGCCGCTACCGCAGGCAGGACGAGATCGGCACGCCCATGTGCATCACGGTAGACTTCGATACGCTCGAAGACGATACTGTGACCGTGCGCGACCGGGATACCATGCAGCAGATCCGCCTGCCCATCGCGGAGCTCCCGGCCTACGTCATGGCGAAGACGGAGTTCTAATAGAAAACGCTCTGGCATTCAGACAGCGCCAAGGGAAATCCTTGGCGCTGTTTTTCATCAGCGGGATACATAATCTGACGATATCCCGCATAGTATGTATGTTTACCGTAACGCGGCTTATGATGTTGTTTTCTGCCGTTTTATCAAAAGTTTTGTATTTTTTCTGAAAATCGGGCTTATGTTTCATGCCGTTCCTGCTACATTACAAATAAACAAGAGGATTCACTTCTTTACCGGGAAGGGATATGATACAAAGGATTGGAGGGATGGTCATGACTTGGATAGCGGGCATTGTCGCCATCGTCATCGGGCTTGTGATGTGCTTTTACGGTTACCGCCTGTTCCGCATATGGCTTGCGGTAGCGGGCTTTATCGGCGGCGCTTACCTGGGGGAATATCTGGGAAGAACATATGCAACGGACGCGGCGTGGCCAGTGGCGCTTGCCATCGTGATCGGGCTGCTGTTTGCGCTGCTGGCGTATTTTCTATACCGCCTGGGCGTTGTCCTGACCGGGGCCATTTTGGGCGCGGCGCTTGTCAACCTGCTGCTTTTTACATGGAGCGGAATGGAGGCGGGCTGGCCCATACTCGTTGGCGCCATACTCGGCGCTGTTTTGGCCAGCATATTTATTAAGCCCTACATCATCGTGGGCAGCTCCTTCAACGGCGCATACCTGGCTGTACTTGGCGCATATTCCATCATCGCCGTGAAGGATATGACGCAGGAAAGGCTGTTCACGCAGAGCGCCGGGCTGCCTTGGTACGTGCTTTTGGGCGTGCTTGTATTGACGTTTTTAGGAATCATTGCGCAGTTTGGCCTCAACAAGGGGCGGGAGCTTGGGGATATGGCAAAGAAAAAGCCGCCTTCGGGCGAATAGCATCAATAAAGCCCCATCTACAGGGCCCCGCGCAGTATTGCGCGGGGCCCTGCCTGTCACGGGATATGTTGGGGCTTTGCTGCAAGCTACGCTTAGGGCCGTAACGGCCCTAAGAACCCATCCCCTGAAACGCCTGCTCAGGCGTTTCAGACGAAAGGGATTCCCAAGGGATGTTTCCCTTGAGTGGGGGTTCGGGGGCAAAGTCCCTGAATAGGTTCTACACTACCACCGCTTCCCGCGTGCCCAGCAGCACCACGTAACGCTCCAGAACCAAAAGACCCGAAAGCGCTTCAAGCGCCGAAGCATACATCGCAAGCTGCCCGGCGTGCTTTTTTGCCGCTTCAAACGGCGTTTCTTGCGGGAGCAAGGCGTCGGTCTTATAATCCAGCAGCACCCAGCCGCCGTCTTCTAAAAAACAGCAATCGATCACGCCCTGCAGGAGCACCTGTTCGCCCGTTCCCTCCAAAGGCAGCCGCTCCACGTCCACATTGGCGGCAAACTCCAGTTCCCGCTCCACGCGGGAAGAGGAGCGCAGCCGCAGCCCTAACGGGCTTTTGAGGAACATGGCGATATCCTCGGCATCCACGGCCTCTGCCTGCCGCCCGGATAACAAACTCTGTTGCACCATGCGGGCGATCTCATCTCGTACAAAAGAGGCCACATCTCCGGCGGGGATGCGGGACAAGGCGATTTCCTTGAGCACGGTATGCGCATACGTGCCGCGCTGCGCGCCAGTGAGGCGCGCGCCCTCCCGCGCAAATGCGGGCGCTTCCCGCAGGGAAATAGGATGCACATGCATCAGCTCGCTCACGCTGCGCTTGGTGGGGATACTGGTTGCAGCCATATGCGGATATTTCCAATCGAACCGCTGCCGGAGGATGGACAAAAGACGCGCCTTTTCCTCTTGTTCCTGCGGCGAAGCCTCCGGTTGCAGCGTTTCCAGCTGCGGTGCAAATAAGCCGGATACGGCGATCCGCGTGGTGAAGCGTATGGGCAGCGTGTTATCCTGCATGGCCACGGGCAGCAGCCAGGAAAGCGCGCTTTTCGCTTTCGAACAATAGGCGGGGGTCAGTTCGGCCCGCTGCAAACCCTGCGCCGTTTCCCATGCTTTTTTCATACTGCCGATGAGCACCAGGCGGTGCTTGGCCCGCGTCATGCCCACGTAGAGGATGCGCATTTCCTCGGCAAGCTGTTCGCGCAGAAGCCGGTTTGTAATGGCCTGGCGGAAAAGCGTATCCCGCCGCACATGTCCCACCCGTAGCCGTACGCCCAGGCCTAGGTCCGGCTCTGCCGCAAGATCATCCTGCGCGGTGCGGCGGTTGAAGGCCTGGCCCAGCCCCGCGCAGAACACCACGGGAAATTCCAGCCCCTTGGAGGCGTGCATGGAAAGCACGCGCACCACGTCTGCAGCACCCGCCTGCGCGCAGCCCATATCCGCGGTGGCCGCCGCCTTGTCCATATACTGCAGAAAGCTCCATAGGTCCAAAGGAAAACCGGCGTCCGCGTATGCGCGGGCGCGTTCAATCAACGCATCCAAATTTGCCTGACGTTCCTTGCCGCCGGGCAGCGCGCCCACGCAATCGTAATATCCCGTCTCGTCCATCAGCCAGGCGATCAGCTCCGGCAGCGGCAATAAGAGCGATTCTTTTTTGTATTTCGCAAGCAGCAGAATAACTTGGAGCGCTCTGGAACCAAGCGGCGTATTATCTTGGCTGCACAGCGTCAAGCGGTCGATGAACGAATCGGCGTTGTAATCGGTGCGCAGCGCAATCAATTCTTCCATTGTAAAATGGAATATGGGCGAACGCAGCACGCTGAGCATCGGAATATCCTGCCGCCGGTTGTCGATGACACGCAACAGGTTCAAAAATACCTGCACCTCGATTGCGTCAAAGTATCCGCCCGTCAGGTGCACATACGCGGGGATGCCCATTTTTGCGAGCGTCTGGGCCCACGCTTCCGCCGCCCTGCGCTGCGCGCGCATCAGTATGGCAAAGTCGGCGTATTTTAATGGCCGCGTTCCGCCCGTTTTATCCGGGCAGGAAGCGGTTTCCATCAATTCGCGGATGCGCCGTGCCGCGAGCATGGCCTCCGCCTCGATGTCGTTGACGATATACGCTTCCTCTTCCTCGCTTAGCGCCTCCTCCGGTCTTTCCTCCGCCGTATCGTCCTCTGCCTCCGGAGCGGATTCTTCTTCCTGCGCGCCCTCGGGGCCCAATGGCGAGTCCCCGCGCTCAATCACATGGCACTCTACCCCCGCAAGGGCGCTGTCTTCCGGCGTTTCCTCCGGGCATTTGAGCGCCGCGGTGTCGTCGTAGTCCAGCTCCGCGGCTTCTCCGGTCATAATGCGGGAAAACACGGCGTTTACGGCATCAATTACCGGCCGCTCGCTTCTGAAATTTGTATTGAGGTGGATCTGCCTTCCCGGCGCGCCTTCTTCACCCGTGTAGGTACTTAGCTTGCCTAAAAACAGCCCCGGATCGGCTTGGCGGAAGCGGTAGATGGACTGTTTGACGTCCCCGACCAGAAATACGTTGTCCTCGCGGCGCACAGCTTCGATCAGGCATTCCTGAATGCGGCTGCTGTCCTGGTACTCGTCTACAAAAATATAGCGGAAGCGGTTCTGGAGCGCATGCCGGGTCTCTTCCTCCTGCAGCGCGCGCAGGGCCAGGTGCTCCATATCCGAAAAATCCACTACGCCGTGCCCGCGTTTCAACGCCGCATACCGCGCGTCCACATCCCGGACAAACGCGCACAGCGCCCCCACCTGCGGGGCTAGGGTATGTAAAAACTGCGCTTCTTCCTCCAATGGGCGCGCAAGCAGCGCCTGCTGGCGCTTGATCTCTTTTTTTGCCGCATCCCGCAGCGAATTCACGCGCCTCTTGATCGGTTCATCCGCCTCGCGCGGCCAGGTAAAACGCTGCACAAAGGAAACGGACAATAACTGCATCCGATATTGGGGAAGCGACTGTATGCTTTTTAAAAACAGCGCGCCGATCTGGCTCAGTTCCGTATCGAGCATGGAGCGCGTGCCTGCGTATTCGCGCGGGATCAGGTCAGACGCGCGGCGCAGGTTGTCATACTGGATCTGCGCTTCGGCCCGTAAAGTTTTATAGAGCGCAAGCAGCGCCGGGTGTTCCATAAACTCCGCCCCGGTAAGCGAATACTGCAATTCTGCGCGGGCGAGCCATTCCCATGGGTCGGGCTGGGCCATCAAAAACCTATGCAGTTTCGCTGTATGGGAAAATACGCCTTCTTCCCCGCCCGCCGCATGCAGAAGGGCAATAAACGGAGCGTCCTGCGCCTCGTACCGCTGCGCCGCCGCTTCCTCCAGCGCCTGCTGGAACAGCATGGAGGACTGTATCTCGTCGGCGGGGCGGAAGCCGGGGTCCAGCCCCAGACGGTGGAAATTGCGCCTGAGGATATACAGACAGAATTTGTGCAGCGTGGAAATGTTGGCGCGGCCTACGGATAACGCCTCGCGCCGCAGGCGCGAGGCCGCCTCCGGGTCGTCTTCCTCGAGTGCCGCTTTGTTGAGCCGCGCGGCGATGCGCCGTTTCATTTCCTCCGTGGCGGCTTCCGTAAACGTCACTACCAGGAACTGGTCGATGTTCGTGCCGGCGCATACAAGGCGGACGATGCGCTCGGTGAGCACCGCCGTCTTGCCGCTGCCGGCTGCGGCGCTGACCAGGAGATTGACGTGCTCGGTCTGTATCGCGTCCTGCTGCGCTTTTGTCCATGGCATGGGGCCGTCCTCCTGCGTGGATGTTAAAAATGGGTGTCTTAGCCAGAATGTAAATAAACTTGCTTGAAGGCTTCAAGGTATCGCCACCTGCGGCGGCGACGATAACTTTTTTGCTTTGGGGAAACTGCGTTTCCCCAACCCCCTTCCTTGAGACTGTTCGTACTCAGGGGGCGCGGGGGGCGGAGCCCTCCCGCTATTAAAAAAAATAGTCTGTCGTCGCCGCCGTAGGCGGCGATACCTTAAGAACCACAAATATAGTGTTTGATGCCTATTAGAACGGCTTCTGAGGCAGGGATTCCCAAGGGGCGTGGCCCTTGGGTGGGGGTACGGGGCAAAGCCCCTAAGACATGACCTTATTCCTCAAGCCCCTCAAAGAACTCTTGCTTCGTGCGCTTTTTCACGTCCCGCACGCGGCAGCCGGGCAGGCGCGCGTCAAAGCGGCAGACGCTTTTATACTCGCAATACGCGCAGGCGGTGGATTTCCCCATTTTGACAGGGGCGGCGGCGACGCGGCCGGATACGAGCTCCGCTGCGATCTCGCCGGTGCGCTTTACGGCAAAGGAAAGGAGTTTCTGCATTTCCTCCGCGCTCAACAGCCGCGCGTGCTCCTTCATGCTTGCGTCCTTCTTGCGCTGTAAGCCGTCCACCACTTCGGAAGGGCCGGAAAGATCGCGCTCCGTGGCGAAAAGCACCGCGTTATCTTGCTGCAGGACGCCGATTAGGCGCATGCGCTTTTGCAGCTTTTCCTCCTCGCCTTCGTTAGCGACAGGGTCGATCACCGGCTGGTAGAACGCGCCCGCTGGGGAAGCGCCTTCGGCTTTGGCCGCGGCGGCAAGGTAGACGGGCAACTGCAGCTTGAGGCCGTCGGCTACGCTTGCATAGGAAAAGCTGCGGTCGCCCGTTTTATAGTCCACCACACGGACAAAGCGCCGGCCGTCTTTTTCGGCGGCGTCCACCCGGTCGATCGCGCCGGAAAGTAGCAGCTCTCCGCCATCGGGCAAGGGCACCGTTAAAGGCGGCAGTTCCTCGTCCGGTCCAAAGCGCAGCTCCAGCCCGACGGGCCGAAAATCCCCCTTCTGGAAGCTTTCGCACAATGCCCAGGCGGTTTCCCGGACGGCGGCGATATAGAAGGCGGAAAGTGCGCGGGCGCGCGGGGTGGCGATGAGCATGCCGTCCTGGTAGCGGGTGAGGCAGTCGGGAAGGATTTCGTCAAGCAGGGCACCGCAATCTTCCTGCGTGATGCTCGTCCAGTCGTAGCGGCGCTGCGCTTCCCGCACGAACAGTTCGAGCGCCATGTGAGAAAAGCTTCCGATATCGGATTTCTTTTCTTTGTACTCCCTGCGCGGCAGGGCTTTGAGCCCGTACTGCGCAAAGTGCTGGAACGGGCAGGTGCGGAAGGTTTCAAGCCTGCTCACCGTGCTGAACACGCGTTTGCCATACAGCCTGCGGGCAAGCGGCGCGCCAAAGGAGGCGGGCACGGTGGGTTCATTCGCAAACGCCTCCGCCTGCAGAAGGCGCGCGGCGTACGCTTCATCTTGCGTAAAATAACCGTGCAATGCGGCAGGAAGAACCTCTGCGGAGTGTAAATTGCGCAGCAGCTGCACAAACCCGCTTTGCGGGCTTTGCGGCAGAGCTTCCACTGCGGTGGACTGTTCTGCGCAGTTTGGGAACAGCTCGCGGATGCGGTCGATGAGGGTTGCGGGCAGCAATTCGCGCTTTCCGTCGGAATAGGAAAAGCCGAACCACAGCCGTCCCTTGGCGCGGGAAAGCGCGCGGTAAATGGAAAGGCGGTCGCTTTCGGCGCGGTATGCGGTACTGCCCCAGGGGGCAAGCCCCATATTGGAAAGCGCGTTAAGCTCGTTGTCATCTATCATCTCTTCATCCATGCGCGGGGCGGGCAGGAGCCCTTCGTTGCAGCCCAACAGGAAAAGCGCCTGTACCTCGCGACTTCTGGTGCGGTTCAGGTCGCCGAAGAGCACCTGATCCGCCGTGGCGGGAATGACGCCCACCTGGTAGGCGGAAAGCGCCTCGGTCAAGACTTCAATGTATTCCTGTTTGCTCATTTCCGCGCCGCCGAGTATGGCGTAGAGCTGCTCAAACAACTGCATGAGCACATCCCACACCTGCGCGTGCTCTTCCATGAGTGCAAAGCGATTTTCCTGGCGAAGCTGATCTACGCTTTCCAAGAGCCGTTGTTCCAGATGCAGTTCCTTGAGATACCCATAGAGCGCCTGCGCCTTTTCGCCTGCCGTCTTGCCCGCCATGCCGGCCTGCAACCGGAGGAGCGGTTCCATAAGCTTTTCTCTTGCGCGCTCCGCGGCTTCTTCCTCCGGGGGGAACGGTGAAGCAAACGCCTTGCCGCCCAACAAGCCGCGCCGGAGCACATAATTTTCAAAGGCTTCCGCGTCGTCCAACGCGACGCCCGAAAGATTGGTCTTCAATATGCGGAACAGTTCCGCGCGGGGAAAGCCGTTTGCCGCGGCCCGGGCGGCGGAAAGCATCAGCTCCACGCTGGGGTGGCCCTGCATGCTGCGGCGCGCGTCCATGAACAGCGGGATGTTTCTTCTTGCAAACGCGCGCGTCACAAGATCGGCATAGGCGTTCAAATCCGTGGCGATCACGGCCATATCCCTGTAGCGCATACCGGAACGGGCAGCGGCGATGATGGCGTCCGCAAGCGCTTCCACCTCGCTCGCCCGGGTCACCGCGCCCAGGAGCGAGATGGCCTCGATTTTCCCCTGGTATGGATGCGCGGTATAGACATACAGGGATTGCTCCAGCCGCACAAGTTCCGGGTGGCGGTTCCCGTGGTAATTGGGAAGCTCTGTTGTTTTTACACTGCAGCCGATGGAGTAGGCAAGCTCCCGCAGCCGCTCATACGCGCGGCGCTCGGGCAAAAACAAAGCGGAATCCGGCGCGCCTTCCTCCGGGTCCAGGCACAGCGTAATGGTGAGCGCGCGCGCGGCGAGCATGAGCGATTGCAGGATATCATAGAGCTGTTCGGTTAAAAGTTCAAAGCCGTCGATATAGATATCCGCCCCGCGCAGCATGGAGGAAGGGATGCGGTCGATGAGCGCGCGCTTCGCGCCCTCGCTGTCCAAATAATGTTCGTCGAGATACTCCTGCGTGGCGCGGTAGAGGATTGCGATATCGTGAAGCTTGCCGCAAAGCGCGTCCCCCGCGGGGAGCTGCTCCGCGGCAGCTTGCAGCATGTCCGGCGTGATCAAAAACTGGCGGCATTTTGTAAACAGCGCGTCCATATGCGCGGCAAAGCCCGCGCGCCGGGCGACAGAGGAAAACGCGGTGAGCGACGCATGCTCCCGGTGCACCGCGCGGCGCACGATCATCCTGCGGCCCTGCGCGCTCAAATGCTCCCGCGCGTCGGCAGCGGCGATGCGTTCCGCGAGCCGCTCAAAGCTCAATACCTGTATGCCCAGCAGCCCGTTTAGCTCGGCTGCAAGCGCGCGCTCCGTTTCAAACGTGAACTGCTCCGGCACAAGCAAGATTCCGCGCTTTAGCTGCTGCTTGAGCGCGGCAAGCTCCTGCTTGATCACATGCGTTTTTCCCGCGCCCGCGCGGCCCAGTATAAAGCGGACTTGTGCCGGCATACCCCCTCCTTACCGCGTACCCAGCGCCGCCTTATGCAGCGGCGCATACGCCATGCGTCCGTCCTCGTTCCGGCTTTCATACAGCACAAGGCGATTGGCCGTAAAGGCAACGCCTTCTTTCGCATCCGCCAGGATGTTTGCGAGCGCTTCCGTATCCTCCACATCGGGCAGCGCGCGCGCAAGCGTGATGTGCGGCGTCAGGCGCTTGTGCCCGCCGGAAAGCGGGAAGCCGCGCGAAGACAGCTCTGCGGTGAGCGTTTCGTGCAGCCGGTACAGTTCGGGTAGATCTCCCACAAGCGAAATATATCCCGTGCGGCTGTTGCCGCGCACAAAGCTGCCATAGGAGGAAAGGCGCAATAAAAACGGGCGGATGCCGCGCACCGCTTCATCGCACGCGGCGGCGGCTCCGGTCAGGTCGTTGCTTTCCCCGATAAAGTGCAGCGTGAGGTGAAAATTCTCCTTAGGCACATAACGTCCCCCGGCAGCTAACGCGCGCAGCCGGTTCTGTGCAAGCGTAAGCGCCCGCGTGACGTCCGGCGGAACAGGGATGGCGATAAACAAACGCATGATTGAACCTCCATAAATCGGGTAACTATATTATAGCACAGGCCGGGGCGTATGCCCTAAAGAAGGGAACGGAGATTTGACTTGACAAAATGCCCGGAATGTGTTAAAAAATCTAGTGAGCAGTATGCTCAAATAGTAACCGGCAGAGAGGAGTGATTGCCGTGAAGATCAAGAACATCAACAACCCCAAGCGCTTTTTTGAGGTCCTCAATCAGTGCCATGGACGCGTAGAGCTGATTACTTCCGAAGGCGACAGGCTCAACTTAAAGAGCACGTTGTGCCAGTATATCGCGCTTACGCAGATGTTCAAGGACGCCCGCATCGACGATGTGGAGCTGATCGTCTCCGAACCCGAAGATTTCGCCAAGCTCTTGGAGTTTTTGGTACGCGGTTAAGGGTCGGACACAAAAGCGTCGGCTGACGCCGACAATTTTATTTTGTAAAAGTTTTGCGGAGAGGTTCCTCTCCGCTTTGTTTTATCCCAAAAGAACAAAAGCGGGCGAACGCCGCCCGCGTCTGTGGAGGCACTATGCGGTATTTTGTGGTGGATGCGTTTTCAGAAAACCTGTTTGGCGGCAATCCCGCGGGCGTGTGCGTGCTGGACGCGCCGATATCCGCAGAACGGATGCAGCGGATCGCGACGGAAAATAACCTTTCGGAGACCGCCTTCTTGCTGCCCGCGGAGGATCATTATACGCTGCAGTGGTTCACCCCCAAGGCGGAAATCGATCTTTGCGGCCACGCGACGCTTGGGACCGCGTTTGTGATCAAGAACTTTGTGGACAAAAACGCGCAGCAGATGCGCTTTGCGACCAGGAGCGGTACCCTGTATGTGCGCATGCGGGACGATAAATACGTGCTGGATTTTCCGGCCCGTATGCCCAAGCGCGTTCCCGTCACTCAAGAAATGACGGCGGCGCTTCAGGCGGAGCCATTGGAAGCGTATCTGTCACGGGACTTGATGCTGGTACTCCCGGATGAGGCGCAGGTTGCTTCGCTTGATCCTGATTTTGAAAAGATCGCGGCACTGGAAGCCGGATTGGGTGTCATTGTCACCGCAAAAGGCAAGCGGTACGATTTTGTCTCCCGCTGCTTTTTTCCAAAGCTCGGCGTTCCGGAGGACCCTGTGACAGGCTCCGCGCACTGCAACCTGATCCCCTACTGGGCAGAGCGGCTGAAAAAACAGGAAATGACGGCGGCGCAGCTGTCCGCGCGCGGCGGCGTGCTCTATTGCGAAAACAAAGGCGACCGCGTGGAGATCGGCGGCAAAGCGGTTCTATATTTGCAGGGAGAACTGATGGTGTAGCAGCTATTGATAGACGGTGTCTGTGATTTTACCCGCCAACGTATGGAAAGTAATGGTGCACCGCCCGCCTCCCGCGGTCCGGAACGTTAAAACAAGCTCCCGGTTGCCTTTTAGTTCCATATCAACGATGGCTGTAATGCTGCTCTTCGGGTCGGCAATTGCTGCTCTTGCGACTCCGTTTGGCGTGGTGTAATAAATTTCTTTGGCTTTGGCGTCATAACCTGCATATTGCTTCCCGTCCGGGCTATATACGAGGTACGCGGCCTCTTCCCGGTGATAGTATGGGGAATGCATAAGCTTTGTGATCTTGCTTGCGCCCGCAATGCGGATATCCGGCAAAAGCGTCCACTCGGACGCGCCTTCCACCGGCGTTAAGAACCATTCGCTCAGCATAAGCCGTGTCTTACCGTTTGCCTTATGCAGAATCAAATCCGGATAATAACTGCGGGAAATGGTTTTTGTCCCAAGACGGTCCCGCGTCGCGTCCTGTTCTAATAAAAAATCTCCGTTGTTCCACCCATAACTGATATCACAAAGCACGAGGTCGCCCTCGGTTGTGTATTGGAGTATGAGCAGCTTGGCCGGGAGGTACTGTCGTATCTTTTCCAGGAAGTTAGTTAGCTTTTCCTTGTTGTACGCCTTGCCTTTGACGTCCACATAGAATACGCCGTCCGAAAGCGACTGCTCGCGTGTATAGTCTTTCGGCAAGGATAGTAGCGGCGTGTAGCCGGAAAGGTACGCGCTGTCGTACCCGTTTTCTGCCACCGTAAAATAGGCGCAGAACAGCGCGCGTTTGTTGCCTAAGCTGAATTCCTTGATCAGCCGGTATTCGCCCGCAGGCAAGAGACCCGCTGTGTGGGTGGTATCGAGCTTCTCGCTGCGCGGCGCGCCAGGCAACACATCCACCGCGATCAGGATGTTGTCCACTTCCGGATCCGTGTAGGTATACCAGCCGTCCGCCTGCTTGCGCTCAAAATAAGTAATGACGCCGTAGGAGATTTCCTGCCGGCTGTTGTTTTGCATAACATAATGCACCGTTGTGGCGCCTGTCTTATAAACCGGGTATTCCGTGCGCAGCGTGCAGAATGTTTCGGTGTTGAGCTGATCGTCCTTATAAATGGAGGGTACCCATATCCCTTTTGCCTGTGCGGTCAGGGGCAGCAGCAGGAACCCCAACATCAGCACAAACAGGAAGGAAAGGTATCGTTTCAATAACAGGCGCGCTATATTCATAAAAAGCTCCTTTCGGCTATTGCGCTGTGTCTGTGCGTGAAAAGGAACGTTCAAAATATACTGTAGCCGCTCAGGCGTAGCGCACGTCTGTGATTTTGCCGGATGCGGTATTGACCGTAATGGCGCATGAACCGCCGCCTTTGGCGGCAAAGGTAAGCGTGACTGTCTGTGCTCCGGTCCACTCCATCATCAACAGTTCTTTTAATAGGCCTCGCTCTTCCGTGATTTCTATGTCCCGTATGGAATCCGGCGTATCAAAATACGTCAGCATATGCTTGCCGTCCTTCAGCGTGTAGGAAACATATTCCTTACCATCTTCTTGATAGACGCGATAGCTTGAGTCGGGCAGGTCGAGCATGTCATCATACGGATTCTTCAGAAGCGCCGCAACCGCCCGTCTGCCCACGCGCGCCGTATCCTCTATAATCCGCCATTCCTTTGCCTCCCGGATCGGCCTGCCTATCCAGTCCGAAAGCGTCAGCCGCGTCTTTCCGTCCTTTTTATAGGATATCAGGTATGGATAATACCGGCGAAGGATATCCGATTTTTTATATTCTGTGTGCAGAGGCTTGCCCCCTACGTAGACGTCCAGCTGCATCGGGTTGCGCAGCGTGCACTGTTCCCATAAAAATAGCCCGGACTCATAGGTAATATCCGTAACGACAAATTGCCCCTCCACACCGTCTTCCAGCAGGCGAAGCTTGGCGGGGATATTCTCGCGCACTCTTTTTAAAAATGTAAGGAGTGTGTTTTTGCCGTATGCCGTGCCATCCGGGTCAATATAAAACACGCCGTCCGCAATGGCCTGTTCATGCGTATATGACTCGGTCAGCGAGGAAAGCGGCGCAAAACCGGAAAGCCGCGCCGGGTCGTAGCCGCCCTCGGCTACGGTGAATGTAGCGGAAAACGGGTAATCCTTTACAGGGGTCTCGTCAAATCCGATATGTTTAATAATGCGGTACTCGCCCGGCTTCAGGGGAAGGTGCAAATGCATTCTTGTGCCAGTTGTTTCTCTTTTGGGTACGATGTAACCTATGAGAGGCCACCATATGGCGGGCTCGTTCGGATTCGGGTTGATAATCTGCTGGGCATACCATCTGCCCGCCCGCTTTTGCTCAAGGACATAGGCCTCTCCGTGAAGCAGCCGCTCGCATGTTTTATTTTCAATGGTAACGTAAAGCTCCGTTATGCCTGGCCGGTAAACGGGATACTCTGTGTGCATAATGCACAGGGACTTAGCGTTGAGCTCTTTTTCCCCATACCGGGTGGGCGACCACGTTTCTTTCCAACCCAATGCGCTTGCGGCAAGCGGAGCCGCAGCAATGATCAGGGCCAGAAACAATACGGCGGAACATATTTTTATAATACGGGAATATTGCATAGCAACTACTCCTATCTGCTCTTTCAAATAGGACGCGGAAGAATATGTAAGCGTTGCACGGATTTGAAGAGATAGAAGAAAAGAATTTACAGCTCCCGCAGTACAAGATCTGTCTGTCCCTGGTTGAGGCCGATTTCAAGCCGCAATACCTTCGGATGGCTGCGGTAAGTCTTTCGCACCAGGTCTTTGAGCGCCGTGCCGCGCTGGTAGCCGTGGATCACGCGGATGCGGTAGGTCGCGTTCGTGGCTTTTTTGAGCGCACTGTCAATGCAGGCTTTTGCCTGCACGGTGTTCATGCCGTGGATGTTAAGCTCTATAATTCCCGCCTGCACACATTCCCTCCATGGTGTCGTCCCTTTAGTATAAACGCGAAATTATGGGCGTGCATAGGGCTCGGGCTGTTTTTCTGCAAGGATTTGTTATATAATGCCCATAGGACAAAGATCATGTATGAATGCAAGGAGGCATTTTTAAATGGAAATCAACCGATATTTGGACTATGCCGTGTTAAAACCGGAAATGACGGAACAGGAAGTGCGCGCGGCCATTCAGCTTGGCTTGGAGTATGATGTTGCCACCGTGTGCGTCCATCCCCGCGATATTGAGCTTGCCAAGGAACTGTGCAAGGGAACAAATACGGAAGTCATCTGCGTGCTGGATTTTCCGCATGGCTGCGCGACCGCCGCTGCCAAGGAAGCGCTTGCCGCCATCTATGCGGATCAGGGCGTGACGGAGATCGATATGGTGATGAACTACGGCTACGCGCGCTCCGGCTTGTGGGATAGGGTGGAGGACGAAGTCCGCCGCGTGGCCCGCCAGGCGCATGCCCGCAAAGTCATCGTCAAAGTCATATTTGAAACCAGCCAACTCACCGTGGAAGAGATCAAAAAGGGTGTGGAAGTCTGCATTGCCGCGGGCGCGGATTTTGTGAAGACCTCTACCGGCTTCTACGGGGAAGGCGCTACCATGACCTCGGTTGGCGCTATGATCGAGGCGGCGCAGGGCCGCATCAAGGTCAAGCCCTCCGGCGGCATCCGTGAGCGCGCCGTGGTGGAAAAGTTTATCGAGATGGGCGCTGAGCGCATCGGCGCGGGTGCTGCTTCTGTCGCCGCCTTGTGTGGGGAAAAGAAGTAAAGGGAGTTTTCATAAGATATGCAAAAGCGGGGGCGTTGCCTCCGCTTTTTATTAATATCGGTTCTTAGGGGCTTCCCGAAGGGAAGCGGGGTCGTTGCGCGCTTCGCGCAAAGACCGATCCGGCAAATCGGTTTTAGACCCCGGGTTCCGCTTGATTACAGCCCTGAACGGGGTTTGGGGCAGAGCCCCAAAGTGCCCTATCTCTCGAACAAATCATTCCCCAATGCGTCGATCGCCACGATTGCCGGAACGCCTTCGAATTTCAGCCTTGTAATGGCTTCCGCTCCAAGTTCCGGGAAAGCGATGGTTTCGGCCTCCGCAATATGCCCGGCAATCAGCATGCCCGCCCCGCCGGTGGCCGCAAAATATACGGCGCGGTTGCGCATGGCTTCCTTCACTTCCGCGCTTCGCTTCCCTTTGCCGAGCATGGCGCTCATGCCCAGCGCAAGGAGGGCGGGCGTATAGGCGTCAACCCTTCCGCTGGTGGTTGGCCCGCAGGGGCCGATCACTTCGCCCGGCGCTGCGGGGCAGGGGCCGGCGTAGTAGATGCATGCGCCTTTTAACGGGATGGGCAGTTCTTCCCCGGCCTCAATCATGGCGCACAGGCGCTTGTGCGCGGCGTCGCGGGCGGTGTAGGCCGTGCCGTAGAGGGCGACCACGTCGCCCGCGCGTAAGCTCGCAATGGCTTCCTGGGAAAGCGGGAGGTCAACGCGTCTTGCTTCCATTCTTCAATTCCTCCCTTATAGCGTGGTGCTGGCGTGGCGCGCGCAGTGGCACTGCACGTTGACGGCCACAGGCAGGCCCGCAAGGTGCGTAGGCAGCTCGCCAATGTGCACGGCCAGCGCTGTGGTTTTGCCGCCCAGCCCCATGGGACCGATTTTGAGCGCGTTGACGCGTGAGCGCGTTTCTTGCTCCAGAGCGGCCAGCTCCGGCGTTTCGGCAACGGAACCGATCTTGCGCAACAGCTGCCGTTTTGCAAGCAGCGCCGCGGCTTCCATGGTGCCGCCGACGCCTACGCCCAGGATGACGGGCGGGCACGCGTTGGCGGCCCCTAAGCGCGCGGTTTCTACAATGGCTTCGGCTACGCCCCCTGTTCCTTTGCTGGGGGTGAGCATATAAAGCCTGCTCATGTTCTCACTGCCAAACCCCTTAGGCGCGACGGTGATGGCGACGCGGTCCCCCGGCACAAAGCGGACGTGCAGGATGGCGGGGGTATTATCCCCCGTGTTTTTGCGGCCAAGCGCCGTCAGGGAGGACTTTCTTAAATACGCATCGATATAGGCACGCCGTACGCCTTCGTTCACGGCAGCGTTGACGTCGCCCTCTATAAACGCTTCCTGCCCGATGTCCAGGAACACCACCGCAAGCCCAGTATCCTGGCAGCAGGGGCGGCGGGCGGCGCGGGCCATGCTTTCGTTCACAAGGATCTGGCGCAGCGTTTCCTTTGCGGCCCCCTCCTCGGCGTCATGCGCCGCTTGCAGGGCAAAAAGCACATCATCGGGCAGGCGGCACACCGCATCCACACATAAACCCGCTATTGCGGCTTCCACCGCTTCCGCCCGTATGATACGCATACATGTCCCTCCATAGAGCTTGTATAGGAATAGTATAGCATAAAGCCGGGGACCGGGCGCGGTGAAAAACCGGGCAAAAAAGAAGATAGGTATTGCGTGCCTTTTGTTTTCCAGCGCTAAACCTTTGGTTTAATGAAGGTGTGCTCCGGATTGAAACGGATTTTACATACATCTTGCATGCCATACAAAAAGGGACTGAAACCGCTGTGCTCTGCCACGGTTTTTTCTGCATATGTATGGCGAAAAGCGTCGTTGACAAACGCATATTTTTGTGTTTCAATAAGTAAGGTTTTGTTTAGAAACAGTAAACAACGAGTTTAGCGTTTGTGCGAACGGCGCAAGTGCGGGCTTCGTCAGGGAAATTACGCCATATATCCGGCGTATAGGGCAAAAGCGAAAGGAAAGCGGCCATGCAGATCGGCGAAAAGATCAAGCGCATGCGGTTGCGCTTAGGGCTCACGCAGGAAGAGCTGGCGGCCCGTACAGAGCTTAGTAAGGGCTTTATTTCCCAGCTTGAGCGCGATTTGACCTCCCCCTCCATCGCGACGCTGATGGACATTCTGGAGACGCTGGGCAGCGATATCGGGGCCTTCTTTCAGGAGACTCCGCCGGAAAAGGTGGTGTATACCGCCGCGGACGTGTTTGTAAAGGAGGATACGGACAATCTAAGTTCCGTAAGCTGGCTCATTACAAACGCGCAGAAGAACGCGCTTGAGCCCATACTCGTCACCCTTGCGCCGGGCGGAAAGAGCTTTGTGCATGACCCGCACGAGGGCGAAGAGTTCGGGCACATCCTCCAGGGCGCGGTGACGCTGTACTTGGGGGAAAAGAAGTTTCGCCTGAAAAAGAACGACAGCTTCTATTTTCGGTCCCAGAGCGTACACCATATTGAAAACAACGGCAAGAAAGAGGCGCACATCCTCTGGGTGTCCACACCTCCGACGTTTTAAAGCACAAGAGTTCGTTCAGGGGCTTTGCCCCTGAAACCCTACCCAAGGGACAATCAAGGTACCCAGGGTCCTGAAACCGATTCGCAGGATCGATTTCTGCCCGATGGGCACCGAACCCGCTTTCCTTCGGAAAGCCCCTTGGGAATCCTTTCCTTGAAACGCCTTATTCTAGGGCAGAGTATGGGTTTTTAGGGTCGTTACGACCCTAAGCGGAGGTTTGGGGGGACGGAGCCAAGCGCCGCCGGTGGCGGAGGAAGCGAGGCGTAGTCCCAGTGAGCAGGGGAGCATAAAATATGCGACCATTGCGAACTGTGGGGCCGGAGCCTCCAATGAATATGAAATTTAGGCGGAGGGCGACCTTCAATGGGCGACAAGCATTTGATCGAGCTGTTCGATGTCTCGAAGGATTACGAAGGGGATGCGGCGCTCAAACACATCAATTTATATGTGAAGGACGGCGAGTTTTTGACGCTGCTTGGTCCTTCCGGCTGCGGAAAAACGACGATGCTGCGCATCATCGCCGGGTTTGTCATGCCCTCCTCCGGCAAGGTGCTGCTCGACGGTATCGACGTCGCGCATATTCCGCCCTACAAGCGCCGCGTGAACACGGTGTTTCAGAAGTACGCCCTATTTCCGCACCTGAATGTGTTCGACAACGTGGCGTTCGGGCTGAAGATCAAAAAGCTTGCTAAGGCGGAGATTGAAAAACGGGTTACCGCCATGCTGGAGCTGGTCAACTTAAAAGGCTATGAAAAACGCTGGATCGAACAGCTTTCGGGCGGGCAGCAGCAGCGCGTGGCGATTGCGCGGGCGCTTGTCAACGAACCCGAAGTGCTGCTTCTGGACGAGCCTCTGGGGGCTTTGGACCTGCAGCTGCGCAAGGACATGCAGGTGGAATTAAAGCGCATGCAGCAGCGGCTTGGCATCACGTTTATTTACGTGACGCACGACCAGGAGGAAGCGCTGACCATGAGCGATACCATCGTCGTGCTCAAGGAGGGCGTCATCCAGCAGATCGGTACCCCGCAGGATATTTACAACGAGCCCAAGAACGCGTTCGTGGCGGATTTTATCGGGGAAAGCAACATCCTCCCCGGCGTCATGGAACGGGATTATTTCGTGCGGTTCGGCGGGCAAAGCTTTCATTGCGTGGACGCGGGCTTTGGCGTGGAGCAGCCGGTGGAAGTCGTGGTGCGCCCCGAGGATGTGGATATCATTCCGCTTGAGCGGGTAACGCAGAACGGCATGGCGGGTACGGTCAAATCCGTGCTGTTCATGGGCGTACACTATGAAATCCAGGTGGATACCGGGGATTATCAGTGGATGATCCACACGACGGACGCCGTGGATGCGGGCGAGCGCGTAGGGATTGAAATTTTGCCCGACGCCATTCACATTATGAGGAAACAAGCATGAAGCGCACCGTATTCGCCTACCCCTACGTGGTGTGGATGGCGATTTTTATATTCGCCCCCATGCTGCTCATCGTCTATTACGCCTTCACAATGGACGGCGGCTTTACACTTGCAAATTTGCAGGGCGCGGCCGATCCGCTCTACTTGGAGGTGTTGCTGCGCTCCGTCTGGATGGCGGTGCGGGCGACGGCGCTGTGCCTGTTGTTGGGCTACCCCATCGCCTACCTGCTTTCCCGTATGAAAAAGAGCACGGCTGCCATGCTTTCCGTGCTGTTTGTCGTACCCATGTGGATGAACTTTCTGCTGCGCACATACGCGTGGCAGGTGCTCTTAAACTCCGGCGGCATACTCAACAGCCTGCTTGCGGCGCTTGGCCTGCCGCAGCATGAGTTTTTGTATACGGAGGGCGCTGTCATGCTCGGCATGGTGTATAACTTCCTGCCGTTCATGGTGCTGCCTATCCATACGGTGCTCACCAAGATGGATAGTTCCCATATCGAGGCCGCGAACGACCTTGGCGCGAACGGCTTTCAGACGTTTTTCAAGGTGGTGCTGCCGCTTTCCATGCCCGGTGTGGTTTCTGGCATCACCATGGTGTTCATCCCGTCCATCACTACGTTTGCCATCTCTCGCCTGTTGGGCGGCGGCAAGTTCATGATGTATGGCGACCTCATTGAAAACCAGTTCCTGCTGATGCAGGATTGGGGCTCCGGCTCCGCGCTTTCGTTCATACTGCTCATACTCGTGCTCATCAGCATGGCCATCATGCGCCGGGCGGAAGGCGCCGCCGGGCAGGAAGGGGGTATGCTCTGGTGAAAAAACTGCGCACGTTTTTCAAGGGCACGTACCTTGGCCTGATGCTGCTGTTTCTCTACGCCCCCATTGCGGTGCTCATTGTCTATTCGTTTAACGAAAGCAAGACCATGGGGCATTGGACGGGTCTTTCCTTCCGCTGGTATGAGGCGCTCTTCCACGATTCCATGATTATGGAGGCGCTCACGGTCACGTTGACGGTTGCGGTCATCTCCGCGTTTGCGGCGACCGCCATCGGTACGTTCGCCGCCATCGGCATCCATTCCATGAAGAAAGCGCCCAGGGTGGCGATCGAAAACATCAGCCAGCTTCCGGTCGTCAATCCGGATTTGGTGACGGGCATTTCGCTGATGATGCTGTTCGCGTTCATGAGTTTGAAGGACAGCTACCTGCGCCTGTTGATCGCGCACATCACGTTCAATATCCCGTATGTCATCTTCTCCGTCATGCCCAAGCTCAAGCAAAGCTCCAACCAGCTTTACGAGGCCGCGCTGGACCTGGGATGTACGCCGTTTGAAGCGCTATGGAAGGTGATTTTGCCGGATATCATGCCCGGTGTCGTCTCCGGTTTTATCCTCGCGTTCACGCTGTCGCTGGATGATTTTGTGGTGTCCTACTTCTCCACGCAGGGCGTGCAGAACCTTTCCATCTATATCTACTCCATCGCGCGAAAGGGCATCAATCCCAAGATCAACGCGCTTTCCACCCTGATGTTTATCGCGGTGGTGACGCTGCTCTTGATCGTCAATTTGAAATCCATCCGTGAGGAACGCGCGGCGGCCGCACAGAATAAGAAAGTCGCCAGCAAGAGCGTGTGAAGTAAAAGATTAGTCGTAATTCCATGCTAAATCAGGGGCTTTGCCCCTGAAACCCCACCCAAGGGATTCATCCCTTGGGAATCCCCTTCCGGAAACGTCCTAAGCAGGACGTTTCCGAATATGGGTTTTTAGGGTCGTTACGACCCTAAACGGGAGTTTGAGGGCGGAGCCCTCAATTGGTCAAAAACTCTAATTTAGATACATTGGAGGAAAAGAGATGAAGAAAATTGCGGTTGCCCTTGTGCTTGTCCTGCTGCTCGGTGTGGTTGCGGGCTGCGGGAGCAAGACGGACGAAGTCACGCTCAATGTGCTCAACTGGGGAGATTATATCGATGATACCGTCATCGCCCAGTTTGAAGAGGAGAACCCGGGCATTAAGGTCAATTACCTGACGGCGGCGAGCAACGAGGAGATGCTCGTCAAGCTTTCCGCTCCCGATTCGATATTCGACGTATGTTTCCCGTCGGATTACACCATCGAAAAAATGGTCGCGCAGGATATGCTGCACGAACTGAACAAAAACAATATCCCCAATCTCAAGAACATCGACGAACGGTTTTTGAACCTCAGCTTCGATCCCGGCAACAAATATTCCGTGCCGTATATGTGGGGAACCGTGGGCATTCTTTATAACACCACCATGGTACAGGAGCCCGTCACCAGCTGGCAGATACTCTGGGATGAAGACTACGCGGGCCAGATTTTGATGTACGACAGCCTCCGGGACAGCATCGGCGTTACGCTCAAGATGCTCGGTTATTCCCTGAATACCCGGAACGAGGCGGATATTTTGGCCGCGCGGGACGCGCTCATCGCCCAGAAGCCGCTTGTGAAGGCGTATCTGGACGATCCCATCAAGGAGAATATGATCAACGGCTCCGCGGCACTTGCCGTCGTGTATTCCGGCGACGCGCTCTACTGCATCAGCGAAAATCCGGACCTTGCCTATGTTGTGCCGCAGGAAGGCAGCAACATGTGGTTTGACAACATCATTATCCCCAAAACCTCGCAGCACCCGGAAGAGGCGGAGAAGTTCATCAACTTCCTGTGCGACGCGGAGGTTGCGAAAAAGAACACCGAATATATCGCGTTCTCCAGCCCCAACAAGGCCGCGCTCGCGCTGCTCTCTGAAGACTGGACGTCCGATGAAACCTACAATCCCCCGCAGGATGTACTGGACCGCTGCGAGGTGTTCCGCGACCTGGGTGAATTCGTCAAGGTCTACAACGACGCGTGGAGCCATGTGAAATCGGAGTAACCGACCAAAAGGTATGTGTTCCCTGCAGTCTTTTGTTTGCATAGGCGATGTGACGGAGCACTTCACCAAATACTATTTTGATACGAAAAAAAGCGTCAGCTGAAAAGCTGGCGCTTTTACTATTCAGAAAGTGAATTTAAATGTAACCCTCAATGGCAGGCTTCTTCACCAATCGTCAAAGCCTGCTCCATCAAAACCGTTGCAAGCCCTTTTGCCCGGCTCCAGACCAGTTCCTCAAACTGCGCATCCTCATGCGGCAGGGAGCCGTTGCCCACAGGCGTCAATTCAATGCAGAAGCCGGGGAGCAGATATTCCTGCCGGAACCAGTTTTCAAAGCCGGCGCCATAAACCGCGGGATCGCTGGAGGTATCCATCAGTGCGTAGCCCGTCACTTCCGCAATGGATTGAGCAATGGGGGCCGCAGCCGTAATCGAATCCTCCGTGCCGCTGTCCGCCCAGTAGATGACCTCGCCCTTGGTGTGGAACGAGGCGGCCAATGCAAACGCATTTTCCTCGCACAGCTTCATCACAGCCTTTACCTCGGGCTCTGTGGCGGGGGCGGTCCCTTTGTACATTTCGGAGCTGGGGACGTCCGTGTTGCTCGCTTTTTCATCCCAATGGCAGGGGTATTGGCGGTTGAGGTCCACGCCGTTGATGTTGGCTTTCCACTCGCTGTAGCTGTCCTTGAGCATACGCATGGCTTTGACGGCCTGCGGGTTTTTCGCTGCCTCCGGTCCGTTCTGCACCAGGTTCACGCCGTCCGGGTTCACCATGGGCACGATGTACACGGTGACGGAATCCAGCAGATTGTCTGCGCCCGCTTTGTAAGCGCCGGCGTACGCATCCACGGTTTCCATCAAAAACGTGCTGGTGATGTATTCGCGCGCATGGTGCGCGCCAAGCAACAGCAATTTTGTTTCGCCCTTTCCAAGCGTTAGGAGCGTCAGGTCCCGCCCTTCCACGGATTTGCCGATGGAGGAGACCTCAATCAAATCGGGATACGCCTCGGCAAGCTCGTTCGCGTCCGCAAGCAGCATCTCATACGTATAGGTTTGGTTGGGCTCCACAAAGTTCTTACCGTTTTGTATGGGTGCGGCTTCTCCGGGTTGCGGGGCATTCGGCGCATTTGCGCCTTGCTGCGGCTGTTCGCCGGAGGGTACAAGCTCTATCGGGTCATTGCCGATTTCGAGCGGATCGTCCGCGATTGGCGCGCATGCGGCGAGTGATAAAATGAGCAGCGCGCATGCGAGCAGGGTCATCCATTTGCGCATAGTGGTATCCTTTACGTGTTTACTCAAAAACCAATATTTTATAAGACGCGCGTGAACGCGGCTTCGTTCCATGTGTTTTTCTGGGAATAGCGGAGCGTTGTCGCATGGAACGATGCGGGCAATACAAAAGCGCCTGTTTTAAGAGAAAATAGCGTATGTCTTTGCCGGCATTTGTCCAAACTAATTCCATGCATTTCCGTTATTACATAAGTAAAGGAGAGAACCTCATGTTCAACAAGAACGCCCTTCCGCCGGATGCGCAGCAGTATTTCAACTCCCTGCCGATGTTTTTACAGGAATCGATCATGCAGACGGGCATGGAATTCAAAAACAAGAAGGAGTTGGTCAGTTTCTGCGAGTACGTCGATCATGATAACCCTTAATGATGTAGAAAATATGTAGGCGGCAAGTATTTGCCGCCTTTTTTGTCTGCGAAAATCCCCGGCTGTGCCGGGGGTTCAAACCAAGTTGGCCCGAGGCCTTATAGTTCGCCGTTGAGAGCTAATCCAAGGTTAGTCGGCCTTCTTCATCGACTGAGTTCAGTAATGTTTCTGTGCTTCAAAGATGTGATTAGGTAACAAAGTCATTTAAACTAATAATTTTACAGCCTTTGCTTTCATAATAACGCAGCATTTCGTCAATTTTCCTTTTATCATAACTTGTAACGCAATCTGATAGGACATTAACGCCATAATTTGCTTTGCGTAAGTTGTAACAGGTGGATTTAACACAGGCAACAGCATCTGCTCCTGTTATGTAGAAATCACATAGTTCATTTTTACGAATAAAGTCTGTAAATTCTTCACTGGTTAATGCGTTTTCTTTGTATTTTGTAAAAACATTTTTTGATACTATTTTCAAGTCTGAAGCTAATTCAGACCCATATGTATTGGGTTTAAGAGTCCTCGTGCCGGCTGATAAATTTTCATGCCTTATATAAATAACATGAATATTATGATTGACTGCCAAATCAATAGCCTTATTGATATTGTCAATAATATCCTTATAATTCTTTGTTATATCATTTTGAATATCAATTATTATTAAGGCTTTTTTCTGCATAGTGTCTCCTCCTGACAGGTAAATTGATTTGTTTGCTTTTTTATTGTACGATGTAATTACTGACAACGGTATGGCAACAATCTATAATATAATGATAAAAAGAAATTTTGAAAGACGGCTATCAGATGAAAGTTGACAGGCTTGTTAGCATTATTATGATACTCCTTGATAAAGAGCGTATAGGCGCACAGGAGTTAGCGGATATGTTTGAAGTTTCACCCCGCACAATCTACCGCGACATAGACACGATCAACATGGCGGGTATTCCTGTTCGCGGGGCATCGGGAGTGGGCGGCGGCTTTGAAATCATGCAGAAATACAAGATTGATAGAAAGGTTTTTTCGACTGCAGACCTTTCCGCTATCTTGATGGGACTTTCCAGTCTTTCCAACATGATACGAGGGGATGAACTGGTAAACGCCCTTGCGAAAGTCAAGAGTTTTATCCCCGCCGATAGAGCGAAAGATATTGCATTAAAAGCAAATCAAATATATATAGATTTAAGTCCGTGGATGGGCAACAGGAACATACAACCATATTTAGAAATGATCAAAACAGCTTTACAGGAAAGCAAGCTGCTTTCGTTTGAATATTTAGACCGCTACGGAAATAAAACCGCACGAACAGCCGAGCCGTATCAGCTTGTATTGAAAAGTAGTCATTGGTATTGGCAAGGGTATTGCCATAAAAGAAAGGATTTTCGCTTATTCAAACTATCCCGCACATCTAACCTGCAAATACAAGAGAAATTTTTTACGCCGCGAGAGTATCAAAAACCGCAGTTGGATTTTACTGATATTTGGGCAGCTATGCAAACAAAACTCAAGATTCGCATTCATAAATCTGTCATGGACAGGGTGCTCGATTATTGCACTTATGAAGACTTTTTGCCAGACGGTGATGCGCATTACATTGTTGATTTTCCTTTCATAGAGAACGACTATTACTACAATATTCTTTTCAGTTTTGGGGATAAATGCGAGTGTTTAGAGCCGTTACATATCCGCTCAGAAATGAAGCGGCGCATACATGATATGGCTGCATTATACCAAAACCAACGCGCAGAGTAAGACGGGAGAAACAAGCGGCCTCCCTTGCACGTCTCTAACGCCGTGCTGAAACAAAAAACTTCCCGCCATAGAGAGGTTGGCGGGAAGTGTTCAAGAAGCCCCGCATGCAGCCATCATGCGGGATGTGTGATTGCTACCCTATATACACGCGGCCCATGGGGGATTGGGACAAGAACTATATTTTCTTTTTGGTTTTTTAAGATTTCTTTTAAACATGCCGGCACAGGTACCCCTGCACCGCATTATCGCGCATCAATCCGGGCAAATAGCAGAATAAAAAAGCCGGCGGCAGCCGGCTTTTTCCCTTAAGAAATACTCTTTTTTACACCGTTTTGTTGTAATAGAGCTTGAGCGCGCCTTTGACCAATATGGATACGACCAGCGTGCCGAGCATCGTGTAGAATACCGTTTCCTGAAAAAAGCCGGATACGATTGTGCCGAGCGCAAGCCCGCCCAGAATGATATTGATGCCCACCCCGCCAATCTGTGCCTGAATGTATTTGCTGCGCTCATCGTTTTCCGCAATATAGAGCGCCCTGCGCTTTTCCTCATTTTTTAAGGCGGAAACATATTTGCCCATGTAATAAAGCATCACCGCCTGCACGCCAATGCACACGCCGGTATTGAATCCTATGATAAAATCCGGAACGGCGTACTTCCTCCCCAGAAAGTTACCCAATACAATGAGTAAAATCATGCAGGCGTTATAAAGACCCGCAAGCGCCAGGCGCTTTTTCAAGACATCCTTAAAATGTTCCATTTATAGTTCCTCCACATCTGAAAAATCAAAAATTTCTTCTATGGTCGTGTGAAAATACCTTGCGAGCTTATACGCAAGCACGAGAGACGCCGTATACTTCTCGCACTCCAACGAGGTAATGGTCTGCCGGGTGACGCCTACCGCAAGCGCCAGCTCTTCCTGCGAAATTTTATTCTTTTTTCGTAATTCCTGAATTCTTGTCTTCAAAACTACACCTCCGCAAAATGCAATGCCGACTTTGCGTTTTTAGTATAGTTTGCTTTGCACTTAATGTCAAGCAGGCTTTGCAAAAACACAAAAAACCGGATGCAGATTGCTAAACGCCATCCGCGCCCGGGCCTTTCATCCAAATAATTTAGTTTGGGGATTCAGACGCCACCCCGCAGCAGTTCTGTCCGCCGTGCAGTTGTACCGCCCTTGCGCTTTGCCGGCAGTTGAAGTGTTGTGCTGGGCTCCACATCGATGCTCTGCAATCCGCTTTTGAGCACCAGCTTTCGCAAAAACGGATGGTACATCGGCGGGCATTTCAGCAGCTTTACAAAAAGCTTCAGGCGTAGTGAGAACGATCTTCGCCAATACGCCTGATTGACGTTTTTCCGATGCGCAGCAAACGCCTTCGCCAGCGCACTCGCGCTGTTGATGGCCCAGCTAATGCCCTCAAGAGAGCTGGGGCTGATAAAGCCCGCAGCCTCTCCAATCAAGAACGCATTGTCTTTTCCACAGCAGATGTCCTGCATCGCAGAAGGACGCAAAACCATGCACGCCTCGGTTTTCAATGGCGGGCCAAATACAAAGCCCACGTCCTCCAGCTTCTTTTTCTGGGTTTCAAACCTCTCTTTTGCGCGGGCGTAGGGAAACGCTCCGCCAAAGAGGAACTGTCCATCCTTGGAAATGGACCAGGCGCAGCAATCGGTGGTTTCGGCGTCAAAAATGCAGGAGTAATAGGGGTTGGTTTTTGTCTGTGCAAACCATTGCTGGATGGAAACATAACTGCGTATCTTCTTATTGGGATAGAGCATGCGGCGGACAAGGGAGTTTGCGCCATCCGCGCCCACAAGATAGGTTGCATGGACCACCCGCTTCCCACCGTCCTGATCAAACGTCACGCGGTATCCTTTCCCGGTTCTTTCCACCCAGGCACAGCGAGCATTTTCACAAATCTCCACATTGCCGGAAATTTGGGCTTTCAACCACAGGTCGAACGCATGCCGGTCGATATTGATATAAAACCGCTGGTAATAGCGGCTTATTGCATTTGTAAGGTCAATGGTCTGCACGGCAAAAATCTGCGGGTCCACCAGTACCGCTTTGGGAAGCGCCATATCCATTCTTGCCAAAGCTTTCTGTGCGTCCGGCGCGAGCAGGCCGCCGCAGGGTTTCTGAAAGCTGCCCGCTGTGCCCTTTTTATCGATCGCAATGATTGCATACTCTTTTGCAAGCAGCCGCGCGAGCGTACACCCGGCGGGCCCCAATCCGATGATTGCAACGTCATATGTCTCTGTCGCCTGCATGGCTGCGCTCCTTGCCTACGGCCCTTTTATGGGCCTGCTTGATTGCTTTTCAGTATAGCGCATTGTTTTCCATAAAACAATAAAACTTTATTGTTATTCATTATTAATTTATTGTTTGTCAATAAAATATGCATTTTTAAAGCGATGTGTGCAGGCTTGCGGAGAATGGCATTTGGGGTTAACATTGTCTGATATCCGCCATTGGCGCAAAAACCTGACATAAAGCGAGTTCCCCTTCATATGGTATATCAACTTTAATGGCCGGGAGAAGCATATGGCAAATTTTAAATCCTTTTATGGCGTGATCGACTCCATTGAAGAATTCTGGACGGGAAGCAGCCAGCCAAACGGCTGCTACAAGCTGATGTCCGTGCAGGATGGAGAAAATGCTGTCGTCAACTTTGTGGTATCCCCGGATACCTACTTTGTGGACCATACAATGATGGCGGAAGGCGACACCGTGATTGGATTTTATGATGCCGATCTCCCGGTGCCCCTCATTTATCCGCCGCAGTACCGGGCGGTTGTCATGGCCAAGGCCTCACAACACCAGAATGTAACGGTGGACTTTTTTGACGAAGACCTGTTGAGCAGCGACGGCATGCTCAAATTGAACCTTGCCCCGTCCACAATGATGCTGCTTGAGAACGGGCAGCGCTTTATGGGAGACCCCGCAAACAGGAACCTGATTGTGGTATACGGCCCCACCACAAGAAGCATTCCCGCGCAAACGACGCCGTACAAACTTATTGTGATGTGCTAGGCTCACAACAAAAAAGCTCCGATCACCCGGAGCTTTTCTTTTGCCATGCGTTCTACACCGTACCGCCCGCCGTATCTGCATAAAGCATCGCCGCGCGCTCCCAGTCCACTACCTGGAACCAATCGTCAATATACGCCGCGCGTTCATT
>JAEYCM010000020.1 GCA_023455425.1 Bacillota bacterium | reverse complement strand
ATTAAAAGTCAAGTGCTCTACCGACTGAGCTAACGGGTCATTGGCTGGGGTGGCAGGGATCGAACCTACGATGCGGGAGTCAAAGTCCCGTGCCTTACCGCTTGGCTACACCCCACCGATGTATCCGTGTAGAACTTGGTATTGGGGTGGGTAGTGGGATTCGAACCCACGACCTCCAGAGCCACAATCTGGCATTCTAACCATCTGAACTATACCCACCAAGAAACCAATTGGCGCGCCTGCAGGGATTCGAACCCGGGACCTACGGCTTAGAAGGCCGTTGCTCTATCCTGCTGAGCTACAGGCGCAGGATAATGATGCGAGCAGGTAAGTCCAACGCCGCCGGTACCCAATTCAAAGACCACGCTTGCACTACCGACAGTTAAGTATTCTAACAGAAAGAGAATGCCCTGTCAATGGTCAGATCAAAAATGCATCAGGAGGCGAAACACCCCTGAAACGCCAAGCGAAAGCGCGAAAACCAACTGCCGTTTTTCCTCATATATGAAGAAAATTTGTCCAAGCATTGAATGTTATTGTATGCAGGACGGATTGTATTATAAAAACAAATGGCTCTATTAAAGCGCTGCAATCTCATTTTCATCCCTCTCTTCCATTTTGCGGCGGGACAAGATAGAAAATGTAGCCCGGACGCGATGCCCGGGCTGTAAATAACAAGCAATAGTTCAGCGTGCCGGTCAGCTCGCTTGGCCGCAGCACTTCTTATATTTTTTGCCGCTGCCACACGGGCAGGGATCGTTGCGGCCAACGGCCGTCTCGTTTACAAACACCTTGGCGGCACGGAATTCTTTTGTGATCTCGCGGCGGCGCTCTTCCGTTAGAATGTCGTCCCACTGCGGAAGGGTGTAGAGCCATTCCGCTTTGGCGTCGAGCATATTGTAATATAGCTTTTCAAAATCGATGTCCAGGGAAAGCTCGGACTCTTCCGTCAGGCTTTCCAAATCAAGCTGGACTTTGAGGCTGGTGTTGATGCCGTCGAGGAACCCCGCGAACGTCACGGTATCCATGGAAAAAGTATCCGCAAGCGACTCTAATGTGCCGGCATAAACTTTGGCATGGTCAGTGAGCAGTTTTTTGTAATTTTCGGTCTCCACCGCAAAATAGGTGTTCCAAAACTCCTTATGGGATGCGGGGTCGCGCTCCGTCTGCGCGATTTGGGTCCATTGGGAATAGAGGCTCATGTTCCAATCTCCTTAACTAGCTTAATCGATACTATATCATGCTCATTTGAGCTTTGCGCCTTTCGCACCCTTTGCGCCGCCGAGCACGGCTTTTTGCAGCAACTCCGAGTCATAGGCGAATACGGAGCCCTTCTTCTCCTTGTAGGCCGCGTAAGCGTATTCTATCAGACGGTCAACGAGCTGCGGGTACGGCACGCCCACCGGCTCAAACAGATAGAAGGCGAACGAACCGGGGATGGTATTGATTTCATTAACATAGACGCTGTTGTTCGCCTCGTCAATCATGAAATCAATCCGAACAACGCCTTTGCATTCGAGCATACGGAAAATCTCGCAGGTCATCTCCTGAATGCGGCGCGTCATATCCGCATCGATGGGCGCGGGGATGATACGGGTGAGCGATTCCATGCCCTGCCCTTTTGCTCCGGCAAGATACTTATCCTTAAAATTCAACAGCTCTTCCTGGGTGACAGGCTGTTCGCAGGCGGAAGCCATGCAATCCGCGCCATATCCAAGGCAGGCGCAGTTGATTTCCCTGCGTTTTGATACGCCCTTTTCTACCAGGATGCGTCTGTCGTAATGGGCGGCCACATCAATCGCGCGGCGCAGGCTTTCCCGGTCGGTCGCGCGGCTGATGCCGATGCTGGAGCCCAGATTGGCGGGTTTTACATAGAGCGGGTACTCCCCTACGCCCTCCATTTCGCTCAATACCTTTTCCGGGTCGCTGAGCCATTGCGAGCGGTAGCAGTACTTGGAGGGCAGCACGGGCAGGCCCATGCTTTGAAACACAGCCTTCATAATGATCTTATCCATACCTACGCCGGAGCCTGTGACACCCACGCTTGAATACGGAATATCGCATAGCTCAAACAAGCCCTGCATGCAGCCGTCTTCCCCATGCATGCCATGGAACGCGAGGATGGCGCAATCCATATCTATGACTTTGACGCCCGCCTTCTGGAACAGGCCGCCGCTGGATAAGGAGTATAGCCCGCCGCAGTTGGGCACGGGCGGCAAATAGACGCGCGTAAGCCCTTTGGCGTTCGGGTCAAAGTTCTTATAGAACGAAATGTTTTTAAGCGGATCTCCAATGAACCACTCCCCCGTCCTTGCGACATATACGGGGTAAGCGTCATACTTTTGTTTGTTGACATTTTCCAGCAGCTGTAACCCGGAAACGATGGAAACATCGTGTTCGGTGGAGCGGCTGCCAAACAGCACGGCAAGCTTTTGCGGCATATTCATTCCTCCTGTCTAACCTGACTTCTAGGCGTGCATTATACCATGGGCCTATCAGGCTTTGTCGTAATTATCCGGCAAATCGTTTTCAAAAAGCACCACGCAGCCGGGTTCGGTATAGAGTGGGAGCTTCTCTGTGGCCTCTCTAAGCGTATCCACCTGCACAATGCAGTCTTCCGGGAAACCGCCGTCGATCAACCCGCGGCGGATGGGCGCAACGCGTCCTCGGCCCACCAATATGGCAATATCCGCCGCATACGCGATATCTCGGCCGAATTCCTCATTGAAGCGCTCTTCTTCCCCGCCCAGTTCGATCATACCGGGGGTGACGATGATGCGGCGCGCAGGCGCAAAACTCTTCAATACCTCCAGCGCCGCTTTGGTGCCCGAAGGATTGGCGTTAAACGCATCATCAATTACGGTGATGCCGTTCTGCCCCTGCACAAGCTGCAGGCGGTGCTCCACCGGCGCAAGGTTTTCAATGCCTATGGCAATGGATTCCAAAGACGCGCCAAGATACCTTGCAAGCGCCGCAGCGCCGGTGATATTGCCGATGTTGTGTTTGCCCAATAACTGTGTTGCGCACCGGACACGCTCCCCTGTATCCGTCACCAGCGTGAATGTGCTCCCGGAGCTGCTCACTTCAATCTCTTCCGCTTTTAAGTATAGCCCGTTGCCGGATAAGCCGAACAGGAACTTGTTTGTCAAAGGCAGGCGCTCATACATACGGCGGCAATCCGGATTATCGCCGTTCAAAAAAGCCGCGCCATCTTCAGGCAATGCATACAAAAGCTCGGACTTGGTCTCTATCACAGTCTCGTAAGAGCCGAAGGTATCCAAGTGCTGTTTGCCAACGGAAGTAATAATGCCATATTTCGGCTGTACGAGCCTGCAGAGCTCCGCAATATCACCCCTGTAGCGCGCGCCCATCTCGGCCACAAACGCCTGATGTTCGGTTTTTAACTGCTCGCGGACGACGCGCGTAATGCCCATGGGCGTATTGAAGCTGGACGGGGTTACGAGTGTATTCCATTCTTCCTGCAGTATGGTGCCGAGGATAAACTTGGTGCTGGTTTTTCCATAGCTGCCCGTGATGCCGATCTTGATCAAATCCTGCCGTGCGGCAAGCTTCTTTTTTGCATCGTTATAATACCAGCGCTTGACGGAATTTTCAACGGGAAGCGTCACCACATGCGCAAGCAACACAAAAAACGGCAGCAGCAAGCCCGGCAGGTACCGGATCAGATTCATGCCTAAGATACCGCCCCAGCCAGAGATGTTATAGGGCAGGAACAGCCCCATGTGGAACAGGAAACTTAAGAGGAAGAAACAGCCAATCAGCCGCTTGACGCGCCCGGTGAACGCCAGAGGCTTTTTTGCCGGGAGTTTTTTGTTGGAAAAGCCGATGTAGAGCATTGAGCCGATAAACGCGGCATCCCCGCCATACCAGAGAATATCGGCAAACAGCGGTTGGCTATAGTAAAAGAATACCCAAGCGATATGCAACAAGAACGCCATGCCGCCCAACAAAAAAGAAAGCAGGCAGTCCTGCGCGCCCGCGCGCCGAATCCATTTCAGATACATATTGCCCTGGTAGCTTTCCAATTGCAGCATATGTACGGTATGCAGCGCCGCAAACGTCGTGGAAGCTGCCGCGAGTATGGCGAAAAATAAATTCCAGATTCCTGTCATCCGGACCTCCTAACTTGCTGATTGCTCAGAACAACTTATTCATCCAGCCGGTGTCTATGCGGATCTTATCGTCCCGCGTTGCCTCATCTGCGCAGCTTTGCGCTGCTTGCTATGCGGCGCTTCTTCCTTCGGCTTAGCGGGGCTCGCCACATCACCATGTCTCTAGCTATCGTTTCGGCAGCCGTCCTAGGGCCTGAAAAACGCCTTGAGCACCGCGCAAAAACGCGGATACTGATCCGCATACGAAAAATGGCCTGCCCCTTCAAACACCACAAGCCCCGCGTCGGGGATGCGCTGCTCCATCAGCTTGCCCATGTAAAGGGGCGAGTAGGTATCCTGATCCCCCCAGATGAGCAGCGTGGAATTTTTGATGCGGGACAGTCGGTCGGTTAAGTCTAAATTCACGGTTTTTACAAACACGGCGCGCATGAGATCGCTTTTGAGCGCGCGGTAATCTTCCGAACCTGCGGCTTTCTGTCTTTCCTTTAAGTGCAATACCCGGTCGATCCAACCGATGCGCGCCAAGAACTTTCCAAGCTTATAGGTATAGGTCCTTACATACCATTTGAGCGTGCGTTTGGGCCGAATGCCCGCGGCATCCACCAACACCAGACGGCGGAACAGCTTCGGATCCTCACTGGCAAGGAGTATCGTAACGCGGCCGCCAAAGGAATGGCACACCACATCCACGCCGTACAGGGAGAATTCTTCCATAAACCTACGGGTAAACGCCGCATATTCCGGCACGCCCCAGGGCGCGGGAGGTTCTTCGCTTTCGCCAAATCCGGGAAAGTCAAAGCAGATCGCGCGCATGCCGAGCGAACTCACACAGTTGGCAATGGAACGCACGGCTTCAATGCTTGCCCCCCAGCCATGCAATATGAGGACGGGCTCGCCTTCGCCGTATACTTCATACCGGGTTTTGATGCCGTCTATGGTAACAAACAAGGCGTTCCCTCCATTTCAGCCTAATGATGTACTACGCTATTATAGACCCCGGACTAGCATGCATGCAACTGTTCGATGGTTTTCACAATGTCCTTGTTCCACAGAATAAAGGCGTCTTCGCCCGTATCGGAATAATACTTTTTGCGGCGGCCCGCCATCTGGAACCCCAGCCCTTCATAGAGCGCCTGTGCGCCGAAATTGGTTTCGCGCACCTCCAGCGTCATCTGCGTGGCATGGAACGTTACCGCCGCGCGCATGCTTTCGAGCATGATGCGCCTGCCATAGCCATTTCTGCGGTGATCCGGCGATACGGCGACGTTTGTGATATGCGCTTCTTCAAAGAGCACCCACATACCCGCATAGGCGATGATTTTGCCGTCAAGCTCCAGCACATGGTAGTGGGCCAGGCGGTTTTTGAGTTCCCCTTTGAGCATATTGAGCGTCCAGGGGGAACGGAAGCATTGTATTTCCAGTTCCGCCACAGCGGGAAGATCGGCTTTTGTCATGGGGCGGAAGAGCGCTTCTTCCATATATATTCCTTCTTTCCTGCGCGTTTCCCTTACGCGGACTCTCCATGCAGCTTTTGCCACATCCGTTCCGCCTGAGAGGGACGAAGATACAGCGGCAACGCCTCTTTGGGCGGTTCCTTCCCCTCCCGCAGCATCCGTTCTGCTACCCGGCAAAGCGCCGATGCGTGGCTGAGTGAAGCGTAATCCGGGGCGATCTGTGCGTTCACAATCGTTTGACGGATCAGGGCTTCATAACCCGTTGCGCCATCCCCTACAAACAGCGTTCCGGAAGGGACCTGGTTTAGGTATGCGGCAACTTCCTCGGCAGCGGGTTCGGCTACCGCAATTCCATTTTCATACTGCGCAAAATACGCGCTGTCATTATTCGCGTCGATGATGGCACATACATTTCCGGACCAGAAGCGGACGTTTTCGTACAGCGCTTGCAGTGCGTCTACACCGACTACCGGGATGGAGAGCGCCGCCCCCATCGCGTTTGCCGCGCATACGCCGATGCGCACGCCGGTGAACGACCCCGGTCCGCAGTTGACGGCAACGGCGTCAAGCTGGCTTGACGAAAATCCAAGATCGGTGAGCATACGATCTACCATGGGCATCACGGTCTCGGAATGTGTGCGCGTGTGGTGGACGCTGTGCTCTGCAAGAAGTACTCCATCCCGCAGCAGCGCGACCGAAGCCGTGGAACTGGCCGTTTCAATGCCCAATACTAGCATGACGCACCTCCCAAATTCTCTTCCAGCGCGTCAAGGATCGCCTGGTGCCGCGCATCCGTCGCACGGAGCGTAATGGCGCGCGGCGCGTCCCCGCTGCCTTCTATCAAAATAGTAAGCCTTGCCTTGGGCAATGCCTCCGCCACATTTTCAGGCCATTCCATCAATATGACGCCCCTGCCCGAAGCATACTCCGAAAAACCGATGTCATACAACCCCTGCGCATTTTGCAGGCGGTATGCGTCAAAATGATAAAGAGGCAGACGGCCCTCATGCTCCTGCAGAATGGTAAAAGTCGGGCTTGTGACATCCGCTATGCCCAGTCCCTTCCCAAGCCCCTGAGAGAGGGCGGTTTTCCCTGCGCCAAGGTCCCCGGAAAGCGCCAAAAACGCGCCGGGGAATAAAAGCCCGGCAATATGTACGCCCAGCGATATGGTTTCTTCCGCGGAACGGGTGACGATGCGCAAGCTCAATCCATGCCGCCCCTTTCCTTCCATTCCTGCCGAAGGTCCAATAAACGGTCTTCCCGTATGGCCTGGCGGACTTCCTCCATGAGCTGCAGCGTAAAGTGCAGGTTGTGCATGGTGATGAGATGCGCGGCTAATATTTCTTTGGCCTTGATGAGATGACGGATATAGGCGCGCGTGAAGTTTTTGCAAGCGTAGCATTCGCAGCCATCCTCAATGGGCGCAAAGTCATGCGCGAATTCGTTGTTCCGCAGCATCCGTTTGCCAAAGCGGGTCAAAGCCAGGCCGTTTCTTGCGATGCGCGTCTGCAGCACGCAGTCAAACATGTCCACACCCCGGATGGCGCCTTCGATCAGGCAATCCGGGCTGCCTACGCCCATCAGATACCGCGGCTTTTCCTTGGGCATGTAGGGCATCATGTTTTCAAGCATATCGTACATGATTTCTTTGGGCTCCCCAACGGAAAGCCCGCCGATGCCATGGCCGATAAAATCCATATCCGAAATGGCTTTTGCGCTTTCAATGCGAAGATCCTTGTACATGCCGCCCTGCACAATACCGAATAACGCCTGATCTTCCCGTGTGTGCGCCGCCTTGCAGCGCTCTGCCCAACGGTGGGTGCGCTCCATGGCCGCGCGGGTATAGTTGTGGTCGCTCGGGTACGGCGCGCATTCGTCAAAGCACATGGCGATATCGGCGCCCAGCGCCTGTTCGACTTCCATGACCGATTCCGGGGTAAAGAAGTGGCGGCTGCCGTTGATGTGGGAGCGGAACTCCACGCCATCCTCCATGATGCGGGTATTATCCCCCAGGCTGAATACCTGAAAGCCGCCGCTGTCCGTTAAGATTGGCCGGTCCCAACCTATGAATGCATGCAAGCCGCCCGCCTCGCGCACCAGCTCATGACCGGGGCGAAGGTACAAATGGTAGGTGTTGGAAAGTATGATGCCGGCGCCGACCTCTTTGAGATCGCGTGGGGTCATGGCCTTTACGGTGGCCTGCGTACCCACCGGCATAAAGCAGGGCGTCTCGATATCGCCGTGCGGCGTATGGAGGACGCCGAGGCGCGCGCCGGACTGTTTGCAGGTCTTTGTTACTTCATAGGAAAAATACTGCATAGTACTCCTTACAGGATCAGCATCGCGTCGCCAAAGCTAAAAAAGCGATACCGTTCTTCCACCGCATGGCGGTATGCATCGAGCATGCCCTCACGCGTTG
Source organism: Bacillota bacterium (assembly GCA_023455425.1). Taxonomy (GTDB): domain Bacteria; phylum Bacillota; class Clostridia; order Christensenellales; family CAG-138; genus JAEYLA01. The sequence continues at coordinate 101,637 of JAEYCM010000020.1, read as the reverse complement.
CGAACGCGCTCACCAGCATCAACAGCGTGGACTCAGGCAGATGAAAGTTCGTGATCAGCGCGTCGATTGCGCGAAACCGGTACCCGGGCGTAATAAAAATATCCGTCCAGCCGCTTTTGGCGTGAACGATGCCCTGCTCGTCCGTTACGCTTTCGAGCGTCCGGCAGGAGGTGGTGCCTACGGCAAATACCCTGCCGCCGTTTGCGCGGGCGCGGTTGATAGCGCTTGCCGCAGCCTCTGTTATCTCATAATACTCGGCGTGCATATGGTGTTCTTCCACCGCCATCGCGGAAACTGGGCGGAATGTGCCTAATCCCACGTGCAGCAGCACGTCTACGATTTCGACGCCTTTTTGCCGAAGCTCGTCCAGCAGTGCGTTGGTAAAGTGTAGCCCCGCTGTCGGAGCAGCAGCCGAACCGCGTTCCCGCGCATATACGGTCTGATAGCGCTCCTTATCCGCAAGCTTTTCCGTAATATACGGAGGGAGCGGCATTTGTCCCACGCGGTCCAGCACTTCTTCAAACACGCCGGTATAGTGAAGCTCGATCAAGCGCCCGCCTTCCGGCGTGCTTTCAAGCACCGTGGCGCTCAGCTCATCGGATATACGGAATGTCAGGCCGGTCTTTGCCCGCCGTCCGGGCTTGACCAGGCATTCCCAGACGTCGCCTTCTAAGCGCTTGAGCAGCAAAAACTCCATCTTGCCGCCTGTATCCTCCCGCGTACCGTAAAGTCTCGCGGGAATCACGCGCGTGGTGTTGCGCACCAATACATCGCCAGCTTTTAGGTAGGCAGGCAATGCGGAAAACACGGTATCCGTCCAGGCGGCGATTTGTCTATTGTATACAAGCAGGCGGGACGCGGCGCGGTCCGTCATTGGCGTCTGCGCAATCAGCTCCTGCGGAAGCTCATAAAAAAAGTCGCTGGTCTGCAAAAATGGCCCTTCTTTCCTTTGATGGGCGCTATATGCGCATATCAAATCCACTTTATTATAGGGGAAAGAACTCCATTTCGCAACCTTACCTGCCCACCCACGAGTCCCATAAAGAAAAATGCCGATAGCTTCGGCATTTTGAACTTTATTTCGTAGATAATTACACTCTAACGATATTGTATTGGTGAATTTTGTTGGCAAAGAGGATGCACGACATATATAATCCTTTTATGGGAACTTACTGAGTGAGGTCATGATCAGTCACCCCAGTAACCCTTCCATATAAGAAAGTGCCTTTTCTCTTTGCGTATAATTCAGCTTTCGAAACGTCTCAACGACCACTACTTCATCATTATTCAGATTTGTGGCCTTCATTGGCTTCCGTATATCGGATAATCCCATAATATAATCCATACTCGCATTAAAAATCTCTGACATTTTCATCAAAGTTTTAACACTTGCCAGATGTTTACCGGTTTCATAAGCGCTTATTGTCTCTTGAGTTACTTCCAGTTCCAGACTTAACCGCAATTGGGTCATTCCCTTTGCTTCTCTCAGTTCGCGAATTCTGTTGCCGTTCATTTCACCACCCCGCCTTCAGGATACAGCTTTCACTTGTATTTTTCAGAGTTTATAACTATAATGTTCAGTATAATAAGCTATAAACTGTCAAACAGTTTTAATTTTGATAGTATGAAGGGAGATTTTGTTCCTTATGTATTCTAAAAAAAATTATTATGACGAACGCGGGCGTCTAATCTTGGCAAAAGATATGCGTCTAACGAAAACGGTCCGGCAGAAGTTATCCAAGTTTCATATCGTAGACGAAAGCGGGTACTATGCAAATGCACAGGTGGAGGGCATCCTGCAAACAAATATTCCGGTAAATCTCCACTGTTTTGACAACACGCTGTTTGATCTCCCGGCCGACATTGTCAATCGCATATTGCTGGAGTCAAGATCCGAGCCCTGGGGGATGATCATACGGGCGCTTTTTCATCATATTGATTGGATATATACGCATTCTATCAATGTTTCCTTGATTTCTTTGATGATAGCTATTAAGCTTGGCTACACGCAGCAGGAGTTGTACGAGATTGCGCTGGGTGCTATGCTGCATGACGTAGGAAAACTGCTTATACCAAAATCAATTATATATAAAAAAGACACACTTACAGAGCAGGAAAAGCTTCTAATTCAGCAGCACTGTGATTTGGGTATGGAAATGATTGCGGAATATGACCTTTCCAAAGCATCTTGCTTGGTAATCCACCAACATCATGAACGAAATGACGGAAGCGGATATCCACTCCATCTTACCGGAACGCAAATTCACCCATACGCAAAAATTGTTATGACCGCTGATGTTTTTGATGCGGCTTCATCCTTCCGACCATATCGGCCGTCAAAAAATCCTGACGAAGTAATGCGTATTTTAAAAGAGCCTGATACTTTGTTTTGCCAAGACTTGGTGAACATTCTGGAAAGTTTGACGAAATCAAAGTGACAGGATGCGAAGCTAACCAGAAGCTTCGTTTTTTTGTGTGAATTGTCACCCTATACGAGCACACCGCACATCAAGATTTCTCAATCCGAGGATTTCCTGTGATATAAAAAGGGAAACGCCGCATATGGCATTTCCCTTTTATGAGTTCCCAACACATGCGCCTGGAGGCATATGAATGACCGGATTTATTCCAAGCCTTCCAAGCCTTCCTCCTGCGACGAAGTCGCTTGCGATCCTGCCGGTTTCTGCACACCGTTCACATCGATCATAGTTTCACCAGGCAAAAGCAGTTCGCTGACGGTCACAAACTCATACCCCTGTTCCTTTGCCGCCGTGATCAGCTTGGGCAGGTACTCTTCAATATTGTACCCGTTGTTGTGGCACAGGATGATTGCGCCGGGGTGCAGCTTGGGTATGACGGAATCGAGTATCGTCTCCGCGCTGCGATCTTTCCAGTCTATGGTATCGATGTCCCATTGCACAGGCGTATAGCCCATGGCTTCCGTGGTATTGATGACAAGGTCATTGTATTCGCCAAAAGGCGCGCGGAATGTCTTGCAGCGCTTGCCGGTAAGCTTCTCCATTTTATCGTCAAGCACCGTCAATTCCTTTTGTATCTTTGTTGCGTCAATCCTGCTCATATGCGGATGCGTATCCGTATGGTTGCCAAGCTCATGCCCTTTTGCGAATATGCTCTTGACATGCTCCGGATATTTATCCACCCAGAAGCCGCACAGGTAGAAGGTGGCCTTGATTCCCGCCTGGTCCAGCTGGTCGAGGATGAAGGGTGTCTTATCATCCTCCCAGGCGGCGTCTATGGTCAGGGCGATCTTTTTGTCATCCCTGCTCACGCTGTAGACCGGAAGTTCTTTGCGCTTTCCGGCAAGTACCTCCAGCTCATATTCGTTCCCCTGCATGTCGGCATATGTCTGGCTGGTTTCCCCACCTTCTCCGGCTGAAAGAGCCACGATAATGCCTGCCGCTATCAAAATCAGGGCCGCGGCGGCAATCAATAGTGTTTTCTTGGTTACAACAAAAACGCGCACGGTCTACGCCTCCTCGCATTTACTCTTAGAGTAATCTATGCGGGTGATTGGCCGGTTCATGCGCTGTTATGCGTATTCCTTTGTGTATATGCAGCAAAATCACATGATTTTTTACATCCATATAATAAAACACGCCGCACCCTGTCATAGGACGCGGCGTATTCGATATAACGTAAGTGCTTACGGCTTGGGCGTGGCGGAAGGAGCCGGTGTCGCCGCGGGCCATTTGAGCTTAAATTGCACCGTAACCTCGGCGCTTACGGTAAGCTGACCCGCCTGAACGGGCGTTGCAACATCCGTATCGGTCTTCGCCGGCATGGCCGCATACTGCAGTTGCTCGCTCATATCCGTTGTATAGCTTGCGCCTTCCTGTATGGTCATGGGGCCGTCAAGACCCGCACCCGCCGCTTCCGCCATGATGGCGGCCTTCACATTCGCATCCGCCACGGCATCCGCAAGCGCCTGCTGATAGGCGACCGTTTCATCCAGCAGCTCAAAGTTGATGCTTGTGACTTCGTTTGCGCCCGCCTGGGTAGCGGCTGTAACGAGTTCGCCCGTCTTTTTCACATCGCGCAGCTTGACGATGATGCCGTTGGTGGCGCTGTAGCCTGTGATTTCCTGCGTATTTTTCGGGTTGTCCATAATGGGGTATACGGTAATTTCCTGCGTCTGGATATCCTTTTCCGCAACGCCAAGGCCTTTCACTGCGGTAATTACGGCATCCATCAGCACATTGTTCTGTGCCTGCGCCTCTTCCGCCGTCGCGGCCCGGACATATACGGAAAGCTGGATGGTTGCAACATCCGGCTGCACATCTACCCTGCCCTTGCCCGTTACGCTTAACAAACGTTCTTCCGGCTGGACGGGTTGCTGGATAATAATCTGCTGGGGTTCTTTATTCTGCTGTTGTACCGCCTGGTTGATTTCTTCCGGCGATTTACAGGATACGCCGGCAAAGACCAGGACGCAAAGCAGTGTGAAAACAATCGCTTTCTTCATGTGCTCCCCCTTTATAAAAGAAAAGCGGCGCATTACCGCTTTTTTCCGTTAAAAGCTTAATCTTCCGCTTCCACTTCGGGCAAAATGGCATTGTGAAACACATCCTGCACGTCGTCGTTGTCGTCCAGCCATTCCAGGAAACGCTCCACCTTCTGCACGGCCTCCTCATCGGAAACGTTGGCAGTGTTCTGCGGAATCATATCGATCTCGGCGGAAATAAAGGTATATCCTGCAGCCTCAAGCGCTTCGCGTACGCGAGAAAAATCGGCGGGATCGGTATACACTTCAAATGCGTCGTCCTGAGGGACAAAGTCCTCCGCGCCCGCGTCAAGCGCCGCCATCATGACCTCATCCTCATTTAAGAGTGCGCTGCGTTCGATGATAATAACGCCCTTCTTGGTGAACATCCAGGATACACAGCCGGTGGCGCCCAAGGTACCGCCGCTTTTATCGAATATGTGGCGCATCTCCGCCGCCGTGCGGTTGCGGTTATCCGTAACGACGTCCACGATCACGGCAATGCCGCCGGGGCCGTATCCTTCGTAAGTACCCTCTTCATAATTCACGCTGCCCATTTCGCCCGACGCCTTTTTGAGGGAGCGGGCAATGTTATCGTTAGGCATGTTGTTTGCTTTGGCTTTTGCAATGATGTCGCGCAGTTTGGAGTTGTTGACAGGATCCGGGCCGCCCTCTTTGACAGCGATGGCAATCTCACGGCCGATCTTGGTGAATATCTTACCGCGCTGCGAGTCGGTTTTTTCCTTTTTATTTTTGATGTTTGCCCATTTGGAATGGCCGGACATAAAAATACCTCCATTGTATTATTCCTTATTTAACTGTTGTGCATTATACCATTTGTTCCGGGGCTTGTACAGCTTGCCCTGCTTCAGAGAGCGCGATATAGCGAACGCGAATGGATTTAAAATCTTCCCAGGCTTCCTTTTTCTTTTCTGGATCCCGCAGCAATGCCGCGGGATGGTAGGTCGGTATGATCCAAACGCCCTTCTTTTCTTTCCAGACGCCACGTTCCCTGGTAATGCGCACCTCGCGGTCATAGACGTACTTTGCCGCCGTAGCGCCCAAGCAGACGATGATTTTCGGCTTGATCAGCCCGGTTTGCGCGCGCAGATACGGGAGGCAGGCAAGCGCTTCCTCTTCAAGCGGCACGCGGTTTTGCGGCGGGCGGCATTTAACGATATTGGCAATGTAGACCTTTGTCCGGTCCAGTTCGATTGCGGCGAGCATTTTATCCAGCAGTTGCCCTGCGGGGCCGACAAACGGACGTCCCTGCAAATCTTCTTCCCGCCCGGGGCCTTCCCCTACGAACAAGATCTGAGCATGGACGTTCCCTTCGCCAAAAGCGGTATGCGTGCGCGTATCGGAGAGCGCGCAGCCTTGGCAGGCCGCAACCTGCGCTTTTAAAGTTTCCCAATGGAGCAGCATGGTTGTCCCTCATAAACTAAGACGTGTGAAACTGTCTGGGGTTGCAGCGAACAATCAGAAATCAAAAACCGTGACGCGGCCGCTTGAGAGATCGTATTTTGCGCCGACCACAAAGAATTCCCCGGCGTCGAGCGTATCCTGGAGTGCTGTGCTGTTGCGTACGCGCTGCACGCAGGCCTTAATGGTCTTATACTCCTCTTCATCATCGTCCTTGCGGAAGCGCTCCCAAAACCCTTCTTCCTCTTCCGGGTCGCCCTGGCGGGTCTCATGGGCCAATATCATGCACAGCGGCACCTGAAGCTTTTCCGCCGCGAATTCGATCGCGTCCAAAGCCGTCCGGTCGATTTCAAGCTCCGGCATCCGCAGCACATAGAGCGCGCCAATACCGGTATCGAATATATGCTCCGGCGGCATGTAAGAATCTGAAGGAGAAACGATAACCGCAATCGGATGCTGGCCTTCTTCCACAAGCAGGCGACGCTGCTCGTCAAAATTACGGCAGACATTGCATTCGTCGTTGACAAAGCGTTCGTTGCCCGACATCAGAATATCCAATGATTTTTCCCACGACCCCATGCTCAGACCATCCTTACTCGATATCAATCGCAAATTCACAGGTTGACGGCGGCGTCCTCATCCAGCACAAACGTGACGTTGGGATGCAATTGCAAAATGCTCGCGGGAACGGCAGGCGTTACTGCGGAAGACAGGATACGCGCCGCAATGCCCGCGACCTGCGCCCCAAGCGCAAGCAGTATGATTCGTTTTGCGGACATCATGGTGCTGATGCCCATGGTAATGGATTGTGAGACCATGCCGTCAGCGCCCGAGATTCCCCTGCATTCTTCTATTGTATTTTGTGGAAGGAGTTCCACATGCGTAAACGCGGAAAATTCACGTGCGGGGCCGTTGAAGGCAAGATGGCCGTTCTGCCCAAGGTACAATACCACGGTATCAAGCCCTCCGGAAGCGATGATATCCGCTTCAAAGCTGGAACAGGCCGCCTGAAGGTCCTGCGCGTTGTGGTTGGGCGCGTGCGCGCGGGCAAGCTGCATGTTGACCTGCTCGTAAAGGGAGCTGGCGAGATATGCGCTGAGTATGCCCACGTTTCCGGCGCGCTTGGCCATGAATTCGCTGGTTTGGAACACGGTGACTTCACTCCAGTCCAATATGCCCGAAGCCGTCATGGAGACAAGCTTGCGGTACACAAGCGACGCCATATCGGTAGCGGTAAGCCCCAACACGCAGTTCGGCTTTTCTATCATCTGCGCTGCAATCAACGTAGCCGCAGCCGCGCTTGCAGCGTCCTTGTCCCGATAAATCATAATACCCATGAGCTCCTCCTTACTAAACGCGGTCACCGCGCGAAAAACACATCTGATTATACCACGCCTGATAAAAAGCGTAAAACATCCTGATAAACTTCAGTGCGATTGATTTCGTTGAGCATTTCATGCCTTCCTTCCGGATAAAGCTTTACACTTACCGTATGGCCGGTATCCTTGAGCCACGCCGCAACCTGTTTGACGCCCTTGCCGTTGTTCCCCACAGGGTCCTTTTCCCCTGAAAAGAGGTAGATGGGGACATCGGGAACTTTCGCCGCCCAGAAAACAGAGCTGATTTCCCGGATGCCGGAAAGCAGATCGAAAAAACCTTCCGCCGTGAATACGAACCCGCACAGAGGATCGTCTATATAAAGATCTACCTGCTCCTTATCCCGGCTGAGCCAGTCAAACGCGGTACGCGCAGGCAGAAACGATTTATTATAGGAACCGAAACTCAGGTTGTTTAGAAACGCGCTCGGCATTTTTTCCCCGTTGCGCTTTCTTTCACGCTTGGCAAACAGGCTCCCAAAGCCGGCAGCCGGGTTGTTTCCCGCCGTGCCGGAAAGAATCAAAGCGGAGATCTCTTCAGGATAGCGGGCGGCGTAGCTGCGCGCCAAAAACGAACCCATGCTGTGGCCCAAGAACACATATGGGACATTGGGCCATAGCGACGCAGCATGATCGTGCAGCGTTTTCATATCCGCCACTACCGCGTCCCAGCCGTTTTGTTTGCCGAAATAGCCCTTTACGGCAATATCCGCGCTTTTGCCGTGCCCGGCATGATCGTTCGCGGCAACGGCAAATCCATTGGCGCATAAAAATTCCGCAAAAGGCGTATACCGACCGATATGTTCCGCCATGCCATGCGCAATCTGTACAACGGCGCGGGGGCTGGCATCCGGTGACCAAAGCATAGAAAAACTTTCGCCAAGGTTTGTTGCCGAAGCGTACCTGAATTCCTGCGTTTGCATACAGAATACCTCCCGCCTTTTTATAAAAGTATACCACGCACCATACGTTTTCGCATCAAATATTGGAATGAAATTCCTCCGCTTACAGACGCAAAACAGGCACAGATAAGCCAGGCAAAGAGATTCTTGCATCCGGTAAAGCAATAGATTATAATGCATATAAGCTTTTTCATAACCAAATCTAGGGTGAATAAGAGGTTTTTATATGTCTGCGGATCTTGAGCTTTATCGCGTTTTTTGTACCGTTGCACGCTGCGGCAGCCTTTCGCATGCTGCGCGGGAACTTTATATCAGCCAGCCCGCGGTAAGCCAGGCCATGCGCCGTCTGGAGGACAGCCTGGATTGTTCTCTGTTCACGCGCACCAGCCGCGGCATTACGTTAACCAGCGAAGGGCGCATGCTGTATAGCTATGCGGATAAGGCCGTAAGCCTTGTTTCCGCTGCGGAGGATAAGCTTAACCGCATGCGTACGCTGCAATCCGGCGGATTGATGATTGGCGCGAGCGATACGCTCTGCCAATACTTCCTCCTCCCCTATCTTGAGCGTTTCCATGCGGAATACCCGGAAATCCAGCTTCAGGTGACCAACCGCACAACCCCGGAAACGGTGGAACTCTTAAAAATCGGCAAAGTGGATATTGCGCTTGTCAACCTTCCGGTGGAAGACGGCGCCCTGTGTGTACGAGAATGCCTGAAGGTGCACGATGTATTTGTGGCCGCGGAACGGTTTGAACACCTGAGAGGCCAGAAGGTGCCGCTTGACATCCTCGCACGCGAGCCTTTGGTGCTGTTGGAACAAGCCTCAAACTCCCGCAAATATCTTGACGCGTTTGCGGCCCAGCAGGGCGTTACTCTGCATCCGGAAATCGAGCTTGGCGCGCACAGCCTGTTGGTGCAGTTTGCGCGTATCGGCCTTGGCATTGCCTGTGTGACGAGCGAGTTTGCAGCGGAAGCGCTGGCAAGCGGCGAGCTGTTTGAAATAGAGCTTGACCCGCCTATGCCCTCCCGCGCGATCGGTTTGATTTCGCTCGACGGCGTACCGCTTTCTGCGGCATCGCTCCGGTTTATACAGATCGTCATGGAAGCCGAGCCGGAAGAATAGAATTTTGATCAGAAATTGAAAGCGCCCCATCGGGGCGCTTTTCTTATATGCTCTTTGCTTTTTAAATGATTTGATTGGTTTCGCTTTTCTCTTTCTGATCCCGTTTTTTCTCAAATACTTTACTTTCTTCGCCTTTTATAAGCCGCTTGATGTTATCGGCATGGCGCAGCACGATCAACAGCCAAAGCAACCCGACGGCGACAATCAGCACCGTATTGCCCCATGAAAAAACAAGCGTAAGCAGAAAGTAAAGCGTGATGCCGGTCAGCGAGACGATGGATATGGTGCGGGTCAGCGCGACCATTAGGCCGGCCCATACCGTCATGATGGCGGCAAACAGCGGGTTAAGCATCCATGCGATGCCTAATGTTGAGGCGACGCCCTTACCGCCCCGAAATTGCAGGAACACCGGGAAGCAATGGCCCAGCACGGCAAAAAAGGAAGCGATATATGCGCCGGTTTCTCCGGCGATCCATCTGCCCACGAGTACCGCGAGTATCCCTTTTAAAAGGTCCCCGGCAAACGTCACAGCGCCGGATTTTAACCCGAATACGCGCAGCATGTTGGTGCTGCCCGCATTGCCGCTGCCGTGATTGCGGACATCGTCCTTATATTTCAATCTGCTGATGATGACGGCGCTTTGCAGATTGCCAAGAAGATAACCGAGCACCGCCGCAAGGATATAGAATCCGATCATTTCATTAGCTCCCTTCGCTGTTGCGCGAACGCGGATACAGGCGTATGGGCGTCCCCGTTAAGCCAAAGGATTTCCGCAAGTAGTTCTCAAGATACCTGGCATAAGAAAAATGCATGAGTTCCGGATCGTTCACCTTGATGACGAACGTCGGCGGCTTGATGGAAACCTGCGTCGCATAGTAGATTTTTAGTCTCCGGCCCTTGTCGCTGGGCGGCTCGGTGATGGTGATTGCCTCGCTGACGATATCGTTCAACGTACCGGTGGAAATGCGGGTGCTGGTCTGCTTGAATACGTCGTCCGCAAGGCTTAATACCTTCTCCACACGCTGGCCGGTCTTTGCGCTGATAAAGAGCATGGGAACGTAGCTCATAAACGCAAGATCGGTCAGAAGGTCCTTTTTGAATTTGTTCATGGTGTGGGTATCCTTTTCAATCAGGTCCCACTTGTTTACAATCAGTACGCTCGCCTTGCCTTCCTCATGCACATACCCCGCGATGCGTACATCCTGCTCGGAAAGCCCCTGTTCCGCGTCCACCACGATGAACACCACATCCGCCCGGCGGATCGCGCCCAGGCTCCGTATCACGCTGTAACGCTCAATGCTTTCATCCTCTATGGCCCGCTTGCGGCGGATGCCGGCGGTATCCACCAGGACATAGTTCGTGCCGTTGCGGCTGAACGGCGTATCGATCGCATCCCGCGTGGTGCCGGGAATGTCGCTCACAATGACGCGCTCATCTCCCAATATGGCGTTTACCAGGCTCGATTTTCCAACGTTGGGCTTGCCGACAACGGCGATGTTGACCGTGGTCTCTTCTTCCTCATTTGCTTCATAGGGCGGGAAGTGACCGACGATTTCGTCTAAGAGATCGCCCAAGCCCAGCCCTTGCGAAGAGGATATCGTAATAGGCGTGCCCAGACCCAGCGCGTAAAAATCGTAGGCGTTCTCTTCGAACTTCTGCGCGTCAACTTTATTGACGGCGAGCACAACGGGTTTGCTGGACCTTCTTAAAATGTCCGATACTTCCTCGTCCGCGGTAGTCATGCCTTCGCGCCCGTCCACCATAAACAGTATGACGTCCGCCATATCAATGGCAAGCTCCACCTGCCTGCGCATCTGCAGGCTAATGACGTCCTCGCGCGCAGGCTCAATACCGCCGGTATCGATCAGCGTAAAGGCATGCGTCAGCCAGGTCGCCTCCCCGTAAATACGGTCGCGCGTGACGCCCGGCGTATCCTCCACAATGGAGATACGCTTGCCGATCAGCTTATTGAACAATGTGGATTTTCCCACATTCGGCCTGCCAACAATTGCAACAAGCGGCTTGCCCATGTTATTCCTCCGTTGAAGCGACGCGCCTTAAACAAGACGGGCCGTTGTGATCATTCTTAACTTTTAGGTTTCATCCGCCAGGGAAAAGATCGTCTCCACCCAGGTGTCTCCCCCGCCCCGCACAGGAACCACCCGCACGTTGAGCGCTGCTGAAAGCTCCTCTACCGTCATGCCGTCTAAGAACACGTCTTCCTGTTCGCGCAGCATGTTATGGGGAATCAACAAAAACCCGGTAGAAAGCCTGCCTTTGAGCTGGTTGGTTAAATCCTGCCCGGTGATGAGCCCGCCCACCGTAATGGTGGGACCGAAAAAATCATTCCGGATGGCGTAAAGCGTACTTTGCATGCCATAGGGAATAAGCACCTGATAGAGCCTTTCCATAAACGGATGCGCCAGCACGCCGCCCGCCGCTTCAAAGGAAAATCGCTTTTTGAGCGGCTTTTTCTCTTCCAGCGCCTCCATAAACTCCCATTCAAACAACCTTAGAAGCCCCACGCCGTTTTCGATCTGCGGGAATTCCTCGTATTCCTCATAGGACGGCAAACTAACGCCTGCGGCAAGATAAAATTCATCCGAAGCGAACACGAACGCGGTACCCATGCGTTCCATACATCCGGCTGCAAAAGCCTGGATTTGCTCAAGGGTATCCTTGGATTCTTGCTGCGTAAACACGCGAATGGGCGCCAATCCGTTCCGGAATTTTGTAAGTCCCACCGGCACGACCGCGACGGACTGCGCATACGGATGGAGGGCCGCAAGATCATTTAGCGTTTGTTGCAGCGCTTCCCCATCGTTGACCGTGGGGCAGCAGACGATCTGGCAATGGAATTTCAGCCCGGCTTCGGCCAAACGCTTCAGACGCGGAAGAATTTCCCCGGCAGTGGGGTTGCGCATCATTTTGACGCGGACAGCGGGATCCGTCGCATGTACGGAAACAAAAAGCGGGCTGACCCTGCGTTTAAGAATGCGTTCAAATTCCGCTTCATCCACGTTCGTAAGCGTGATGTAGTTGCCCATGATGAAGGACATGCGCCAATCGTCGTCCTTAAATTGGAGTGTCTTGCGCCCGCCCTTGGGCATTTGATCAATAAAGCAGAACATGCAGCGGTTTTTGCAGACGCGGACAGTACTCATGAGCCCGCTTTCAAAGGTGAGCCCGAGCGGCGCATACGCGTCCTTTTGAATGGTTACCTCGTAGTTGCCGCCATCCCCGCGTTCAAACAGCAGCTTTAGCTGCTCCTCCGCGCAAAGATACGTATAATCCACCACGTCGAGCACCGGCTCGCCGTTGATGGATACGAGGAGATCTCCTTCTTTTATGTTCAGGGAAGTGGCGATAGAGCCCTGTTCTACCGCGGTGATACGCTGCAATTAGTCCTCCTGCTCCACCATTTCTTCGAACAGCTCCATAAAGGCGTCAAACACCTCGTCCAGCAGCACTTCGTTCTCTATGGTTTCGTAGACATCTTCGCCGTTTTTGGTGACGACATGCAGCAGCACCACTTCATCCTCGTCTACGTTTTCCACGTCCTCAAGCGGCAGAAGGGCGATGTACTTCTCCCCTTCATGGAAAAACGTAAGCAAATGATCAAAGCGAACCTCTTTACCGTTTTCGTCAAGCAACGTCACTTCGTCTTGTTCTTCCCCCACCGGGGAAACGATACGCTCATCCATGGCGTAATCCTCCTCTATTATCTGTGCCGCGTTTCCATGTATCCCTGCAAAATGACGACAGCCGCCATTTTGTCGATGACCTGCCTGCGTTTTTTCCGGCTGACGTCGGCATCGAGCAGCACCCGCTCGGCAGCGGCTGTGGTGAGCCGCTCGTCGTAAAAATCGTGCTCGCCGTCCCATTTTTGAAGCACTGCGTCCGCAAACGCGCGTACCTTTTCGCTCTGGAAGCCGTAACTGCCGTCCATATTGCGCGGCATGCCAAACAGCAGCCTCACCGGACGGTAACGTTCCGCAAGATTTAAGATGTAATCCACATCCTGCTCCAGTGTTTCCTTGCGCGTATATGTTTCGAGCCCTTGGGCAGTATACCCCAAAGGATCGCTCACCGCAACCCCAATTCGTTTGTCTCCAACATCGAGCGCAAGTATACGCTGCATACGATTTCTCCCTAAATTACTTTAATGCAAAACTGCGGGCAAACTGCTGCGCAATAGCCGCAGCGTGCACACAGGCTTCCCTCAACTTTAGCCTTCCCACCCGCCAGGCTTAACGCATGGTTTTTGCAGCGTTTTACGCACGCGCCGCAGCCCTCGCACCAATCCTGTATGAGCAGACTGCGCGGCTGCGCGCTGATGCGGAAAGTTAACTCGGAATCAGGCGTTTCCCCTGAAAATACGGCGCAGTTATAGGCTACCTCATCCTGTGTCTGCATGCCGACGGCGATAGACGCGATGCTGGGTTCCTCTAAAACAAACCGCAACGCTTCTTCCCGTTCGCCAATCAAATGTCCGCCGCCCAAAGGCTTCATAGCGAACACGCCTTTGTTGAGCGCGTGGGCCTTTTGGATTTCCCGGAGCATTTCTTCGCTCGTTCCGTCCGCAATGCCGATGCCTGCCTTATTATACAGCGGAAATATGATTTCAAGCTCCTGGTATCGGTTGGCGGCGCGTACTGCCGCAATATAATGGGTGGAAAGGCCTACGGCGCCGATCTGCCCTTCCCGTTTCTTTTTTAAAAAGTATTCCATCGCTTCCCAATGCCCGCGGATGGTATGCTCACTTTCCTGTTCATGCAGCAGGAAGAGATCGATATACTCGCGGCCTATTCCCTCCACCGCGGCGCGAAAACTGTCTTCCGCCGTTTTTGCATCATAGGAATAGGACTTCGTGCATACCACGGCGTCCGGCTTGCATTTGAGCGCTTCTTTGATATACGGATAAGTGCCGTACAGTTCGGCGGTATCCAGGAAGTTTACGCCCAAAGAAAACGCAAAATCCAAAAGACCTGCCCCCGTAGCAAGAGGCAGGTTTCGCTGTAAAGGCCCCATCGTGAGCGTGCCAAAGCACAGGCGGGAGACCCGGATACCCGTGCCGCCCAGGGTCGCATAATTCAAGTATTCTGCTCCGCCGCCGAATTGACTTCCACGTAGAAGCGCACCAGCTCTTCTATCAACTCATCCCGCTCCAAACGGCTGATCAAATAGCGCGCATTGTTATAGCTGGTGATATAGGTAGGGTCGCCGGAAAGCAGGTAGCCAACGATCTGATTAACCGGATCATACCCTTTTTCCTTCATGGCGGAATATACCGTCATGAGCACTTCATTGGCGGCACGCCTGTCCTTGGGCAGTTGAAACTGCATGGTTCCGTGTGTCTGATCGGTCATACCAAGTACCCCCTATCACTAACCTTTTGTATTATACATGAAAATAAACACTTTTTCAAATAAAGAAACGGCCCGCGTTTCGCGGACCGTCCCCATCTTATCCCATGATGTTGCCAATCGTGCGCCTCGTGCTGCGCACGATCCGCCTGCCGTCCCGCATCATCCGCTTGGGTATATCGGGGTACATCGAGTTAATCGCAACCGTTGCCATCGCAACCCCTGCGATCATGCCGACGCCAAGGCCCAGTGTCAGTGTCCGCATATAGTTTTCTCCTTTCCGCCGGATTGGACTCTATGTAAAGGCTGGTGCGATGCACAGAGCCGTATGGAATTAGTATGCCGAAGCATATGTGAAGCTATGATAGAAACTGTTGTCACCATTGGCGGATACGTTTAAAATTGTATAAAATATCAAAAGAAACAAAAAAGAAAAAGCCCCAAACGGGGCTTTATCATAGATTTTATTATTCGCCTGCTGCCTTTTTCTTTTGGTAATCTTCAATGGCCGCCTTTACAGCTTCTTCGGCCAGCACCGAACAATGGATCTTCTGCGGGGGAAGGCCTTCGAGCGCTTCCACAACGGCGGCGTTGGAAAGCTTGAGCGCTTCCTCCACTTTCTTACCCTTTATCATCTCGGTCGCCATGGAGGAAGTGGCAATTGCCGCGCCGCAGCCAAACGTCTTGAAGCTGACTTCCTCAATCACCTCTTCATCATTTACCTTAATGAACATCTTCATGATGTCTCCGCATTTCGCGTTGCCAACCATGCCCACGCCGTTGTAATCCGGCAGTTCGCCCACATTGCGGGGATGTTCAAAATGATCCAAAACCTTTTCTGTATACATCGTTTTTCACCTCAATGTACGGTATTGTATAAGGGAGACATATCGCGCAGCCGCTGTACCACTTTAGGCAGTACGTCAAGCACGTAATCAACTTCTTCCTCCGTGGTTTCATCCGAAAGCGTCAGCCGCAGTGAGCCATGCGCAATCTCGTGCGGAATGCCCATGGCAAGGAGCACATGGGAGGGATCCAAGGAACCGGAGGTGCAGGCGGAGCCGCTGGAGGCGGCAATGCCGTTGAGGTCAAGCAGCAGGAGCATGCCTTCCCCTTCAATATAGCGTATGCTGAAATTTACGTTGTTGGGCAGGCGCTCCGTCGGGTGGCCGTTGAGCTTGACTTCGGGAATGCTTTCCCTGATACCCGCAATCAGTTTGTCCCGCAGGCGGAGAATTTCGCGGTTGACACCTTCAATGTCCCTGGTGGCAAGCTCAATGGCTTTTCCAAGTCCCACGATGCCCGGCACGTTTTCCGTACCGGCGCGTCGGTTCTTCTCCTGCCCGCCGCCTGTCATAAAAGAGGGCAACTTCAACCCTTTTTTCATATACAGCACGCCCACGCCTTTGGGGCCGTGGAACTTGTGCGAAGAAAGCGAAAGAAAATCGATATTCATGGCCTGCACATCTATGGGGACATGTCCCACAGCCTGCACGGCGTCCGTATGGAAGAGTACCTTTTTCGCACGGCATACCGCGCCGATCTCGGCGATGGGCATAATAGTGCCGACCTCATTGTTGGCAAACATGACGCTGACGAGTATCGTATCCTCACGGATGGCATCCGCAACCTGCTGTGCCGTTATCCCGCCGTACTCATCCACGGGAAGATAGGTGACTTCAAAGCCGTATTCCTTTTCAAGCGCTTCGGCGGTATGCAAAATGGCATGATGTTCGATGGCCGTGGTGATGATATGCTTGCCTTTTTTCGCATAACGCTGCGCTACGCCGCGCAGCACCATATTGTCGCTCTCCGTCCCGCAGCCGGTGAATATGATTTCATCGGGGCTGGCGTTGAGCGCGCTGGCAGCCTGCCGGCGCGCGGTGTCAAGCCCGGCGTGGGCTTCGCGCGCAAAGCCGTGCAGGCTGGACGGATTGCCGAAATATTCAGTGAAATACGGAAGCATGGCATCAAGCACTTCCCGCTTGACGGAGGTAGTGGCCGCGTTGTCAAGATAAACTCTCATGTGTCGTTCGCCTCATCTGTAAAATGTAATCGTCCGCCATGTCTTTGATGGTGGTCTCATCCAGCACCGCGTCGATCCGGTTTTGCAGCTTCAGCCACAGGGGGCGCGCGGAGCAAGTGCAGGCGTGTTCACACCCAATGGTCTGGCGGCTGACGCAATCCACCACCGTGGTGCTGCCTTCAAGCGCCTTTAAGACTTCATTGACAGTAATCTCCTCCGGCTTTCGCGCAAGCGTATACCCGCCCTGAACGCCGCGAACGGATTCCACCAGTTTTGCCTTTTTAAGCGAAGCAATCAGCTGCTCCAAATACGCAAGCGAAACCCCCTGAAGGTTTGCAAGCGTCGTTGCGCTGACCGGTCCGCTCCCATATTCCACTGCCAAATCCACCATGGCTTTGATGCCATAACGCCCGCGTGTGGAAAGCTTCACATTGACCATTCCTTAAATATCCAACTGAATTAGTCGGATTTATTTCGATACAACTGTAGCATAGTTTGCGCAGTGTGTCAAATAAAATGTTTAGGATTTTGCTCGGATATTGTGTACTGATTGCAACAAAAAAAGAGCGGCTCCAAGCCGCCCAGCAGTATCGGATTCTTTTTGTTATTCGTAAAGGGGAAACCGTTTGGTAAGCGCCAATACTTCGGACTTTACGGACTCTACCGCGTTTTCCCCGCCGTCTATAATGGAGGCGATGAGGCCGCCAATTACGTTCATTTCCGCTTCCTTCATGCCTCGGCTTGTGACCGCGGGCGTACCGATACGCACACCGCTTGTCACAAAGGGGCTGAGCGTTTCAAACGGAATGGTGTTCTTATTGACCGTGATATGCGCAAGATCCAGTAGCTTTTCCACTTCTTTACCGGTACGGTTTTTGGGGGTAAGGTCGACAAGCATCATGTGGTTGTCCGTACCGCCGGAAACAAGCCGAACGCCCGCTGCGGACAGCGCATTACCCAGCGTTTTTGCATTGTTGATGATCTGCTGCTGATACGCCTTGAAGGAAGGCTGCAGCGCTTCATGGAAGCAGATCGCCTTTGCCGCGATGGTATGCATCAGCGGACCTCCCTGCGTGCCGGGGAATATCGCTTTGTCGATCTCCTTTGCGAGTGTCTCCCTGCAGAGTATTAGCCCGCCGCGCGGCCCGCGCAGCGTCTTGTGCGTGGTAGAGGTCACAACATCCGCATAGGGCACGGGGTTCATATGCAGGCCCGCCGCAACAAGACCCGCAATGTGCGCCATATCCACCATGAAGTACGCGCCGATGCGCTTCGCGATTTCTCCGATACGCGCAAAGTCAATCGCGCGCGGATACGCGCTTGCGCCCGCGACGACCATCTTAGGCTTGCTTTCTACTGCAAGGCGCTCAAGCTCCTCATAATCGATCTGTTCGTCTTCCTTGCTTACACCGTAAGGGACAATATTAAAATACTTGCCGCTCATATTGACGGGGCTGCCATGGGTGAGATGCCCGCCATGGGAAAGGTTCATGCCAAGTATGGTATCACCCGGGTTTAAGAGCGCAAAGTATACGGCAAGGTTCGCTTGCGCGCCCGAATGGGGCTGCACGTTTGCGTGCTCCGCGCCAAAGAGTTGCTTGGCGCGGCTGCGGGCAAGATCTTCCGCGATATCCACAAATTCGCAGCCGCCGTAGTAGCGCTTGCCGGGATAGCCCTCTGCATATTTATTCGTCAGATGGCTGCCCATTGCGGCCATGACGGCCTCTGAAACGAAATTTTCGGATGCGATCAATTCCAGATGATCCCGCTGGCGGCCAAGCTCCAAGGCCATGGCGTCCGCAATTTCTGGATCCGCTGCGCGAATGAGGTCGAACTGTATCATGGGGCGTTTTCTCCTTTTCATCCATCTGCCTGCCGTGCGTCATTGCCGTATTCAGGCAGTATATTGCGTTTGTACCGTGGCGACGAGCCGCGCTCGCTACCCATTATACTGGAGGCGGCGGGTCTGTGCAACCAAACAGCGAATAAAAACACGAAAAAGCGCGGAATCATTCCTGATCCCGCGCCGATGTTTGTTGTGTTTATACAACAAGGTTATGTTTCGTCAGCCAAGGTCGTGAAGCCTGTTTTTGAGCTTCTCCAGCATTTCCTGCGCCGTCGCAAGCTTCGCCTGCTCTTCTTCAATCACACGCTGGGGCGCTTTTGCGACAAAGCCTGGGTTGTTGAGTTTGCCGGCCGCGCGGTCAATTTCGCCTTGCATACGGGTGATTTCCTTGGCAACGCGCTCGCGTTCCTTTTCAATGTCCACAAGCTCCGCAAGCGGGATAAACGCTTCCACAGCGGAGCACACCACGGAAACGGCGTTGGCAGGGATGCCTTCTTTTGTCTGTTTCACAGTTACATGCTCCACGCCCGCAAGGCGGTTCATGTACACGCCCGCGCCCTCAAATACACGGATAAGCTCCGGCTTGGTGATGAGTACCGCGCTGATGCGCTTGGCGGGCGGCACGTTCATTTCCGCGCGGATGTTGCGGATGGAGCGGATGAGTTCCATCACCGCTTCCATATCCTGCGCGTCCTTGGGGAAATGGAGCGCCTCCTCTACCTTGGGCCAATTGGAAAGCATAACCGTTTCATCCGCCTTCGGCAGGTGCGTATACAGCTCTTCCGTAATAAACGGCATAAAGGGATGTAAAAGCTTCATCGAATCGCCCAACACCCTTAACAGAACGGCTCGCACATGGCTCTTTGCGGCCTGATCCTCGCCGTAGAGGCGGATCTTTGCGATCTCGATATACCAGTCGCAGAATTCCGTCCAGATAAAGTCGTAGACCTTCTGCGCGGCAAGGCCCAGCTCGTACGCGTCAAGGTTACTTGTGACCTCGCCCACCACCTCATTGAGGCGGTTTAATATCCACTTGTCGGAAGAATCGAGCAATGCCGGGCTGATCTCCCCTGCCGGTTCGTCTCCAAGGTTCATCAGCACAAAGCGGGCGGCATTGTATACCTTGTTGCAGAAATTGCGCGCAGCCTCCACCTTCTCCCAATAAAAACGCATGTCATTGCCTGCGGAGTTACCGGTGAGCAAGCTGAAGCGCAGCGAGTCCGCGCCATACTTTTCAATGACCTCCAGGGGGTCGATGCCGTTGCCCAGGGATTTTGACATTTTCCTGCCCTGGCTATCCCGTACGATGCCGTGGATATACACCGTATCAAACGGCTTTTCATTCATGACATGCAGGCCGAACACGATCATGCGCGCGACCCAGAAGAATATGATGTCGTATCCCGTTACCAGTGTGGAAGTCGGGTAGAAGTATTTAAGCTCCTCCGTCTGCTCCGGGTAGCCGAGTGTGGAGAACGGCCACATGCCGCTGCTGAACCAGGTATCTAAAACATCCTCGTCCTGATGGAACGACTTATGTCCGCACTTGGGGCAAGCAGCGGGCGCGGTCTCCTGCACCACCGTTTCGCCGCAGGCGTCGCAATAGTACGCGGGAATGCGGTGGCCCCACCAAAGCTGGCGGGAAATGCACCAATCTCGGATGTTTTCCATCCAATTAAAATAGGTCTTATCGAACCGTTCGGGTACAAACTTGATGGAGCCGGAGCGCACAGCCTCGATGGCGGGGGCAGCGAGCGGCTTCATATCCACAAACCACTGCTTGCTCACCAGCGGTTCCACCGTGTGGTGGCAGCGGTAGCAGGTACCTACATTGTGGGCATAGGGCTCCACCTTTATTAGAGCGCCCGCGGCCTCAAGATCGGCCACAAACTTCTTGCGGCATTCCGAAAGCGTCAGGCCTTCATACGCGCCGCCAAGTTCGTTGATATGTCCGTCGTCCGTAAATACGCGAAGCGTGGGAAGCTTGCACCGCACACCCACTTCAAAATCGTTCGGATCGTGCGCGGGCGTGATCTTCACGGCACCCGTGCCGAATTCCTTTTCCACGTATGCGTCGGCCACAATGGGGATTTCGCGCCCCAGGACCGGGACGAGCACGGTTTTGCCCACGATTGCCGCATAGCGCTCATCCTCCGGATGCACGGCAATGGCGGTATCGCCCAATATGGTTTCGGGTCGGGTGGTGGCGACGGTGATGGAATAGCTCTTGTCCGGCGCATCGTAGCGCACCTGCCAGAGGAAGCTGTTCTGTTCCTCATATTCCACTTCCGCGTCCGAAAGCGCCGTCTTGCAATCCGGGCACCAGTTAATGATACGGTCACCGCGGTAAATAAGCCCCTTGTTGTAGAGGTCCACGAACACCTTGATGACGGCTTTGTTGCAGCCTTCATCCATGGTAAAACGCTCGCGCTCCCAATCGCAGGAGGAGCCGAGTTTTTTCAGCTGGTTGACGATGCGTCCGCCGTATACGCGTTTCCATTCCCAAGCGCGCTCCAAAAACGCTTCCCGGCCAATATCTTTCTTGGTGAGGCCTTCCTTGGCCATCTGCTCCACGATCTTCACCTCTGTTGCAATGGAGGCGTGATCCGTGCCCGGCAGCCACAGCGTTTCAAAGCCGCTCATGCGTTTATACCGCGTGAGCACATCCTGGTAGGTTTCGTCCAGCGCGTGGCCCATGTGGAGCTGCCCCGTGATGTTGGGCGGCGGTATCACAATGGTATAGGGCGGCTTTCCAGTATTGGGCCTGGCGTGAAAATACCCGTTCTGTTCCCAAATCTCATATAAACGGTTCTCCACTGCGCTGTGGTCATAGGTCTTGTTCATTTCCATTGGCTTATTTCCTCCTTTGGATTCAAAGCTATTATAGGCAACAAAAAAGGCGTTCTTCCTCTCAAAGGACGAAGAACACCCGCGGTACCACCTTTGTTGAACATCTTTTCTAAAGACGCCCCACTCTCATGCGCCATAACGCCGCGCGCGCGTCGGGGCTAATGAAGCTTTCACCCCGCAATGCTCCAAAGCGACCTTCCGTTTTTTCCTGTGCCAGCGGCCCTTTCAGCCGGTGAAGCCGCCTCTCTGCTGCCGGAACAAAACGTACTCCTCTTTTTCATCGCAACTATGCAATTATCGCAACTATGCAATTAAAGTAAAGTATAGCGCGAAGGAGGGCGCGCTGTCAACCGGGTGGCGCAATATACAAGTACGCCTCACCTCCGCGCTACTTTTCCATCCGGTTGCGCCCGGACTCTTTGGCGCGGTACAGTCTTTCATCCGCGCGGGCAATCAGCTTTTCCGCCGTGTCGGTATCGGTTTGGAATATGGCGACGCCGCCGCTGATTGTGATTTTTACTGCGGGATATTCCTCAAACCACAGCAATTCTTCCGTCTTCCGGCGAATCCGCTCCGCAATTGCGTACGCTTCCTCCAACGGCGTATAGGGTAAAATCACCAAAAACTCTTCCCCGCCGTAACGGCCTACCACATCCGTATGGCGCACGTTTTCGGTAAGACACTTTGCAAGCTTGATCAGGACTTCGTTGCCCTTTAAATGCCCGTAAGAGTCGTTGATGCGCTTAAAATAATCCAGGTCGAAGAGCGCAATAGAAAGCGGATACTGGTACCTTGCCGCCTCCTCGGTTTTTTTCAGCAGAAAATCAATGATGTAGCGGTGATTGTAAAGCCCCGTCAGATCGTCCGTAATGGATAGCTTTCTCAAATCCTCTGTCCGCTGATGGACAACATCCTCCAAGTGCGCGTTCAGATAACGCAGCTCCTTGTTCCTCTGCACAAGCGTGTCGCAGGTGGAGCGAATGGTTTCAGACATGACATTAAAGGCGGAGGCCAGTTCCCCAAGCTCGTCCTTTCGTTGAACGCGGATTTCCCTGCCCCAGCTTCCGCTGCAGATTTCCTGTACGCTGTCTTTGAGCATGCGGATGGGACGCAGGATGATCCGCACAATGCCCGCGCCGACAAGCATGGACAGCGCGAGGGCGATGGCAAGCATCATAACAAGCCTTTGGTATAATGCGTCCTGATCGGTAATGAGATCCTTCTGCGGCATCACGATCAGGATAATCCAGTTGATATTGGCATTGTCTTTGTAGGTATAGCGGCTCAGGCTCAAGTACCGGCTTTCTCCGCCGATACGGTATTCTCCCAGGCTGGATGAAAAACCGGGATATAGTCTGGAATTTTCCGAAAGAACATCCCAGCTTTCCTTGAGAACACCTGTCGCGTCGGAAGATTTCATGCGCTCCAGCGTATCTGAAAACAGTGGAAGAGTCTCATCCGAGGAAGCGATTACAAGCCCGCTTTCTTCCAGCAGATAGATTTCGGAACGGGGCGTTACCGCCACGCGTGCAAGAAATTCGGAAAGCTTGTTCAATAAAATATCTGCGCCAAACACGCCGATGATGTTGCCCGCTGCATCCGTAAGCGGCGCGGAGGCCGTGATGCCAAGCGTGGGCTCGCTGACGCCGCCATACACTCCGGACCAATGGCTTGTTTTTTTAACCTTCGCTTCGCTGTACCAAGCGCGGCTTCTCGGATCAAACGCCTCAATACGTTTGCTAAGCGAGAGGATAGTTCCGTTTTTATCCGCAGCGTTTATAAGAAACGCTCCGGCCTGCATCCGGGGCGTATGGGAAATCGTATATCCGTCGTCCGTTTCACCGGAGGATACAATGCCGCCCTGCTCGTTGGCGAAATAGATATAATCCGCCTGTTCGCTTGTAAGCACTTCCCGAAGGAATATTCTCCCCAACTCGTCCGGGTTGGAGAGGTCAAACTTCCCGCTCTGCGCCAATTCAATATTGAGCGCATTGACATATTCCGGGCCCTGCAGGTAATGATCCATCTGGTCCCCGATAATCTGAAGTACCCGTTGCGTAATCCCTTCCGCACGGGCACGGCTGACCTGCCCGATAAACCCGGAAAGCTGCACATAGACTGTTACGGTCACAAAGAGCAAAATGAAAAGAAACGCGCAGAAAATGAGCTTCTTCAAACTGACCCGGTCAATGATTGCCTGGATGCCGTTTTTCATATGCTCACCACATTTCACAATGGAATAGTTAAATATACCCGGCGGGATTCTACTCCTACCGGGCATATTTTTATTTTTTAAATGATGTTGGAACTTACTCGCAGAACAGTGCCCGCTTGCTTTCCAAAAAAGCAGGCAGTTTATTTAGATATGTCGCAATATCCTTTGGCGCGGGCAGACGCTCCACCCTGAGATCGCGTCCCAAAAACACGCGTTTGGTCATAGACCCCGCGCCATGCGCCATGATGCTGACGGCTTCCTCCATCATGTCCACGTTGTAGATGCATTCTTTGTCGGGCACGGCATAGCCCACGTTCTCGAGATTGCCGCGCATATATTTCTGCCGGTACATGTAATACGGCTGCATCCCCATTCTCCGCGCATATTCCATGCCAAGTTCCACCATGCGCTCCGCAGCGGCAGGCTCGGGCAGCGGATATGTTTCGATCTGTTCCTTTAAGCGGGAAGAACGCTTGACCGCCAGCGTATGCACCGTCAGGTTGTCCGGCTTAAGCGTTTCAATTTGCCTGAGCGTATCCTCAAACTCCGCAGGGCTTTCGCCGGGAAGGCCCGCAATAACGTCCATATTGATGCTTTGAAACCCGATTTCACGCGCCACACGGTATATTGCGACAAGCTCTTCGGGCGTGTGCTCCCGGCCAATCCGCCTGAGCGTTTCATGCTGCATGGTCTGCGGGTTTAACGAAATACGTTTTACGCCTGCCGCATGCAAGGCGCGAAGTTTTTCTTCATGTAACGAATCCGGCCGCCCGGCCTCTACCGTCAGCTCCATGCCAAAACCGCCGTAACAGGTTTTTGTATGTTCCAAAAGCCTTGTCAGTTGATTGGCCGAAAGCACGGTGGGCGTACCGCCGCCAATATACGTACTGCGCACAGCAAAGCCCGCCTCCCGAACGATGGCCGCGCTCAAGGAGAGTTCCTGGAGCAGCGCGTCAAAATACAGGTCCGGCACACCCTTATCCCCCGATACCACGGAAGGAAACGAGCAGTACAGGCAGCGCGTCCTGCAATATGGGATGCCGACATACAGGCTGACCTCATCGGGCCGCACGCTTTGCAAAATTGGCTGCTGAATCTCTACAATTTTTGAGGCAAGCGCGGCCTTTGCGGGCTGCACGTCAAATTCTTCAGAAAACATGCGCAGCGCTTCTGGTTCCCCTATGTCCTCCATCAGCTCGCGCAGCAGCTTGGTGGGGCGTATGCCGGTCAGCGACCCCCAGGGCAGGAGAATGTCGGGCTCCAGCTCACGCAGTACACGAAAAAGCGCAATCTTCATCGCGCGCTTTTCCTGCCGCTTCAATAAAAGCGGCGCATCTTCCATGCTTGCTTTTACCGGGATAGAGGCAACGAAACGGGCGCCATCTTTCCGGCCCTGCGCAAACGCCCGATAGCCGTTTTGCTGAACAAGAACAACAGATAATGCGTATCCTTCCACGTCCTCAAAGACGGGAATAGCTTTGATTTCCGCCATACCCAAGTATGCGCGGATGATTTCGCACAGGTCGTTCCAATATTCTTCCTTGTTGGTGTGAAGCCTTACCACCCGAACCCCCTGTAATGGCGGATAAACGTATTACGCTCGCGCTCCATCTCCAGTGTGGTGGGGCGGTTATGGCCGGGATATAGCGTATAATCCCCGTCAAGCGTGAAGAGCTTATTTACGATGGAACGGTACAGGTCCCGTTCGTCCGAGCCTTGGAAATCCGCCCGGCCCGCGCCAAGGCGGAATATGGTATCGCCCGTGAACAGCACGCGTCCACTTTCTTCCAGATAACAGACCCCGCCCCGTGTGTGGCCGGGCGTATGGATGACACGGAGTTTTGTCCCCACAGCTTCGATCATGTCCCCGTCTCCAAGCAGCAGGTCCGGCCGAACCGGCGCGTTGTGAAAGCCCATCATTGCGCCAAGGCTTTCACTATCGCTTGTAAGCATCCCCGCGTCCTCTTGGTGGATGCATACAAGCGCGCCCGTCTTATCCTTGATGCCCGCAACGCCTCCGATATGGTCAAAATGCCCGTGGGTCAAAAGGATATGCGTACAGTTGAGGCGCTGGGTGCCTATATAATCGAGCACCGGCTCTTCCGCTGCGGGATCGATCAGAGCACAGGAACCGCCGTCCTCCCACAGCACATAGCAGTTGACGTCCAAGGGGCCCGAGATGATGGTCTCAATATGCATTAAAACAACCTCTTGCTTTCGAGCAGTATGGTAACAGGTCCGTCGTTGAGGAGGGAAACCTCCATCATGGCCTGAAATTCGCCTGTTTCCACCGGAACCGCCTCTTTGAGCATGCGGATGGCTTTTTCATAGAGCGGCATGGCGTTTTCCGGGCGCGCCGCCTTGCTGAAGCTTGGCCTTCGGCCATTGCGCGCGTCGCCGTACAGCGTAAACTGGGAAACGAGCAGCACGCTCCCTCCTTCGTCAAGGACCGAACGGTTCATTTTGCCCGCCTCGTCCTCAAATATCCGAAGGTTTATCACTTTATCGCAGATATATCGGACGTCCTCGCCGGTATCTGCTTCTTCGATGCCTAAAAACACGAGCAGCCCTTTTTCAATGCTGCCCGTCACGCTTTCTTCAACTTTCACGCTGGCGCGCTTGACGCGCTGTACAACCGCCCGCATCGTTCCTCCTAAGTGAATCCGTTCAGTGGCCGGAGCGGTATACTTCCGTAACCGCTTTGATCTTCCGCAAATTCTTTATAATGTTGTTGAGCTGCGAGGTATTGGTGATGTCAAAGGACATCTGTACGTACACCATTCCGTTTTTATCCGTCTTCGCGTTGATGGTCTTAATGTTGACGTTCATGCTTAAGAGCACCTGCGAAACATCCATCAAAATACCCGGCCTGTCGCCGGCGGTCAGGTTGATGTTTGCCGTATAGCTGGACTTTTCGTCCACCGCCCATTCCACGGGAATGATCCGGCCTTCTTCCCCCACCAGTTCTTTTGCGTTGGGGCAATCCTTGCGGTGGATGGAGACGCCGCGCCCGCGCGTGATATATCCAATAATGTCATCCCCCGGCACAGGGCTGCAACAGTGCGCGAAGCGCACCATCATGTTGGGCTCGCCATGCACGATCACGCCGTGCATGCTGGTGGACTTGTGCTCAATGGGCCGCTGCTGGATGCCGCCGTTTTCCTCTATGGCGCGCATGCGCTGGAGCATTTCCTCTTCCTGCGCCTGCTTGCGCTGCTTCTCCATCAAACGATGCAGCACCTGGCCGGTGGAAATGCCGCCGTAGCCGATGGCGTTGTACACGTCGTCCATACTGCTCATATTAAGCTTTTTAAGAAGATCCGCGTAAAACTCGGGCTTGGTGAGAAGCGAAAGCTGCTGCCCGTGGCGCTTGGCGGCACCTTCGAGCATTTCACGCCCTTTTTGCACGTTTTCTTCCCGGTTTGCCTTTTTGAACCATTGCCGGATCTTGGATTTCGCCTGCTGGGTCTTGACGATATGCAGCCAATCCCGGCTGGGGCCAAGCTGGTTGGATGAGGTGATAATTTCCACCACATCGTTGGTTTTGAGCTTATAGTCAAGGCGGACCATGCTGCCGTTCACCTTTGCGTGCTGGCAGCGGTGTCCCACATTGGTATGGATGCGGTAGGCAAAATCAAGCGGCGTAGACCCGGTGGGAAGATCTAAAATTTCTCCGCGCGGCGTTAAGACGAAGACGTACTCGCTGAAGAAATCCTTCATGACGCCGTCCACAAAGTCCCGCGCGCTGTCGGCGTCGTTATCAAGCTCCAGCGCCTGCCGCAGCCAGGCCATTTTGCCGTCCAGATCGTCCTGGTTGCCGCGGCCTTCTTTGTACATCCAGTGCGCCGCGATACCGTATTCCGCCGTGCGGTGCATTTCAGAAGTACGAATCTGCACTTCAAACGGCAAGCCGTGATCGCCGAAGAGCGTGGTGTGCAGCGAGCGGTACATGTTGGTCTTGGGCATGGCAATGTAGTCTTTAAACCGCCCCGGCATCGGCTTCCATACGGAATGGATGACGCCCAGCGTCGCGTAACAATCGTTTACCGTCTCCACGATAATACGGATGGCTATTAAATCATAAATTTCATCGAGCGGCCTACTCTGCTTGGTCATCTTACGATAGATGCTGTAGAGATGCTTTGGCCTGCCGTTGATTTCCGCATGGATGTTCACGGCGTCCAGGTGCTCTTTAATGGTGTCGATGGCGCTCTTTAACAGCTCCATGCGTTCCGCCTGGCGCGGTTCGATCGCCTCGCGCAACTGCTCGTATTCATCGGGCATCAGGTGCATGAAGGAAAGGTCTTCGAGTTCGCCCTTGATGGCGCCCATACCAAAACGGTGCGCGAGCGGGGCGTAGACCTCCAGCGTTTCTTTTGCCTTTCTGGCGCGCTTTGTGGTGTCGCAGTATTCGAGCGTGCGCATGTTGTGCAAACGGTCCGCAAGCTTGATGATGACCACGCGCACATTGTTGGCCATAGCAAGGAACAGCTTCCTCAGGTTTTCCGCCTGCTGCTCCTGCTTGGTGATAAAATCCTGTTCGCCGGATTTGGTCAGCTTGGTGACGCCGTCCACCATGGTGGCGATCTCGTCCCCAAAGAGGGCTGAAACCTTCTCCACGGAAACATCCTTGCCATCCTCTACGACGTCATGCAGCAGGCCCGCGATGACGGTGGGGCAATCCATGCCCATTTCGTAGAGCATGATAGCGACGGCTTCGGGGTGCATATAGTACAATTCGCCCGATTCCCGGCGCTGTTCCCTATGGACGTCCTTTGCAAAATCAATCGCCTTTTGCAGCAGCTTTAACTGCTCCGGCGTAAACGTCTTTTTGCAGATGTCATATAGCTGGTCCACATGTGGCTGCATAAATTCTTTTCTGACACAGTAGCCTACCGCCTGCTGCTCCATACGCTCCCCTCCTTTCCGTCAAACTCTACGGGACAAACGCTTTTGATACAAAGCATAAATCAACGGCAGTGCCGTTGATTTATCTCTTTTACGTAAAAATTAAAACTCCATTACGGCGCAAACATCGTAACCTTTGAGCAGTTCGCGGCCATTAAGATCCATAAGCTCAATGGCAAAACGCGCTCCCACGACTTCCCCGCCCGCCTGTTCCGCAAGGCGGATGGTAGCAAGCGCCGTGCCGCCGGTCGCCAAAAGATCGTCCACAATCACGATCTTCTGCCCCGGTTTTATGGCATCCTCATGTACCTCGAGAACGTCCGTGCCGTACTCCAGGCCGTAGGAATAGCGGTTGGTTTTTGCAGGAAGCTTGCCGGGCTTGCGCGCCACAATAAAGCCCGCGCCCATCGCATAGGCAACCGCGGAGCCGATGACAAACCCGCGCGCTTCGGGCCCGATCACAAGATCAACCTCTTTGCCTTCGAGCGATTTTACAATGGTGCACACCAGCTCACGGTAAGCGTCCTTATCCTTGAGGAGTGTCGTGATATCCCGAAACAGAATGCCTTCCTTGGGGAAATCGGGAATATTGCGGATATACGATTTTAAGTCCATAGTTGTTCCTCCTCAATTGCAATTGCCCTGAGTCAGCTGATATTTGCCGCGGAATACAGCCCGCTTTCAAACAGGCCGCGCGGCGCTGCCCCGGCGGATGCGGATACGATATCGTCCCTGGCGTTCCATTCAAAAAAGCCAAGCTCTATAAACACTAAAAGCGCCATCATGGCGGCTTCACGGCCCGGTAGCGCCGGAAGCGCGACAAGCTCCCAACGGGGTGCTGCGCCAAGCTTCAAACGGGAAAGAAATACCTGATACAGGTAGCCCATTTCCGTACGGGAAAGCGACAGCGGCGCAAGCAGCGTATCTGCCTTAGAGTCCATGGGCACATACGCGCTGCCCGAAAATTTGAGCGCAGGCGCATATGGCATATAGCCGTCATACACGAAAATACGCGCATGCACAAACGCTTCTCCGGTGAAATACGGGGCCAGCACCACAGCGTTGCCCGTACCCTGCTCCTGCGGAATCCTGTGGAAATAGACATCCGCAAGATCGGTAAGCCCGTTCGCATCCAAAAGGCTGCTTAGACTTAACGCGCCTGCGGGCGTCAGGCAGAGAACAAGCGTTCCCTCGGGTTCCTCTTCCAAGGCCCGGATCACGGCTGTATCCATATCCCCCACGGACACGGTGTCAGCGCCACAAATATCATTATATAAAAAATTCCGAAAAAAAGCATCATAAAATTTCATTGCGCCATTTGCGATACGCTGCGGGCTTTCAAACGGGGAAACGGGTTTGATGGCGCGCAGCATCAGCTGCAGGCGCGCCCTTTGCTGCCACACATTCGCTTCTGGCGTATACAGGATGTTGAAACGCCCGCCGCCCATATACGTGCCGCTGTCCTTACCCCTTCCAAAGGCCACAAGACGGACCGACCGCCCCTCCTGCTCCGCGTTGGCTCTTAGATGCGCGCCGTCCCTGCCCATCGTCTCCACATCTGTAAGGCCAATATCGTGCGCAAGGAATACCGGCTGGGGATTGCCTTCCCCATACGGCGCAAGCAGCGAAAGCTCCTGCGCGGTTTGCAGCGTAAGCTGCGGCAGGTTGAGCGCGCATTCGTATTTTGCGGACGGAACAAAAACGGAGGCCGGGTAGGCTTTGCGCAAGTAGGCGTCAAACGCTGCGGAAAATTCATGGAACTTCTCAAATTCCATGGTAAGCCCAGCCGCCTGCGCATGCCCGCCAAACCGCAGGAACATCCCGCCGAATGCGCTTAAAGCTTCGTACAGGTGTACGCCCGGTATGCTGCGGCAGGAACCCGTGAGCACGCCCTCACTCAAATGGAACAACAGCACCGGTCTATAATATTCGTCCACCAGTTTGGACGCTACAATGCCGATGACCCCCGGGCTCCAATTGGGGGAATACAGTACAATCGCACGCATAGCCGCTACATTTTTGCCCTGCAGCATACGGCGCGCTTCGAGCAGAATGCCTCTTTCCTCATCCTGCCTGCGCTCATTTTCCTCATTGAGCACAAGGGCCAGTGATTGCGCCCTGCTTTCGTCTTCCGCCATCAACAGCAGCAGCGCGCGTTCCGCGTCTCCCATCCGGCCCGCGGCGTTGATGCGCGGGGCAAGCCGGAATGCGAGCGTTTCGCTTGTAATCTCCTGCCCCGCGCTGCCCGATACCGCAAGCAGCGCCCTAAGCCCCATATGACCGGGCACAAGCGGCATGCCCATGCTGACGATAGCACGGTTCTCCCCGCGCAGGGGTACGATATCCGCCACTGTGGCCAGCGCCGCAAGCGGCAGGTATCCTTGCAGCTGCGCCTGCGTTGCGCCCAGAGCCTGTATGAGTTTTAACGCCACCCCCGCCCCGCAAAGATCCGGGTTGGGATACGCGCTGCCGCTTACATGCGGATTGATGACGGCGCTACAAGCCGGCAGTTCTTCCGGGCATTGATGGTGGTCCGTTATGATGACCTCCATGCCAAGCGCATAGCATAGGGCGACTTCTTCCTTTGCCGCAATGCCGTTGTCCACCGTGACGATCAAAGCGACACCCCGGGAAGCAACGGTCTTGAGCGCTTCAACGTTCATGCCGTACCCTTCCGTATGGCGGGAAGGAAGATAATGCAACACATCAGCGCCCTGTGTGCGGAGATATGTGACCAACATGGCGGTGGAGCATACGCCGTCCGCATCATAGTCCCCATATACGCAGATGCGCTCCTTTTGTTCCAGCGCCTTTCGAATACGCGCAACCGCAGCCCGCATACCGTCCAAAAGAAACGGGTCACAGAGCTGCTCCGGCCCGGGATGCAGGAACGCCGCAATTTCCCCGTGTTCGCAAATTCCCCGGTTTATCAGCAAGGACGCCAAAAGAACGGAAATCCCGTTTTCTTTCGCAATGCGTTTACTTAGCGCTGCGTTTTCCTGTAAATACGGTTCAAAACGTAGCATACTTCCTCTTAAAAACGGGGCGGGCTCTTCCGCCCGCCCCATTGTATTTATTTCTTCTTTACAGCCTTTTTTACGTCCTTCTTCTTTTGAACGGCAGGCCTGCGCTCCGCGCGCTCCTGCAAGGTTACCCACAAGGGCGCCGCAAGGAATACGGAAGAAAACGCGCATGCAATAAGGCCGATGATGCCGGGCAGCGCAAATTCCCGCAAGGACGTGCCGCCGCAAACGCCAAGCGCAGCCAGCACGACGGCAAGCGCGCCAAAGAGCGTCAGCAGGCGCGGGACGCTTACGCGGATGCCCGCATTGGCAAGCTCCCTGCGGTGCTTGTCCGCCTGCGGATCACTCTGATAGCTTTCCTTCAGGCGTTCAAAGAGTAGAAAAACGCTATAAACCGAACAGGCGGCCGTCAGCAGCACCGCCCCAATAAACGGCGTATTGACCGTGAGGCGAAGCGCGCCGGTAATACCAATTAACAATGCAAGCGCGTAGACCGGCATCAGTCCCGCGGAAATCCCGGCCCGGAGGCCGTACCTAGCCCACGCATACAGGAACCCGATGACGCAGGCCGAAACCACCGATACCAAAAGGCTGATAAAGAGCTTCCCTGCGTATGCCGCAGTGACGGCCTCGGTAGAAACAACTTTTGCGCCCGGATAGGTCTTTGCAACGCTTTGCTGGATGCCGCTTGCAAGCGCGTCGGCATCGCCGGAATACTGGAGGCGGATTTCCGCAAGCGTCTGTTTGTCCCCCGCCGTTTGCACACGCGCGCCGGCAACGCCGTTTTCTTTGAGCGCAGCGGTAATGGCGCTTTCTTCAAATTCCTTATTTACATTAATGGTAATCAGCGTACCGCCCGCATAATCAATGCCCGTCCGAAGGCCGCCGAACACCGCGCAGACGATGATCGTCATAGCGATAAGCGCAAGAGCAACGGTGTGCAACCGCTTGAAATTTTTGAAAAAATCCATTTGCGTTTCCTCCTTACTGGGCAGCCCTGCCGGCAACCGCCCGACGGGATACATACAGCTTTTTATTGCCGACCGGGAAGCCCATCAGCAGGCTGAACAGCCCGCGCGTGACCAATGCGTGCAAGAAGCTGAATACCGAACCCACGGCGAGCACGCCCGCAAAATCTCTCACCGGGTGATTGCCCGCAATGAGTAAGGTAAGCGAGAGCAGCAGCACGACAAAATGCGTATGGAGAATGGGCTTAAATACTTCGGAAAAGCCTGATTTTGCCGCGGTGCGCACCGTTTTGCCAAGAAGAATTTCTTCCCGCAGACGCGCAAACAGCAGGCTGTCCGAGACTGCCGCAAGCGCGAGGGACATTAAAATCCCCACAGCGCCCGGCAGGTTCATCCGGATGCCCGGGATCGTCGCAAGGCTCATTAAAAGCACAAGCACGAATATCAGCAATGAGAGGTCCGCAACCAGTCCGGCCAGACGGAAGCGTATAATAAGCAGCACCAATACCAGCGCCAGGACCACACCAAATATGGTCGTAACGGTCGTGGCGGCAGTGTTGCCAAGCGTAGCGCCAAGATCCGAAACCTTCGTCAGGGTAACGGCCACGGGCAATACCCCGCTGTTAAGCTGGTGCACAAGCAGGCTTGCGCTTTCCGCCGTCAAGGAACCGGTATCCAGGTACAGCTCGCTGCCAGAGATCACGGAATTAATGATCGGCTGGGCAATCAGCTGGTCGTTGAGTTCCACGCTGAACTGCTTGCCGATGTTCTGTTCGCTTGCTTTCTTAAGCGCATTTACGGATTCCGGCTTGAGGGAGAAGCCTACCACATAGGTAGAACCCGCGGTAAGCGACGTCTGTTGCTGATTGACCTGCACATATGCGCGCTTGATACCGGAGTTGTCGAATATGACGTTGCCCTCCGGGTCCTTATAAGCGAGTTTGGCCGGTTCGGAAATATACTGCGAAAGATAGGCGGCGCCCACCTGCTCGTCCGTACCGCTGATGGAAACATCCGCGCGGATGGCATTCTCCCCTACGCGCACGACGGAAGCGTCGGCATAGCCCGCGCCTTCCAGACGCTTGCGCGTAATATTCGCCACCGTGTCCATATCGGCGGCGGACGCTTCGGTACCTTCTTTTGCTTCAAACAACAAGGACATGCCGCCCGCAAGCTCCAAGCCTTTGGGAACCTGCTCCACAAACGGCCTTACCTCGTAGATCCCCCATGCGATGCCGAAAAAGCCGATATACCCGATGGCCGCCGTAAGCAAAACAACGATGATAAGAGAAACGACCTTGCGTACACTCACTACGCATTCCTCCTTTTATCCATGCAGAACGCATGCATTGGAACTGCCTGTCCGAACCCGGGGAAAGCGTTTTTTTATACAACGCCCGGGCAACGTACCTATTATGTCATAACGCATGCGCGGTTTCAAGAGCGACAAAACTGCTCTCCATTATCTTGTGGAAACAACGCTTGCATAGTTTTGTAAATAGGTTGCGCTGTTCCAGTTATCCGTATCCGGCACCTTCCCCGGGTCCAGCTTGGGGCGGTTCTTCGGCCGTTTGGGACGCGTGAGGTTCTCCTTAATAAACGCGGTTTCAACATCCTCTTTGGAGCCCCTGCGGATTTCAACCTCTGTGCCCGGCGCGATATGGTAGTAGATCCAACGCGCGTCCGGCACCAAAAGGCGCACGCAGCCGTGCGAGGCGCGCTGCCCCAGCTTGCTGTAGGAAGACGTATAATACTGCGCGTCTTTCTTGGTGTAAAGCAGGGAATGAAAATAGATTTTTCCGGTAATCTGCGTCCAATACTGGCCGTAAACGCCGTCGTTGACAAACAATCCGAACCGCACCTTATGGCTGCCGGAAGAAAATGTCCCCCTTGGAGTCGGCGTTTTTTGTGCCCCCGTAGAACAGACCATAAAGCGAACGGGTACGGTATACGCGTCCTTTTGATCCCGTTGATATATAAGCACGACCTGATGGTAGACGTCTATCACGATACGAAACGTTCCGGGAGAAGGGTACGCCACGGGCGATTCATAGATGCCGTTATCCCCCACCAGCTCTTCAAATGTCATACCAGTCGTCGGCGCAAGGCGCTTGATCTCCGCTTTTGTAAGGGAAAGAGACGGTATCGGCTGCTGCGTAACGGAGGGTGAAGGCGAAGCAGGCTGTTGTATAACGGTTGGCGAAGGCGGAGCCGCTGGCGTAGGAGTCGGCGTGGGCGTATTGCGAGGCGATGCCGTCGGCTGTGCGGGGGTTGGCGTAAAAGAAACAAACAGCTGGCGCGCATTTGGCCCCGCCGCTTGGCTGGATGGGCGCTTGCCGCTTTGCGCCTCCCCTTTCGCGCATCCGAGCAGGAAGAGACAGGCAAGCAGAAGCGACAGTATTCGCCCAATCGGTTTCATTTTGAGCCTCCCGTTTGTTACCGCTCCAATGAGTTAATGCCTATGGCGCATTCGGTACGTTTGCGCTCCAGCGCACAGGCGATTTCATCCGGAACGGAAATATTCTTCTGATATTTCCAGGCGTTGGCCGCGCAGCCGCCGCTGCAGAAATACTTTGCCCAACACTGCCTGCAGGCGGGCTTTGTACGGACGGTGCATTCCTGAAACGGCTTTTGCAGGCTTTCGTCAAAGGAATTGTCCAATACGTTTCCCATTTTAAAGTCTTCTTCCCCCACAAACTGATGGCAGGGGTAAATATCCCCGTCCGGCGTTACGGCGACATATTCCGTCCCCGCGCCGCAGCCGGTAATGCGTTTTTTCAGGCAAGGGCCGTTGTCCATATCCAGCATAAAGTGGAAGAAGTTGAACCACTTCCCTTCCCTGCGGCTGTTCATCAGATAGGCTGCAAGCTTGTCGTACTCCTCCATGATGCGAGGCAAATGCTCCTGATGGATGGCGTACGGGCTTTCCGGCGCAAGCACGACAGGCTCTATGGAAATCTGGCGGAAGCCCTCTTCATAAAGCGCCTTTACGTCCTCCAGGAAATCCAGGTTCAGGTTGGTGAACGTACCGCGCACATAATGTTCTTTTTCCCCGCGCGCCGCAACAAGCGCCTTGAGCCTGGGAAGTATCGCGTCATAGGAACCCCTGCCGTTTACGGTGGGGCGCAGCGCGTCGTGGACGTCGCGGCGGCCATCCAGACTCAACACGACATTATGCATCTCACGGTTGAGATATTCTATTTTATCCTCGGTCAGGGCAAGGCCGTTGGTGGTCATCGTGAACCGGATGATCTTGCCGTGCTTTTGTTCAAGCTCCCTGCCGTAGGCGACCGTCTGTTTGACAACGTCGAAATTCATCAGCGGTTCGCCGCCAAAAAGATCGACTTCCAGGTGCTTTCTTTTGCCGGAACGCGCGATGAGAAAATCCAGCGCCGCCTTTGCCGTTTCAAACGGCATCAACATGCGCGCGCCGTGGAATTCCCCGGTGGAGGCAAAGCAGTATTTGCAGCGTAGGTTGCAATCGTGCGCGATGTGCAGGCACATGGCTTTGACGACCTGGCTACTCTCCTGCGTGGCGGGGGGCTGCTGCTCGGGTGAATCGAACATGCCGGCTTCGCGAAGCTGTATAAACTCCGCTAAAATCTCTTCCACTTCTTCTAAGGGGAGCGCAAGGGAAGCGGTATCGCTGCCCTGCTCCAGCGCGGACGCAACCAAATACGCGGTGTGATCCACCATGTGCACCGCGCCGCTCTCCACATCCAGTACGAAATACTGCTCCATATTGTCCCGCGGGTCTGTAAATGAAAACGTATGAATCAAAAGGGTGCTCCTTCTTCTGAAAACGGAATGAGGGCGGGCTTTATTGCCCGCCCTTTTACATTGCTGTATAAATTTATTTCTTTTCTTTCTGGCAGGACTGGTTGGCTACGGTGCAGCTGGTCTTGCAGGCGGATTGACAGCTTGCCTGGCACTCGCCGCAGCCGGTATGTTCGCCCGCCTTGATGCAGGGCTGCTGGATGGTCTTAATATGCTTCATAAGGTCCCTCCGTAAATGTTTGTACCATTATAACACAAATGCGCTACGCGTAATACTAATCCACGCGCAATTTATTCCTCTGTGGATTAGCAGATACTATTTTCCTTAACCGTGGACAAATATTTGTCCACGTCTTCATTAAAGAAAGAATAGTATAAAACGAAATCAGCGGATATTTGCGATCAATGCGGTTTCGCGCGCAATAGCCATTTCTTCGTCCGTGGGGATCAGGTAGACCTTGACGCGGCTTGTGGGCTTAGAGAGTTCGCCGCCCTGACCACGCGGGATCGTATTGTTAATTTCTTTATCAAGTTCCACACCCAGATATTCCATATCCGAGAGCACCCATTCGCGCACCGGACGGTCGTTTTCGCCCACACCCGCGGTGAACACGATGGCATCGACACCGTTCATCGCGGCGGCATATGCGCCGATGTATTTCTTGACTCTGTAGCAGAATACTTCAAGCGCCGCTTTTGCGCGCGCATGGCCTGCTTCTTCCGCATCCCACAGGTCGCGGAAATCCGAAGAAACGCCCGAAAGCCCCTGCATGCCGCTTTCTTTGTTCAGATAGGAATTGACCTTTGCGGCATCCCATCCCTTCTGCTCCATGAGATAGAGCACGATAGCGGGGTCGATATCGCCGCAGCGGGTGCCCATGGGAACGCCTTCAAGCGGCGTAAAGCCCATGGAGGTATCCACACTCTTGCCGCCCTTTACTGCCGCGATGCTCGATCCGTTGCCTAGGTGGCAGGTAATGATCTTGGTCTCTTCGGCGGGCTTGCCAAGCTTTTCAATGGCTTGCTGGGCCACGTATTTGTGGGAAGTACCGTGGAAGCCGTAGCGGCGGATCTTCATATCCTGATAGGCTTCATAGGGCAGGCCGTAGAGATACGCCTTTTCCGGCATGGTCTGATGGAAAGAGGTATCGAACACGCCGACCATCGGGGTGTCCTTCATGAGCGCCCTGCAGGCCCTGATGCCCATCAGGTTCGCCGGGTTATGGAGCGGCGCAAGCTCGGTGAGCTCTTCGAGGACGCCAAGCATTTCATCGGTAATTAACGCGGGCTTGGTGAACTTTTCTCCGCCATGTACCAACCGGTGTCCAACCGCCGCGATCTCCTTGGTGCTCTTGAGCACGCCGACCTTTTCGTCTATCAGCGCGTCCATCACCATCTGCATGGCTTCGGTATGGTCCTTCATGTCCTTCTTGATCACTTGCGGTTCGCCGCCGGTCGGCTTGTAGGTCAGCTTAGACTCAGGCATGCCGATGCGCTCGCAGATGCCTTTGGCGATGACGCTCTCATTGGCAACATTGATCAGTTGGTACTTCAGGGAACTGCTGCCTGCGTTGATAACCAGAATATTCATGTAATCCTCCTTATAAATCCTGCGCCTGAACAGCCGTGATTGCAACAACGCTTACGATATCGTCCACGCTGCAGCCGCGGGAAAGATCGTTGATTGGGCGCGCAAAGCCCTGGCAGATGGGGCCGATGGCCTCTGCGCCCGCAAGGCGCTGCACAAGCTTATAGCCGATGTTGCCCGCCTGCAAATCCGGGAACACGAGTACGTTCGCTTTTCCGGCAACGGGGCTTCCGGGAGACTTCAATTGCCCGACTTTTTCCACCAGCGCGGCGTCCGCCTGAAGCTCACCGTCCACATTAAGTGCGGGCGCAAGCTCGCGCACCAGGCGGGTGGCTTCCGCAACTTTGTCCACCAACTCATGCTTTGCGCTTCCTTTTGTAGAGAAGGAAAGCATGGCGACGCGGGGCTCCATGGAGCAGAGCGCCTTGCCCGTCGCAGCGGAAGAAATGGCAATAGCCGCAAGCTGTTCCGCTGTGGGGTTGGGGTTGACGGCGCAATCCGCAAATATTAAAATACCGTTATCACCGTAGGATTTATCTGGAACTTCCATAATGAAGCAACTGGAAACAACAGAAATGCCTTTTGCCATTTTAACGATCTGGAGTCCGGGCCGTAACGTGTCCCCCGTTGTGCAAAGCGCGCCGGCTACCATGCCGTCCGCCTTCTGCTCTTTTACCATCATGGCCGCGAAAAACATGGGATCACGCATGGTGCGCTCCGCCTGTTCCTGGGTCACGCCTTTGGCTTTGCGCATCTCGTAGAATTTTTCGATATAAGCCGGAAGATCCGGTGAGGTTTCAGGGCCCAGCGTATTGACGCCCTCAAGCGATACCTGAAGCTTGTCCGCAGCGGCGCGGATATCTTTTTCCCTTCCGAGCAGCGTAACGTCCGCAATGCCCTCCCGCACGATAATGGCGGACGCCTGTATGGTACGTTCCTCTGTTCCTTCAGGCAGCACGATATGCTTTTTTACGCTCTTGGCCTTCGCCTTGATCCCATCCATGAGTGACATAGTTTACCTTTGCTCCTTCCATAAGCCTGGCTTGTTTTACTCCGTCGTGTAACAGCGAAAAAGGGCAACGCCGTTACGATCATGCCCTGCAAATTATATCATACTATTTGCCTGTTCGGAACAAAAAACCAATAATTTTTCAACCAAAAAGCATGAGTTTGATATATGTAAACAATAAATATGTTAAAATATATAAAATAAATGAAAGGAAATATCCGAATGCGCGTCGCAGGCATCATAGCGGAATACAATCCTTTGCACAACGGACATGTCTACCACATGGAACGAACGCGCGAGGTTACAAAGTGCGATTATATCATCGTGGTCATGAGCGGCGATTATGTGCAGCGCGGAGAACCCGCCATTGCGGATAAATACACCCGTGCCCAGTGGGCGCTGCTTGCCGGCGCCGACCTTGTGCTGGAACTGCCCACCGTGTGCGCCATATCAAGCGCGGAGCGGTTTGCGGCGGGCGGCGTGCGGGTGCTTGCGGGCACGGGTGTGCTTGACTGCTTGTGTTTTGGAAGTGAGACGCCGGATACGGAAGTGCTCATAAAAGCCGCGGAAGCGCTTAGAGACGAACCGCCCGCGTTTCGCGCGGCCCTCAAAGAGCAGCTGTCTTTGGGCAAATCCTACCCCCGCGCGCGTTATGACGCGCTGGAAGCCTGCGGCGCGCCCAAAGCGCTCTTAAAAGCGCTCTCCACCCCCAACAGCATATTGGGTATGGAATACGTCCGGTTTTTGCAGCAATACGCGCCGCAGGCGCAGCCGGTTGCCATCCACCGCGTAGGGGCGGGTTACAATGATACGGCGCTTTCGGGTACATTCTCCAGCGCCACCGCCATACGCGAAGCGCTCTGTGCCTGCAATGAAAGCGCGTACGAAGGCATGCCCATGTATGTAGGCGGCTACTTTAAACTGGGCGACATCCGCTGCGTCAATCTTCTTGACGCCGAGCCGCTCATGCTCTATGCGCTGCGCATGATGAGCGCGGAAGACATGAAAAGCCTTCCCGATGTGCAGGAAGGCTTTGAAAACGTATTATACCGCGCCTCACGCGAGGCAAAATCAACCGCGGAACTCTTAACCCTGCTCAAAAGCAAACGCTACACGCTTGCCAGGTGCAAGCGCATCTGTGCATGCGCCTTACTCGGCATCAAAAAACCGCTTGCCCACAGCGTGTTTGAGGAAGATGCGCTCTATCTGCGGGTGCTGGGATTTAAACGCACCGCGCGCAGCCTGATTTCCGCCATTGCCAGCAAACGCACGCTGCCGCTTATTATGCGGCGGGCGGATACCGTTGCCCTGCCCCCGTCCGCGCAGGCGATATTGGAAACCGACATCCGCGCCCATGACGTATACGCGCTGCTTGCAAAGCAGGAAACGCCACAGCGGGATTTTACCGTTGCGCCGATCGTGATATAGCCCTAAATTGCTTTTTGGGCCGCAGCGGAATTTCGTGCCGCTCCAGTATTTCGAGAATACGCGGCATGGCTTCTTCCGCCACGCGCCGCCCTTCCTCAATGCCTTCGGACGTATTCTTGTTGGAGAAGCCTTTCATAATGTCGAGCACCTGCGGACAGAGCACGATATCGGCGCATTCCTGACGCGCGCGGGTGATGTGCCACATCATAATCTCGCGGGATCGGTCAAACAACGCGCGGGCGGTAGGCACCTCAATCCGCTGCACCTCGCCCCGGTAGCCGACGTCTACACCGATGATCACGTCCGCGCCCGCTTCCCGCAGCGGAATGCAGGGGACGCGCTCCAACACGCCGCCATCCACCAGCAGCCTTCCATCCATCCGCACAGGGGTGAATATACCGGGAATGGCCATGCTGGCGCGCACGCATTCGTGCAGCTTCTTATCCGTGTTCTGGAATGCCAAAAGCTCGCCCGTCTCCACATCCACCGCCATACAAATAAATGGAATGCGCGTTTCCTGAAATGTCTTGTCATGCGTAAAAATCCGCACCATCTCCTGCATTCGGTTGCCTTTGACAACGCCGCCTTTTCCGTTGCGCGGTACCGTCATATCCATAAAATCGCGGCTGTTGATTGCTTCAAAATATCTGCCCAAAATGGAAAGATCCGTGCCAACGGAGTAAATCGCGCCCACGATCGCGCCCGCGCTGGAGCCCGCCACCATATCAATGGGCACCCCGTTTTCCTCTAAAACCTGTATGACGCCAATATGCGCGACTCCCTTGACGCTGCCCGAGCCAAGCGCCAACCCTACCTTTTTCGTCATGCATGTGCTCCTTCCTTCATAAGGATGTTAAGGAATCGTTTCTGGTTCGTGCTGCCGTTACAGCGCGGGAGGTGCATATGAAACGCGCCGTCGCCTTTATTGCCTTTGTATTCTGCATCCTGCTTGTGATGTACTCCCGCCCGGCCATGGCGGCGGCACAGGAGGGGTTGCGGCTCTGGTGGGAGATCCTGCTGCCTACATTATTTCCATTCTTTGCAAGCGCCACTCTCATCGAGCGGACCGGAGCCATGCAGTTGCTCGCTAATCTTTTTTACCCGCTTTCCAGAAAGTTACACGCTTCCTACTACGCGTTTCCTCTTATCCTGTTGGGCGGCATTTCCGGATATCCTTCAGGCGGAAGGCTGAGCGGCATGCTGCTCGCTTCCGGAAGTATTTCAGACGAAGAAGCGGAACGGCTGGGCACCGTATGCAACCTGTGCAGTCCCATGTTTATCATGGGCGCCGTGGCCGGGGGCATGTTCCAAAATACCGCACTATTTTGGCCGCTTGCCGTCTCGTATTATGGCGGCGCATTGCTGCTTGGGGTTGCGTTGCGTTTTATCAAGCCCGTCCGCCCATCCCCGCCTGGCCGGGTAAAGCCGATGCCTTCCGATCCGTTTTATAAGGCATTGCCCCGCGCTGTTGGCGACGGCATGATGGATATGCTCAAAGTCGGCGGCAGCGTCGTGTTCTTTTTGGTGCTGGCCGAGGTGCTCACGCAATTGCGCGTACTGGATGTTTTGAGCCTGCCGCTCGACGCCCTTTTTGTAAACGTACCCGGCGATTCTCCCGCCAAAGGAATTCTGATGGGGCTGATGGAGATGACGGGCGGGTGCAGCCGCATTGTAAAAGCGGGGCTGCCCCCCCTCTACTCCGTGCCTCTTTGCTCTTTCTTAATCGGCTTTGGGGGACTAAGCGTCATGGTGCAGGCCATGGCGTTCGTTGAGTTCCGGAAGCCGCTCAGGTATCTCTTCTATAAATTCATACACGGCGTGTTTTCAGCCGTCATTGCCTATGCCGTGCTCTCCCTTTTCCCCGCCGCCGTACAAACGCTTGCGCCTTCCCTGCCGCCGTATTATATCGTCAATGCGCTCACGGGGCTTGCGCTGTTATTTGCCTGCGCGCTTGGGGTCGCCACGGCGCTTCTATTGGCGTTGCTGTTCGGAAAAAAGGAAAGGCGCTCCGCTTCATAGCGTAAGCCGCCTTTTTGTTCCGCTGATCGCAAAGCAGCGCCTAGTCCATAGTATAGCACCATGTTGTATCAGGGTGTCAGGGATTTGCAGATTGTTCCAATTTTTTTATCACCGCTTCGTCCGGCGTAACATACAGCGTGCGGTTGGTGGTATAAATCACCATGCCGGGCTTTGCGCCGGCGGGTTTTTTGACAAATTTCCGGGCGCAGTAATCTACCGGAACCGATGCGGAAGCGCGCGCTTTGCTGTAATACGCGGCAAACATGGCGGCTTCTTTGAGCGTGGTTTCTGGAACTTCCCCTTCGGTTCTGACAATGACATGGGAGCCGGGGATATTTTTTGTATGCAGCCATAGATCATCACTGCGGGCAACGTGCAGGGTAAGCGTATCGTTTTGCTGGTTGTTCCGGCCGATCAGGATTTCTATTCCGTCGGAGGAAAGCACCCGCATGGGTTTTGAGGGCGCGTGTTTGGGCGGCTTGCTCCGGCTGTTTTCAGGCTTGCTATATCCTTCCCGCACCAGTTCTTCCCGTATCTCCAAAAGCTCCACATCGGTCACGCATTTGTTTAAATTGTCGAGCTGCCCTTCCAGGTACGCGGTTTCCTCCTGCGTCTTTTGGAGTTGTTCAAACGCCAGGGATTTTGCCGCCTTGCCCTTTTGATAGCGCTTGAAATACCGCTGCGCGTTCTCCTGCGGGGAGAGCTTTTCGTCCAGCTCCACCACGGTTTCCTGCGGCGGGTCCAGGTAATAATTGATCAACTTTGCGTTTTGCATGCCCCGCTTTAATTGGTGCACATGGGCAAGCAGCAACTCGCCGTTGAGGCGAAGCGCCTCCAAATCCTCGTTTTGGTTGAGCGCGGTTTCAAACACCGCCTGTTTTTTATAATTGCGCTCCAGATGGTTCTGGAGCGTCCGCTGCAGGGACGCGCTGCGGCGGCGGAACCGTTCCATTAAATCCCGCTGCGCGTAATAACTATCGAGCGCCGCGCTCATGGAAGAAAACGAAACAAGCCGATCCTGTGAATGGGAAGACTCGAACGCATAAAACGCGACCGGTTCCTGATATTCGTTGGAAACAAGCACGGGCCGGAATTCTCCCGCCGCAAACGATTGGTACAGCCCATACAAAAACTTGGCAAACGATCTGCGGTCTGTTTCTGAAAGTGTTTCCGCATGCAGTTCCGTTTCTCCAGACCACCGCATAACCATCTGGCGCGCGCAATCCGGAGAAAGCCCGGAAAACCGCGCGGAAAGCAATTTGTGCGCGCTGCCGCGTGCAGAAAGCGCATCGATAAAATCTTCTTCCGCCGCTTCAAGCGGATTCAGCTTGTCCTGTGCCGGTGGCGGCGTATAGATGACGCCGGGCAGCAGGATGCGGACG
This sequence comes from Bacillota bacterium, assembly GCA_023455425.1. Taxonomy (GTDB): domain Bacteria; phylum Bacillota; class Clostridia; order Christensenellales; family CAG-138; genus JAEYLA01. The sequence continues at coordinate 57,908 of JAEYCM010000020.1, read as the reverse complement.
CTGGACATGCCCGCACTGACATGGCGGGTACAGTCTAATATCTGCGCGTTCTGATTGAGAAAACAGATGTTGGAATATTTGCCCATCAACTCCACAACCAGCTGCAGCGTCACGGTATCCCCAAGTTCATCCCGCGCTTCAAAGGAAAAGATCAGTACGCGGTCAAGATGGGGCTGAACAATCGACAACAGCCGCCCACCGGTCAGCCGTTTTCTTAATAGCATGCAGAACGTGGGCGGTTCGGGCGGATTTGGATAGGAGACTTCCGTGAACTGTACCCGTCCGTTTTCCGGGTGCGCACAAAGGAGCAGCCGATGATTGCTGCCCCCCGCCCGTATGGTCAATATGATAGTATCGCGTTCAGGTTGCTGTATTTTATCCACTTTGCCGCCGATAAGCGTATTCAGTTCGTGCTTTACGGCCAAAAGGGAAAGACCGTCCATTCTTATCCTCCAAGTTTCTTGACCCGCGCCCGCTTATACCAATGGAAAACAGAAATGCATCCAAAGCGGCGAGGGGTTTTCGATGCGTGGTAAGGAGCCGGAGCGATACGTAGCAGCGCTACGTTGAGCGGAAAGCGACATAGCACCGCACGAAAATAGCCGCCGCGACGATGCATTAATGTTTGGAATTGGTATTATCCAGGCGGTCAAGCAACAGCTTATATCCGCCGGAACCATAGGTGAGCGAGCGGTTTACTCGGCTGATTGTCGCGGTGGAAGCGCCAAGCCGCTGGGCGATTTCCTGATAGGTGATGCCGCTTCTAAGAAGCTTTGCCACCTCCAGGCGCTGGGCGATTGCCTGGATTTCGGATATGGTGCAGATGTCCTCAAAAAAGCGGTAGCACTCCTCCTCATCCTGGAGCATGAGCACCACTTCAAAGAGCGCGTCAACCTCTTTGGTTTTGAGCTTGGATGAATACTCCATAGGGCGCCTCCTGCTATCTTTGATATGGATTACGGACGAAGCACATGGTTTTTCAACACGCCGATGCCTTCCACTTCCACTTCCACCACATCCCCTATTTGCATAGGACCGATGCCTGCGGGTGTGCCGGTCGCAATTACGTCGCCGGGTAAAAGAGTCATGACGCGCGTAATGTAGGCGACCAGTTTCGCCGCATCATGCATCATGATAGCCGTACTCTCGCTCTGGCACACCTTGCCGTTGAGGCGGGATTCCACTTTCACGGAAAACGGATCAAGCTCGGTTTCGATCCAGGGGCCGATGGGGCAGAATGTATCGTAACCCTTCGCGCGCGTCCATTGGCCGTCCTTCGCCTGCAAATCCCGCGCCGTGACGTCGTTGATACAGGTATACCCCAGCACCACGTCAGAAAATTGTTCCGCCGGAACATCCTTACAGCGGCGGGAAATGACAATGCCAAGCTCCGCCTCATAATCCACCCGCGCGCTGTCCGGCGGATAGACAATGCCATCCTCCGGGCCGATCACGGCGGTGGAAGGTTTTAAAAACAGGAGCGGCTGTTCGGGGGGCGTGCTCTGCATTTCCATGGCGTGGGCGTAATAATTTTTGCCGATGCAGACCACCTTGGAAGGCTGTACAGGCGCAAGCAGGCGTACTTCATTGAGCGCGTACACCCGGCCATCCGGCAAAATTTCTTCAAACGGCGTACCGAACAAGCGGCGTACCGTCCCGTTTTCGATCAGCCCATAGAACGTCTCCTGTTCTACAATGGCTCTGCAAAGCTTCATAAACGCCTCCAATCAGCGCCGTTAAGACGCTACTCTATATTTATTTTAGCACGTCACAGCGCTGAAGCAACCACAAAATGCGCAAAAGCCCCGCTTCTGCGCATTTTGATACAAGAAAAAAATTTATTGGTATTTGCGTACGCCGTCCAGATGCTCGGGCACCTTAGGAAGCGGCGTGATGCGGAACTCCTCCACATGCATGGACACGACAGCCTTGACATAGATGTTTCGGCCCGCGGCGGAGGGCAACAGCGGCGCTTGGGCGCTCGAATTGTCCTCAATAAGCTCCGCGACGTCGGGATGCACTTCCACCAGGTAGTTCGCCATGGACTCGTTGCGGATGGAGTTGATGAGCGCCTTTCTTACCTTTAAGACCACCGTTTCAGGGGAGAGCACCCTGCCGTCCCCATGGCAGTACGGGCAGGGCATCTGCAGCGTGTTGCTGAGGTTATGGCGCATTTTTTTGCGCGTCATTTCCACAAGACCAAGCTGGGTGATGCCGAGGACGTTGGACTTTGTCCGGTCCTTTTTCAATTCCGTCTTTAAGGTATCGAGCACCCGTTCCTTGTCCGCGATATCCTCCATATCGATAAAATCGACAATGATGATGCCACTGATGTCCCGGAGCTTCAATTGCCGCGCAATCTCTTTTGCCGCCTCACAGTTCGCCTGGGTAATGGTCTCCTGCAAATTGTCCGTTCCTACAAACCGGCCGGTATTGACATCGATGCTGGTAAGCGCTTCCGTCTGGTCAATGACGATATAGCCGCCGTTTGCAAGCCATACCTTGCGTGAAAGCGCCTTTTCAATTTTATGTTCGAGATCATACCGGTCAAAGAGTTCTTCCTCCCCCTGGTAGAGCACCACGCGGTCCTTCAGTTGAGGGGAAATGATGTTCGCGATGATCTGAATACGCTCGTAAAACTCCGGATCGTTGATGGTCAGGCGCTCAATATTGGGCGTAAACAGATCGCGTATGGTGCGGAACACCAGCGGTTCCTCCGCGTGCAATAGGCGCGGGGCCGAAACCAACTGATTCTTTTTGAGGATGCGCTCCCAAAGGCGTTCCAGAAAGTGGATATCCGCCTCGAATTCCGTTGTGCTCTTCCCTACCGCCGCCGTACGGACAATCACGCCCATTTCCGGCGGTTTGATCTGGTCCAGTATCCCCCTTAAGCGCGTGCGCTCCGCTTCGTCCCCGATACGGCGGGAAACGCCCACATAGTTGACGGTGGGCATCAGCACAAGCGTCCTTCCCGGCAGCGTGATGTGCGTGGTGACCCGGGCGCCCTTGGTGCCCACAGGTTCTTTTAGCACCTGTACCATGATTTCCTGCCCTGGTTTGACGATATCCTGAATGTTGACGGGCGGCAGGCGCATTTCCTGTCCGTTGTCGCCAAACTGAAAATCCGAGCGGTCGATCTGGATATCCCCCGCATACAAAAATGCGTTGCGCTCCAGACCGATGTCCACAAACGCAGCCTGCATGCCCGGAAGCACATTCTGTACCCTGCCGTTGTAGATGTTGCCAACAAGGCGTTCATGACCGCGGCGCTCGATGAATATCTCGCTGGGCTGCCCGTTTTCAAGCAGCACGACGCGCGTCTGGTAGGGGTTGATGTCCACTACGATTTCCGTGCCCATGCTCACACCTCGATTTTTTCAAAATATACGGCTTTGCGATGGACGCGCCAGCGCGCCTGTGCGCCGCAGGCCTTCATGAGCGCCTGCAGCAGCAGTTCCATCTGTAAGCCGCCATCTGCGTTTAATTTGCCCGCAACGGACAATACGGCGTATTCCGTTTGCTCCGCATTGGGCTCGGTCAGCGCAAGTGAAATGAGCTGCGGGCGGATATCCACCTGCTTCATGCCGCTCTTAGTGCGCTTGGTGACGACAATGGGGCCTGAGAGCAGCGCCTCCATGCCGTTTATTATCTTTTCCCGGTCCTCCGGCGCGTTAAGATACAGCGCCACTTCGTATTCGGCTCGCTGCAACAAAGCCGTGAGCGTGGGCAGCTTCTCCTCAATTTCAAGCGCGCGTAATATGCGCAAGCCCTCTGGCAGCACCGCATTCATGCGCGAGATAAAATCCTCGGGCGCTACGAAGGACTCCAACTGTACATCCATCCATTCCGCGTCGCTTGTATAGCCTAGAGCAAGCGCCGAAGCGAACGCCATGACCGGATGCGGGTTGAACCCCTGTGAAAATTTCAGCGGCAGCCCGGCTCTTCGCATGGCGCGCTGCAACAAGCGCATCACATCCAGATGGGAAATGAAGCGCACCGGCTCCCCTTTATGAAAGTTTGCAATAATCCGCATATCGTTTCCCAAAGCAGCCGGTGCAGCCGCGCCTGCAATCCGAGGTGCAGGCTGCCTTTAGCGCTTGTTCATATTCTTGTTTGAGATAGCGTGTTTCCACAAGCAGGTCCATACGCTCCCAGGGCAGCGGCTCATTGAGCGGGCGTTCCCGGTTGGCGTAATAGGCGGGCGAAAGGCCGCAGGCTTCAAACGCCTCCTGCCAGGCGGCGGGCTTAAAATGCTCCGCCCAGGAATCAAACCGGCAACCGCGGCGGTAGGCTTCCTCCAGTACACGGCTTAGCCGCCTGTCTCCTCTGGAGAACGCCGCCTCGAGCGCGCTGATGGTCGAATCGTGATAGTTGAACTCCGCGCCGCGGATACCCTTCATGGCGTTCTTTAACAGCATCTGCTTGCGCTTTAATTCTTCCATGGTATCCTGCGCGACCCACTGGAACGGCGTAAAGGGTTTTGGCACAAAGGACGACGCGCTCACCGTCAGCCTCAGCCCCTTGCCGCGCTTTTCCTTGGGCAGCTCATAAAACGCCGCGCTGACTTTGCGCGCAAGATCGGCAATGCCTAAAATATCCTCGTCCGTTTCGGTCGGCAGCCCAATCATGAAATAGAGCTTGATGCCTGTCCACCCTGCGCCAAACGCGTCGCGCACGGCTCGAAGAAGATCGTCCTCCGTGACGCCTTTGTTGATAACGTCCCGCATGCGCTGGGTCCCAGCCTCAGGCGCAAATGTAAGGCCGCCCTTTCGCACCTCCTGCATACGCTCAAGGTCTTCTTTGATGAAGGTATCGATGCGTAGCGAGGGCAGCGAGACCGAAACGCGCTGCGCTTCCATGGTATCCAATAATTCCGGCACCAGTTGATGGATGCAGGAATAGTCGCTCGAACTTAAGGAAAACAGGGAAATTTCATCGTAGCCCGTGCTTTCTATCAGCGCATGCGCCATCTCCAGCAGGTGTTCCTTGCTGCGCTCCCGCACGGGCCGGTAGATGTACCCCGCCTGGCAGAACCTGCAGCCGCGCGTACATCCGCGGAAGAGTTCGAGCGCCACGCGGTCGTGTACAATGCCGAGGTTGGGGACGATGGGCTTACCCACATACGGTACGGCGTCAAGATCCCTGACGATGCGGCGCGTAATGGTATCGGGCGCGGCGGGTTCCGTCTTTACAAGCTCCACAAACGCCTCTCCAGCATAGCGCGGCTCATAGAAGGACGGCACATAGACGCCGGGAATTTTTGCAAGCTGCTTTAAAATCTCCCGCTTCGTTTCCCCGCGTTCCCGGGCTAGACGGTAAGCGTCAATGACCTCAACAAAGAGTTCCTCCCCGTCGCCCAGCATAACGGCGTCCATAAAATCCGCCAAAGGCTCGGCATTGCATGCGCAGGGGCCGCCGCAGAGAATCAGGGGATATTCTTCCCCCCTCTCCGCCGCGCGGAAGGGAATGCCGGATAATTCCAGCATCATCAGAATATTCGTATAGCACATTTCATACAGAAGGGAGAAGCCTATGATATGAAACGTGTGAAGCGGACGCCTTGTTTCCAGAGAAAACAGCGGCAATCCGTTTTCTTTTAAAGCCTGCTCCATATCCGTCCAGGGAGCAAATACGCGTTCGCAGAAAATCTCGTCGCGAGAGTTGAGCGTGTGGTAGAGGATGCGGGAGCCAAGATGGGACATGCCGATCTCATATACATCCGGAAAACAAAGCGCCACATGGACGTCAGCGCTTTGCTTCGTCACCATGTTCCATTCTCCGCCCGTATATCGCGCCGGCTTTTCAACGGTCCCCAATATGCCGTCTAATGCCGAATAATTCAAAAGTACCTCCCAAGCCGTATAGGCTGTTTTAATTTTAACATTAATTGTATAGGGGGTCAATTCCTGCCCCAATGCTGCCGGAACGCAATTTTAATCAATCAGCGCCTTAAAAGCGCGCCGACCGTTACATCCTGCCCATGGCGCGCAATGCCCGATAATAGCTTTCCTTCGTCAAGCTGACCGATGATGTTGAGCTCCTCATCGAGCACCTGCAATAGATTATACCGCGAATAGGATAGCTGCCGCAAGGCCGACCCTGCAGAAACGCTTTCGCGTACCGCAACATGCCGCAAAGGCAGCGCTTCCCCGCGGCGAAACGCGTCTTTCCGCCGCAATATTGCAGTAAGCTGGGCCTGCGGCGCCTGACGAAGCTCCTTAACTGCGCCCAGCACCAAAAAGACGCCCATGATAAGCAGGAATACGTTCACCATTCCCCGCGTAAACGCATATGCGCAGAACGCCACAAGCGCCGCACCGCATATGACTCCCAGCCACGCGGTGATCAGCGTAGCCAGCCTGGGCCTTAAAAAGTTTCCGAGTATGGCGCGCAGCATGCGCCCGCCGTCAAGCGGAAGCGCCGGGATAAGGTTGAACATCCCCAGCGCAAAATTGAGCGCAAGAAAATACTGCAGCTTATAGTATGCAAGGGGAAAAAGCGTGCCCGCAAGCGCCACCCCGCCCGCAACAAGGAAGCTGCACAAAGGACCGGCCAACGCAATAATAAAATCCGCCCTGTTGGACATCGCCTGGCCGTAAAGCCGGGCGACGCCGCCATAGGGCAAAAACTCGATCACATCGATCCGGTAGCCCAGCGCATGGGCGACGATGGCATGCGAAAGCTCATGCAGCGTAAGCGCAAGCAACGCCTGCAGCAAGCTCACCAGCATGCCGAATATGCCCGCAAGCACAAGCACGATCACAAGGCCGATGTGCAGCCGGATTTCCGTCTGCCCCAAATGGAACAGCTTCATCCCTGCAAGACCAAATCAAGATACGTGTCGGGCGACTGCGGCTCTCCGGAAAGCAGCACGCTTAGGCGGAGCATGCCGTCTTCCCCAAGCGTACCCAGCGTATCCCGCTTTTTAATGGGCTGGCCTTCCTCCACATTGATGGTTTCAAGCCCGTAATAGATGGTCTCAAGATCCCCCGCGTGCGTGAGACGCACATATTGGCCCAGTATGGCGTCCTCCCCGATTGCGCGCACCTCTCCCGCAGCGGAAGCGACCACCTCGGCGCCCGGCGCGTTCTGCCATATGGCGTATTTCTCTGCAGGCTCAACGGAGACGTTGGGGGCGTTGACGGGTACTGCCAGCTTGCTTTCGCCGGAGAAGACCTCAAGCGTATCCGGCAGCTCCACAAATTCCAGCTTGCCGAGCATTTCGTCAAGATCCGATTCTTCATTGATTGCGGTGCGCACGCCGGATACCATCTGCTCGGTTCCGGGAATATCGAGCGCCTTCATGCTCAATATCAGCGCGCAAGCTACCGCACAGATGCCGATCTTCACGAGCAGCTGCCCGGAAACATGCATCCTGCCTTCCGACTTTTTGGCACGTTTTCTTGGGTGTGGTTTATAGAATGTCCGTACTTGACGAGCGCGCGGAGCGGCGTCGAATTCCTCTGTTGTAAATTGCGTGGTATTCATGCGCTGCATAAGCGGGTGCGCCCCCTCTCATTGCGAATACCACAATATATGCGCTGTTTTCTTCGTTTATTTGCGAACTAACGTCGTATTTGACGGCGCATCCAGACATTGAGCACAAGGCCCACGCACATCATATTTGCAAGCAGATTGGAGCCCCCGTAGCTCACAAACGGCAGCGGGATGCCGGTGACGGGCATCAGGCCGATCGTCATGCCGATGTTTTCAAACACGTGCGCAAGCAGCATGCCCATGCCGCCTATGGCGATACATGTCCCCAAATGATCCTTGGCGTGGAGCGCAACCCAGAGCCAGCGAAAAATTAAAAGAAAATATGTTACGATCAGTATGGTGCCGCCGATAAACCCCAGCCCCTCCACAACGCCGGAGAATATAAAATCCGTATGGCGTTCGGGCACGTATTTGAGCTGCGCAAGCGTGCCGTCCGCAAAATATCCTTTTCCGTACATTTGCCCCGAGCCGATCGCCTGCTTACTGCGTATGACGTGCATGCCGGCGCCCGTCCCTGATTCATCCAGCGCAGGATTGAGGAAAATATCGATGCGCATTTTCTGGTCTTTGTCCAGAATATAAAAATAGGTCAGCGGCAGCAGCGCAGCAGCGCCAATGATTGCGCTGACGATAAATTTCCAGTTCAGCTTTGAAATAAAGAGGATACATACATAGATTGCCAACAACACAACGGCCGTCCCCATATCCGGCTGGAGGACGACCAGCGCGAAGGGGACTGCGAAATACAGCGTGAGGATGCCAAGGTCCTTGAGCGTCTTAATGCCCCCCTCCCGCTCCACGATTTCGGAGGCAAGGTTGGAAAGCGTAAGAATGAGCGTCACCTTACAGATTTCCGAAGGCTGAAACGCGCGCGTACCCAGATTAAACCAACCCATAACGCCGCGCGAATCCTCCGAAATGATAAGCAGCAGCGCCAGCAGCAGTACGTTGCCGATGTAGATGTATTTGATGGCGTGGCGAAACAGCGAATAGTCGATAGCCAGCATGACGAACAACCCGGCCAGGCCGACTAAGAAATTTACGATCTGCTTTTGGACATACTCCAAATTCAGGTTTTTCATAACATCGGAAACGCTGCTTTCCGCGCCCGTAAAGGGCTCCGCCATCACGTTTGCGATGGTGATAAGCCCAAACGTGACCAGCCCCACGACAAGCAGCAGGGTGATCCAATCTATATTCTGTGATTTTTGTCTTGCCTTGCGTTCGCTTTGCACGAATGATCCTTTCGCGTCACACGGACGGAGATGACGACGGGGCCGCAGGGGCGGGCGTATTGAGCCCGAACCATTCCTGTACCTGTTCATAAAGAAGCTTGTATTTATCTAAAGACGCCATGCGCACAATGGGCATATTGAGCTTAACCGAAGCCGGAACGCTCTGCCCGGACAGCAGGCGGTCAAGGAGCATGACGGACTGCGCGCTGGCTTCATAATACGGTTCGAGCACAAACGCGTAAATATCGTTCTCCTGCATCAGGGCAATGTTTTCATCGCTGATGCCATACCCCGCGATGGAGATGACAATGGATTTGATGAGCCCCTCTGGAACGGGCGTTGTGGAAGGTCCTATGCCGGAAGCGGCGCTTGGCGTGGGTGAAGCTTGCGGCAAAGGCGCAGGAGATTGCGCTCCATCCGTTTCCTTCCCCGCGTTTTCCGGCGCGCCGTCTCGCTTAAAGGTTTTGTCTGCCTGTTCTGTGGCGCGCCTGGCAATGGAAGCGCCATCCACATCCGTACAGAACATACCCTTGATATCCCGGTTCCAGAGGATGTGGGTCGCCAATTCATCAATGGCTGCCTGTTCGTCCTGCGCGGTGCGGGTAAAGAAGCCGACATTATACTGCGGGTAATATGTGGCAATAGCCTGCTTAAAACCCTCGTATGCATTGGAGGGGTTTTTGCCGTACACCAGGATCTTTCCGGCCTTGCACTCGCGTTCCACCATGCGCTCGGCAACGCCCATAGCGACCTCCTCTGTATACCCGAGCACATCCGCGACGACGTTGGAGGATACGCCCTCTCCTTCCGCGCTGTGGTAAGGCACCACCGCGTACAGGTTCAGTTCCGCCGCTTTTTTGAGCGCATCTGCGTTCGCGTTGCTGGGACTCCAAATCAAAAGCCCTTTGCAGCCGTCAGCGGCCGCCTGTTCCACCGCCTTTACGGAATCCTGCCCCATGTTGGCGGGATAGAGCTTGGCAGGATACCCAAGGTTTTCCGCCGTGCGCAAAAAACCGTGCTTGGCGGAATAAAGGGAAAGCTCCCCAGAGTCCGGCACGACAAAGCCGATGAGCGTATTGGAGACATTCACCTTTACGGCCGGCTCCGCTGCCCCGCTCCCGGTTGGCGCGGGCGTTTCCTCCACAGCGGCAGGCGCGGTGCAGCCCAGCAAAAACACAACGCAACACAAAGAAGCCGCCATGCGGGATAAGCTTCGGCAAAATGCTCCCATTGCGTTTCCTCCTGATTGGCGGGCAAGACTTAGGCCGCCGTGCTATTCCACGCCCTATTTTACATCAAAGCGGACGCGCTGTCATCCGCGGCCCTGTGAAATTCACAGCTTGGCCAAAAAAGAAGCCGCCGATTGGTCTTTTTCCAACCGGCGGCATAAGGTTGCTGGCTATTTAGATGATGTAGCGCTGCTGCCGCTTGGGGATCGCCGCAAGCTCGGCGCGCTTTTCGTCGAAGCCGGGCCTTCCAAGCAGCGCGTACGTCGCGTTTTTGCCTTCCTCCACGCCGGGCTGATCGAACGCATTGATGTTGAGCAGCTCTCCCGCAAACGCGGTCTGTACTTCAAACAGATATAAGAGCTGGCCCACCGTAAAGGCGTTCGCTTCGGGCAGTACGATGCTGTGGCTCATGTGCCCGCTCTTTAATATGGCGTACTCTGTGGCGTTTTGCTCGGCCAGAATGAGTTCGTTCAAAGAATGCCCGCACAGGAATGAAACATCCGGTATTTCTTCGTATCCGCAGGGAATGCCGTACTCCTTGCGGTAACGGTCCACGCCAAGGAACGTGACCACTTTATCAAACGGGCCTTCCGTGTAGAGCTGCACCTGGCTGTGCTGGTCCGTAACGCCCAAAGCTTTCACGGGGGTCTGCCCTTCGCGCACCTCACGGCCGGTACGGTCAAACTGTTTGCCCAAGGATTCAGCCCAAAGCTGCGCATACCAGTCCGCAATGAGCTTGAGTGAGTCGGCATAGGGCATGATGACGGAAATATTCATGCCGCGCCGCATGGCGATAAACTGCAATGTTGCAAGCATGTAGGCGGGATTGCGCCAGATATTCTTTTCCTTGGTAAGCGCATCCATATAGGCAGCGCCCGCGAGCAGTTCTTTGATATCGATATTGCACACGGCGGCAGCTAAAAGGCCGACCGGGCAAAGTTCGCTGAATCTGCCGCCCACACCGTCGGGCACATAGTAGGTCTTTAATCCAAGCTGTCTGGCAATTTTGATGAGGTTGCCCTTTTTCTCATCCGTGGTCGCGATGATATGCTTTTTGAGCGCATCCTTGCCGAGGCGCTTTTCAATGAGGTCGGACACGATCAAAAGTTGGGACATGGTCTCGCTCGTACCGCCGGACTTTGTGACGACGTTAAATACCGTTTTTTCAAGATCGATCACGTCCAACAACGCCTGCATGCGCTCGGGGTCCACGTTATCCTCCACAAACAGACGCGGGCCGCCTCGCTTTTCGCGCGGGAGATCGTTGTAGTGTAAATGATTGAGCGCCTGCTGCACCGCAAGAGGGCCCAGCGCGCTTCCGCCGATACCCAGCACCACAAAATCCTCGCACCAGGTATTGATATCTGCCGCGGTATGCAATATATCCGCAACGATTTCATTCTGATTGTAGGGCAGTTCCCGCCACTTCATGGAACCGCGGCTTTGTTCCATAGCGTCCGCCGCTTCTCGGAGTTTTTCAGAAAGCGCATCGATTTCAGAAGAAGAAATGCCCTGCTCGCCCAGCATTTCCTCCATCATATTGTTAAAGTCCACCCGAATGCGCATCTGTTCCTGCCAGTGTTTATCCAAATAACGGCTCATTTGTTTCCATCCTTTCCGCAATAATAAAAATATATGTGCGCCCCCGTTACGGAAGCGTCAAACACGTTTTCACATAATCGTAGCAGGCTGTAAGCTCCGCCTCGTCGGAATACATATCGCTGTAAACCTCCAAAAACGCGGGACCTGCATACCCCTTTGCCTTAAGCGCCTGGCCAAGCGCCGGCAAATCGCATTCGCCCTTGCCCGGCAGCACGGGTATAACGCGCTCCGGCCTCCTGACATAATCGCAGACATGCAGGTTGACCATGCGCTCGCCGATGGCTTCAATGTATTCCATGGGCGCATACCCGCTTCGCGCAGCCTGTTTGATATCCATTGTAAACCGCAGATCGTCGGCCTTTGTCGCATCCAGCAGCCTTGGCCCGAAGGATGGCGTATGAAACAGGCACCAGCTTACATTTTCCCACGCAAGCGTAATAGAATACGCCGCCGCCATCTCGCAAAGCTCCTGTACCATGGGGCCGATGCGCGAAAGGTCCGTATTCCTTACCGCGCCGTTTAATCCCGAGGGGCCGTGCATGACATAACACGTTGCGCCCAGGGTTTTCCCCGCATGGAGCACCTGCTCGAATATCTTCCTCGCGTCCTCGCGCTGCCGGTGGTAGATGGAAAACAGCTGCGGCTCAAACTGGGTCCCCATGGGATGGACGCTGTATACCTTCAGACCGCTTTCGTCAATGCGTTCTTTGAGCGAGGCAACAAACTCCCCTTCGTATTCCGAAAAGGTATTTAAAAATATCTCGCAAACGGACGCCCCCGTTGCCGCCATATGGACCGGGGATTCCTCGAGTTCATATCGGCTGAACAGGCTCGCCGTGGAAATGCCTACCTGCAAATGGATCGCCTCCCGTAATCGTTTACCAGTATACCATTCCCGCAGCCGATATGGAAAGAACTTGTTTTTGTCATTGGCCGCTTGTGCTATACTGGGCGCATGGAGAAAAAGACAAGCAACGTACGCCTCACGATAACAAAAGTATGGAAACGGGAACTAGTAAGGCTCCTTTGGCTGCTGCTGTTTCCTTTGGCGGTGCTTCTGCCCCGGCTGGTAAGCAGATATCCGCTTGCAGTGGAGCAAATATTTGGCCAAAGGGTATATCCCGCAGTCAATGCCATATTACGCACCATATTCGGCATTGTGCCGTTTTCCGTTGCGGAATGGCTGCTGTACGCCCTTGTCGTCGGCATACCCGTTCTTGTGCTTACCATGCTGGTACGCACGGTATTAAAGCGGGTCAGCTGGCTGCGCTTTACCCGGTTTTTGATTACGCTGCTCATCATTGGCTGCATTGCGTTCAACGGGTTCTATTTCCTGTGGGGGTTTAACTATTCCCGCCCGGGCTTAAGCTACCGGCTGGGACTTGACGTGCATGAACGGCCTGTTGAAGAACTGACGGCGCTCTGCTATGCGCTCAGCAGGGAAGCGAACGCGTTGCGCGGGCAGGTACCGGAGGATGCGCGCGGGGTATTTATGCTGCCGGACGGCATACAAAGTAGCTTCGATAACATTCCGGAAGCGTACCGGGCGCTTCATCGCACCCTGCCGCAGATCGGCGCGAACGCCGCGCGCCCGAAAACGGTGACGCTTTCAACAGGCTTAAGCTGGGCGGGCATTTCCGGCATCTATATCCCGTTTACGGCGGAGCCCAATGTCAACGTCGACCAACCCGCGCTGCTGATCCCTTCCTCCGCCGCGCATGAAAGCGCGCACGGCCTGGGAATTGCCCGGGAAGACGAGGCAAATTTCGCCGCATATCTTGCGTGTATGGCATCAGACGACACCGCCATGCGATACTCCGGCGTTATGCTTGCGCTCATCCACAGTGGCAACCAACTCTATAAAGCGGACCGCGACACCTATGCCGCGCTGTATCAAACATACAGCGCAGGCATACAGCGAGACCTTTTGGATTATGACGCATATTGGACGGCATTTGAAGGGCCTGTGGAAGAGACGATGACCAAGGTAAACGACGGATATCTCAAATATAACCAGCAGGAAAGCGGCGTACGCAGCTACGGCGAAATGGTGGATCTGCTGCTCGCGTACTTCGAACAGCAGCACGGTTAAGTTTCCTGCAGTTCTTTTTCCTGCTGCCTTAGCATGTCGTGCGCAAGCTGTAAGCGTGCAAAAAGCGCGTTCGGAAGCGGCAGCGCTTCCGTTTCCAGGCCATACGGGGTTTGCCTGTTTTTGCAGCCGAAGTACGCGCCACCCAATGCAGCCGCGCTGTAATGCCATTCCCCGCGCAGGGTAAGCAGGATGGAAAGCGCGCCCGAAGAAAGCGCGGGCGCGATATACGGCTTAAACCCCAGCGCGCGCACCGCAAGATTGGCCTCCACCGTCTTCTTCGTCAGCTCCATGGATAGCGCCTCGTCATAGTCTATAATGCTGTTTGCAATAACAAGCCCCTGCCCATGCGGGCCGTACGCGCGGCCCTCCTGCAAAAAGGAAGAAAGCCGCGCTTCTTTTTTTGCATAATACGCGGCGCGCGCGTTCATGACGCCAAGTCCGTATCCGCGGATTTGTTCGGCCAACAGGCCGAAATGGTCTGTCTCCCCCGCTTCGTTACGGTTGCTCTCCAGATATATATACCGGCACAACAGGTCCACGGGATCGGATACAACGGCAAACAGCCCGGAAAAGCGGGCGTCGCGCGCCATGCGCGCATATTCCTTTACAATGCGCATATTGGATTGAAGCTGTGCCATACGCACATCCTTAACCGCGGCGCCAACCGCGGGAACGCCTGCGGAAGCGCAGAACACGAATACGTCGCAGCAAAACAGCTGCCGCTTTTCTATGGCGAAAACCTCCGGCATCGTATCATATTCAAAGGGCAGCGTAACTTGGTTCATTTCCTGCTCATAGCGCGCTGCCATCATTTCTCTTGCGTCATAGATGCCGATTTCAGAAACGACATCCCCGCCCAGGAGCTTTAATCCCAAAAGCAGGGTAGCGCCCACATCCCCAAGCGCAAGAATGTGAACGCGTTTTTTCTGTGCGACATTGCTTACTGTTTCTTCCATCAGCCTCTTTGCGGCGGGATGTGAAACATTGATAGCGCGGGCGTGGCCTTCTTTGATAAATGCCAACTCCCGCCCGGGCAGCGGCACTTCCGTAAGCGCGTCCGTATTTAGCCAGTGCACGTCTTCAACGCCTTCCAACTGGCCGGGATGAGTCACGCAAAAGCCTGCTTTTGAAAACGATGGATCGCGCTCCAAAAGATACAATACGCCGTCCTCTTGGTACATGGTTTTGAACTCAGCCATACTTAATCCTCTTTTAATATCGGCCCCAGCCGCAAAAGATGCTCAATATCGTTTTCCACGTAAACGCTCGGCGAAAGCACGCGGTCATACCGCATACAGCCGCCGCGGTCAGGTACGCGCGGGGTATGCAACGCCTCGCCCAAACGCCTAAGCGTCAAATTGCAGCCAAACATCTCCTGATGCCTGCGTTCGAGCGTACGCAGGATTTCGCGGGAGTTTTGGAGGCAAGTGAGGGAAAGCATAAACAGCGCGCCGCTTGTTGTGCCCGAAATGAACGAAGGCGCGGTATAAGGCAATATCTGGTTGACGGAGGGCAGCAAATAGGGCCGCCTACCGTTTCGGTCCACGCTGTCCCCGCCTAAGAACGGATAAAGCTCGCTTTCCACAAACCAGTAACGCAGGTTCGGAATAAAATACACGCAATCCGCCTCCCGCCCCTGTACGGCCATCAGGTCTTTCCCGCGGCCGGACATCAGGCCGACAATGATCTGCCTGACGTCAAGCTCCGCCTGTTTGAACAGCGGATCAAGCGCCTCCAGACGGTAACCCTTGTGTAAGAGGTCGTCCACCAGTAGCACGGGACGGTTGAAGGATTTGATGGTGCGGATCTGGTTGATAAGCGTCGCATATCCGGGGTATTCCGTAATATGAAAGCTCTTCATATCCGGCGCGTAAATTTTTTCCACATGCAAGCTTTTCGTCACGGTGTTAGGTACCAGCATGCCGCGCAGCGTCTTGCCGTAGGGTACGCACATATGCTCGCCCAGGGCGCGGCTATCCTGCGGCAGTTGCTCCACGCCGTTTGCCCGCATCACCTTGCTGATGAGCGCGTGGTTGAGTACGCCCGCGTGGAAGGAAAGCACCAGCCGCCCCGGATACAGCCCCGCCATCGCGGCGGAGAAACGCTCATGCGCTTCCCTTAGCACGCGCACGACCGCTTCATCGGCCGAAAGCGGCATTTTGATGCGCTCATGGATGTCCTCCACAACCGCAATGGGCGTGCGCATATCCACCGCATAGACCGGCGCGCCTTTGACAGGATCGGGTAACTGCAAAAAGCCCTGCCGCTCCAAAGCGCGGTAGAGTTCTTCGTCTAACGGGCAGTTCGCGCCGATCAGCATAGCGTACGTATAATCCTGCCTGAGGCAGAGCGCCAGCGTTTCATTGAGCAGCAGGCGGATGGTATCCCTGCGGCCGAACGCTTTGTTTATATAGATGCCCGCAAGTACGGCAATTTTGCCGGAGGTATGGCGTCTTACATATTCCGCAAGCTTGATGTTTTCAAACTCCGCGAACAGTTCCGCGGCGCTTGTCGCGTAATAGAGGGCGATGCCCTGCGCATTGCCATTTGTGGATTTCTGGCGAAGCGTCACAAGCTGCGCGCCGCGCTTTTTTAAAAGCGCTGTCAGCCGTTCGGCTGACCAGCCGTCCTGCTGCCCGTCCTTTAAAAACTGGTCAAACGCAAGCGCGTATAGTTGCCTGCACGCTTCCGCGTCATCCGGACAGGAGCTTTCAAAATGCATATTTTCCGGACGCAGGAGCGCTTTATCCTGCGGCTCCCGCAAATACAGACCGTTGTCATAGATATAGCCCTGTACGGTCGGATCTACGAGCGCGGAAATATCGCGATTGTGATCGACGCTTTCCCGAATGCTGGTGGAGCTGACTTCCTCCAATTCCGGCGGAAGCATCAGCTCCGTCATGCTGCCGGTGATACGGCTACGGACGAGCGAGCGCTCCTCCTGCAACTGGCCGTTTTCCGTACCCCGCAGGAAGATCACGTGATGGAAGCTGTGTATGGAACCGGGTGTGGGCGCTTTCTTATAGGCGGAAGCGTTGCGCACCACATCGCTTCCCGCCGCAATATAAAGCGCCTTGCCGGGGAACAGCGCGCGCAGCCGCTCCAGATCCGCGGGATTTGCGATGTTAACCGGGATATCCTCCGGAAACAGATATACGCCGTACAAATCCGCGGCGGACATATTTGCGATCCGTCTTCTGACCATATGCGGCTGCGTGTGCTTGGACCAGCTGAATTCATCCAACGCAAGATATACTTCAAACCCAAGCGCGCGCATCTTTTTGACAATGCCCAGGTGGCTTGCGGAAAACGGATCGAATGTACCCGGAAAAAACACGGCTTTTTCGGCTTTTTCCAAATCCATGGGCGTAGCGGTCGCCTCCGCTTCAATGATGAACCGGTAGATATGGTTAAGCGCCGCGGCGTTGCTAAAAAACGTAAGCTTGCCCGGCGTCTGTTCCCCGACAAGCAACAGCAGTTTTTTATACAGAACCCGGAACATGCCGCATTTTTCGCCATGCTCCAGCGCGCCGCCAAACAGGTACTTGCCCAACACAAACAACGCCACGCGGGCAACGGATTCGTTGTGATGCGCGAGGCTGCTCAACAGCATGCTCAGCATCCTCCGTTTCCGTTCTTCAAACGCATCCCCTGTTTCTGAAAACGCGCTGCGGTAGTCTTCCGTATAGTGCTGCAGCAGGATACCCACGGTTTCCAGCGTGACGCAGGCGGTATGTTCGTTTGAGGATTTGATGTAATGCGTCAATTCGTTCAGCGACTCGTCCATTTCCTTGGGGTGCAGGTAGAGCATGAACTGGCCCAGGTACTGCGGGATGTACTTGGAAAACTCATGGCTCGCGCTTTCAAGACCCCGTACGAGTTCCACCGCGATTTCGTTGCGCTGGTCCAGCGTCAATACGGGCGCAAGCTCTATGAGCGCCTCTCCCGCCCGGTTGCGCACGGCAAAGCGTTCGCTCACGCGGATAAGGTTTGCGACGTGGGCTGCCACCTGAAACGCCTGCGCCTGCCTGCCGTAGTGTACGCGGTATAAAAGCAGCGCGATATTGATCTCTTTGATGATCCAGGGGGTGGCGGTTTTGAGGTTTTCTAAAAACAGGTCTGCGCTGTCCAACCGCTCTAACCGCAACCGGCAGCGCGCCTGCTCGGTTTCATAGCCGGGCAGATACTGCGCGGCCAGGTAAAGCAGGAAATCTATGCTGATTTCCTTTTCTTCGGGGAGCGCCAGAAGCACGTTTTTCACAAGCGGCAAAAAATACGCGCTCTCGCCCTCGCGTTTTAGGACATGGTTCACTAGGCGCAGCGCCGCTGCCTGCATGCGCGTTTCGCTAAGAGCAGCCAATCGGGCGGCGATCCGCAGCGGTTGTGCGAACGCTTCTTTTTGAATCACCGCCGCGGGAACGTGCAGCAGGCTGTCCAGCAGCACGAACGCGGTGGAAGGTTCAAGATAACTTTCGTCTTCGAAACACGCGAGGTAAATTTGCAGGTAACGCTCCACATCCGCCGCCTTGCAGCAGGAAAACAACGCGGGCAATATGACCTTGAGCGTGTAGGAAATCCACGCGCTGTGGTTGGGCGCAATCTTATGATCCGGCAGCAGAATCTGCTGCAAACTTTCCTGCCACACCGCAAAGCTGGTAGGGCCGTCTACCGGTAATGTGATATTGGGGGGCAGTTCTTTTCGGTAGATCGTATCATAGCTTGCCAATATCCGTGCGTATAGGGTCGCCGCCTGATAGCGGATATCACCGTGGCTGTGCATGAACAGCTCATACAAAAAGCGCATGGTCTGGCTTTTTTGTTTCTGCGTCATATAGCTGAAGTATTCGCTGAGGATATCGATATACGTGCGGATGTTCTGCCATTCTGTCTGGGTGCGCGCATCCTCCAAAAGATCCGCAAACGACGTTTCCGAGCTGATACGGTGCATGAGCCTGAGGTTGTGAGAAATGGCCTGGAATTTGAGCGCCGTGACCGCCTCCTCCCCTTCGAGCAAAGCGGCGTCCTTCTGTACGGGGAAAAGCGCTTCCTCTGAAAACGGATCGGTATTGACGCCCAAAGAAACCATGTACGCTTCAAAGTCCGCAAGCTTGCGGTAGACGCGCTCATACCTTTGGCGCTTCTTGTCGTCCACGTTATCAAGCTTGCTCAATATGACGGCATAGGACTGCGCAAGAGTGAAAAACTGCATACGTTCCCGCTCGTTCGGTACTCTTACGCTTTTTACCCGGAAATCCGCATAGATGAGAAGCAGTGACTCGACCGGCAGATTTTCAAGCTCCAGGTCCCAGGTGGAATGGTTGGCCGCCACATGCGCAATGGCAGTTAACCCATATCGTTTGAGCCACTGTTCCGTATAATAATAATGCAGATATGGGATGCGCTTCTGTTCCTCCCCTTTGCAGCCGTATTTGCCGATATCATGCGTGGCGGCGGCAGCGGAAATGAGCGGAAGATCGACGGATATCCCCTTTTCCTTCAACTGGCGCGCCATCCGCATGGCGACATGGTGCACGCCCGCCACATGGCTGAGCATATCAAAGGGCATGCAATCCCGGCCGATGCGCATGAGCTCAATAAAAAATGCGCTTTGCGCCACTTTCAAAAATTCCGCATACTGGCGTTGGGCAGGGCTCCCCTTGCACTCCTCCCCGGTTGCAAAGCGAAAGTGCGTATCCGGCGCGAAGGGCTTTTTATCCTGCTCCTCTTCAAGCAGCAGGCGATATACGCCAAGATAAAACAAACTTGCGCGCAGGCGCTCTATGGAGGGACTCTGTGCGTCTTCCTGCGGAAACAACTGTTCCGTAAGCATGCTATGAATAAAAAACAGCCAGTCCCCGGGCTGATCCTCCGGGCACAGGCGTTCCATAATGGGCAGGCACAGATTTAAAATGTCCCTGCTGTTGCAGGCGTCTTGCGCAAGAAGCAGGCTGACCCCGCTGCGAAAGCCGCAGTCTTGCATGAGTTCCCGCAGCGCCTTTTTGGAAAACTGCGCCACGCGAAAATCCGGATGCTGCGTAAGGGTATCAAGCAGCCGTGCATGCAGTACGCTTGCTTCTTTTTTGAGCATATGGCACCTCCCTGAGAAGATATGGGAAGAGCGGCGGCCTCTATGCCGCCTGGCGTGTTGAGGGAAGTACGTTGAGGGCTTCCCCTCACTCCCGTTCAGGGCCATAACGGCCCTAAGAACCATTCCAAGAAACACCCTAAAATAGGGTATCCAATAAGAAGCTCTCCTAAATGCCGTGTCCCTTGGGTATGAGCCGGGGCAAGCCTCCGAAAAGTCTATCGCAATTTGCTGCGGCTTTTATGCCGCTTTTTCTCCGACCGGCTGTTTGACCGTAAGGGTAAACGGCGTCATCAGTATGCCCATATCCGTATCGATCGCTGCATAGATGACGGTTTTTCCCGGCTGGAAGGTATTCTCCTCCCCGCGGGTGAGCACGCCAGCGCGGGCAACTTCGGTACCGTCCTTATCCGTAAACACGATTTCATAGCTGCCGGTGAGCGCTTTCGGATAGGCGTTTTCACAGACGCCCTCCATCAGCGTGCCGCCTTCGTATTCAAATACGCGGATGTTGTTGAATGTGAGATACCGCTCAAAATGGTTGGTCTCGTCATAGATGAGCGCACCCGCAGCGTCCTTTTTCCAAGGCTCGTTTGTGATGCTTAAGGCTGCAGGAGAGGGCGCGGGCGTCGGCGTGGGTGCGGGCGTCGGCGCGCCCACAAGCGCGGGCTGCTGCCTGATACAGCCCGGCAACAGGAGAACAAAAATAGAAAGCAGCAACACAACCTTTTTCATCATACGCCCGAATGCTCCCTGAGGAGACGCTGTTTAAGATCATAGAGCCGGTCCGAAAGATCCACCTTGTATGTGTGCGGGTTCAACAGGCGCTTGTATTCTTCCCACATGGAGGTAAGCTCCTTTTTTGCGTATTCCTGTATGGCATGGACGTCCGGCAAATCATAAACCAGCTCCCCATCCACAAACACGGGTACAAGGAGCTCCCGGGCCGTAAAATCGGTCACCACCATGGTTTTCCAAGTCTGCTCCGGGTCAAAGAGCCGCAGGGGCTGTTGCGTATCGATTGTTTCATCCGCAAGGGTCATCAGGTCCGCAATGGCCTTGCCGTTTTTATTCCGGTAAAGGCGGTACACCTTTTTGTAGCCGGGGTTTGTGACTTTGGCCGGGTTATCGCTGCGCTTGATTTTTGAAATCAACTTGCCATCCACCACTTCGGCGGACATTTTATAAACGCCGCCCAGGGCCGGGTGATCGTCGGACGTGATAAGCCGCGTCCCCACCCCCCATACGTCGATGCGGGCGCCCTGCAGCTTCAAATCCCGTATGACGGTTTCATCAAGGTCGCCCGAAGCATAGATTCTGACGTTTTCAAAACCGGCTTCGTCCAGCATTTCGCGCGATTTTTTAGAAAGATACGCAAGGTCCCCGGAATCGAGCCGGATTCCGACCGGCTCATAGCCTTTTTGCCGCAGTTCTTTGAACACAGTGATGGCGTTGGGAACACCGGAGCGCAGCGTATCGTAGGTATCCACCAGCAGCAGGCAGGTATCCGGGAATGTGGCGGCGTATGCGCGGAAAGATTCCAGTTCGTTTGGAAAGCTCATGACCCAGCTGTGCGCATGCGTCCCCTTTACCGGGATATCATACAGCTTGCCGGTGAGCACATTGCTTGTGCTCGAACAGCCACCGATAATGGCCGCGCGCGCGCCGTATATACCGGCGTCCGGCCCCTGCGCCCTCCTCAAGCCAAACTCCAGCACCGGATCGCCGTTTGCGGCGTATACCACCCGGCTGGCCTTGGTGGCGATAAGCGTCTGGTGGTTGATGATATTCAAAAGCGCCGTTTCCAACAGCTGCGCTTCTATGATTGGTGCCTTAACGCGTACGAGCGGTTCATATGGAAAAACGACGGTCCCCTCCGGCATGGCGTAAAGCTCGCCGGTAAAGCGGAACGTCCTTAAATAAGCAAAGAAAGATTCATCAAAGAGGTTGAGCGAACGAAGGTACACAATATCCTCTTCGTCAAACCGCAGGTTTTTGATGTATTCCACCGCAGTTTCAAGACCCGCCATAACGGCATAGGCGCTGTTGGGGCGGGTTTGGCGGAAAAACAGATCGAACACGGCGACGTTATGCCGCATGGAGTGCTTAAAATACCCATACATCATGGTAAGTTGATACAGATCCGTCATCAGGGTGAGGTTGCGCATGTCAGGTTCCTCGCTTAAAACGAAATGTCACAATACCGCACGGCTTTCATGCGTTTGCATGAAAGCCGTGATATCAAACAATGTGTTATAAAAATCAGCTCAGTCGCGGGAATCCAGGTTATCGTCGGCCGGAGTTTTTTCCTCTTCCGCTGTTTCAACGGATTCCCCATTGGAGTCTTCAGTACCCTCGGCAGAGCCTTCCGCATCGGAAGCGTCATCTTCTTCCCCGCCGTTTTCAGATTCCTCACCGGCCGTCTGCTCGGAAAGGATCGCGCTTTCCACAGCGTCCGCAGCGGAAGTTTCAGGCGCGGGCCAGATCAGGCGGCCAAGCTTCTTTTCCTTGAAGTGGCGCACAAGCAGGAACGTGAGCGCGCCCAGGAACAGCAGGAAGCTCAGCAGTTGGGAAACGCGTACGGCGCCTTCGATCAGCCACAGGCTGTCCCCGCGTAGGCCTTCCACAAACATGCGCTCGAAGCTGTAGAGCATGACGTACCAAATAAACACATCGCCGTCGTGCTTGGTCCGCTTGCGCAGGATGAACCAAAGGAACAGGAATACAAGGATACACCAAAGCGATTCATAGAAAAATGTGGCGAGATGGTACGGTTCCGTGCAGACGACGCCGTTAAATGTATGGAACCCGCCGTTCCAGGGCGTATCGATCTTTACAGACATGGGGAACCACAACAGATCGGGATTGGTCACAGGCAGGCCAAACGCTTCCTGGTTGAAAAAGTTACCCCAGCGGCCGATCGCCTGTGCGAGCACCAGACCCGGCGCGATGATGTCCGCCAGCCTGAAAAAGCGCAGCTTCTTTTTGTACGAATAGAGCGCCATTCCGATCAGGCCGCCAATCACCGCGCCAAATATTGCAAGCCCGCCCTCCCAAATATAGAGCATGCGGATCGGGTCGGACAGGTATTGATCCAGCTCAAAAAGCACGTAATAGAGCCTTGCGCCCACCACGCCGCACGGGATGATGATGAGGCAGAGATCCAATACCGTATCCTCGTTCATCTGCTTGCGCTTGGCTTCGCGCATGGCGAGCAGCACCGCAATGACGATGCCCAGCGCCATCAATACGCCGTACCAGTAGATATCCCTGCCGAATACGGAAAACGCCACCCTGTCGGGATTGATCATGAAGGGTTCCTCCTGCATAAGAATAAACAGAATGAGCTTGTCTTACAGAAACGGCCCGTTCAGGCGGCATCAAGGTTTCAAAGCGGAATTTGCCGCAATTTACCGTTTCTTATTGTGTTCTATTATACTCCATATGTCCTGCCTAGAAAAGCATGGATTGCGTTAAGCTTGCCAACAGCCCTACCTGCGCCGCTTTTGCCGGGATTGCCGCTGCTGGGAAGGCGCTTTTTCCCGCCTGATATGCTGCTCCTGCCTTGGCGGCGGCACCAGCGCCTCTTTGTGGAAACCGATGAGGTCCTCCCTATTTGCCGCCAAGAGCGCCTCGCGCACTTTATGGAAATTCTGCGGCAGGAAGTACTGCATCAATGCCCTTTGCATGCCCTTTTCCTTCTGGGAACGGGCCACATAAACGGGTTGCATGGTGCGCGGATCAAGCCCGGTATAATACATGCAGGTAGAAAGCGTGCCGGGGGTCGGGTAAAAATCCTGCACCTGCTCGGGCCGCTGCCCGCTCTTTTTTAAATACTCCGCCAGCTCGATGGCGGCATGCAGATCACTGCCGGGATGCGAGGAAATAAAATACGGCACGATATACTGTTCCAGCCCCAAAGAGCGGTTGACCTCACTGTAGCGCTGCACGAAACGGTCATACAGGCCGTGCGCGGGCTTGTTCATATAGTAAAGCACGCGTTCGTTCACATGTTCGGGCGCGACTTTCAATTGCCCGCTGACATGGTGCTTGGTCAGTTCTCGCAAAAAAGTCTTGTCCTTGTCGTACATCACATAATCGTAGCGGATGCCGGAACGGACAAACACTTTCTTGACGTTGGGCAGGCTGCGTATTTTTTTAAGCAGCGCAAGATAATCGCTGTGATCCACCACAAGATTACCACATTTCTGGAAGCCGATGCATTGCTTGTCCGCACACGCGCCGCTTTTTTGCTGCTTGGGGCAGGCGATTTGCCGGAAATTCGCGGTAGGTCCGCCGACGTCGTGGATATACCCCTTGAAGCCAGACATTTGGGTGAGCTTCTTGGCTTCCTCCAGTAAGGACGTGTGGCTGCGGGACTGCACCACCCGCCCCTGATGGAACGTAAGCGCACAGAACGAGCACGCGCCAAAGCAGCCCCGGCAGGATGTCAGGGAAAACTCCACCTCGTCAAGCGCGGGGATTTTTTCCTTGTAGCTTGGGTGCGGCTTTCTGGTATACGGCAGGGAATAAACGCCGTCAAGCTCCCGTTCCGTAAGCGGCATGGCGGGCGGATTGGCCACAAGGTACGCCTTCTCATGCTCCTGCACGAGCCGTTTGCCGCGTATGGCGTCCTGCTCCCGGTATTGCCGCATGAACGCCCGGGCATAGGCAGTTTTATTGGAAGCAACAGCGGAATACGGCTCAATCAGCTCGTAATCGTATATCGCATCCAACGCCGTCTTCATAAAGCAAGTGCCAGCCACATAAGTAATATCGCCTATGGCAAGGCCGGAAGAAAGCGCTTCCGCCACCTCCAGCATGGCGCGTTCCGCCATGCCGTAAAAAAGAAGGTCCGCGCCCGAATCCGCCAGTATGGAGTGGCGGACCATATCCTCCCAGTAATCGTAATGGGCAAAGCGCCTCAAACTTGCCTCGAGCCCCCCCAGCAGCACGGGCACGCCGCGATACGCCTCCTTACAGCGGTTGGAATACACGATGGCGGCGCGGTCCGGCCGTAGCCCGGCTTTTCCGCCGGGGGAGTAGGCGTCTGTCGAACGCCTGTGCTTTGTCACAGAATAGTGGTTGACCATGGAGTCTAAATTTCCAGAAGTAACAAGAAACGCAAGCTTGGGCCGCCCCAGCGCGCGGAACGCGTTCACATCCGTCCACCTGGGCTGCGCAATAATCCCTACGCTGTAGCCGTTGCGCTCCAATATACGCCCGATAATGGCCGCGCCAAAGCTCGGGTGGTCCACATACGCGTCCCCCGTAATCAAAACAAAATCCGGTTGTTCAATACCCCGCGCTTTGAGCTCTTGCACGCTCATGGGCAGGGTCTGTTCTATTTTTCGCATATCCTTACTCTACCCCAAACGGGGATAAGACGCAACCGGGAGGCAAAAACAAAGAGGCGGCATGTAATGCCGCCCCTGTGTGTGAAAAGGCATCCACATATGTTTTTATTTTCTTAAGGTGTCGCCGCCTACGGTGCGCGTCCTCGGCGGGAGACGCCTCGGACACTAAGCCTGCGGGCTGTCGCGATAGATTATTTTATTTAATAGCGGGCGGGCTCCGCCTCCGCACCCCCTAGGTACGAGTTCTCTTCGCCTTAAGGAGGGAGGTTGAGGATCGGGCGTGCAGTCAAAGGCTGTACATCAATCCTTGTAAGATGCCCGAATGTACCATTCAGGGGCACGCAGTTTCCCCAAAGCAAAAAAGTTATCATCGGCGCTCTAAAGCGCCGATGCCATGAAACCCTAAAGTGGGTTTATCAATACGCTGAGGGCGGCACGTAATGCCGCCCCTGTGAGCCAACATGATCCCGGTGTTACTGGACCTTTTCCTCCAGCTCCGGGCGCTTGATGTTGTGAAGTTCCAAAAGCGCGTCACAGCGTTCCAGCTCCTCTAAAAGCGCTTCCAGCCGGGCAAGCAATGTGTCCCGCTCTTCTTCCATCTCATCAAGCGTATCGATGACCTCATCTAAAAAGAGATCCACTTCCTGGATATCATAGCCCCGGAACACCTTGGTGAACCGGGCATTTACAATATCGTCCGCACGCAGCAAACCACTGACCTCCTTTGCCCCATCCTCTATAACCATCAGGACGGCGTATACCATGAAAAAGCGCGCCGCAAGATACGGCGCGCGGATACTGTGCCCTTACATCTCGTCAGATCAGGCCATCGTCGCTGAGTTCGCCTTCGCCGTTGCCGATGATATCGTAATTGTTGGGGGCCACTACGAATATCCCACGCGAAATCTTGAATATGGTACCGTTGAGCGCATACACCGCACCCGCCATGAAATCCAATATGCGCTGCGCGCATTCGATTTCCAGTTCTTCCATATTCACGATAACCGGCTTGCGGCTCTTCAAATTGTCGATGATATTCTGTGTATCCTCATAACTAATGGGGTGGTACACGATCATCTTCATTTGTACTGCCGTGGGGATGCTGACTACATTGCTCTTCCGCTTGTCGCGCGAGCCGAAGCTGACGACGTTGTCCGGCTGCTCCAAGGGACCTTCCGCATAGTAATCGTTTTGGAATTCTTCCTCGACGTCCGTTTCCTCGATGCCGATGTAATCAAGGAACTTGTTAAAGAACTTTGCCATTGAAACATACCTCCAAACGAATATAAATTCGTTGGCGCTTGGAGATTGCCGCGTCTTTCTCTATTTCTGCGGCACTTGCAACGGGCAATTCTGTCTCTATAAGCCCGTTTTTAATGTTGCTTGCGGCGGCCGTCCGCCAAACAGGGCGCTGCCCAGACGGATCATCGTTGCGCCTTCCTGTATGGCCGCGACATAATCGCCGCTCATTCCCATGGAGAGGTGCTGCATCGTAACGCCTGGGATGTGCTTTGAGGCCTCCCACAGCCCGCGCATCTTGGCGAAGTACGGCCTGGCTTGCTCGGCCCCGACATCAGGCGGTACGCACATGAGGCCCATGACCTTTAAATGGGGCATGTCCACCATGGAATGCAAAAATTCGGAAAGATTGTATTCGTCTATTCCGCCTTTTTGCGGTTCCGCTCCAATGTTGACCTGTACAAGGATGTTCTGCATGATGTTGTGCTGCGCGGCATGGCGTTCCAATTCCTGCGCAAGCTGGATTCGATCCACCGATTGTACCAAGTCTACACGACCGATAATATATTTTACCTTATTTGTTTGTAATTGTCCAATAAAATGAATGTCGCATTTGCGGTTTTGAAAGAATTCAAGCTTTTGCGTCAGCTCCTGCGCCCGGTTTTCTCCCACGTGGGTGACGCCTAAATCCAACGCTTCGGCAATGCGTTCAACCGGCACGAATTTCGTAACGGCAACGAACGTAATCTCTTGTGTCTTTCTGCCGCAGGACGCGCAGGCGGACGCGATATGTTCCTGTATCAGTTCATAGCTTTCCCGTATCTCCATAGTAGCTCCCCCTTCCCGCCATCCGATTGCAGTTGTTACGGTTTGCGGTACCGAAGCCCCGCCACAAGATCTCCCCCGGCCGCAGCGCGGATAATGGCGCCTTCTTCGTTGGCAGAAAGCACATCCACCTGCGTCCAGGCCGTTTCATCCCCCGCAACACGGAGAATGCCGGGCATTCCTTCCCGCATTTCGATCGCCTCAAGCGGCACATAAAGCCCGGCGACGTCCTTCATGATGGAGGCTTCCACCACGCGTACGCCCATCAGGTCGTTCATAGGCTGATTGAATTCCAGCAGGTTCACGATCTGTTTGCCAGAGAGTATGGGGGCAAGCGCCGTTCCCGTATAGGGCTGGTCCGCGTAGCCGTTGAATACGACGGTATACGTTTCCCCTTGCGTAACGCGGAAAGGGGCAGATGCATCCGTTAAAAACGCGATATAAAAATGATCCGGGTCGATCAGGCGGTAAAGCGGACTCTCCTTCGTGGTATCGATATTGGAAACCGTGCCGCTGCCCCGCAGCACGCCGGAAACCAGATCTGAATTGATCATGTCGAGTTTCCTGGCGCTTAGCGCCTGCTCGTAGCCGTCAAAATAGAAACTGACCACACCCTCCCCCACGTCGTTGAGGATATCCCGTTTCCATGTGCTCAGGTTTGTTAGCTGCTGTTCTTCCTGCTGGTAGAGGCTGCTGAGCGTTTCATCGGGCTGGATATCCCGCAACAACTCCTTGCGGCTGTTTAGGAGCGCCTTTAATTCCTGCTCCAGCGTAAGCATGTCGGCAATCGATTCCCCGCGTACCGCGGAGCGGATGGCATTCTGTTTCTGCTGGATCTGGAGGTTGAGCGCATCCAGCTCCGGATTGACAATGCCCTTGATCAGGGAAAGCTGATAATCAAAAATATTCTTTTCCACGTCCAAAAGGGATTGCATGGTTTCTTCCTGATAGCCCCATTTGAACACCTGGGCAATCTGGTCTCCGGTTTGCACATGCGCGCCCTCTACAACGTCGAAAAGTATCTTGTCGTAGCGCTCGATCGTCACGCTTACTTCATCGCGCACGAGCACGGTCTTCGTCGCGCGTGAAAGGCGCATGGTGCTCATGGTAAGCTCGCCTTCCCTGCCGCCGCCTACCAAGAAGTAGATCAGTACGCCTAAAAGTGCAAGCAGAAGCAGGAGCAGCACATAAAAGCGTCCCCGAACTCTGACTCTTTGCATGTTTCCCTCCTAAGGGCCGGCGCATAGCATTCCTTCGGGTTTAAAACCCTTCCTTGGAATAACCCGGCTTTTTTGAACGGCCAAGCTGCCTGTTGAAATTTTCTTTGTTTTTCTCCACGTAGATGCGATGGATCGTATCCGCGTCAAGCCCCGCATGGATACACATGCTCAAGAAAAAATGCAGCACGTCAACCAGTTCTTCGGACAGGGCGGCGCGGTCGATTTCCTTGGGGTTCTTCCACCACTTGAAATTGACCTCGTCAAGCACCTCGCCAAGTTCGGAAATGATGGCTAAAATATCCTTCTGTACCCACTGCTCCATGGGAATGCCGGAAAGCGCGCGGCGCGCAATGATTTCTTCATCCAATTCCTTTTGCAGCCGAAACAGTTCATCCAGCTTATCCAATTCCCCCAACCTCCTTAGGCAAACTATTCATTCAGCTCAAGCAGTTCCTTAATCTCCTGCTCGCGCTTTTTGATCCTGCCAACGCAAACGGTGGCGGTGTTCTCAATATCCAATATGAGGGGAAGTATGCGTTCCACATCCTCTATGGTAACGCTTTCGATCCGGTCATAGGTTTCCTGCTCGTTATAGAGCTTATTTTGGAGCAGTGCCGTTTTCCCAAGCGCGTTCATGCGGCTCGAGGTGCCCTCCTGGGAGAGCAGGTAGCTGCCCTTCAACTGATCCTTGCTGCGTTTAAATTCCTTCTCCGTAATGCCGTTTTTGATAACGTTCTCCATTTCTTCCCGCATCAGACGGATCACTTCCACCGCCTGCTGCTCGCCCGTGCCCGCATAAAAGGAGAAACTGCCCGTGCTACGGTAACAGGTGGGATAGGAATAGATGGAGTACGCCATGCCGCGCTGCTCGCGGACCTTCTGGAACAGGCGGGAACTCATGCTGCCGCCCAGAACATTGCTCAATACAAAAAGCGGATACTGATCCTTAGCGTCAAGCGCCGTGCCCGGCATGGCCATGCAGATGTGAATCTGCTCAATATCCTTTTCCACCGGCTTAAACCGCTTGCCGCCCGGCGCTTTGTTTTGCCCGAACGGGTGCGCCTCCCCTTTTTTCAAAGCGGAGAACTTTTCGCGCACCAGAGAAAGGAGCTTGTCCTCCTGCAAATGCCCTGCGGCCGAAATCACGATGCGCTCGGGCACATACTGGCGGTGCATATAGTCAAACAGGCTTTCCTGCGTGAAAGAGCGCACGCTCTTTTCCGTGCCGAGTATCGGCTTTGCCAAAGGATCGCCATCGTAATAAAGCTGTGCGATGGACTCATGGGCAAGGTCCTCGGGGCTGTCCTGCGTCATCAAGATTTCTTCGCAGATGACGCCCTGCTCTTTTTTGAGTTCCTCCGGATCGAATGTGGAATTGAGGACGATATCGGAAAGAATGTCCACGGCGGTATCCAGGTTTTCATCGAGCACCTTGGCGTAATAGCAGGTGCATTCCTTGGAGGTGAACGCATTGATGTTGCCGCCGATGCCGTCCATCTCCGACGCGATATCCTGCGCCGTGCGCGTCTTTGTGCCCTTAAAGAGCATGTGTTCAATAAAGTGCGAGGCGCCGCCCTCGTTCTCCCGCTCAAAGGCGGAGCCTGTCCCAACCCAAACGCCAATGGCGCAGGAACGGACCTTTTCCATGGTTTCGCCTACCACGCGAATCCCGTTTTCCAACGTTTCCTGAATAATCATACGCGTACTTCCTTCTGTATGTGCTCGCCAAGAGTCTCCGTCACCGGTACGATGCGAAACCCCCGCTGCTCTAACCCGCTGATGCAGGCGGGCAACGCCTTTACGGCTTCCGCCGTAGGCTGTATAAGCAATATGCTTCCATCAAATGGCGCATCCAATGCACGCAGCAGGATATCCTGGGCTTTTCCCCTTCCTGATAAAAGATCCACCGTACACAGCACATGCGTAAGCCCCAGCTTATTGGCTGCCCGTGTAGAGCTTGAAAGGCGGCGCGTGCCGGAATAATAAAGCTTCGGCTCCACGCCCGAGACGGTCTTAATGACATCGACAGAGCGCGCGATATCCGCGGTTATTTCGTCCGGGTCGCCGTCGCGCATGGGCAGTTGGCCCATTGTGCCGATCTCATGGCCGTCCTGCGCCATCTGGACAAGCAGTTCCTTGTTTTCCTGCGCCCATTCTCCGCTGACAAAGAACGTGATCCGGATGCCCTTCTCCTTTAACACTTTTAAAAATTCGGGCAATGCTTTCGCATTCCAACTGACCGCGCACTCCATGCCAACAACGCCCTCTTGGTATCCCCTGTAAACGGGGCTGTTGTACAGTTCGCTCATGGCGGACTGCGCCACCGGCGTTGTGGTCGCGATATAGAGCGCGATCATCAGCGCAGTGAGCAAGATGTTGACAATCGTCCTGCCTTTTCCGTATAACCACCGCATTGCTTTTTCCTCCTTTGGGCGCTGTTACAGTATATGCTGCAACCATAAAGAGGATGTTACAACGCGCTACATTCGACAAAGGGGCAGGGCCAGGCTGCCCGCCCCTTTGCTTTTATGCAGTTCTAAAACGGTACACTGGGTTATTCCTGGTCTTCCGGCAGGAGACCCTTGCGGGTAAGGTTGATTTTGCCCTGCTTGTCGATTTCCACGACGCGCACAAGAATTTCATCCCCGATGTTGACGACGTCTTCCACCTTCTCCACGCGGCGGTTGGCAAGCTTGGAGATATGGACAAGGCCGTCCTTGCCGGGAGTCAGGTTGACGAACGCGCCAAACGGCATGATGCGGACAACCTTGCCCAAGAATACGTCGCCCACCTCGATATCCTTGACAATGCCCATGATGATGCGTTTTGCTTCGTCCGCGGCGTCCGCATCGGGGGAAGCGATGAACACGCGGCCGTCGTCTTCGATATCGATCTTCACGCCGGTATCGGCAATGATCTTGTTGATGGTCTTGCCGCCGGAACCGATAACATCGCGGATCTTATCGGGATTGATAGAGAAGGAGAGAATGCGCGGCGCAAAGCGGGAAAGCTCGGCGTGAGGTTCGGGCAGGGTTTCAAGCATCTTGCCCAGAATGAACAACCGGCCTACGCGGGCCTGCTCCAGCGCACGGGTGAGGACTTCTTCGCTGATGCCCTTGATTTTGATATCCATCTGGATAGCGGTAATGCCGTCTTTCGTGCCCGCAACTTTGAAATCCATGTCGCCAAGAAAATCTTCCAGGCCCTGGATATCCGTGAGGATTGCGATATTGCCATTCGCGTCGTCCTTAATAAGGCCCATCGCAACGCCCGCGACCGGCTTCTTGATAGGAACGCCCGCATCCATTAGAGACATGGTGCTGGCGCAGATGGAAGCCTGGGACGTGCTGCCGTTGGAGCTGATGACCTCGGAAACAAGGCGCATGCAGTACGGGAATTCTTCTTCGCTCGGAAGCACGGGTTCAAGCGCGCGCTCAGCCAGTGCGCCGTGGCCGACTTCGCGGCGGCCGGGGCCACGCATCATACGGGTTTCGCCCACGCTGTAGGGGGGCATGTTGTACTGGTGCATATAGCGCTTATTCTCTTCAAGCGTGATGCCGTCAAGTATCTGCGCTTCGCCGATGGTGCCTAATGTCGTGATCGTCATGACCTGGGTCTGGCCGCGGGTGAACACGGCGCTGCCGTGCGTGCGGGCCAAAATACCGACCTCGCTCCAGATGGGGCGGATTTCGTCATGCTTGCGGCCATCCGGGCGGATTCCCTTGTTGATGATCTTATCGCGCACAACCTCTTTGGTGAGGCTGTAAAGAATGGCGTCGATATCGTCCGCGCTGCCGGGATATTCTTCCGCAAACGCGGCGGTGATTTCTTCTTTGACCTGGTTGGAACGCACTTCGCGCTCTTTGCGGTCAAACGTATCCAGAGACCAAACCACCTTATCGAAAACGGCTGCGCGCACTTTTTCGGTAAGCGCTTCGTCGGGATGGTAAATTTCAAATTCCGCCTTGGGCGCGCCGACTTCCGCCGCAATGCCTTCGATGAACTTGACGATCTCCTTGATATGCCCGTGCGCAAAGAGTATGGCGTCGAGCATTTCTTTTTCGGTCACTTCGCTTGCGCCCGCTTCCACCATCATGACCGCGTCGCGGGTACCTGCGACGGTGAGGTTCATGCGGCTCTTTTCACGCTGCGCGCAATCGGGGTTTAAAACAAATTCTCCATCCACATAGCCGACGTTGACGGAACCCGTAGGCCCCATGAAGGGCGCTTCGCTGATGGAAAGCGCGATGGAAGAGCCGATCATGCCCAATACGTCGGGCTGGATATCCTGCTCCACGGAAAGGACGGTGGCAATCACCTGTACGTCTCTGTAAAAGCCCTTGGGAAACAGCGGACGGATGGGCCTGTCGATGAGGCGGGAGGTCAATATGGCTTTTTCGGTGGGGCGGCCTTCTCTTTTGATGAAGCCGCCGGGAATTTTGCCCACCGCATACAGTTTCTCTTCAAACTCGACGCTCAACGGCAAAAAATCCACGCCGGCACGGGCGGTCTTTGCTACCGTGGCGCAGGTCAGTACGGCGGTGTCCCCGCATCGAACAAGACAGGATCCACCCGCCTGTTCGGCGTACTTTCCGGTTTCGACGACAAGAGTCCTGCCGCCAAGCTGCATTTCAAACGTTCTGTGCATGAAATAATAGCTCCTTCATTTTACTTCTTTCTTTTTTTCTACCAAACTAGTATAGCACGGGAAGGCAAAGCGTACCACAAAAAAATCGCATAAGCGGGAATACGGCAAAGGCAGCGCCATCTGCCCCGTCCTTTTCGCCCGAGAAAGCCGATTTCATGCGATTCACGGCATTGCGGAATGCGTCGCCGGCGTTAATCCGGCATGGATTTCAAAGGTACACCACTTCCCGCATGCTTCCTGCAAGCGGGATGCTTCGCCATCCCGCCAACGGCAGAGAATTAGAACATGCACTTTAATCCGTCGCATCTGACGGTATGTACGTTAGATGAGCCCCCCTTGGGGGTTCGGGGGCCGCAGCCCACGGCGGCTTCCAACCGCCGCCAGCGACATGCGCGGTGGCGGCGGAAGGCCTTGCGTCACGAGGCTTTCCTTGCAAGGAATTTTGTGCCCGTGCCGTAGGCACAGGTTTGTTCCTGCAATCCTCGTAAAAAAACCGCGACAAAGTCCGCAGGATTTTGTCGCGGCATAAAATAAAGCGGGGAAGCTCCCCGCTTTTCCCCGCTTGTCTTGCACTTATTTTCTCAGGCCCAAGCTGGCAATGATCGTCCTGTAACGTTCAATGTCCTTGTCCTTAAGATAGTTCAAGAGGCCCCTGCGCTGGCCGACCATTTTGAGAAGGCCGCGGCGGGAGTGATGATCCTTGTTGTGCAGCTTCAGATGCTCGTTGAGGTGGTTGATGCGCTCTGTCAGGAGTGCAATCTGCACTTCGGGTGAGCCGGTGTCTCCATCGTGCAGTTTGTACTGCTCGATAATTTCAAGTTTACGATCCTTTTCCATGATATCCTCCTAATTTTTGTATCCCCACCGGCAAAGTAGCGCGTCGGAGAGTCGCGAAACCGAGCCGTGGTTCATCGTTTCACAGGGTATAGTGTAGCATAGAGCCACGCTCCTGTAAACATGCTTTTGTCGACAGGGAAATACCTGATTTAGCCATTTCCCATATCCCTGGCGGTTTGGAAATATTCTCTTGCGCCGGTCACGTCCTGTTTGATCTGCAATATAAGCGCCTCTTTGGTATCAAACCGGATTTCATCGCGCAGCCGTTTATGAAAGCTTACGGTGAGTTCTTTGCCGTAAAGATCGCCCTCGTAATCCATCAGGTATGTTTCCACCGTAAGCGTGCTTCCGTTGACGGTGGGATTGGTGCCGACATTGGTTACAGCCTCGTAAAAGCGCCCTTCATGCAGCACCGAGGTTACATAAATGCCGGTTGCGGGCAGCACTTTTTCCTCCGGAGGCTGGATGTTGGCCGTTGGAAAGCCCAACGTTGTTCCGATACGGCGGTTTTTTACCACGATACCGGCCAAGGCATACGGTTCCACCAGCATGCTGTTGGCGTCTGCAAGCTCACCCACGGTAATGAGCTGGCGGATGCGGGTACTCGATACCGTATCGCCCTTAAACAACACGGGCGGGATGACGTGTACTTGAAAGCCATGCGTCTTCCCAATCTCCGTAAGGGTCTCCGGCGTACCCTTTCTGCCCTGTCCGAATGTGTAGTTGAACCCCACCACAAAGGCGCGCACGTCATATTCTTCCTGCAGGCACTCCACGAACGCTTCCGGGGAAAGCATGGCGGTCTCTTTATCAAACACCTCCATCTGCACGCGGTCAAACCCCAGCTTTTTGATGCAGTCACGCCGTTCCTCCTCGGTGAAAAGGAGCTTGGGAGCCTGCCCGAACACGCTTTTCGGATGGTTGGAAAACGTATACGCCACGCTGAGCGCGTTCATTTCACCGGCCGTTTCCACCGCATGCGTTAAAAGCGCCCTATGCCCCAGATGTACGCCGTCAAACATACCCAACGCGATAACCGCGGGTGTTTTCTGCCTTTTTTGCATAAGAAAACCTCTTTAAAATCGCAAACGCCGCTCCATTGCACGGGCGTTTGACGAATTAATATGCAATAAATTTAAGCGCCAAGATGGATTTTGAGCTTCAGACCGGCGGGCGTCCATACGCCGATGCCGATCAGCTCGCCGTTGCCGTATACCAGGCAGCTTTCGTCTTCAGCAAGATCGGCGCAGCCGGTGACCGGTTCGGCGCAGCCGTTTTGCAGACGGAACAGCGTCTTTTCGCCGGTAACGGTCACTTTGGGAAGAAAAGAGAGCGCCTGCGGTATGGACACAACGCGTTCTAAGAGCGTCCCCTGCTCTTTCAATGCGGCAAGTTCCTCTATGCTGTACGCCTCTTCCACCCGGAACGGGCCAGACGCCGTGCGTAATAAAAACGACATATGCGCGCATAAGGAAAGGCGCTTGCCGATATCCTCGCACAGGGTTCTAATATATGTTCCGCGCGAGCAGCCGATGCGAAGAAGAAACCTGTTTTCTTTTGTTTTTGTGATAAACTCCAGCGCGTAAATATGTATAGGACGTATGCGTTCGGGAACTTCCTGCCCGCTGCGCGCGAGCTCGTACATGGCCTTGCCGCCGGATTTCAACGCCGAATATTTGGGCGCGATCTGCGTTTGCTCCCCCAAAAAGGAAGGCAATACGGCACGGAGCGCAGCCTCATCGACTATCCGGTCGCTTGCAGCTACGATACGCCCGTAACTGTCCTGCGTATCGGTACAGCTTCCAAAGGAAATTTCCGCGATATATTCCTTTTCCTTATCCACCAGATAATCAAATAAACGCGTCGCCCTGCCCAGGCATATGGGCAATACGCCCGCGGCGCCCGGGTCCAGCGTTCCCGTATGCCCCACGCGCTTCAAGTTGAACAGCCTGCGGATGTCGCTTACGACGTTGCTTGACGTCATCCCCGGCGGCTTTAATACATTGACAATGCCTTCCGTCACTTTAGCGCGTCCTTCGCCAAACGTAATAGTTCCGCTTTTAAAGGTTCGGGCTCCCCTTCCCAGGTGCAGCCCGCGGCGTGCAAATGCCCGCCGCCTCCCAGGCGGTGCGCAATGGCGCTCACATCCGCGTACTGCTTGGAGCGCATGCTGACTTTGCAGGTACCGTCTTTTGCTTGCCGCCCTAAGATGGCGATCTCCACCGTATCGATATCCCGGATGTCGTCAATCACGCCGTCCACTTCCTCCGGCGTCGCGCCCAAGGAAGCGAGCGTCTCCAGCGATACGAACGCGAAGCCGATCCTGCCATCCTCGTGAAGTTCCATATTGGTCAGGACATGCCCAAGGAGTCGTTTTTTTGCAAGCGGCACGGTGCGGTATATCTTGCGGTTGAGTTCCGCGATATCGATGCCCGTTTTTAAAAGCCCCGCTGCCTCAAGAAATGTAGACGGCGTTGTGTTGGAATAGGCGAAATTCCCTGTATCCGTGCTGATGGCGGTAAACAGGCATTCGGCAATTTCCCGCGTAGCGCTGCCGGTTGTTGCAACATTCAATTCACGCCAAAGCGCGCAGACGATCTCCCCCGTTGCAGCGGCATCCCCGTCATGCAACAAAACGTCTCCGAACAGCGGATTGGTGCGGTGATGGTCAATATTGCCCTGTTGCTCCGCTTTTTCAAACAGGCCGATGGCACTGCCCATGCGCGCGGTATCCGCGCAGTCAACGGATATGGCGTTATGAAAACCTGTTTCCGCCTGATTGGGCGGAAGGACGTTATTTGCAAAGGGCAAAAAAGAATAAACGCGGGGCACCGGCTGTTCACAGACAGCCTGCACGCGTTTACCCATGGCGGAGAGTATGCCAAAAAGCGCCAAGGAGGAACCGATCGTATCCCCATCCGGGGAAACGTGGGAAATGAGCGTAAACCCATCCTCCCGGCGGAGCCATTCGGCAAATGCGACTACCGCCTCATTCATCAGAGTTCTCCTGCTTTTCAACATGCAGCGTGTCGAGTATCCTGGCGATATGAACGCTGTATTCAATGGAGGTATCCAGTATAAATTTCAGCGTGGGCAGACGCCTGATCTGCATCCTGTGTCCAAGCTCTCTTGTGATAAAACCGGCGGCATGGTTGAGCGCATCGACGCTTGCCTTGCGCACCTGCTCGTCCGCCTCATAGATGCTCACCATCAGCTTCGCATGCTTGAGGTCATTGGTAACCTCCGCCTGCGTAATGGTCGTCATCGGGGAAATGCGGGGATCCTTCATTTCCCCGATGACTTCGCTGACGGCTTTTTTGATTTCCTCATTCAATCTGTCCTGTCGTATGGCAGACATAGTTCTCCTTATTGTAAAACCGTTGACCGGATCATACCGTTAGTGTGCGCTTATTTCTTAACTTCTTCCATCACAAAGGCTTCGATGGTATCGCCTTCCAGGAGATCATTGAAGCTTTCAATGCCGATACCGCACTCATAGCCCTGCGCGACTTCCTTCACATCGTCCTTGAAGCGCTTCAAAGACGAGATCTTGCCCTCGTGGATGACGATGCCGTCGCGCACGACGCGTACCTGCGCATTGCGGGCAACCTTACCTTCCTGTACATATGCGCCTGCAATAGTTCCAACGCCAGTCACCTTGAAGGTGTTGCGCACGGAGATGCGGCCAAGCTCCACTTCTTTGAATACGGGCTTGAACATGCCCTTCATGGCGTTCTGCACATCCTCGATGGCGTTGTAGATGATGCGGTACATCCGCACATCCACCTTTTCCTTTTCGGCGGCTACGCGCGCCACGTTATCCATACGTACGTTGAAGCCGATGATGATGGCGTTGGACGCGGAAGCGAACATGATATCCGATCCCGTGATGGCGCCTACGCCGCCATGGATGCAACGGACGCGGACTTCTTCGTTGGAGAGCTTTTCAAGCGCCTGCTTGACGGCTTCCACGGAGCCCTGCACATCCGCCTTGACGATGATGTTGAGGTCCTTGATTTCGCCTTCCGCAATCTGGCTGAACAGATCATCAAGCGAGACCTTGGAAAGGTTCTTGAGCTGCTCGGCCTTGATCTTATCGCGGCGCTCTTCCGCCACCTGACGGGAAAGCTTATCGATTTCCGCAACGTTCAGGATATCGCCCGCGGCGGGTACTTCGCTAAAGCCCAGTACCTCGACCGGCTGGCTGGGTCCTGCTTCCTGGACTCTATGGCCTTTGTCGTCCATCATGGCGCGTACGCGGCCATAAGCCGTACCTGCCACGATGGTATCGCCAACGCGCAGCGTACCGTTTTGTACAAGCACCGTAGCGATGGGACCGCGGCCTTTGTCGAGCTGCGCCTCGATGATGGTGCCCTTCGCAAGACGGTTGGGATTGGCTTTCAATTCCAATACGTCCGCCTGCAGCAGAACCATTTCCAACAGCGTATCAAGGCCCATTTGCGTTTTCGCGGAAACGGGCACGCAGATGGTGTCGCCGCCCCATTCCTCGGAAACGAGGGAGTATTCCGTCAATTGCTGCTTTACGCGGTCCGGGTCCGCCTCCGGGCGGTCCATTTTGTTGAGCGCCACGATGATGGGTACGCCCGCGGCCTTGGCGTGGTTGATGGCTTCCACCGTCTGGGGTTTGATGCCGTCATCCGCCGCGACCACGAGTATGACGATATCCGTCACCTGTGCGCCGCGGGCACGCATGGAGGTGAACGCCTCATGGCCCGGGGTATCGATGAACGTGATGCTGCGCCCGTTGCATTCGACCGTATAGGCGCCAATGTGCTGTGTAATACCGCCCGCCTCGCCTTCGGTTACGCGTGCATTGCGGATGGCGTCAAGCAACGAGGTCTTGCCGTGATCGACATGGCCCATGATGGTGACAACCGGCGCACGCTCCATCAAGGTCTCCGGGGCATCCTGCTCATCGGAGCTGTCCTGAAGCACTTCTTCATACGTCTTTGCAATCTGTTGTTCGAGCGCAATGCCGTATTCGGAAGCGATCAGTTCGCAGGTATCAAAATCGATCTCCTGGTTGATGGTCGCAATCGTGCCCAGCATAAAGAGTTTCTTGATAATTTCGCCTGCGGGCTTCCCGATTTTTTCGGAAAGATCTTTTACCGTAATTGTTTCCGTTGTGATGACCGCCTTTTCAATGATTACAGGCTCCGGCCTGTGCTGCGGCTGCATTTGCTTGCGCGGCTTCCGGCGGCTGCTGCCCATAGGCGCATCTTCATCCCACGCGGCGCGCGCGATGGGAACGGCCTCTTTCTGGATCGCCTTTTTGTTGCGCGCCTTTTTCTCAGCCTCGTAATTTCTGGTGTAATTGCTCTTATTGGGATCGTAATTGCTGACTTTTTCCTTGCCAGCGGCAGGTGCAATAGGCGCAGCAGGTTTTGCCCCCATGGCGGGCCTGCGTTGAAATCCCTCGCCCTGCGGACGCTGTTGGAAACCGCCGCCGCCCTGCGGACGCTGCTGGTAACCACCTTGCTGGAAACCGCCGCCCTGCGGACGCTGCTGATACCCGCCCTGCTGGAAACCGCCGCCCTGCGGGCGCTGCTGATACCCACCCTGCTGGTAGCCGCCGCCCTGCGGACGTTGCTGATATCCGCCCTGCTGGTAGCCGCCGCCCTGCGGACGCTGCTGATACCCGCCCTGCTGGTAGCCGCCGCCTTGCGGACGCTGCTGATACCCGCCCTGCGGACGCTGCTGATAGCCTTCACCCTGTGGACGTTGCTGATACCCGCCCTGGGGGCGCTGTTGGTAGCCTTCACCCTGCGGACGCTGCTGATACCCGCCCTGGGGGCGCTGTTGGTAGCCTTCGCCCTGCGGGCGTTGCTGGTACCCGCCCTGCGGACGCTGCTGGTAGCCTTCACCCTGCGGACGCTGCTGGTACCCGCCCTGCTGGTAGCCGCCGCCCTGCGGACGCTGCTGATACATGGCAGGATCGATGGCGTGCTGCTGATAGCCGCCCTGTGCGGGCTGCTGCGGCCTCTGGGATTGCGGCTCCGCTGCCTGCTGCGGCCTCTGGGCCTGCGGCTCTGCGGGCTGCTGTTCTTCTTTTGTTGCTTTCACTTCCGTCTTGGGCTCGGGAACGGCTTCTTTTTGTACCGCAACGGGGGCCTCCTGCCGGACGGCAGGCTGCTCTTTCACCGGCTCCTGCGATTTTGGGGCAGGCGCTTCAGCTGCCTTTTCGACGGGCTTTGCTTCCGCTTTTTCCGCGGGCTTTTCGCTTGCCGCGACAGGTTGCTTGGGCTGCTCCGTCTTTTTCTCTTTCGGAGCATCCTCAAATACGCTGTCATCCCCACCAATGTGCACGGCAAGATCGCGGTCGGAAGAAAGCACCTCCATCAGGCGCTCCTGCCGTTCGCGTTCCATGCGGGCAGTACGCTCCGCTTCCTCTTTTGCGCGTAGTTCGCGTTCCTTTACCCGCACCCCCTGCAGTGTTTCCCCTACATCCGCATGGGATTGGCTGATGCGCGAAAATAGCGCTTGCGCGCGTTCTTCGAGCTCCTTTGCCGCGTCTACGATGTTAACTTTGGCCATATCTATTGCACCCCCGCATTTTGAACCCTAACCGGATCAGCTGTTACTTGTGTTTTCCTGAAATTGCGCATGCGCGCAAAGTATCATATGCACGAAACGGGCGTCGGTGATTGCGGCAATTTTTCCCGCCGGTTTACCGATTGCTTGCCCGATACCGGGCGCTTCGATCAGCGTTGCGCCGTTGCGCGAACATAACCCAACATACCGTTCCCTTGTTGCCTCCGAGGCTGCGCTGTCGAGCACCACCAGCTTCGTCTTGCCGGATTTGAGCGCTTTCTCCACCGCAAAATCTCCCGTCAGGCATTTGCCCGCCCGCCGGGACAGCCCCAGCGCGCCATGCAGCTTAAAAAGTTCATCCATACTGTTTCATAAAATCCGTTTTGAGCGTTTCATAAAGCTCAGGCTCCACCTTTTGCTCGAACGCCCTCTCCAACCCCCGCGTCTTAATCGCGCGTTCCAGGCAGGCGATATCCTTGCAGATATAAGCGCCGCGGCCCGCCGCTTTTCCGGTCGGGTCAATGCTCACTTGCCCCTCCGATGAGCGGACCACGCGCAGCATCTCTTTTTTTGACCGCATCACGCGGCAGCCGACACACATGCGCATCGGCACTTTCTTTGCCGCCATACCGCACCCCGTTTATCCTTATTTGCCGTTTAGAACAGGTCTTCTTCCTCTTCTTCGGCCGCCGCAGGCTCGCTGAACATGTTCGCCATCGCTTCTTCAGCCTGGGACTGATTCTTGATATCGATCTTCCAGCCGGTGAGCTTGGCTGCAAGGCGGGCGTTCTGCCCTTCCTTGCCGATAGCAAGGGAAAGCTGGTTGTCCGGCACGATGACCTTTGCGGCCTTCTCCGCTTCATTGATATACACCATGAGCACCTTGGCCGGGCTTAGCGCCTTTGCGATATAGACCGCGGAATCGGGATCCCATTCGATAATATCGATCTTTTCGTTATGAAGCTCCGATACGATGCGCTCCACGCGGATGCCGCGCTGACCGACGCAGGCGCCCACCGGATCCACCTGCGTATCGTTGGAGGATACGGCCACCTTGGTACGGAAGCCCGCCTCGCGCGCAATGGAGCGGATCTGCACGATGCCGGATTGAATTTCTGGCACCTCCAGCTCGAACAGGCGCTTGACAAGGCCCGGATGCGTGCGAGAAACCAGCACCTGCGGCCCCTTGTTGGTTTTGCGCACTTCAAGCACATAGACCTTGATGCGGTCGTTGCTTTCAAAGCTTTCGCCCGGAATCATTTCATTAGGCGCTAAAAGACCATCGGTTTTGCCAAGCTCCACATACGCGCCGCTCTTTTCCACGCGCTGTACGATAGCGGTCAATACCTCGTTCTCTTTTTCCACATACTCGTCATAGATCACGCCGCGCTCCGCCTCACGGATGCGCTGCACAACGACCTGTTTGGCCGTCTGCGCCGCGATGCGCCCAAAGTTCTTGGGCTTGACCTCTTCTTCGAGAACGTCGCCCACTTCATACAGGGTATTGATCTTGCGGGCGTTTTCCAAAGAGATTTCGGAGTGCGGATTGTCCACCACTTCCACAACGGACTTGGAAGCATAGAGCTGGATCTCACCGGTATCCCGGTCCACTTCCGCACGGACGTTGTTGGAAGTGCCGAAATTGCGGCGGTAAGCGGAAATCAACGCGTTTTCCACCGCGTCGATGAGTATTTCTTTGTTGATGCCGCGCTCTTTTTCTATGGCGTTGAGCGCATTCATAAATTCGGCATTCATAGTTCGCACTCCCCTTACTCTATCAAATAAAATGTACCTTTATCTTGTTTTTATTAAAAAACGATATGCGGGCGGATATTTGCCGCATCCTTGCGGAGTATGGTCCGCTCTTTGCCGTTCTTTTCCGCTATAGTCAGGGACTCCGCGTCAAAGCGCAGCAACGTCCCGATAAACTCTTTTTTCTTGTCCTGCGGCGCGTAAAGTTTGACGACGATATCCTTGTTGAGGCTGCGCTCAAAATCCCGGTCCTTCTTGAGGGGCCGGTCAAGCCCCGGCGAAGAGACGCTTAAAAAATAGGATTGCGCAATAGGATCCGCCTCGTCAAGCAACGGCTCGACGGCGCGGCTCACACGCTCACAATCATCAACGGTAATGCCGTTTGGTGAATCTATATATAATGTAAGAATCCAATCTGTTTGCTCTTTTTGAAATTCAACATCGATCAGCTCGTAACCTAAATCCGATACGGCGCCTTGCACCAATGCCTGCACCAAGTCAACAGTCTTCAATCAATACCCTCCGTTTTAATTTACCGCCAGGCGGCGGAACCGTCTTATCAAAATGAAAGAGTGGGGCTCCCCACTCTCCTAACACACCAACAATTCCGACAAGCTGTATTATAGCATGCCCGCCATCTGTTGGCAAGCGTATTCCAAAAAGCATGCATGATTGCGCTTT
This sequence comes from Bacillota bacterium, assembly GCA_023455425.1. Taxonomy (GTDB): domain Bacteria; phylum Bacillota; class Clostridia; order Christensenellales; family CAG-138; genus JAEYLA01. The sequence continues at coordinate 15,057 of JAEYCM010000020.1, read as the reverse complement.
TTTCACCTTTTTGGTCATGAAACGGTACGGCGCATACTACCATTTTTGAGAAGGACTCATACCGGAGTAAAAGCGTTCTGCTTTAGGGAGGCTTGTATTGGAACACTTCGAGCTTTTGCTGCTTGCCGTAGCCCTTGGGATGGATGCGTTTACCGCAGCCATCTCCGAAGGCATCCGCATGAGGGCACTGCAGCCGTCGCATGCGCTCAAGGTCGCGCTGCTTTTCGGCTTATTTCAGGCGTTGATGCCGGCCTTGGGCTACCTTGCGGGAATTTCGGTGGATGAATACATCGAAAACGTGGATCATTGGGTCGCCCTGGGGCTGCTTTCGTTCATCGGCATCCGCATGATCCGTGAAAGTGCGCGCATTACGGACGATTGCGGGCCCCCGCCTGGAATATCAAACACACGTACGCTGCTTGTGCTCGCCTTGGCAACCAGTATCGATGCGCTTGCCGCGGGCATCAGCCTTGCCATACAGCATGCAAACATACTTCCGTGCGCCGTCGTGATCGGCGGCATTACCGCCGTCATGTGCTTTATCGGCGTGATGATCGGTCACCGGGTCGGCTGCATGTTTCAAAGAAGGGCAGAGCTTGTTGGAGGCATCGTGCTGATATTGATCGGTTTTAAAATTTTACTGGAGCACCTGCTGGGCTGAGATATTATACCTGGATGGTCGCCGTGACCTTCTGCGCATCGTGCGCCTGCAGCAAAGGTTCCACCACGTCGTTGAGATATTCGAGCACCTGTTCGGGCGCACGGCCGACATAGGCAGCGGGTTCCAGAATATCGTTGATATCGGCGGCGGTCAGTCCCATGCGCTTATCGGCCGAGAGGCGCTCCATCAGGTCGCAGGGAACGCCCTCTTCTTTCATGCGCAAAGCTGCGGCCATGGAATGTGCCCGGATCACTTCATGCAGTTCCTGCCGGTCTCCTCCGCGCTTTACCGCTTCCATCAGCAGGTTTTCCGTCGCCATGAAGGGCATCTGCTCCATCAGATTTTTACGGATAACGGCGGGATACACCTTCAGGCCATCCGTGACGTTGAGCATTAGATTGAGTATGGCGTCCACCGCTAAAAACCCTTCGGGCAGAGCGATCCTTCGGTTTGCGGAATCATCGAGCGTACGCTCCAGCCACTGGGTGGAAGCAGTCATAGCTGCGTTCTGCGCGTTCGCTATGACGTAACGCGCGAGCGAACAAATACGCTCGCTGCGCATGGGGTTGCGCTTGTAGGCCATGGCGGAAGACCCAACCTGCCCTTTTTCAAACGGCTCCTCCACTTCATGTTCGTGCTGGAGCAGCCTTAGATCATTTGCAAACCGATACGCGCTCTGCGCAATGGCGGAAAGCGCATTGAGGATGCGAGAATCGACTTTCCTTGGGTATGTCTGCCCGGAAACCGGATAAGAACCAGGCATTGAAAACGCTTCTGCGATCATCCGGTCCAGGCGTTTCACCTTTTCATGGTCGCCGTCAAACAACTCCAAAAAACTTGCCTGCGTGCCGGTCGTGCCCTTGCTGCCCAACAGGCGCAGGCTGTCCCGCACAAACAGCAGTTCTTCCACGTCCATGACGAAATCCTGCATCCAGAGCGTCGCGCGCTTACCGACCGTGACCGGCTGCGCAGGCTGAAAATGCGTATACCCAAGCGCGGGCAGCGCGCGGTATTCTTTTGCGAACGCCGCAAGATTCCGGATGACGCCAAGAAGCTTTTTTAACGTCTGATTCAGCGCGTCGCGGTATATGAGGATGTCCGCGTTGTCCGTCACATAACAGCTTGTAGCTCCCAGGTGGATGATGCCCGCGGCCTTGGGGCAGACAAGCCCGTAGCCATAGACATGGGCCATGACGTCGTGCCTATTTTGCTTTTCCTTTTCCGCGATGGCGGCATAATCGATATCCGCAACGTGCGCGCGCAGCTCTTCCACCTGCTCTTGTGCCACAGGCAGGCCGAGCGCGTGTTCGGCTTGGGCAAGCGCTACCCACAGCTTGCGCCATGTAATGGTCCGCGTATCGGCAGAGAACAGCCGCTGCATGTCCTTTGACGCGTAGCGGCTGCACAGCGGGCTCTCATAGGTATCCGTATGCTGCATGGAACCTGCTCCTGTTCTTTAACGTATAATCAGCGCTTCCCGGTCCGGCCCAACGGAAACATAGGGAACGGGGCACTCCAGCGCGCGCTCGATATAGAGCACATACTCCTGCGCCGCCTTGGGCAAGTCTGAAAATCGGCGGACTTTAGAAATATCCTCGCCCCAGCCGGGCAGGTATTCAATGACGGGCTCCGCAGAATCAAGAAGCGGCGTGAACGGGAACTCCTTCACCGTCTTGCCGTTGATTTTATAGGCGACGCAGACGGGGATGCGCTCCATATAGGAAAGCACGTCCATTTTAGTCAACGCGACGCCCGTTGCCCCCTGTACGCGCACGCCGTAGCGTGTGGCCACCACATCAAACGGACCAACGCGGCGCGGGCGGCCTGTGGCTGCGCCATATTCCGCCCCGGCCTCGCGCAGCGCTTCCGCCTCGGGACCGAACCATTCCGCAACGAAGGGGCCTTCCCCCACGCACGTGGAATACGCTTTTACAATACCCAGCACCTCGTCCACCTTTACGCCGGGAACACCAGCGCCAAGCGGCGCGTACGCCGCAAGCGGAGAGGACGAAGAGGTAAACGGGTAAATGCCGAATTCGATATCCCGCAATGCGCCAAGCTGCGCCTCAAATAAAATGCGCTTGCCCGCCTTGTGCGCCTCATAGAGATAAGCGCCGGTATCCGTAATAAAGGGCTTGAGCTCACCGCCAAACGTATGGAGCCATTCCATAATGTCCTCATAGGCATAGGGCCTTGCGCCGTACATACTTGTCAGCATGAGGTTCTTCCATTCCAGAACCGTCTTTAAATGTTTTTCCAAAACATCCGGCAGCAGAAGATCGCCCATCTGGATGCCCTTTTTCTGGTATTTATCGCTGTAAACGGGCGCAATGCCGCGCTTGGTGGAGCCATATTTCGCATCCTTGAGGCGCGCTTCCTCCAGCCCGTCCTGATCCTTGTGGAAGGGAAACACGATAATGCTGCGGTCGCTGATCTTCAAATTTTCCGGCGTAATAGAGATGCCCGCCGCTTTCAGGCGGCCGATTTCCCCGCACAGGTGCTCCAAATCCACCACTGTGCCGTTGCCGAGTATATTGACCACATCCGGGCGGAAAATGCCGGACGGGATGAGGTTTAACGCGAATTTGCCGTATTCGTTGATGACCGTATGGCCGGCATTGCTGCCGCCCTGGTAACGCACCACAATATCATACTGGCTGGCCAAAAGATCGACCATGCGGCCCTTTCCTTCATCGCCCCAGTTGACGCCCACGATCGCGCAGGTTGACATTTGGTTTCCTCCTTAAGGGTATTTGAGCTTTTTTCCTTTACCATAGTACCCCAGCTTCAACTCTCAAGTCAAATAATAATTCCCATTCTTCTGTTCTTTGTTCGTATAAACCTATAAGATATTCCTATATTATACGGTAATGTTCGTGTATAAAGCCATTCCATGAGAATGACCTAAAAAACAAAAGCATACGGAGAATCCGTATGCCGGGTAAAACGATGCTGTTCAGGAAATATGGAGCTTCACCAGAACCTTATTCGCCGCGCTGTTAAATACGATTTCATCCGCCAGCGAATGAACGATATGCAAGCCTCTGCCCCGCTCATCTTCCATGCTGACCGAACAAATATCCGGGCAGAAACCTTCCCCGGAATCGGATACCAACAGATGCAGGCAGCAATCCTTCCTGCACACCGCCGCAATGACCTCCGCCGGAATCTTTCCGTGTTCAAGGGCATTCGAACAAAGCTCGTATAGGATCACTTTAAGGTCGTACCACGTCTCTTCCTGTACGGGAAGCTGCTCACGGATAGTGGCGAGCAGGTCTTTTAAAACAAAACGCATTTCATCGGGTGTAAAGAATGTGCCGCGAAAATTCCAATCGGACATCTAATCACTCGTTTCGGGCGCAGGACTTGCACAGGGCATACGCCATTCCACGTGTATTGATACCCGCTTTTGAAGCTTCTAAACAAACCGCAACAAATCTTACTCCACCGCCAGCTTTTCCCTGAGCTTGGTCAGCACGCGGCGCTCCAGACGCGACACATACATTTGGGAAACGCCCAAATCCTCCGCAATAGAACGCTGGCTTTTGTGGTTCACATAGCGCTCAATGAGCACGCCGCGCTCTTCTTCGGTCAGTTGGCTAAGACTGCGCTTGAGAAAGTCGGCGTTTTCAATGCTGATATATTCGTCGGATTCCGTGCCAATGAGGTCCGCCAGGCTTCTTTCCCCGTCCTGCCCCTGTACGGTTTCATCCAGCGAAAGGATCTGCGAGCTTGCTTTTACTTCCATCAGCTCGTATACCGTTTCAATGGGAACCTCCATCTCACGGGCGATCTCATCGGGCCTGGGGGGCCTGTCCATGCGGACGGTCAACAACTCCTGCACCTCGTAGAGCCTTTTTAATAACTCCGTGGCGCGGCGGGGCAGCCGGATGGAACGGCTCCTGTCCCGGAAATAGTTCTTGATTTCACCGATCACAGAAGGTGTGGCAAAGCTGCCAAACTTGACATTGCGCGTGCAGTCGAATCGCTCCAACGCCCGGATGAGCGCAAGGGATGCTACCTGCAACAGATCGTCATAGTCCACGCCGCGGCCTACGAACTTCTTGGCCGCAATTTCCGCAATGAACAGATAATGGCTTAAAAGGTCATTGCGCAGCGCAATGTCCCGGGTTCTACAATATTCAAACATCAATTCATCGTATTCGTAAGCTTCTTCCAACGCGCGGCACCCTCCTTTCCTGCTGATGGCAGCGCATGCATTTAATCGGAGAGCGCCTTATAAAAACGGTACTCGCTTTCTCCGCCGTTATAGGAGAACTCAAACTCATTGCAAAGCGCCTGCAGCAGGAATACGCTGAATTGCCGCTCCGGCGTGTTGGGGCAGCTTTCCGGAGAACAATTGGCGGAAACTTTAGCGCTGATGCCGTCTTTAATGCAAAGCTGCAGGTCCAAAGTACCCGGCTGCTGCATGCAGGGAATCAAAAGCAGGCAGGCTTCCGAAAGCGCGGTTTTGACATCCTCAATTTCTTCCATGTCAAATCCGGCCTGGCCAGCCAAGCACCCCGCCACCAGCCTTGCCGTCATCAAATATTCCGCTTTGGCGGGCAATGTCAGGCGAACGATCTCCTCCATCATGGCTCCACCTCAATTCCAAAAGAGCTGTCCAATCCGGTAATTACAAAGAGCTTGTGGATGCGCGGCTTCATGCGCAAAAGCCTGACGGTACAATCTTTCGCCTCCGCCATCTTGCGCATTTTGACCAAAGCCCCAAGGCCCATGCTATCGATAAAATCCAGCTGCTTGCAATCAAACACAACCGGTACCGCATGGGTTTCGAGCGCATCGTGGATGGCTGAAATCAGCTTGGGCGCCTGGACGGCGTCCAGATCTCCAAACAGGTTGCCGCGCCAAATCTGTTTCTCTTCATCAAACTGCATTTGTTTGAGCATGAGATTTCCCCCTCAACTATATGGAAAGCTTATCCTGCACGAGATATCCACACTTGTTACAGTATGCCTGCTCGGCAGAAAGCGCAGACCCGCAATTCGGGCACTGGGTCATATCCTCCGCCTTCTCTTCCTTCACGGTGGGCAGCGGCGCGCCGCACTTGCTGCAAAACCCATCCCCCATGCCGATGACCGCGTCACACGAAGGACAGTACATCATCCCTTTTAAGGAAATCAGCCGCTCGCTGCGTATGCGAATCTCCTGCTCGCACCTAAGGATCTGCCGGATAGTTTCTTCGAACGGTCCCTCCGGATTATCCTTGTTTTGCTCGTAATACGCCCGGCCCAGTTCAAACTGCAGATCGGCCATGTTATCCTCAAAACCGCCTATTTCGGAGTTCAGGCGGGCAGTCTCCAACACTTCGCCGGATTTTTTTCCGGCGGATTCTGCAAGATTGGAAAGTTTTTTGCCAATATCGGAAAAAGAAGGCATATACGCACCTCCACGCCAAACCAATTGTATTATATCATTTTATGATACGTATCGCAAACCTCATCCATAGCAAACAAACCTTAAAATATAATCACGCAGATTGTGGTAGGCAATTCGCTCAATTTCCGGAATGGTAAGCCCCGCTCGCTCCAGTGCAAGAAGCAGGGCCGGCAGGTCCCGGCTGGTTCTTAAGTCTTCCGGATAGATCGGCATGCCGTCAAAATCCGATCCGATGGCGCAGCACCCTACCCCGCCGATTTTGACAATATGCAAAATCTGCCCGACGATATCATCAATCTTTGCGCTGCCCCGGTTGGAAAGCTGTTTATGAAAGAAATTAACACCGATAACCCCGCCTTTATACGCGATCTGTCGGATATGCGCATCCTGCAGCGAGCGCGGGGAGTAGTATACCGTGCGGGCGTTGGAATGCGAAGCGAATACGGGTTCCTCGGCCAAAGAGAGCACATCGTCAATACCCGCGTCGCTCAAATGCGCCACGTCCACCGCCATGTGGATGCGCCCCATCTCCTTCACCACCTCGCGGCCCAGGGAGGTCAAGCCTTTGTTGCCGCGCGCAGTCGCTGCCCCCGCCAGTTCGTTGTTGTAGTTCCAGGTCAGCGTCATGGCGCACACGCCAAGCTTACGCAGCATGCGCAAGACGGCAAGGCTTCCTTCGATCGCTTCCCCGCCCTCTATGGTGAGCACGGTCGCTATCTTGCCTTTCCCCGGCACAAACGTTGGCGTAAGCGGCTCAAAATCCTCCGGGTGCTCGTTGAGCATGCGGTGATAGGCGTCTATCATGCCCATGCACTGCTGCAAATACGGCGTGCGCAGCGACCGGTCCATCCAGGCGGCAAAAAACTGAAGCGCAACGCCGCCGGTTCTCATATGCGGCAAATAAATGGCCTGGTTTTCCTGCTGTAAATCGATGCTGTGCCCGCTTTGCCACATGTTGTACAAAAAATCGCAATGCGCATCGGCAACCGGAATGTTCATCCATCTGCCCGCCTTTCTTAGTTCGCTAGACGTCGAAAAGTCCCTCACAGTTCGTATGGTCGTCCCGCAGGCCTAGTGTCCTTCGGCGTCCCCCGCCGAGGACCTCATTGGGCTTTTTGTGCCCGGGGCATCCGGCAAGCGGATGCCCGTTTCGGCCTGCAAACGGTCCACTGGACCGTTTGCTGCCTTTGGCACCGGCCTCAACCCCGCTTGCTCTGCCACTGGCAGCGCTTCGGGCCCGCCCCATAAAATAAGGATATGCGGTGAGGCATATCCTTACGATATTCGTTTTATCAAAAGTTACTTCGCGAAATCGACCGTGCGGGTCTCGCGGATGACATTGACCTTAATCTGGCCGGGATATTCAAGCTCCGCCTCAATGCGCTTTGCGATATCCTTGGCCATGACGATGGTATCTGCATCGTTCACGAACTCGGGCTTGACGATGATGCGCACTTCACGGCCCGCCTGAATAGCGAAGGAAGTATCCACGCCTTCAAAGGAGTTTGCGATCTCCTCCAGCTTCTGCAGACGCTTGATGTAGCTTTCGAGCGTCTCGCGCCGCGCGCCCGGCCTTGCGGCCGATATCGCGTCCGCAGCCTGAACCAGCACGGCTTCCACGGTCTGCGGCTCCACATCCCCGTGGTGCGCCATGATGCAGTGGATGACTGCGTTGTTTTCGCGGAATTTCTTAGCGACGTCCGCGCCAATCTGCACGTGGGGGCCTTCCACCTCATGGTCGATGGCCTTGCCGATATCATGCAGCAGGCCGCCGCGCTTGGCTAACGCAACGTTCGCGCCAAGCTCTGCCGCCATGACGCCCGCAAGGTGCGCCACTTCTATGGAGTGCTTGAGCACGTTCTGGCCGTAGCTGGTGCGGTATTTGAGGCGTCCCAGCAGGCGGACGATTTCGTGGTGCAGCCCGTGTACGTCCACATCCAGCACCGCCTGTTCGCCCGCTTCGCGGATCTGGTTATCCACTTCGCGCTTGGCTTTGTCCACCATTTCTTCAATGCGCGCGGGGTGGATACGGCCGTCGAGTATCAGTTTTTCCAAAGCGATACGCGCAATCTCCCTGCGGACAGGGTCAAAACCGGAGAGGATGACCGCCTCCGGCGTATCGTCTATGATCAGGTCCACACCCGTCGCCGTTTCCAAAGCGCGGATGTTGCGCCCTTCACGGCCAATGATGCGTCCCTTCATTTCGTCGTTGGGCAGCGGCACAACGGAGACCGTAGCTTCCGCCACATGGTCCGCAGCACAGCGCTGTATGGCAAGCGACACGATGTTGCGCGCGCGCTTATCCGCTTCTTCCTTGGTTTTTGCTTCGATATCGCGCAGCAGCAGCGCCGCTTCGTGGCGCGCTTCACGCTCCACGTTGCCTAACAGGATTTCTTTTGCCGCGTCCATGGATAACCCGGATATGGTTTCCAGTTCTTTGAGCTGACGGCTGTGCAGCTCGTCAATTTCCGACGCTTTTGTATCGATTTCGGCTTCGCGCTTGTTCAGATGCTGTTCGCGCTGTTCAAACGATTCCTGCTTCTTGTCCAGCGTCTCTTCCTTTTGAAGAATTCTGCGTTCGGAGCGCTGCAGTTCACTGCGTCTTTCACGAAGCTCCCGTTCGCCCTCGCTCCTGAGTTTAAATACCTCTTCCTTTGTTTCGAGAACCTTTTCCTTCTTGATTTCTTCTGCGCGCTTCTGCGCATCTTCCAACATTCTATTTACAGCTTCTTCCGCTTTGCCCGTTTTGGCTTCGGCGATATTTCGCCGGTACACGTACCCTGCAAATGCGCCAATCCCCAAGGCAACAACTGCTAAGGCTATTCCAATCCAAACACTTATCACGCAGGCAACCTCCAATTTATATAAATGTAACCGGGCCTAAAGCCCGGTTTGCATACCGGCAACTTCATAAGAATGATTTATGAATTCGCAACAAGTCTGCATGATTTCTCAATATCGATTGTAAAACCTTTAGGTGCAATTGTCAAGCCAAGTATTTTACATATTTTAACAAAATATATTTCCCAATTCACTGTCCGTCGCCCTTGTCGGGATGTATTCCGCCTTAAAAAAGGCTTAATTGGTTGGATTTTGGCAAAGCGTCAAAGCAGCCTGCGTCGGTGAGCGCATTGATGACGGCGCTGTTTGCGCCCGTGCGGGATTGAAAATCTTCTATGGAAAGAAATTTCCCATCCCCCTTGTTTTGCGAAATCGCGATTGCCGCGTTGCGCCCCACCCCGCCCACTGCGTTAAAAGGTGCGCGAATACCTTCCTCCTCTATCAGGAAGTTGACGGCGTCGGATTTATAAATATCGACGGGCAAAAGCGCGATACCCCTGAGGTTCATCTCATAGACGACTTCCAGTATGGTCAGAAGATCGGTCTCCTGGTTGCTCGCTTCCTTGCCCTTGGCTTCAATGTCCCGGATGTTTTGCAACACCCGCGCCGCGCCGCCCACAGCGTATTTGACGTCGAACGCGTCGGCGCGCACGGTATAGTAGACGGCATAGAACGCCTTGGGATGGTGCATTTTGTAATAGGCAATGCGGTAGGACATCATGACATACGCCACCGCATGCGCGCGCGGGAACATGTATTTGATTTTTTCGCAGGAATCGATAAACCATGCAGGCACGTTCTGCTTGAGCATCGCGGCCTTCATATCGTCGTTGAGCCCCTTTCCTTTGCGGACGCTTTCCATGGTTTTAAATGAAATGGAAGGTTCGCATCCGCAAGCCATGAGATAATTCATAATGTCGTCGCGCGTGCAGATGACTTGGGAAAGCGTCGCGGTGCCGTTAAGCACCAACGTCTGGGCGTTGTTGAGCCACACGTCCGTACCGTGGGAAAGCCCCGCGATGCGCACAAGCTCCTCCATGGTAGTAGGTCTTGTGTCCATAAGCATCTGGCGGACAAAGCTGGTGCCAAACTCCGGAATGCCCAGGGAGCCGACCTCGCAGCCGTTGAGCGCGGTCAGATCGATGCCCAGGCGCTCGGAGGAAGAATAGATGCTCATGGTATCTTCATCGTCGAGCGGGATGGAGCGCGGGTTGATGCCCGTTAAATCGTTGAGCATTTTCAATGCCGTCGGATCGTCGTGCCCTAGGATATCAAGCTTTACCAGACGGTCGTCAAGCGCATGGAAATCAAAGTGCGTGGTGATGGTATTCTTCTGCTTTTGGTCCGCCGGGTACTGTACCGGCGTAAACTCCAGGATGTCGTTTTCTTTGGGCACGATGACGATACCGCCCGGATGCTGCCCGGTGGTACGCTTGACGCCGTTGCAACCCTCGCAGAGCCGGTCGATTTCATGCCGGGTGACGGTCATGTTCATTTTTTCCAGGTATTTGAGCACATAGCCGTAAGCGGTCTTGGTCTGCACGCCGCTGATGGTGCCCGCGCGGAAGGCGTGGCCGTCCCCAAACATTTCTTCCGTGTACTTATGCGCCACCGGCTGGTATTCCCCGGAGAAGTTGAGATCGATATCAGGCGTCTTATCGCCATGGAAGCCTAAGAACACTTCAAACGGGATCTCATAGCCCGCTTTTTCATATTTCGTGCCGCAGACGGGGCAGTTTGCGTCCGGCATATCCACGCCACAGGCGTATTTGCTGCGGTCCACGTCAAATTCGCTGTGGCGGCAATTGGGGCATAGGTAATGCGGCTGCAGCGGGTTGACCTCCGTAATGCCCGCCATGGTGGCGACGAACGAGGAGCCAACGGATCCTCGGGAACCGACCAGGTACCCATCGTCCATGGATTTTTTCACCAGGCGCTGCGCCATCAGATAAAGCGAAGCAAAGCCGTTGCCGATGATGGAGTTCAACTCTTTGTCCAGGCGCTTCTGTACGACTTCGGGCAGAGGATCGCCATAGAGTTCATAGGCGCGGCTTGTGGCCATGTTACGAAGGATATTTTCCGCATCCTCAATCTTCGGCGCGTACGTGCCGTCCGGATAAGGCTTTAACGTATCGCAGCTTGCAGCTATTCGGTTGGGCGCGTGGACGACAACTTCCATCGCCTCTTCGTCCCCCAAGTAGGAGAATTCCTCGAGCATTTCGTCGGTGGTTTTAAAATAGAGCGGCGGCTGGAGATGCGCGTCCTTATAGTCCATTTCATTGAGCAATATGGCGCGGTAAACGGCATCCTCGGGGTTGAGAAAATGGACGTCCCCGGTGGCGACCACCGGTTTCCCCAATTCCTTGCCCAAACCGACGATGCGGCGGTTGATCTCGCGAAGCGCCTCTTCATCCGGCACCATGCCTTCGCGCAGCATGAACGCGTTATTGCCAAGCGGCTGGATTTCGAAATAATCGTACCAATCGGCAATTGCGGTAATCTCCGCTTCCGGCTTATTGTGAAGGATGGCCTGGTAGAGTTCTCCCTGCTCGCAGGCGGAACCCAACAGAAGCCCTTCCCGGTACATGCGCAGAAGGCTCTTTGGAATCTGCGGTTTGCTATGGAAGAAATCGATATGGGCATGGCTGACCAGACGGTAGAGGTTTTTCATGCCCGCCTGTGTGGAAGCCAATATGATGATGTGGTTGAGTTTGGCGCGCTTTCCCCGTGTTTCTTCCTCCTCGTCATGGGTATAGACGGGGATTTCCGATAAGCCCATGCCCCGCATGCGTTCCATAAGCTTTAAAAATACAGCAGCGGTCGCCTCCGCATCATCCACCGCGCGGTGGTGGTGCTCCAAGGATACGCCGAGGTATTCGCATACGGTATTGAGCTTGTGGTTTTTGATTCCCCACAGAAGGTAGCGCGAAAGCATCAGCGTATCCGCATACGGCTGATCAAACGAAATGGAAAAGCGTTCGCCGTGCGTGCGGATAAACCCCACGTCAAACGAGGCGTTGTGCGCGACAAGCACGCAGCCCTCTGTAAACGCGGCAAATTGGGTGAGCGCTTCCCTCGTAAGCGGCGCGCCTTTTAACATATCCTCCGTAATGCCGGTAAGCGCAACGATGTTCTGCGGAATGGCGACGCCCGCGTTGACAAACGTACTGAAGCGGTCAATGACCACTCCATCCTTCACCTTGACCGCGCCGATTTCGATGATGTGCCCCTGTTCGGCTTTTAAGCCCGTGGTTTCAATATCGAACACCACATAGGTCTGGTCAAGCGGCAACACCGCGGTATCGGCCTTTAAGTATCCTTCCACACCGTAAAGGATCTTGATCTTATTCTTCGCGCCCGCTTTGTACGCATCCGGAAACGCCTGCACCACGCCGTGATCCGTAATGGCAATGGCGCTGTGCCCCCAGGAGGCGGCGGTCTGTATGGCGTCTTTGACGCCGGTCAGCGCATCCATGGCGGACATTTGGGTGTGCAGGTGCAGCTCCACGCGTTTTTGCTCCGCTTTGTCCTTGCGGACGTTTCCCGGTACCGTCATGATATCCTGCGCCAATATGACGAGTTCACGGGAGAAATTATCGTATTCGCACTGCCCGCGCACGCGCAGATAGCCGTTTGCCCTCTGGACTTCCTCCATGGATTTTAAAAGGGAGGCGGCGGCTTTATCGAACGCAAACACCTTACATAGCATGGTATTGGTATAATCCGTAATATGGAACAGCAGCAAAAGCTTGTCCGCGCCGTTTTTGAGCTTCTTGCTCTCCATGGAGATCAAGCGGCCCTCCACCGTCACGCGGCCGGAATCATCCCGAAGATCAACCATTTTGGTGAGTTCCGCCCGGGCAATGCGTTTGCCGAATAAGAGCTGATCCTCCTCCACGGCAGGCTTTTCTTTCCCTTTTTCCTTTGCGCCTCCGATATTTGCAAGTTCGGAGGCATGCAAAACAGCGGGGCTGTTGATGGTAAGCTCCACATGGCACGGCGCGAAATGCGTTGATAAAAGCGCCTGCAGCGCCGCCTGCTGTTCGTTTGTCAGTGCGATTTGGGTATGGAACTGTATTTGCAGCGATTGCATAGCGGGATTCCAGTTCGCCTGCTGAAGCGATAAACCTGCGGCCCATTCCCCGGCCTGCAGCAGCAATTGTGTAAACTCCGTATTCAACGTTACCCTCCAACCAAGACCAAGAACTGCCTATTCGGACATATGTTTCGCTTCTAGCACCAGCCGGTCAAGCATTTCTTCCGCCGTGCCGGACGCGATTTTTTCTCCTTTTTGAAACAGTACGCCGTTGCCCGCGCCAAAGGCGATGCCGATATCCGCCTCTTTCGCCTCCCCCGGGCCGTTCACCGCGCAGCCCATTACGGCGACCGTGAGCGGAACCTTGATTTCGTTCAATCTCTCGCGCAGCGACTGTACGATGTTCTCCAAATTCACGCCGCACCGCCCGCAGGTGGGACAGCTGATGATTTCAAGTTTTTCCCTTCTCAGGCCCGCGGCGCTCAATATCTGCTGCGCCGCCGTCACTTCCTGCACGGGGTCGCCCGTGAGGGAAACGCGCAGCGTGTCTCCAATGCCATCTAACAGCAGCGCGCCAAGACCCATGGCGGATTTTACAAGCGCATACTCGCCCAATCCCGCCTCCGTCACGCCGATGTGCAGGGGATAATCCCCCTTCTCATGCATCAGGCGGTAGGCCTGTACCGTATCCGGCACATTGGAAGCTTTGAGGGATACAACGGTATCGTAAAACCCTTCACGCTCCAGCATGGCGATATGCCGCATGGCGCTTTCCACCATGGCTTCCGGCTTTGGGCCGCCGTGGCGCTGCAGCAGGTCTTTTTCCAAAGAGCCCGCGTTGACGCCGATGCGAATGGGCACCTGATGCGCCTTCGCGCACGCGACAAGCTCACGTACCTTCGCTTCCCCGCCGATGTTGCCGGGGTTGATGCGCAGCTTGCTGATGCCGTTTTCCGCGGCCATGATGGCCAGGGTATGGTCAAAGTGAATGTCCGCCACCAGGGGGCAGGGCGAGCCGTCCACCAGGTCGCGCACGGCCTTGGCACAGGCCACGTCGTACACGCTCACCCGCACCAGGTCGCAGCCCGCGGCGTGCAGGGCGCGGATCTGGGCCAGGGTCTTTCCCACGTCCCGGGTGTCGGTGTTGGTCATGGACTGCACCCATACCGGGTTGTGGCCACCCATGACCAGCCGGCCCACGGATACCTTGCGCGTTTCGTACATCCCGTATTCCTCCGCTTGTGTGAGTGATTTTTATTGGAACAGCCGGAGCACATCCTTATAGGTGAAGAAAATCATCAGCCCCAGCAGCAGCACATAACCCGTCAAGTGCACCATGGCCTCCCGGCGCGGGGGCACGGGCTTGCGACGGATGGCCTCCACCACCATGAACAGGAAGCGGGAACCGTCCAGCCCGGGAATGGGCAGCAGGTTCATGATGCCCAGGTTGATGGAAATGACCACCAGCAGATTGATATAGCTGTCAAAGCCCCCCTGCTGCACCTGATCGGACACCATGGAGATCATGCCCACGGGGCCGGCGGTCTGGTCCAGGCCCGCGCCGGTGGTCACCAGGTCCTTCAGGGCGTTGAAGAGAGCACCGCCCGCGTAGACGCAGTTGACCCAGCTGTTTTGCACCGAAGCCAGGAAGCCCAGGCGCTGGCGCTCCATGTCGTAGGTGGCGCCCACGGTGATGCCCAGGCGGTATTTGCCCTCCGTCTCGTCATAGAAAGGCGTGATCTCCGTGTCAAAGGTGGTGTCCCCCCGCTGCACGGTTACCAGCATGGGGCCGTCGCCGTCATAGGCGGCAATGGCGTTGATGAGCGTATCGGTGGTGCCGTCCAGCACATCCACCCCATCGATGCGGGTGATCACGTCCCCGGCCTGCAACCCCGCCTCCTGGGCCGGGCCGCTCTCCACCTGGCTGATGTAGGGATGGGCCGCCACGGGCACCTGCGCCCCGCCGATCCAGAAATGCAGCATCAGCACCGCGAAGGCCAGCACAAAGTTCATCCCCGGCCCCATGAGCACGGTGAACATGCGCTTCCATACGCTCTGCCTGCTGTATGCCCGGGGATCGTCGAGGGTCTTGCCCTCCGCGTCGTCCTCTCCGTAGAAG
>JAEYCM010000001.1 GCA_023455425.1 Bacillota bacterium | reverse complement strand
CAGCAAGCACAACGCGAGTACCGCCGGCGCATAGCGTTTTTTGTGTAACATAAGATTCCCCCCGTTGCGCGTTTTTACAATACTTATTCGCACACAGGGGGAAGTATGTTGAAGTCCCAAAAAGGTTTACCGGATGGGGGTTGCGCGATGTATTTGCTGGTGATGGATCAAAAGCGCACTAAGGTGCGCGTCAAGTTCTGCATCGGTTGCTCCCGCATGCGGCTCGTAGGTTTCAAGTATCTCAAAGGCGAGGCCGCCGCATTCGGTATATGCCCGCTGCAGCTCCGTATAGGGGCAGGCGTTGAGTTTGCATTCAAACAACAGGCGTTTTTTGCTTCCCGCAAGGTTGCGGGTAAACCCCACAAAGCTTTGGCCGGATTTTTCATCATAGAGCCGGTATACGCCCATCTGAAGCTGCTGCAAGCCTTCCCCCTCCTTGCGAGCGAATAAAGATTACGGGGTTGCGGTGGCCGCCGCGCCTAAGGTGCGGATGCGGCCGATGTAACTGACGATATCCGCTTCCTCCGTCCAGCGCTCCACCTCGGCTTCGTATGCTTCCTGCTGGAGCGTTTGGAGGGTACTGGCGATATAGCCGTCCTTTATCGTTTCAAACGCGCGGTCCCCGCTCTGAAGCTTCTCGACCAGCTTGATAATGTGGTAGCCAAACTGGCTTTTGACGGGCGCAGAATGGTCGCCTGCGTTTGCAAGCGCCAGGCCCGCCGCCTTGAACTCCGGCACAAAGCTGGTGTTTGCGCCAAGCAAGTAGCCAAGCGTCTTGTTGGGTTCCGCCTTCATGCCGGGGTCGGTGCCGTATTCCGCCATCAGCGCGTCGAAATCCTCACCCGCATCGATACGCTTCACAAGATCGTTCGCAGTCGCTTCGTCCGTAACCAGGATGTGCTTAACGCGCACGAATCCTTCGGGCACATACAGCGGCGGGGTACCCGCGCCCGCTTCGTAAGCGCTTTGCGCCGCCTCAAACGCGGCGGGGTCGCTGGTATAAGCCGTGCGCTGCTCGTTCAACTCCGTCTCGTAGCGGGCTTTGGCCTCTTCTTCGGTAAGCGTCACACCGGATTTTATTTTTTCTTCCAGCTTGGCGGTCACTGCGGATTTTTGCATATCCTGCTCCAGCTCGTTCCGGAACGATTGCGCCGTAAAGCCTTCCGCCTTGAGCGCGGCCTCGAAGGTTTGTTTGCCCAAAGTTTCCGCGTTGTCCGCGCCGTTCGCCTGAGCCTGCTGTACATAGGAGGAAAGCAAAGCGTCGTACTGCGCCTGCGCCTCCGTTGTAACATTGGCCTTTTCCTCATCAGTCAGCGCAAAGCCCTGGCTAACCGCCTGCTGGTAGATGACCTCGGAGCGAACAAGCGTGTTGAATACGCTGTCCTGGAGCGCCTTTACGTTTTCGGCGTTTTGCATGTCATACCCGGCCTGGCTGTACTGGGCCAAATACATGTTAAAGGGCGCTTCAAAATCCCGCTGCAGGATGTCCTTTTTATTGACGGTGGCAATCACCGTATCGCCCGGGTCCTTGGCGCAGGCTACAGCACCCAAAATGAGCAGCAGGCACAGGGCAAATATTGCAATTCGTTTCATCGATGTTTCCTCACCTTTCCGCCCTTTACAGGGCGGTTCTTCGCTGATTGTACTATCATTCCCTTACATATGTCAAATGAGGCAGGGCGGGATTAACGGATATTTTATATTCTTTCCATATGGAAGAATGTTGTATAATGAAATAAAACGGGCAACGAGCAGGAGGAACCCTCTATGCCGACAAGAGAAGCGCATATCCTCACCCTTACGGTGGACAATGAGTTTGGCGTGCTCACCAGAGTAACAGCCCAGATCCGAAGGGAAGGCTGGAACATCAAAAGCCTCGCCGCGGAGGAGACCGCAGACCCATCCATATCCAGAATCACGCTTTCTTTGCAGTGCTTTGACGCAACGCTGCCGAGCGTCGTGCATCGGCTTTCCCGCCTGGCCTGCGTGCGCCATGTGAGCGCGTTTGATGAAGCAAGCTGCATCTGCCGCGAGCTTGCCGTGGCGCGCACGGCGGATACGCCCGCGGCAAGGGCGGTTGCGGAGCGATTTATGGCCCAGGTGATTGAAGAGGTGAACGGCGTGCTGTTGTTGCAGCTTTCCGATACGCCCAAGGCGCTCGACGCGTTCTTGGAAGCGCTCAGAAAAGAGGGCGAAGTCGCTTCCGCCCGCACGGGCGCGATCACGCTGGAAAAGGAATAACTGTTAGCAGACTAGGGTTCTTAGGGCTGTTACAGCCCTAAGCGGGGTTTGAGGCAGAGCCCCCCGTAATCCGTAGATACTTTCAAACGAGATTTACACAGCGTAAGGAGAATGCTATGAGCGAACAGAAATGCTACCGCCTGCTTGTCATCAACCCAGGCTCCACCTCCACCAAAGTTGGCATATTTGAAAACGAAACCATGCGGCATGAGGAGATCGTGCGGCATACAAAAGGGGAACTGGAGAAATTCCAATCCATTGTGGACCAGAAGGGCATGCGGCTGGGGCTGATTCAAAAAGCGCTTGCGGAAATGGGATACGAACTTTCCGTGTTCGATGCCATCGTGGGCCGCGGCGGATTGGTGGAGCCTATCGACAGCGGCGTCTACCTTGTGAACGACCGCATGCTCAACGATCTCATCCATTCCTCGGCCGCCACCCATGCGTCCTCTCTGGGCGGGATCATGGCGGCGGAGCTTGCGGCGCAGGTTGGGAAAAGCGCGTATGTCGTAGATCCCGTGGTGGTGGACGAAATGGACGCCTACGCCAAGCTGACCGGCATGCCCGGCATCGAGAGGCGCAGCGTATTCCACGCGCTCAACCAAAAGGCGGTGGCGCGGCGTTACGCAAAGGAAATGGGCCGCCAGTATGAGGATTGCAGGCTGATCGTCGCCCATATGGGCGGCGGCATCACGGTGGGCGCGCACCGGTATGGGCGCGTGATCGACGTCAACGACGGCCTTGCGGGAGAAGGCCCATATAGCCCCGAGCGCACCGGCGGCATTCCCGCGGAACCGCTCATCCGCATGTGCTTTTCCGGCGCGTATACGGAGAAGGAACTCATTGACCGCGTCACGCGCGGCGGCGGCATGGGCGCATATCTTGGCACCAACGACCTGCGCGCGTGTGAACGCCTGATTAAAGAAGGGGACGATTACGCGGCGCTCGTGCTCGAGTCTATGGCCTACCAGGTTTCCAAGGAGATCGGCGCGATGGTCGCCGTGCTCGAAGGTAGGGTGGACGCTATCGTTTTAACGGGCGGGCTTGCGTATAGCAACCGTTTTACCGGGGCCATCAAAAACCGCGTGAGCCTGATTGCGCCCGTGCGTGTATACCCCGGGGAGGATGAATTGCGCGCTTTAGCGGAAGGTGTGCTGCGCGTGCTGCGCGGGGAAGAACGCGCAAAGGAATACGATGGCTGAACATGGTTTAGACGGCGGGCAAGTGAGAGGGCTGCGCGGCGTAGCGTTTCACAAGCTGGTTGACGCCTTTCATCTCTACATTGCAAGCTGCCTGAGCGAAGAACTGTTGGGCAACGCTGTATTGGGCGCTGCGCTCTATCTTGCCGGGCAGGTACTGGTGGTATTCGCCCGGATGTTCAGTAAAAATAACAGCGCAAGGCTGCCCGCGGCAATCCATGCCCGGGGCGCCGCGCTGTTTTTGCTTGCGGCGCTCTTATGCGCAAGCCTGTTTCTTATTTACCCGGTGCTGACCGGCCACGCACAGTTTTACGTGCTTCTCTTTTGCATTGTGTTGCTGCTCATTCGCCAGGGCGCTACCGCCGTCATTTCGCGGGGCCTATGGAGGCAGCCCTTGCTGCGTGCCATACTGCTGCTGATCGCGCATGTGCTGCTGAGCGCCGCGGTGGGGGCGATGGCAGCGGGTCAGATGACAGCGGATGCATTTGTCCAGGTTATGACAATGGTCGCGGCGACGGGCGCCGCCCTGTTCGCGTACCAGATGGCGGAACCCCCGCAGAAAGCCGCACAGTTTTCGAAAGGGGCGGACAGGCTATTTGACGTTTCTTCCTACCGCATCTACAACCGTATGACGTCGAGCGCGGTCGTTGCCTTGAATCTTGCGCTTTTGACCTATATCTGCTCCATGCGCATCCTTCCGGAGAGCACCGTGCTCGGGCTGTTTTGGGACCTTGTGGTCTGGCTGGTGTTGGTCGGCGGCATGACGCTCATCATGTTAAAACTGCTTCGCCGCAGGGATTTTGCGAAGGTCAATAAACCTTCCGTATTTATTGGAGGCGCGGCGCTGCTGCTGCTTGCCATTCTGGGCGGATATTTCGATTGGTTTCGCGGCGTTATGCGCATCATTTCCTACCTGCTTTGGGGAACGGGCTTAGCCTGTATGCTTTCCATTATCCTTTCTATGGGATATGACATGCGGGCGGTGCTGGAACTTGATATGAAGCCCGAAGAAACGGCGGGCTATCGCGAAAACACGCAGGCGATCGTGGAGTGGAACCTTACGCTCTCTACGCTGCTGATTGTGCTCCTGCTTACCGTTGTGACATTCGTTTCGGAGGGACGTACGGACCCCTGGCAGAGTCTGCCCGTGGTTCAATTCCTTTTGGGCTCCATGCGGTTCTGGCCCATCGTGGGCATCGTGGCGGCGCTGCTCTATGCGCTGATGCAGCCGCTCAACAGGGACTACGCGCAGAAGCTTGCCCACTACCGGGCGCAGCAGCGCGCGGGCAATGTGAACGATCTGCTCAAGACTCGTTTGCAGATGAAGCTCGTGAAGCAATCCCGCCGCATCGCGCCCGATATTGTGCGCGCCATGATCCGGCCGCTGATGCCCTGCCGGGTCACAGGAAAAGAGCATGTGGATGTGGAGAACGGCCCTGTTGTATTTGTGGGCAACCATCTGGAAATCTACGGGCCGCTCATTACCAACCTGCATTTGCCGTTCTATTTCCGCTCCTGGATCATATCCGGCATGTTGGATCGGGATATCATCGCCAAGCAGCTAAAAAACGGGGTCAACAATGTGTTCCGGATATTGCCGGAAAAGCTGCGCGCGCGCCTGCCGCACCTTATTGCGCCCATCATCCTGTTCGTACTGCAATCGCTCGATCCTATCCCTGTATACCGCGGAACCGCGCGGGAGGTCATCAACACCATGCGCCTGACGGTGGACGCCATGGAGTATGAGGACAACATTTTGCTGTTTCCGGAAAACCCGGGGGAACAAAATTACAGGCAGCAGGGCGTATCGGAGTTTTATTCCGGCTTTGCGTCCATCGGCGCGGAGTATTATAAGCGCACGGGCCACTGCACCACATTTTATCCGGTATATGCAGATAAATTCAAGCGGACGCTTACCATCGGCCCCGGCATCCGTTTTAACGCTGAAAAAGGGCGCAGGGAAGAGCGGGACCGGATTGTGGCGGAATTGAATGCATGGATGAATGCGCAGGCCTAGCGCGTATGGTACAATGGGAAGCGGAGGAGTGTCACATGAAAAAGATTGCGAGCTTTACGGTAGATCATTTGCGGCTTTTACCCGGCGTGTATGTATCACGGCGGGATACTTTAAAAGAGGAAGCGCTCACCACGTTCGATCTCCGGTTTACCAGGCCCAATGAGGAACCGGTGCTGGATACCGCACCCGTGCATGCCATTGAGCATCTGGCGGCGACGTATTTGCGCAACCATGCGCAGTGGGGGGGGAAGGTTATCTACTTCGGGCCTATGGGCTGCCGCACGGGGTTCTACCTGATCCTGAAAGGAGAGCTGGAACCGCAGGATATACTGGAGCTGCTAGAAGGCATGATGGAATTTATCATCGGGTTTACGGGCGATATCCCCGGCGCAAGCGCGCGGGACTGTGGCAACTATTTGGATATGAATCTCTCCATGGCGAAATACCACGCCAAGAAGTATCTGGAGGTTTTATGGAATATCACGCCGGAGCGCATGTACTATCCGGAGTAATGCGTAAGGAAAGGGAGCAGTTCAGTTTCAGAATGAGTCAGGATTTGATTGGCATTATCGGCGCGATGTCCATAGAGATCGACGATCTCAGGCAGGCGCTTACGGACTCTAAAGAAGAAATCATCAGTGGCATGACGTTTTATTCCGGCAGGCTCAATGGGCAGGACGTGGTGCTTGCAAAAAGCGGGGTGGGGAAGGTCAACGCCGCCATGTGCGCGCAGACCATGATTTTAACATATCGCCCCGCCGCCATCATCAACACCGGTGTCGCGGGGGGATTACAACCGGGTGTAGGCATCGGCGATATCGTCATCGCGGACGCCGTGGTGCAGTACGATGTGGATACTTCGGCTTTGGGCGACCCCATCGGGTTTGTTTCCGGCGTGAACCGCATTGAATTCCCGAGCGGGGGTTCCCTTGCGGATGGATTGTACCGCGCCGCGCAGCAGCTTGCGGATACCAAGGTCCACCGGGGTATTATCGCCACGGGGGACCGCTTTGTCAGCAGCCGGGCCGAAGCCTCAACCATACGGGAACGGTTTTGCGCCCTTGCAAACGAAATGGAGGGCGGCAGCATCGGGCAGGTATGCTATATCAACGGGGTTCCGTTCTGCGTGGTGCGCGCCATTTCGGATGGCGAGGACGACAGCTCGCATATGGAATACGCGCAGTTTGTAACGATTGCGGCGCAAAAATCCAAGGCTATTGTGCTGGGATATTTGGCCGGTTCAATAAAGAATTAGTCTAAAGAAAGAGCGTTATATACGAAGAAACGAAGGCTATACTTCCGGCATCATTGAAAACGATAATCCTTGAGAAAATTATTCAGAATTTTTAAAAGAGGATCAAGAGGGAGCGTTACAAAATATGAAATTGAGTTGATAGCTTATTAAGTTTATTATAAATAATTCGTAGAATAATTATATTAAATAAGTAATTGATGAGAGGTATTTATGAAAGTAGTATTTAAAAGCAACAGTGATTTCTTGGTTGCGCTTGATTGTCACAAAATACAGGTCGAACGGTGTTTAGATGATTGTGATCAGTTCTGTCTAAAGGGTTATTCTGCCGTTGGCTCTTATGTATTAAAGGATTGCTTGTCGTTATCCGAGGCAGAGAAACTTCTTTATACTATTGTTCAAAATGAAGTGACGGATTTAACATAGGCGAAATTGAGATTTGATTTGCGTCAAGAACTTTATACGCTTCAATCATACCACTATATAAAGTGACGGTTATTGTGCTGCTTTCATATCCCCAAAGCTCTTTTGAAATTTGGTTCCGCCCTTTTGCCCCATAGCCGAGCGTTGGCTTTTGAGATTCATATACCAGCAGCGTTCCTCGTTGGGCGGAGCTTCTTTTGCCATGCAGCCGTTTTCATCGATGATGGCGGTGGGGGCGGTCTGAATTTGGGAACAACTGTTTATGCCGTACCCCATAGACGATCAACCCAACTGCCAACAAAACAAGCGCTGCGCCCAATAGTATGGGTGCGATGCCCGGGCCGGAGGTCGACCCCGAAACCAATATGGAAGTCGGGCCGTCCGCGCCGCCGATAATGCCGATATCCATTGCGTACCTCTCTGACTTTAACTGCCTTAAACGGCGGACGGCTTGGGCGGAGTCTGCAAAAACGCGTCATCCGCAGGAGATTGTAGCTGCAAAAACGCCGCCATGCCCCCTGTCTGCCCCTGATCGCGGCGGTGGGAATACAGGCGTTCCGGGTCTTCATAGGTGCAGGCGCCCATCAGCGTAATATGTTCAGGCGGTATGCCCGCTTCCAGAAACTGCGCCGCGGCAGCGAGCGGCAGATCGATCTGCGCCTTTCCGGTTTTCCCGGGCAATACGCAGGGGACGCCCGGAAACCCCGCCTGAAACCGAAGACCGAGTTCTTCATCCACTTCAAAGCATGTTACGCATATTCCCGGTCCCACGCCCGCAAGCATGCGGCTGGGTTCCGCGCCGTAACGCCGCTGCATCAATTGCGCCATAATCAGGCCGATCTTTCCCAACGTGCCCTTCCACCCTGCATGCGCCAGGCCGATGCATCCGCGCACGGGGTCAAGCAGGTAAAGCGGCAGGCAATCCGCATGGCCGGTAATGAGCGCAATACGTGGATCATCCGTTATAAGGCCGTCGCAAGGGGGCAGGGGGTCAAGTAAGTATCCCGCGCCGGCATGGGAGGCGTCTACGGCAAGCACGGTTGTGCCATGCTCGAAGCTGTCCAACACCATACTTTCCCAGGCGATGCCCGCGCATTTCGCAAACAGGCGGTAGTTC
Source organism: Bacillota bacterium (assembly GCA_023455425.1). Classification (GTDB taxonomy): domain Bacteria; phylum Bacillota; class Clostridia; order Christensenellales; family CAG-138; genus JAEYLA01. The sequence goes on along the minus strand of JAEYCM010000001.1, from coordinate 136,695 downwards.
TCCATGACGGTTTCCCGCCGTTCTTCAGGCCGCGTAAAACTTAAATTCAGCGTATTATAAGGAGGCTTGCTGACGCCGCCCGTGCGCGCGGTGCAGCCATGGTTGACAAGCCCGGTATTGGTAAACGAGGGCAGTGTAAAAAAGCCGATGCCGTTTTGTTCTCGGTATGCGTGGCCCCTTTGGATGTGAAGAAGGCCGGTAGACATATCCTTCAAACTCATTTCTCCCTGAGCAGCAGCTCCAGCTCCTGCATAAATGTGTTGATGTCCTTGAACTGCCGGTATACGGATGCAAAGCGCACATAGGCGACTTCGTCGAGTTCCTTGAGACGCTGCATCACAAACTCCCCGATGCGGGCGGTGGGAACTTCTTGTTCCAACGTATTGAACACCTCGCGCACCACGTCTTCCACCAGCTTGTCCTGCGCGGCGGCGGAAACGGGGCGCTTCTGGCATGCGCGGCGCACGCCGGTGAGTATCTTCGCGCTGTCAAAAGGTTCCCGTCGGCCATCCTTCTTGATGACCATAATGGGAAGCTCCTCGATTTTTTCATACGTAGTAAACCGTTTGCCGCAGGCCATGCATTCGCGACGACGGCGGATGGCGGAGCCATCGTCGGTGGGGCGGCTGTCTATCACTTTACTCTCCAGGCAGGCGCAGTACCGGCATTTCATACGGGTCCCTCCGTGTGCATAGTTTCAAGTTGAGTATAGCACACGTCCCCTGACGCCGTATAGAAATTTTAAGCTACTCTTTGGCCGGCAGCTCCACAAGGATCACATCGTCCCCGACTTTTGTAATGCACCTGCAGGAGATTACCAGTTCCTCGTCGCTGCGGATGATTCCAAAAAGCCGGGCCGGGCCGGGCAGGACGATCGCGGTCATGCGCAGGTCGTTGCAATCGAAGATTTCCAGCTCGATATCGCATATGCGCCCCAGCCGCGCCCCGTCACAGATGTTGATGACGTCCTTGCATTTTAAATCGGTAAATGTCACACAGTTTTCCTTCACAGGGCGCACCTCCCCCTCTTTGAAGTGTATGTGTATGCACAGCCAAAAAACACCCGCAAGGGAAAAGCGGGCGAAATGAATAAAAAAACGCATACCGATACCCGAAGTAGCAGACATAATCCGAAACCGCGCAGCAGGACGCTCAGCCGCCCTGCACATGAAGAAGCGAAAGAGTATCCATATCAATCCGTCCAATTTGACGACATGCGCGTCAAATTGGACACCTTGCGTACCAGGAAGCTACGTCATTCTGGTACGGAAAACTCGCAAAAGTGGCTCTGCCAGTTTTGCGAAATAAAAAAACACCCGGCAAAAACCGGGTGTTGTATGCGTATCCTGTTACAACTGCGCTGTACGGCAATGGGGATATGGGAAATTTGATTGATACCCGGAAGATAAACTCAATATTTACGCTTCCTTGCAGCTTCCGCTTTCTTCTTGCGCTTCACGCTGGGCTTTTCATAATGCTCACGCCTGCGAACCTCCGCCAAAACGCCGGAGCGGGCGCATTTGCGCTTAAACCGTTTGAGAGCACTCTCAAGAGACTCGTTTTCTCCAACACGGATTTCCATTTTCTTTATCCCTCCCCTCTGGTGCAACGTTACAGCCGTACAGTTGCAGTGTGTGCAGCATGGCTGCGCAACACAAAAACATTATACTGGAGTGCATTCATGAAGTCAACCCAAATATCAGCGCGGTAAAGCGGGGACGGTTTCCATAAAGCGCTGTAGCCGTGCGTCAAAGGTGCTTTTGCGGACATGGATTTTAAGCGCCGTGGATTATCATGCAAAAAAATGCCCTCCGGCGGGGAAGTCCGGAGGGCAGCACTGGCGGTTGCTCCAGTGTGTTGGGGGGTGTCATCAGTGAACTCTTTTGGTGACATGTACAGTGTACTTGCTTTTCATGAACCCCCCATGAACCGAACGTGAACTTTTCGTGTTTCCTTTTTAAACCTGCGGTGACGCCCAAAATGCGCGGAAAACAGGCGTTTTTTGCCCGTGTGTTTTGTTTGACGCTAAAAAATATGGCAAAAGCTATCCGGCTAAAAACATCCGGTCCAAATGCTTTATGCCCGTAGCGGTGCGGAAGAGTTTTTCGCGGACGGAGTGGATGGCGGAAAGGTCACATTCCCCCTCATGCAGGTTCACAAGAAAGTCCGCTTCAATTAAAATCTGATAATCCAGCCCGTCTATATCCGTATACGTATGATGCCTGCCGATGAGATAGCAGACGCGCTCGATTATCGCATCGTCAATTCCCAGCCCTGCAAGCAGTTCCCGCGCCACGGGCGGCCCTTCCTGCTCCTGATAAGGGCCTGCGGCGCTGCCGTATTTTTCTTCGCTCGGCTTGATGCCGATGTCGTGGGTGACGGCGGCGATTTCAAGTATCCGCTGTACGTCCTGCGGCAGTCCTTCGCATTCGCCGATGCTTTTTGCAAGGGCATAGACCTTAAGAAAATGGTTGATGCGGAGAATATCCCCCTCGTAATAGGCGATCATGGCGTCGATTACCTTGCCTGTCATACGTTTCCTCCCTTTTGGCGGCGCGTTGTAATTGCATTCATCATACCTCCGAAAACCCACAAAGCGCAAGCTTACGCGTATGTTGATGCCGCTGCCTGTATGCTTTACAAAGGGCGTGCAAATCGCGTATACTTGCCAGAATACCTTTATAGAAGGGGGCGGTTGCGATGCGCAAATCGGGAAGCGCGCTTATCTTGCAGGGATTGCGGTTTGGCATGCTGCTACAGCTGAGCATAGGTCCTGTGTTCGTGCTCGTACTCCAGACCGCGGTGGGCGGCGGCTTTTTTGCAGCGGAAGGCGCGGTGCTGGGCGCGGCGCTTATTGACGCGGTTTACATCGCCGCGGCCATATGGGGGCTGGGCGCCCTTATCAACCGAAGCGAAGGCTTGGGCCGCGCTTTGCGGTTGATTGGCGCGGGCGTGCTGATCCTTTTTGGGCTTATCACGGTATTGGGCGCTTTTAAAATATCCATCCTTCCCCGGCTCGGGTTTTCTTCGGAAGCGCAGGCGGGCAACGCGTTTTTTAAGGCGCTGCTGCTCACCCTGTCAAGCCCGCTTACCATCGTGTTCTGGGCGGGCGTGTTCGCGGCGAAGATGGGAGAGGAGCGGATGGAGCAAAAACAGGCCTTTCTGTTTGGCGCGGGGGCTGTGCTCTCTACGCTGTTGTTTTTAACGCTGATCGCATTGCTCGGGGGGACGCTTGGCGCTTTTATAAGCGGCATGCTCATGGACGCGCTCAATATCCTGGTAGGGATGCTGTTGATCGGCTTTGGCATCCGCACGGCAGTCAAAAAGCCCGCGGGTGCGGGCAGAGTAGCGCGGCGGTTATAAAAACGTGGACCAGGTGAAGGCCTCGATGCATTTTAAATGCTTCGCGGTGGTGATGATGAATTCAAGCTCCATGAGCGTCTGCGCATCATCCCTGGAGTGGATGAGCTGCAGTGCGGCCCGCAGGTCCGCATCCAGCTGCTCGACAGACGCGTGGTGCAAAAACAGCTGCAAAATCTCCTTGCTTTCCCGAAAACGCGCGTTGAGCCGCTGGATGTTGTCCTGCGCGGTGTCCCAATCCTCACGGTGGACCGCGTCCACGGTATTTTCCGAAACGCTGACGATCTCGTCGGAAAGTTCGCAAAGATAACGGCTTGGGAACACGAATAGAGCGATCAATATAGCGATGCTGACAACGTTTGCGATACGTTTAGCCATCCGCGTTCTCCAGCTTGACGCCTGTGTTACGGGAGCACATGCGCCCGCCCAGTTTTTCATATCCCTGCGCGTGCAATGTGCCGTCCGGGGAAAGGCTGGCGAAGAACACCTCGTTTGGAGAGGCATAGCCCATAGCCTTGAGCTGCTCGGCTAACCAGGAGTCCGTGCAGCCGCAGTGCTTGAGCGCCTTGTGGTGCGTCTTGCCGTCCAACACCAGCATTTCGGGAAGCCGGTCCGCATGCGGTTTCAGGTTCAGATCTTTGAGCGTTGGCGCGTGCTGGTCTCCCTTGAGCATGACGCTCAGGCTTCCGTCCGTTTCAATAATCGCGTAAGCGACGTCGCTGATATCAAACACGTCCTTGTTGCGCAATTGCTCCATCAGGTCGCTTAAAGAATAGCAGGAGCTGCGCATGATCTCTTCTTGCACCTTGCCTTTTGAAATCAAAATCTGCGGCTTCCCTGCGAGCAGCTTTCTTACCCGCTCGCTTTTCAGTGACCCCCAGGCTGCAAGCTGCTGCAGTAAGAACAGCGCCAGTATGGGGATGACGCCGTAAACAAGCGGAATGCTGGTATCCGCAATGGGGTCGGACGCCAAGTCCGCAATGAGCAGGGTAAACACGAGATCAAACGGCTGCAGTTCGCTGATCTGCCGTTTGCCCATCAGCCGGATCACCATGAATATCAGGACGTACAATATGATCGCACGCAAAAACAAGATGAACATAGCATACCTCCTATACGTCTACTTTCCCCAAACAAGAAAGAAGTATGCTTAAAAAACAGGCGTATGGCTGGGCGGGCCGTCCCGCCGCCCTTGCGCGAAAAGCGCGAAAAGTGGCAACATGCCGCTTTTTCGATAAACTTTTGCCGCGCAAGATGCGCGGATTGTGCATATAGTGAAAGAGGCGGTGCGGTTGTTTGCCGGCCGCCCCAATTCCAATGGGAGGTGAGCGTTTTGCCGAATATCTATCTGAGTCCCTCCACACAAGAATCAAACGAATATGTCACAGGCGGCAGCGAGGAATATCATATGAATTTACTCGCGGATGCGCTGGAGCCGTATCTGCGTGCAAGCGGGATCCGTTTTACGCGCAATACGCCGGAAATGACGGCAAGGACCTCTATCCGCGCGTCCAACGCCGGGGATTACGACCTGCACCTTGCGCTGCATTCCAATGCCGCGCCGGAGGGACGCTATGGAACCGTACGCGGGTCGGACATCTACTACGCGCCCAACAGCCAGCGCGGGCAGACTGCTGCAAACATCATCGCGGAAAACATCCGGGATATTTATCCCGATCCCGATCTTGTGCGGGCCATTCCCACCACAAGCATCGGCGAGGTGGTGCAGACCAGAGCGCCTTCGGCGTTTATCGAGCTTGCGTACCATGACAATGAAGAGGACGCGGAATGGATTGTAAACAACACCGACCAGATCGCCCGTACCATTGCGCTGGCGCTTACGGAGTATTTTAACACGCCCTTTGTGTGGCCGATCACGCCGCGTACGGGCACCGTAGCGCTTTCCAGCGGGACGCTCAACCTCCGCAGCGGGCCCAACATGGATGCGCCCGTCATCGGAAGCATACCCAACGGCGCGCAGGTCACCATACTTGGGCAGCTTGGGGACTGGTACTCCGTTGAGTACGGAGATAACTCCGGCTTTGTGAACAGAGCCTTTGTGCGGTAGCGGCAAAAGTAAGCTTAGGGAGGTGTCTTCCCATGGAGCGTGAGTTTCACTGCGCAAATGGCGATGCACAGGAAGGGATGCGGCCCGTGGAATTGCAGGCGTGTTCGCCGGGACTTGAACGTCCCGGCTATGGCGGCATGAACATTGATACTACCACCCAGGAAATGCTTCTCAACATGATTGGCCGCTACGTGATCTGCGAGCTGCTGATCGCGCTCAACACCTTCTATATCCGGGAGGGAATCCTGCTGCAGGTGGCGCAGAACTTCTTCCTGCTCTTTGACGAGAGCACGAACGCGCGCGTAGCGTGCGACCTGCACGCGCTCAAGTTCCTCACGGTATTCCCCGCGGGCGAGCGGCCGGGCGCCATGACGCAGGAAGAGAAGTGCAATTATCTTGGGCAATTAAAAGCCAACCAAAACTGCCGTATGCAGGCGCTGCCGGCACCCCAGGAGACAAACGGCGCGCGGGATATGCCCATGACGCCCATTTATCGCAGCCCAATACCTGTTGGCAATACGCCCGCAATGCTTTATGACGGCCCGTATCGCTGACGCGCGGGGCGCTACAAATGAGATACAAAAACCCGTCTTTTCCTTTTCGGGAACAGACGGGTTTTTTACTGTTGAGGTTATAGGAGCAGGTGTCGTTGTGCTCCACTCTGTTCGCAAACATATTTTCCGGGAACGCCTAGAACGAATTGTTCCACACCCGCATGAGCATATTCCACGTCGCGGGACCTACGATGCCGTCCGGCGTGAGTTCAAACATCCGCTGAAAGGCGATGACCGCGTTGCGCGTCTGCGGGCCGAACGCGCCGTCGGCATTTAGGGGCAGCAACGCGCCGTAGATCGTGGAAAGATCGTTGAGGTAGCGCTGGAGCGTGCGCACGGCATCCCCGCGCGCGCCCTGCCGCAGCAGGTAGCCGGGGTAGGGGACGACTGTATCGGGCAGCGGAAGCCCTTCGCCCTCTAATTCGGCAAGACCTGTTACGGCTACAAAAATGCGGGAAATCGCATACCAGGTCGCGGGGCCGACAATGCCGTCCGGCGTCAGGTTAAAAATACGCTGGAAGGCGAGGACGGCGGCCTCGGTTTCCGGTCCGAAATATCCCGTGGCGCTGGATATGGCGGGGATGGCGGGGTAATCCTGCCGGATACGGATGAGCTGCCGCTGCATGATGCGCACATAATCGTTGCGCATGCCGCGCCTTAGCAGATAGCCGGGGTAGGAGGTTTCGATACCGCGGATATCGTTTGTGGCCACAAGTTCCACATCGTCCCCGTAATAGTACTGCAGCATTTCAAGCGGCGTATAGCCGCGCTCGGCGAGCGATACCGTGCCCCATTGGGAAAGCCCCGAGCAGGTGGTGGTGCTGCCGTTGCAGAAGGACGAAAACAAAGGCTCCAGCCGCCCTTCCCGGCGGGGATAGATGTTGAATATCTCATCCACCAGCCTGCTGATGTTGGAGTAGATGTTGCGCCCCTCCACAAACGCCTGGTCGTATGACGTGGTATTGGTGATTTGGAAATCGTAGCCGCGGCTTCTGTACCATTCCGTAAACACGCGGTTTAAAGCAAAGCCGACCTGCGCATGGATGTTTGCCCGCAGGGAATTTTCCGGCCAGGTGGGGAATATTTCGCTGCTTGCGACGTTCTTGATATAGTCCGTAAAGGATACCGTGACATTACGGGCATTGGAGCCGGGCGCGCCCAAATGCACGGTGATGGCTTCGGGGATATAGACGCTGGGCAGCACGCGCGTCTGCTGCTGCATCGCGGCCACGCTGTCCGAAAGCGGGGAAAATACGGGGATATCCGGCGAAAGGTAGGGTCTAAGCGGAGAGGAGACTTCCTGCTGCTGCGGCACAAGGTCGGGCGGGCCTACTGGGTTCCGGGGTCCAGGCTGGAGCACGCCCGGCACCGGAATTTCTATGACGGTCCCCTCCTGCGTCTGCGGTTGCGCGAATACCGCGTGTGCAAATACAGGCGTTGCGGCTTCTGAAGCTGCAACAAGCTCTACAGGCAGCACGGAATCGATGCCGGGGAATACCTGCACGCCTACGATGTGGACCGGCGCGAAACCCGGCGCGGTCGCTTCTACCGTATAGCGGGAAAACGCCTGGGCCGCGGTCGCGGGATCAAAGCTCGCCGCAAGGTCGGGCGCGGGCAGGACAAAACGCCCGGTACGTCCGCTTGCGTCCGTCGTAAGTTCATAGACGGCGCCCGTTTCTTCCGAGGTGACCGTAACCGTCGCGTTTTCGACCGGTCGCTGCCGCTCCGTGGTTCTGACGTCTACAACAAGCGTTCCCTGTGCCATTTAGCGCACCATCCTTTTCGTATGAACCTGATGCACTATTCTATGCGGCGGGAAAGGGAACATGCGTAAAGGACAGGCTACTGGGCCTGCGCTTTGTGAAGCAGCAGGACAAAGGCGAGCGTGGGCAGCAGCATCAGCGCGAGTATAGGGAACATGGGAAGATAGCTGCCGTTTTCTGCATAGATATTCCCCGCGATCATGGGGCCGATGAGCGCGCCCAATATGGCGTGCAGCGTGACAATGCTGTAATTGACGGCAAAGTGGCGGCTGCCGTAGAGTTCCCGCGTGGCGGAAGCGGCGATGGCGGGCATGCCGCCATACCCCGCGCCCAGCGTTACAAGGCCGGTTACCAAAAGAACGGTGCTTTTATATCGCAGCGCGGCATAAAGAAGCCCGATGCACAGCGCAACCAGCAGAAAGTTATACAGCATCGTCTTTAATCGGCCGTACCGGTCAAACGCCGCGCCGAACAGAAGGCGGCTTAGCCCGTTGCTGGCGGATACCAGACCTGCGGCGACAGCGGTCAGGGAGACAGCCTCCGCCTCCAGCGCAAGGGGGGCTGCCTGCCCTACCATAGAGAGGCCAATGGCGCTGCCAAGCATGCACCAGAGAAACAGCGCCCAAAAGGACAGGGCGCGCAGCATGTTGTTTGGCGGGGTCTCGGCTTCATCGGGCGTATGTATTGCGGATTTGGGCAATAAGGAAAGCTCCTCTGCAGACGGCGCGTGTACAAGCGTTGCAGCCAGAAACAGGGCAAGGGAAAACAGTACGGCAAACACAAGGAATGTCGTGCGCCAGCCAAACGCGTCGATCAACAGCGAAGCGCCCGTACCCAGCAGCAGCGCGCCAAGGCCGAAACCCAACAGCAGCATGCCCGAACAAAAACCCGGCTTATCCACAAACCAGCGCCCGACGGTGGAAAGTATGGCGTTGTAACCAAGCCCCACCCCGAACCCGCACAGCACGCCATAGGAGAGGTAAAGGCCCCAAAGCCCCGTGACGCGGGAAGCAAGCAGGAACCCCAGCAGCATGCAGACGGCGGAAAGAAGCAATACGAAGCGGCTGGATTTTTTGCGCAGCAATAGTCCGCTGACAAACCCGCCCACGCAGAAAAAGCTCATGGAGAAGGTAAACACCAAAGACGTCTGCGCGCGGTTCCAGGAAAACATCTCCTCCAGGGGTTTGACGAATATGGACCATCCGTAGATGAGACCCAAAAACAACAGCGCTGCCGCGCCATACAGCAATTGAAAATTTCGTTTGGACTCCATCGAGAGACTCCTTCCGTGCGCCGGTGTGCATCAGACCCGCCGGATATGTGCTGTGTGTTTTTTACATTGAAACCATTCTACGCGCAAAGGATTCCATGGTCAATGGATACGTATAAAACCGGGCTTTGCGCCGAGACTGGCGGAATATGGAGGGGGTATGATATACTTTCCTTATCTGATTTATAGCTGTTCCCTTGTTCTTTTTGAGCCATCACAGAAAACGCAATTGGGGAGGACGGAATATGACAAACTTCCGTTTGCCGGAGCAGATGCTTCTTGGCGTGGCGGCCGCCGCCACACAGATCGAGGGCGGGGACACTTCTAACAGCTGGTACGCATGGTACAAAGCGGGGCATATCAAGGACGGGTCCGATCCTTCGCGCGCGGCAGGCCACTATGAAAAGTGGGAAGAGGACGCCGCATTGATGAAGGAACTGGGTATTCAAATCTACCGCATGGGCGTCGAGTGGAGCAGGATCGAACCAAAAGAAGGGCAGTTTGACGAGGCGGTTCTTGCACGTTACCGCGCGGAAATCGAGCTGCTCCGTTCCTATGGCGTCAAGGTGCTGCTGACGCTCCATCATTTCACCAATCCCCTTTGGTTTGAAGAAAAAGGCGCGTTTTTGTCAGCAGACGCGCAGAAAGTATTCCTGCGGTATGTTACGCGCGTAGTCACGTATTTGGGAGACCTCATCGAGGATTACGTCACCATCAACGAGCCCAACGTGTACGCCACGCTCGGTTATTTTTATGGAGAGTGGCCGCCGGGACAGCGCTCGTTTTCAAAGGCCATGCGGGTCATGCGTACGCTGGCCGAATGCCACATCGGCGCGTACGAAATCATTCATCGAATCCGCAAAGACATGGGCAAGGATTATACCCGCGTGGGCTTCGCGCACCACATGCGCGTATTTGCGCCGCAGCAGGAAAACAACCTCATCCACCGCATGGGCGCATCCCTTTCGGCGTGGTTTTTCCAAACGGCGCTGGAGCGGCTGCTTTATGAAGGACGGGGCGCGTTCCCGCTCGGCAGGCCGCGGGGGGTAAAGCCGGGGCTGTACTGCGATTTTCACGGGCTCAATTATTACACCCGCTCCACGGTTGCAGGCATAGGCGACGGGACGAGGAAGAACGCGCCCGTCAACGACCTTGGGTGGGAAATCTATCCCGATGGCATTGTGGAATGTGCCAAGCATCTTTACGGGCTCCATAAATTGCCCGTTTATATTACCGAAAACGGTACCTGCGACAATACGGACGCATTCCGCAGCCGCTATATCGCGGAGCATCTGGAAGCGCTTATAGAGAGCGGCCTCCCGGTGGAACGGTACTACCACTGGTGCTTTACGGATAATTTCGAGTGGCTGGAGGGCGAAAGCTCCCGCTTTGGCATTGTGCATACGGATTACACAACACTTCGCCGCACCATCAAAGAGAGCGGGCGTTTCTTTGCCGCCGTCATCGCGGAACGCGGGGTGAGCGAAGAACTTTATGAGAGGTACTGTAACGTCAATTACCGCGCCAACGGGGAGGGATAATATGACGCAGCCCAAGTGGTGGAAGGAACGGGTGGTCTACCAGATTTACCCGCGCAGCTTTTACGACAGCAACGGGGACGGGATCGGCGATATCCCGGGCATCATCCAAAAGCTCGATGTGCTCCAAGACCTGGGCGTGGGCGTTCTGTGGCTTTCCCCCGTCTACTGTTCCCCCAATGAGGACAACGGCTACGACATCAGCGATTACCGCAACATCAACCCGGAATTCGGCACCATGGCGGATATGGAACGCCTGATTGCGGAGGCGAACAGGCGGGATATCCGCATCGTCATGGATCTTGTGGTCAACCACACCTCAAAAGAACACGAATGGTTCCAGAAGAGCAGAGATAAAAACAGCCCCTACCGGGACTATTATATTTGGCGGCCCGGAAAAGGGGCGGGGAAGCCTCCCAACAACTGGACCAGCTTTTTTGCCGAGGATTGCTGGGAGTACGACAAACAGAGCGGCGAATATTACCTTCATCTGTTTGCGCGCGGCATGCCGGATCTCAACTACCACAACCCGCGCGTGGTGGAGGAGGTCAAGGATATCCTGCGCTTCTGGCTCAACAAGGGCGTTTCCGGCTTCCGGTGCGACGTCATCAACGTCATCTACAAAACCTCTCTTTCAGACGGCAAGAAGCAATTCATCTTAACGGGCAGCGAACATTACATTTCCCAGCCCGGCTGCCACAAGCTGCTTCAGGAGTTCCGGCGCGAGGTGCTGGACGGATACGATTGCTTTACCGTTGGGGAAACGGTGTTCGTGACCCCGCAAATGGGCAGGGATTTATGCGACCCTGCCCGCAAAGAACTCGATATGATCTTCACGTTCGAGCATATGGAAACCGACCAGTTCCTGGTCAAATGGTTCAAGACCCGCTTTCAATTGCAGAAATTCGCAAAGACCATCGCGACATGGCAGGCGGCGCTTGACTGGAACGCGAATTATCTGGAGAACCACGACCAGCCCCGCAGCGTTTCCCGCTTTGGCGACGACAAGACGTATTGGAAGGAAAGCGCAAAGCTGCTGCTGACAATGCTTTTTACCCTGCGCGGCACGCCCTACCTGTACCAGGGGCAGGAGATCGGCATGACGAACTTTGATTTTTCCTCCATGGACGATATCAAGGATGTGGAAAGCCACAACGTCTACCGGCTGGCAACAAAGCTCCATTTGCCGCGCGGCTACCGCTGGAAGATGATGCAGCGCGCAAGCCGCGACAACGCCCGCACTCCGGTCCAATGGGACGATAGCAAAAACGCCGGGTTTACCGCGGGTACGCCCTGGATCAAGATCAACGGCAATTATCCTGAAATCAACATGGCAAGGCAGGTGGCGGAAGAAGACTCTATCCGCAGCTACTGCAAACAGCTCATTGCGCTGCGCGCAAGCGACGAAGTATTGCTTTACGGGGAATTTTCCGTGCTGGCCGTCACGAAAGAACTGTTTGCCTACCGCCGCAAGTCGGGCGGCAAGGCGTATACGGTGTTGCTCAATTTCTCCGAAAAGACGATACCCGCAGAGTACCGCGGCAAATTGGTTCTCTCCAACTACGGCGGGAACGCATATTCCGGCAGCCTCAAACCGTATGAAGCGGCGCTTCTGTATAATGGGGTCACGCTATGAGCACCTTCATTGCGGAAGAAAACGGCGTGTTCCGCCTGAATACAACCAATACCAGCTATTGGTTTCGTGTGACGGCCTTCGGGCATATCGAGCACATCCATTACGGGGAACGGCTGCAGCACGGGGAAATTGAGCCCTTACTTTTAAAACGCACGGCCTATACCGGCAGCACGGTTCTCTATGACCAAGCCGACCCGACCTATTCTCTTGACACGTTGCTGCTTGAGTGGAGCGGTATCGGCAAAGGGGATTTTAGGCATTCTCCTGCGGAGCTCATGATGCCGGACGGCACGTTTGTCGCGGATTTTACCTATAAGGGTTACGCGATCGTTGCGGGTACTTTGGCACCCGAAGGGCTGCCCGGCGCGTACGGTGGGGAAGCGGAATGCGAAACCCTGCGCATTACCATGGAGGACGCGCACGCGGAAGCGACGCTGGACCTTTATTACACCGTGTTCCCGGGAACCGACGTCATTACCCGCCGCGTGACGCTAAAAAACAACAACGAGAACCCGCTCACCATACGCCGCCTGATGAGCATGATCCTGGACCTCCCCAACCGGAATTATACGATGGCGACGTTTGATGGCGGGTGGATCAAAGAAGCGCACCGCCACAACAGGCCCCTGCAGTATGGCATGTTCGTAAATGAGAGCACCACAGGCGCTTCGAGCAACCGACATAACCCCGGCTTCCTGCTCTATGAAGAGGGCGCGAACGAACACTGGGGGAGCGTGTACGGCGTTAACCTTGTGTACAGCGGCAACCATTATTCGGCGGTGGAATTAAGCGCGGGGGATACCGTCCGCGTGATGACGGGCATCAGCCCCCATTGCTTTTTGTGGACGCTCAAACAGGGGGAACAGTTCCATACGCCAGAAGCGGTGCTGACGTTTTCAGACGGCGGCTTCAACGGCATGAGCCAAAAGTTCCACGCGTTTATACAAAATCACATCGTGCGCGGGCCGTGGAAGGACAAGGAACGCCCTGTACTCCTTAACAACTGGGAAGCGCATTTTTTCAAATTCAATCAGGCAAAGCTGCTGGGTCTTGCGCGGCGTGCGAAACAGCTCGGCGTGGAATTGTTTGTGCTCGACGACGGTTGGTTTGGGAAGCGGGACAGCGATACGGCGGGGTTGGGGGACTACACGGTCAACCGCAAAAAGCTGCCGCAGGGTATCGGCGCGTTTGCAAAGCGCATCAGGCGGCTGGGGCTACAATTCGGGCTGTGGTTTGAGCCGGAATGCGTCAATGAGGACAGCGATTGCTTTCGCGCGCATCCGGATTGGGCCGTGAAAGTGCCGGGGCGGGAGCCTGCGCGGGGCAGGAACCAGCTGCATCTGGATCTTTGCAACCCGGAGGTGCGGGACTATATCGTCTCAAACGTCCGCGGCATATTGGAGGAAGGCCAAATCTCCTATGTGAAGTGGGACATGAACCGCCATATGACGGATTGCTATTCCCCGCATGTTGCGCATCAGGGCGAATTTTATCACCGGTACATGCTGGGGCTTTACGAGGTGTTGCGCCGGATATTCGATAATCAGCCGGAGATTCTATTGGAAATGTGTTCCTCGGGCGGCAACCGGTTTGATCTTGGCATGCTCTGCTTTGCGCCGCAGATCTGGGCCTCGGATGATACCGACCCGGTCGAACGGCTTAAGATTCAGGGCGGGCTTTCCTACCTGTATCCGCCTTCCGCGATGGGCGCGCACGTTTCAAGCGCGCCGCACCAGCAGACGCTCAGGCTTACGCCGCTCCCTACGCGCTTCCACGCGTCCTGCTTTGGCTGCCTGGGCTATGAGCTGGATTTAAAATACCTGCCCCCCGCGGAAAAACGGGAGATCAAAGCCCAGATCGATTTTTACAAGCGGCACAGGCGCACCTTTCAGTACGGGCGCTTTTACCGGCTGGAGGCGGGGAAACGGAACAAAACCGTATGGGAAAGCCTGCGAGAAGACGGAGAAGAAGCGCTGGTCGGATTCTTCCAGACAGAGGCGCATGCCGCCGAGGGGTATGACCGCCTGCCCGTTGCGGGCTTGGAGAAAAACGCGCGCTATACGGTGCAAACGCGGCCGCAGGGCCTGCGGGTAAAAGGCTTTGGCGCGCTGATCCACCATATCCTGCCGTTTCGGGTCCATCCGGAGGGCATTTTGGTGCGGACGGCGGACGCCAACTATATGCTGCCCGACTGCGTGGAGCGCTATGAAGGCTATGGGGACGCGCTTACGGCGGGGATACTGCTCAACAACCAGTTCATCGGCAGCCATTACAACAAGCATATCCGCCTGTTGGGCGATTTTGGTTCCAATCTCTATCTGTTCACCAAGAAAAAGGGGGAGACTGTATGAAGACGTCCGCGCGCAACCGCTATACGTTTGGCCTTGGCACCATCGGGCGGGATATGGTGTATTCCATGTTCAGCCTGTACCTGATGGTGTATCTTACGGAAGTGCTGGAGCTTTCCAACCAGGTGATGTGGTGGGTCACCGGCGTATTGCTCGTATTCCGCATATTCGATGCCGTGAACGATCCCATCATGGGCGCGGTGGTGGACAACACGCGCTCGAGGTTCGGCAAATTCAAGCCGTGGATCGCGATCGGCGCGTTTGTGACGGGCATATTCACGGTGTTCATGTTCTGGGACATCGGCCTGACCGATACGGCCTTCATCGCCGTATTCGCGCTGACATACCTGCTGTGGGAGGTGGGCTTTACCGCCAACGATATCGCCTACTGGTCCATGCTGCCTGCGCTTTCCGTGGATCAGAAGGAACGCGAGAAGATCGGTTCGTTCGCGCGCATCTGCGCGAACATCGGCATGTTTGCGGTGGTGGTGGGCATCGTGCCGATCACAAAAGCGCTTGGCGATGCGTTAGGCAGCATGACAACGGCATATACGGTGTTCGCCGTGGCCGTCGTGGTGTTGATGTGGCTGGGGCAGTGCATCACGCTCTTTGGCGTCAAGGAACCGCGTGGACTGTTTGTGCAGGAAGAGCAAACGAGCTTGAAGGATATGGCAAAGGCCATTTTCCAGAACGATCAACTGCTTATTACCGCCATCGCTATGTCCCTGTTCCTGATCGGCTACATGACGACCACGAGCTTTGGGCTGTATTACTTCAAATATGTCTATGGAAACGAGGACATGTACTGGATATTCGCGGCGGTGCTGGGCGTATCCCAGATCAGCGCGCTTGCGGTGTTTCCGCTGTTCCGCAAGAAATATTCCCGCCGTACGCTCTATACATTTGCGACGGCGCTCATCATCCTTGGGTACATCATATTTTTCTTTTCCCCCGCGAACATGCTCTATATCGGCATTTCAGGCGTTCTCATATTTGTGGGCGAGGCGTTTATTCAGCTTTTGATCCTCGTATTCCTGACGGACACCATCGAATACGGCCAGTGGAAGCTGGGGAAGCGCAACGAAAGCGTGACGTTTTCCATTCAGCCGTTTATCAATAAGCTTGGCAACGCCATCGCCTCCGGCATCGTGGGCGCGACTGTGATTCTATCGGGTATCAATGAGGCGAACAGCCCTGCGGACTTGACTGCGGAAGGGCTTGCCATATTCAAATTTGCCATGTTTATACTGCCGCTGCTGTTTATCATCGCGGGCTATATCGTATACCGCTTTAAGTTCAAGATTGACAAAGCCTTCTATGATAGCATCCTTGCGGATCTCCATGCGCGCGGCCAATTGGGTAAAGATTCGGAACGGGAGTAAGGATTGTGCCGGTCCCGCTCGTTTTTCGGCACTTTGTTTGACGTTACGGCCTAAAACTGCTAAAATCGGCGTATGCTGGTGGTGGACCCTTTATTGTTAAGAAATGAGGCGGTCCGAAGCATATATGTGGGGGAAAAAACATGAAGCATGGGGTCCGGCAGGCTTTGTACTATGCAGCCGCGGTGCTGATCACCGCGATTGTGAGCGTAGCCGTCACCATCACCATCATGAATAAGCAGAAGGGCGACCGCGTGGTATTGAACAGCGCTCAGTACCAGGCTTACCAAAGCATGGCGCCGCTGCTTGAATTGAAGGATACCATAGAGGCCGAGCATTACGGCAAGCAGGTGACGGAAGAGGATTTGGTAAAAGGCGCAATCAACGGCATGATCGCCGAGCTGAAGGACCCATACGCCCGCTATTATACGGAGAATGAATATGTCGCCTATCTGGAACAGCTTGGCGGCTCTTACCACGGCATCGGCGCGCTGGTAGGGCAGCCGGAAGGGGAGGGCGTGCCCGTCCTCAAAGTCTATGCGGACAGTCCCGCCGAAGCGGCGGGCTTGCTCGCGGGGGATACGATTACCGCGGTGGACGGAAAAACCCTGACTGGCCTGACGCTTGAAGAGGTGGAAGCGCTCTTTAGCGGCGAGGACGGCACGCCCGTGGAAGTTGCACTTAGACGCGGAGAAGAAACGAAGACGCTCTCCATTACGCGCGGGCAGGGTGTGACGCAGCGCGTGACCCATAAGCTGTTGAACCAGCGTACCGGCTATATCCGGTTGGATAAGTTTACAGGCACCGCCGCCGACGAATTCGCGGAGGCGTTGCGTGACCTCACTGACCGGGGCATGCGTAGCCTGGTCATCGATATCCGGGATAACCCGGGCGGGGAGTTGACCCAGGTGGTGGCCGTGGCGGACGCGCTGTTAAAAGATGGCGTGATCGTCACCGTCAAGGGCACGGATGGGCAGGAGGAAGTCTTCCGTTCGGACGCGAAAGGAATCCATGTGCCGCTGGCGGTGCTGGTCAATGAAAATTCCGCTTCCGCAAGCGAAATACTCGCTGCAGCCGTTAAGGACAGCGGCACCGGTACAGTGGTGGGCACCAAGACCTACGGCAAGGGAGTCGTACAGACGACCTTACAGCTGCAAAGCAACCGCGGCTGGGTGAAGCTGACCACCGCCGCCTACTATACCCCCAGCGGCGCGAATGTGGACGGTACGGGCGTTGCGCCCGATATCGATATCGACCTTGCGGACAACGTCAAGGGGCTGCCTATCGTCCGGATCGAAGAGGACGACGATGCGCAGCTTTGGGCCGCGCTCGACGAGGTCAGGGAACAGGCGGACGCCCTTGCGGCGTCATAGGTAAGCGCTGATTCAATATGAATCGGTGGCTATTAAGGCAAAAGGGACAAAGAGGAGACACACATGCAAAACGAAGGTTATCAGGCGCTTTTAGAGGAAGCGTGCGAGCAGTTACAACACGGCGGCGCGTTTTTGATGACGGGCAAAGAAGAACAGAACCCCATGACCATCGGCTGGGGCCAGTGGGGCATCATTTGGGGTATTCCCGTCTGCACCGTTCTTGTGCGGCATACCCGGCATTCGCACGCTCTTTTGGAGCGGGACCGGGTATTCACCGTTTCCGCCCCCGCTGCGGGGACTATGAAGAAGGAGCTGGGCTTCTGCGGCTCGCGCTCCGGGCGGAATGTTGACAAAAAGCAGGCATTGGGGCTTACCACATTGGAGCCGCAGGCGGGCGGCATTGCGCCGCTTTCCGGCTGCGCCATCCATTTCGAGTGCGAGGTGGTGTATTCCGCCGAGATGAAGGGCAACATGGATGCGTTAAACGAAGCACAGCGCGCGCAGTTCTATAACCCCGCCCAGCAGGAAGGCGAAGACGGCAACCCGCACACCATCTACTATGGGCGTATCCTCGCCGCTTACCGTACGGAACAGAAATAAGCGCGCTTGAGAACGAAAAAAAAGATGCATGAGCATTAGAACACATACATCTTTTGTTTTCAAGAGGTATCGCCCCCTGCGGCGGCGACGATAGATTATTTTATTTAATAGCGGGCGGGCTCCGCCCCCCGCGCCCCCTGAGGGAACGTAGGTTCCCCCCAAATATATTGCGACGACCCACAAGCCTAGTATCCAAGGCGCCTCCCGCCGAGGATGCGGCGCACTAAAGCGCCGATACCTTAAAATCCTTAAGTATTTTGTTGCACGTAGGACTCTCAGAGGCTACAAAAAAAGGATGCGTCATTGCATCCTTTTTCTATGCGCCTGACCAAATATTCGGGCAGACGCGCCCGCATAGCGCCCGCGGAGCGCTTAATGCCTATGGTCCCCTTCGCGCACCTCGCGGTCGCCGCGGCGGAAGAGCATCGTAATGCCCCATAGGCCGGCAAGACCAACCAACGTGTAGATGATGCGGGAAACGATACCACTCATGCCGCCGAACAGAGCGGCCACGAGGTCGAACTGGAACAGGCCGATCAATCCCCAGTTCAGCGCGCCGATGATGATCAAGATCAACGAAAGGGTATCCATGCTAACTCTCCTTTGATTTTGCCGTAAGGCTTATTCATCCCTAGCTTTGTGGGGATGTGGAATAGTATGCACAAAACAAAACGCCCGCATGCATGTACAGTACAGCAAACGGACGAAAATACAATTTAAAGGGGATCAGAACATCCTTCTATGGCTTAGAGGCGCTCTTTTTGTTTTTCCGGGAATATTTCAACCTCCATCTTGTCAAACGCCACGCTTTCTATAAAATCCTGCGGCAAAAACGCCGTGCGGGAAAACCGGCTCAATTGCTCCGCATGCTTGTTGAGGATAACGGGGCGGCTTTCATGAAGCGCCCGGCACAGTTCGCCGATGATCTCCTGCCAGCCATCCACATCCTCCGGGCGTTCCACGGGGAATTCCATCACCACGTCACGGACGATTTTTTGTTTTGTGCGCAATAGCGCCCATAGTTTCATATGTTGCTCCTATTTGTGAAATTGGATTGTCGTTGTAAAGCAATTTGCTTTTTAACAAAGTATGGCGCGGCACAGCCGCGCCATACTCTCTGTTGTTTTAGAACTGCTCAGCCGTTCTTGGTGATGAACCAGCAGTAGATTTTGGGCAGCCCCGTGGTTTCGTCAATACCGGCGTAATCGCCGAATACGTTGTAGGTCTTGCCATCGGTTGCATCCACGGTTGCTGCGGTGTTGTGGTATTCAAACAAAAGGTCGCCGCTGTCCGTCGTCAGACGGGCAATGGTATACGGCTCTGTCTGTACGACTTCGGCAACCTTTCCGATGCACTTGTAGGAGGCCTTGTGCAGCGTTTCATTCATCATGCGGCTATAATCCATCTTGTGGACGGAGGCGGTGTACGCCGCATAATCCGGCGCGCGCTCCACGTTGAGGGTTCCGGTCGTGGCGCGTCCGTCCTTCGTCACAGTAACCTCCAGGCTGTAATGCCCGTTCTCCGCCATCTGCACGGTGAAGGAGAAGACGCCCGTCGCTTCGTTTACGTTGGGCGCGCCTACCGTGACGCCGGAAGGACCGGTGACGGAAAGGGTTGCGCCCGCGTCAGTTGTGCCCTTGACGGTTGCGGTATCCGAACCTGAGGGCGCGCGCAACGTGGAAGCGTCCACATCGATATTGGCTTCCGCCTGAGAATAGTCCACATTGAACGTTTGCCGCGCAATCTGGTAGCCGTTCTTGCGGGCTTCGAGCGTAAGCGTATAGACGCCAAGGTCAGAAAGTGCATATTCGCCGGAGAACGTGCCGTCCTCGTTGACGGTAAGCGGCTGCCCTTCCACAAACACGCCGACCGAGCCGTCATTCACGGTTCCCGCAAACGTAACCGCGGCCTTGCCTACCGCTACGGAGGCGGCGGAGGGTTCCGTTACGGTGAGGGAAAGCACGGGTACCTGCACCTGGATGGGGGCAATTTCAACCGGGAAAACTTCTCCGTCCTTGGTGGTGACGGTAATATCCGGCACAAGCTGTTCGGTCGTTCCCTCCACGGGCGTAGACGGCAAAAAGTCCGATTTGGGGATACGAACCTCTTTTTCGTTGCTGGAGTTGATAACGCCGGAAACCTCTTGCCCGTTGAGACGGACGGTGACGGTATTGCCTGCGCGCGCGTAAACGGTGACGATATAGCACTCCACGCCTTTGTCGTTTACGCCCTCGGTGATTTTTGCGTCCTTCAATATGGGCGATCCGCCGAATACGCTGCGGAAAAAGCCGCCCACGCCGCCGTAGTTTCTGCTGATGAGGATACCGCCCAATACCAGCAGCGCCACAAGCAGCACGCCGCCGACTGCATAGAAGAGCGTGTTTTTGTTCTTTTTGCTGCGGTAGGCCGTGCGGGAACGCGCGGCGGATTTTGCGGCGGTACCCTTGGCGGGCGGATAATGCGCCGCCTGCGGCTTGCGCGGAGCGGGAGCGTCTGCCTCTTCTGTCTGCGCGCTATACCCCGGCATGCGCTGCGGCGCGCGCCCAAAACCGCGCTGATAGGGCTGAGGCGCCTCGTCATATCCCCCTACGCTGCCGACGGGCGCAGTGGAGGGATAGTTTTGCTGCTGGCCTTGCGCGGGCTGCGGGTCAAACCTGCGGGATGGCTCCACATTGCGAAAACCGCGCGAAGGCGGCTCATAGGCCTGAGGACGCTCGGCGTCCTCCCGGGCCGGAGCAGGCGCATTTGGGTCATGGGGGCGGACGTATTCCTCAACTTCCGGAAGCTCGTCCACCGAATTGATATCAAAGGAAGGCTTGGGCCAGCGCGGTGAACGCACAAAGCCCCAGCTGGGGCGTTCGGTCTCTGCGGTTTCTACCGGTTCAGGTTCTTCGGGGACGTGCGCCGCAGGCTCCGCCTGGAGCGGCGCGCCGCATACCGTGCAGGTTGTTGCTTGCGGGTCGTTGTATGCGCCGCAATGATTGCAAACCATGGATTATTCCTCCTATCCGGCCGCGCAAGATACGCGGCAATAGTGCGCATGGCTATGCTTTGACAAACTCCATTATAGCGGATGCGCCTTACCAGTGCAAAGAGAAAATGCCTAAAGTAGGCTATATGCGCGTATATTTACAATTCCACAACAGAATCCGGCCTGCCGTTTGCAAAAAACGCGTGTACCTGTTCGGCTGCCGTTGTGGCCATGCGGATGGACGCTTCCTTCGTGAGCGCCGCAGCGTGGGGGGAAAGCAGGACATTCGGGAGTCTGCGCAGGGAATTTTCCGGGGCAGGGGGCTCCTCTGTGAACACATCAAGGCCCGCAGCGGCAAGCGTGCCGTCTTCCAACGCTTTTGCAAGATCGGCTTCCACCAAAATATCCCCGCGCGCGCAGTTGATCAGGACCATGCCACGTTTGGCCACACGCAATAAAGACGCGTTGACCATGCCGCGGGTTGCATCGTTGCTGGGGCAATGCAGGCAGACAAAGTCGGATTTTTGAAAAACCTCCGCCGCATTTTGCGTGACTTCATAGGCGGGATAATCCTGTTGCCGGATGTGCGGGCCACATGCGATGATAGGCATCTTGAAGCCGTTGTGTAAAATATCCGCCGTCAGTTTGCCGATACGCCCCATGCCGATGATGCCCGCCGTCTTGCCATAGAGCTCCACGGGGAGGTCAAGTAGCCGCATATCCCACCCACCGGTGCGCACGGCCTTGTCATACTGGGGCATGTATTTTGCGAGCGCGAGCAGCATCGCCACCGTATGCTCGGCTACCGAAACGCTGTTTGCGTTGGGGGTATAGGTTAATACGATGCCGCGTTCCTTGATCGCCTGCAGCGGCACGTTGTCCAATCCCACCCCAATGCGCGCAATCATTTTGAGTTTTGCCGCAGCTTTGAGCGCTTCTTCCGTGAGGCGGAGATTGGTGCGCAAAATCAGCGCGTCAGCCTGGGACAGCAAGCGCTCGAACGCCTCCTGGCCGGGCAGTTCGGGCAAAAGAATATTGTAGCGCCCTTCTAACATCTCCATGGCTTTGGGATGGATCGCTTGGGAAAGCAATATCGTCTTCACGGCATGATCCTTTCCTGCACAATTTGGCTTTTTAGGAAAAGGCGAAAACGGACGGGATAAAAATCCATTTGAGTTATCATAAATCCATTTTTCGTTTCCTGCAAGCGTCTATCCGTCAAGATATGCCGGATGTTCAAAGAAAAACGCATACAAATCCCTCCAGCGGCCCGATTTCAGGTGATTCCAAGGTAAAAAGGACTTGCATCCACAGGAAGAGCGTGGTATAATTTCGTTTGTTCGGGCAAAAGCTCTTTTTTGCAGGACAACCAAACATAGCAATGGCACGACAGGGGGTGAATCATTTGGCAAACATCAAATCCGCCAAGAAACGGGTCGGCATTACTGCGAAGGAGAATCTGCGCAACCGTATGGTGACTTCTGCGGTCAAGACCTCCATCAAGAGGTATGATCAGGCGTTGTCGGCAGGGGATGCGGCAGCCGCTGAAGCAGCGTTTTTGAAGGCTGTGAGCACCGTGGATAAAGCGGCAAGCAAAGGCGTCATCCATAAGAATGCCGCCAACCGCAAGAAGGCACAGCTCGCCCTCAAGCGCGCCGCCGCCAATTGACCGCCCGCTTTGATACAGATAAGAACAAGCCCGCTTCGCAGGCTTGTTTTTTATTTATTTCTTTACAAACTGCTCGGCGTGCTTCTTAATGCAGTCGAAGCTTTCCTGGCTGATGATATGCTCGATCCGGCAGGCGTCTGCGCGGGCAATGCTTTCCTCCACGCCAAGGGCCATCAGGTAAGTGGAAAGCACTTTGTGCCGGTTGTAGACACGTTCCGCAATGATACGTCCCTGCTCGGTTAGCGTGATGTGCCCGGCGTCGTCCATGAGAATATATCCGTTTTCCCGCAGGCGTTTCATGGCATAGCTGATGCTGGGCTTTTTAAAATGCAGCTCATTGACGATATCGATGGACCTGACCTGTCCCTTCTGCTGGGAAAGCTTCAGTATGGATTCCAGGTAATTCTCTGCGGATTCCTGAATTTTCAAGAAAAAGCCTCCAATCCATAGGTTTTCTATTGGTACTTATCATAACACGCATTGAAACGTATATCAAATCCAATAGCCAAAATCATACAGCCTTGTAACAAAGGACACCGTCATGTCACAAAACGAAAGCTAACAGTTTACAGGTGGATATTCCCCGGCACAGAGAGTATGATGTACACAAAAGCAAAATATGGGGGTATCGCCATGAAAATACTGATCCTGGGCGCGGGCGCGCTTGGGAGCCTGATGGCGGACGAATTGCTGCGCGTCGGGCATGAAGTAACGCTTCTTGCCCGCGGTGGGCGCTATCGGGAGCTAAAGGAGCAGGGGCTCGTCGTCCGCCATTATCTGCAGCTGCGCACCTCCCGCACAAAGCCGGAGGTGGTGGACAAAGTGCCCGAGGGTGTTGCATATGACGCCGCGTTCTGCGTGCTTCAGTATACCCAACTGCACGCGGCCTTGGAAACGCTCGCAACAGCAAACGCGGGGCTATCCATCCTTGTTGGCAACAACCCCAGCCCGGAGGAGGCAGAGCGGCGCTTTTGGGAATATGGCGGGCAAACGGAACGGCTGCTGTTCGCGTTTTTTGGTGCGGGCGGCAGGCGGGAAAAGGGGAGGGCCATTAGCATCCACAAAAAGAGCGTCTCGCTCACGGCGGGCGCGCTATCCGGCGCAGACGCGCAAAAAGAAGCCCTTCAAACTATTCTTTCCGGCAGCAATATCCGGCTTTACTGGGAGGCGGATATGGCGGCCTGGCTGCTTTACCACCTTGCAATCGTGGTGCCGGTTGCACGGGGTATCTACGCCAAAGACGGAAAACTCCATGCGCTTGCAGGGGACAAGACGCTGCTGCGTACGCTGATCCTGGCGGCGCGGGAAGCGATGGAGGCGCTCAAGCGCCTGGGCGTGCGGCATGAGGCCACGGAGCGCACTTTAGCGGTACCCGACCCAAAGCTGATGCGTCTGTCGCGGATCTTGCTTTATACGCCGCTTGGGCGGCTGATGGCCGGGGACCATGCGATGTCCGCCAAAGGTGAGATGGCGGCGCTTGGTGCGGCGCTGGATGCGCGGCTTGACGGCGCACCGAAAGGAGCGCCGCTTTCCAGTTATCTTGCGCTCAAACGCTTTCAGCCGGAAGTATGACCTAAGCCTTTTTCAGGTGCTTTGCCCCTAACCTCCATAGTTCGCAATGGTTGTGCTGCGGCGCGGCAAGCCGCACCCTTGCACATCTTTGCTCACCGGGAATGATCCGGAAACGCCCGAATAGGCGTTTCCAAAATGGGTTTTAGGGCCGTAACGGCCCTAAACGGAGGTCTGGAGGCGGAGCCTCCAACAAATATCTTCTTTGAAAAATCTGACCCGACGTTGTAGTTGCGGCAATAGAGTTTAGAGCACCAGCGAAGGCGCGGAATAAGCGCGCTGGGCAAGCTCGGCGTCGTACATGTACAGCCCTTTTGCGTCCGAACCAAACAGGTCGTAATGGCCGATGAGATCGTTGGCGTTCTGCTCCTCTTCGCCCTGCTCCTTAATAAACCAATCTAAGAACTGCATGGCGCGGAAATCCCGCACCTCGTAGGCCGCTTCATAAATGGCGTTGATGGAAGCGGTGACGTATTGCTCATGTTCGAGCGCGGCGGCAAGCGGTTTCCGAAAATTGTCATAGGTCTTGTCCGGCGCGGCGATCGCGCCAAGCTTCACAGGGATGTTGTTGTTGAGAAGATATTGCATGAACAGCAGCGCGTGGTCGCGTTCTTCCTGGGCCTGCACCTTGAACCAGTTGCCAAACCCGTCCAGGTTGTGGTCATAGTAATAGTTGGACATGTCCAGGTACAAATACGCAGAATAGAACTCCTTGACGATTTGCTCCATCAAAAGCTGTTTGACTTTTTCGTTCATTATAATAGATTCCTTCCTATTTATTTGTATCACGCAGTTCGAAGCGGTTCTGTTTTAACATACCCCAAACTGCGCGCCGCAAACGAATGGAAGGCGATATCATTCTTTTGTAATCTTCAGGCTCTTTAAACTCCGGGGGATTTGCGTGTCGATATCGGCGATGGTCACGGTTTTTAAATGATCCGTGCAGCAGGTGTTGAGCGAAGCGCGCAAAGCCTCCATAACGTCCGCCATACCGGAAGCGACCGCGCATTTTACATCCGTATCCGCGCTGCCGTAGCTGCAGGAAATGAGTTCCAGGTTTAATGCGGAAAGCACGCGGTCCAGCGTGATATCCTCCGCGGGCAGCACCATGAAATAGCCGCCCTCCGGCCCCTCCTTTGCGCCGACAAGCCTTGCCGCCTTCAGCTTTGCAAGCACCTTGCGCACGCGCGCGGGGTTGGTGCATACGCTCTTCGCCAAAAGGTCGCTGCAGATGATGGTCTGCTTTCGGTTCAAAAACACAAGCGCATGGATGGCAATGCCGAATTCACCCGTCATAGGGCGCTCCTTTCTCCGCAGGGGTTTTTTGCGGTTCGTTCCAGGGTGGAATGGATGGCATTTGCGGGGCAGACACGCCTGCAGACGCCGCAGCGGATACATTCCGGGCTGTTAGGGGTCAGATACGTGCCAACCGCCATGGGGCAGGATTTTTCGCATGCTTTGCAGCGGGTACAGGCGGAAGCGTCCACGCGGTAGCGGTAGAGCGCTATGGGGTTAAACAGCCCGTAGATCGCGCCAAGCGGGCAGAGATACCTGCAAAACGGACGGTAGACCGGGATGCACAAAAGGAGAATGAACAGCATCAGCCCGATCTTCCATGCAAATAGCCCGCCCACGGCGGATTGCAGCCCCTCGTTGGACAGCACAAGCGGAATCCCGGCAAACAGCGTTCCGGACGGGCAGATGTACTTGCAGAACCAAGGCTGCCCCTGGCCGATGATGTTTAAGGCGAGCATGGGCAGCAAGATCACGAACGCCGCGAGTATGATGTATTTAAGGTAGCGCAGCACTTTATCTCCCGGCAACGTGCGCAGCTTTTTGCCGAATGGTATTTTATAAAGCAGATCCTGTACAAAGCCGAAAGGGCATAGAAACCCGCACACCACCCGGCCCAATACGGCCCCGAACGCAAGCAAAAACCCCACCACATAATACGAAAAACTGTAATCCCGGCTTCCCGACACCGCCTGCAGCGAGCCGATGGGGCAGGAACCGAACGCCCCCGGGCAGGAGTAGCAGTTTAAGCCCGGAACGCAGACGTACTTGAGGTCCCCCCTATAGATGGCGCCGTTTAAATACCCTGCCGCGTAGCCGTTCGTCACCGCCGCATACGCAAGCTGGATCCAGTGCCGCATGGTATTCTGCTTCTTTTTTTTCTTTGCAGCGTTATCCAATGCCGATACACTCCAAACAGATCGTGGTCGCTTTTTTGATCACGGTCTCCGCCTCGCCGCGGGCAACGCCCAGCAGCAAAAACGCCGCGGCGGCCAACAAGAGTACAACAGGGACGATGATACGCCTGCGCATATTACTGCACCAGCGCAAGGTAAGCGTCTATAACCTGCTTCCACTCTTCCTTGCTTTTGCCGCCGGTGATGGGTTCGCCAACGATGCCGCCGTTTTTATCCACAAAGACCGTCTCGGGAATATATTGCACTTTGTTAAGCTTGATATTGATCAAATCCTCCGAGGGCAGCAGGTGTATATAGTCGGCCCCTGTTTTCTCTATAATATCCCACGCTTCGGAAACGACGGTTTTGTCATAGCCGCCGAGCCGGCTTGCCGCATCCACCACGATTCCGACAATCTGGAAGCCTTTATCCGCATATTCCTTTGAAAGCTCGCCCAAATACGGCATCTCCTCGATGCAGGGGCTGCAGAACGTACCCCAGATGTTGACCATGGTGAGGTCTGCGTTAGCAAACAACTCCTGCGTGTAATCCTTTTCCTCTATACCTGGCGCTGTAAACGAACCAAAAGAGGGACGGGCGGTTTCGGAAGATTCTGCAGCGGGTGTGGGCGCGACAGGGGCGGGAGCGGAGCAGGCCGATAAAAGTAAAACAGACAGCAGTAGGACGAGCAGGGAACGGATGGGTTTCATTGCGTACCTCCTATCGTAATACGGAACAGCGCATTATGAATCAAGCGCCGGTGACAATTTCATACGGCCAGCCGTTGATGCCGCCAAAGTCGTAGATAAAATCATATCCCATTTCCAGCAGCTTCAGGGATGCCTGGTAGCTCCGGTTGCCGCTGCGGCAATAGATCAGGATAGGTGCGCCTTTATCCGGCAGCTCTTCCGGGGGAAATCCTTCTATTGTTTCATTTGGTATGAGGACCGCGCCCGGGATATGCCCGGCTTCATATTCTTCCTTTGTGCGCACATCCACCACAATGACGGAGGCATCCCCGTCCATCCAGGCTTTGGCTTCTTCATAGCTCAGTTGCCGGTAGAGGCCGGGCTCGTCGGGCGGTGCCGTTTCCGCGTCGCCTTCCCCAAGAGGCGGACAAAGGTCGGCGCGGTCGGCCTCTTCCGGGATATCCGCTGCGTTTTCCGGGCTCAGGCTATAACCTTCGGGCAGCGGTTCGATCTCCGGAAGCTCGCAGGAGATGCAGGCCTCATCTTCCGGCAGGGGAATATCATCAGCGGGAGAAGCGGTAACGGGGATTGGGGTGGGCGCAACGGCAGCCTGTGGGGCTGCGGCGCAGCCGGTACCTACAAGCGCCAGAGAAAGTATCAAAACAGGTAAGAGGCGATCATTGTGTTTCATGGAAGGGTCTCCAATCTGTTACAACCTGAATTACAGATTCAGTATACCGGGAACGCAAATAAGGTGTCAAGCATGGGGACAAAGGACTTATGAAAACTTTTTTTATTACGATAAAGAAAGTAGAGCCCAAAACAGGCCGGATTTTGAACCGAACATGCTCTTTACACAGTCTTGACCATGCGGAAACACGGCGGCGGTATTGTAATAACGGGAACCTTGTTGCATAGAGTCTTCTATACAACGGTAAAGCCCATCAGAACAACCCGCGTGCGGAACGGGTGCAGGAGGAACGTGTGAAAAAGTATTACGTGCTGGACACCAACGTGCTGTTGCAATCGCCCTATGCCATTTATGCGTTTGGAGACAACGACGTCGTGATACCGGAGGTGGTGCTGGAGGAGCTGGACCGGTTTAAGAAGGAGCCTACCGAAAACGGCGCGAACGCGCGCCACGTCGCCCGTCTGCTGGACCAGATGCGCGCGAACGGGAGCCTGGTGGAGGGCGTTGCGCTGCCGAATGGCGGCGTTTTGCGTATAGAACTGAATTTTCACGATGTGGAGCTCCCGGAAGGCTGGGAACCGCATAAGGCGGATAACCGCATTTTAAAAGTCTGCAAGGGCCTGGGCGAGCAGGGCAAACAAGCCATCTTAGTGACCAAGGATATCTTCGAGCGCATCAAAGGTGATATCATCGGCGTTACCGCGCAGGATTTTCAAAATGAGCAGGTGGCCCTGCCGGATAACCAGTACAGCGGGCGCGCGGAGGTGTTCACCACCACAAAGCGGCTGCAGGAATTCTTTGAAAAGGGCGCATTGAGCGCCAACCATACCTTTCGTATCCACGAAGAAACCTATGAAAAAGAACCCTGTTCGTTCCTGATGCACGAATTTGTGATGCTCCGGTCCGCGGAGAGCAGCAAGCAGACGGCGCTTGCGCGCTTTGACGGCGAGCGCCTGGTGGCGCTCAAATATCTTGACGAACGGCCCTTTGGCGTCACCGCCCGCAACGTGGGCCAGCGCTTTATGCAGGAGGCGCTGATGATGAGCAGCGACGAAGCCCCGCTTGTCATCGTCAAGGGCGCCGCGGGCACGGCAAAGACATTCTTTTCCCTTGCGGTGGGACTACACAAGATACTCGAGATCAAGCACAGGGAGTATACGAAAATTCTCGTCTGCCGTCCCAATGTGAAGTTCGACGAGGACATCGGCTTCCTGCCCGGCAGCGAAAAGGAGAAGCTTGCGCCCTTTATGCGCTCTGTCATCGATAACCTGGAGATACTGGTGGACAGCGACGAAAAGGAGCGCTACCGCGACCAAAACGAATTAAACGGCAAGGTAGATGAGCTGTTTGCAAGGAACATCATCACCACCGAGGCCATCGCCTATATCCGGGGCCGCTCCATCCAGCGCAACTGGGTCATCATAGACGAGGCGCAGAATTTAAGCCCCAAGCAGGTCAAGGGCATCGTCACCCGGGCGGGGAAGGGGACGAAGCTGATTTTGCTGGGCGATCCGGCGCAGATCGACCACCCATACTTAGACAGCCGCACCAACGGCCTGTGCTATGCGGCAGAGCGCATGAAAGGGAGCCCCTATTGCTGCCAGCTGACCATGAGCGACGAAGAATGCGAAAGAAGCCCGCTGGCCTATGACAGCGCCACGCGCATGCTTTAGTCAGGATATACCCGAACCGAATGAACGTGAAGCGTAACAAACGCAATAAAAAAGATAGCCCAAATATGGGCGGAATTAAAACGAAGCGTCCAAAACCGTCCGAATTATGGGCGGTTTTCTCAAATCAAAAATGAGTTGACAACCCCTGTCTCAATTCAGTATAATAGTCACTG
Source organism: Bacillota bacterium (assembly GCA_023455425.1). Classification (GTDB taxonomy): domain Bacteria; phylum Bacillota; class Clostridia; order Christensenellales; family CAG-138; genus JAEYLA01. The sequence continues at coordinate 107,182 of JAEYCM010000001.1, read as the reverse complement.
TCGCGGTAGTGCTGGAATTGGCAGACAGGCACGTTTGAGGGGCGTGTGCGCGAGCGTATGGGTTCAAGTCCCATCTACCGCACCAGGTAATGACTCAGTCATTAATACAATGAAAAAGTCCAGATTATCTGGGCTTTTTCGCATTTTGGGGCCGATCTAGCCAGTCCGGAATGGAGCATTTTTGCCCTATGGATGTGATGCCGGGCGGCAATTTGAACCCCCTTGAACCCGCCCCGGCAGATTTGAACCCGCCTTGGCAAAAGTGAACCCACTCCAACTTATTTGGCCGGGGGTGGGTTCATACCTGATAACGAAAGGTATGCGTGCGAAGGCTTACAGGTGCGGCCGCCGTTTGCGGCCGGGGGCTGGATTATAATTTTTCCGACCTCATGCATATGATGAAGGGAGATTCTTGTAGGGGGTGGGACAGCTTGTATCGGAATAATCCTTACCAACGAAATGCGAATAACCAAAGGTGTCGCCAATGCTATTCAAATCCGGTCACCAGGGACTATGGGCCGGAGCCGTTTGCTGTGAATATCGAGAAAGCAACAATAAAAAACAATTGTTTCCGCACGGCCCTATGGACGGGTTGCCATTTACAGCTTACCTTGATGAGCATCAGCGTTGGAGGAGATATCGGTTTGGAAATGCATCCGGACTTGGATCAATTCATCCGCATTGAGGATGGCCGGGGGATTGTGAAGATGGGCGATTCAAAGAACAGACTGGATTTCCAAGCCTGCGTGGGCAAAGATTGTGCGTTTATCATACCTGCTGGAACATGGCACAATCTGATTAATACAGGGAGAAGACCGATTAAGCTATACTCCATTTATGCTCCGCCTCAACATCCGCGTGGAACCGTTCATCAGACTCGGGCCATAGCAGATGCTGCGGAGCATCATTAAAGACCGATGGCATGTTTTCCAATTCGGATTACAATGAAAACCTCCAGATATTCTGGGGGTTTTCATTGCTCTGTTGATCTGATCTTTCCAGCCCGTAACGACCTGCCGTTGTATTGAATGCGTTGTTGTATGACAATTGCCCCCCTGATCCCTCGGATATAAATCGGTTAGATATCCGCAAAAGAAGCGGAAGAAAATGGAATATTTCCAGGACCGTTTTCAGAAGCTATGTGAAGATAGTATTTTTTGAGTGCTTCGCTTTGGTCGTATGGCGATCTCAAAGATGCGGGAAAGTTAAGAGACGGCAGGAAGAAAGCGAAGAAATCACAATAGCCATCATGCTTATCTATAATCATAACAAAACTCTTGACAAAAAGGATGGACGAATATACGCTATGGTTGAACATTGTTCAATCATAGCGCTGATTTTGTAACATCCTAAATAAGCCCATAGGGGTGCTCTCATGAAACCGGAAAAATCCAAAGAAAAAATTATTGAACAAACAATAGAGTTAATTCAGGAGTCGAATGGTTTGATAGAGAACATCACCCTTCGAAAAATCGCTGAAAAATCAAGCGTAGGTTTAGGACTAATCAATCATCATTTTGGCACGAAAGAAGCCCTGATTGAGGAATGTGTGCAAAGAATTATTAGCGGAGTAATCGGCGCTTTTCGTCCCAACCTCGGGGAAGCCGAGGATACTATTGAAACCACCAAGCGCGTTGCCAAACAAGTTATGGATTTTTTAATGGGTAACCCGGAAATGTCGAAAATCTCTATCCTGGGGGACCTAAAGCAACCCAAAGAAGGGGACAATACGATGGGTACGGTTCACGGCTTTGGAAACCGCTTATCCGGCGGGAATATGCAAAGCACCCATAAGATCAACTCTTTTATGATTACTGCAGTTATGCAGGTGGCGTTTTTACGAAAGCACACCTTACTCCAAACGCTTGGCGTCGACTTTGACGATAACGCGCAGCGAGATACCTTTATCGATGATCTGATTGAGAGGTTTCGATAACATGCGATATCTGGTCGTCAATGGGAGTCCCCACAAGGGGAATACATGGAGGCTGGCGCTTGCCGCAATGGGGAGCATCCGCAAGGAGGATCCGGCGGCGGAGTTCGACACGGTTCACCTGATGGAAATCGGACTGCCCTTTTGCCTTGGGTGCAGCGCCTGCTTTCGACTGGGGCATGAGAGATGTCCGCATAGCACAATCATCACCGAAATGATCCGCAAAATCGAAGCGGCGGATGGGGTGATAGTGTTGTCTTCTACCTTCAACCTGCGCGAAACCGCGCTGCTGAAAAACTTGTTTGACCACCTGTGTTTTATGCTGCACCGTCCCCGCTTCTTTCAAAGCAAAGCGCTCGTTCTCACCACGACGGGCGGCATTGGCGCAAAGCAAGCGGCAAGGGGCATTGCATCCTTCCTTCGTGGCATCGGGTTCAACCGCTGCTATCCGTTTGGGGCCGCCGCATATAGCTGGAATGATTACCGCATCGGCCCGGAGACAGCGGGCCAGCTCCAAAAGACCGTCCGCCGCTTTCAGCGGGACTTGGCCTCAAGAAAACCTCGCCATCCCTCCGCCTTGGTCTTGATTCCCTACAATCTTTTCCGGGGCATGTCCTTGGCGTATGCGAAGGGCGCGGAATATGAAACCCGCGACGGGCTCCACTGGACGGAGGAATGCCGGAGAAGCGGCGTATACGATCGCTCCGTCCCCGTTCCGTTTTTCATGAAGCCGATGGGCGCGTTGTTCTACTGGATTGGCAGGGCCACAAGTAAAACTCTTACTATCACCTATAAGCATTAACACCTTGATAATGCCGTATTTTGCGCGTTGCATTGACGAAGAGCAGCAGGCCAGATCCAAGGTGTCAGCGAACGCCATTCCCCTGACAGTGCGGGGTTAGTAAACCAAACGCAGAAGAGGATCATCTCATGACTGTGACTGACGAGGATATCCAGCAAAGATTGAATTGATATCATAATCTATGCGCTTGTGCAAAAAGGAAGGAAGATTCGCTATGGAACTGACGCAAGCCATATATATGCGGCGATCAACGCGCAAATTTCTGACCACACCCATACCGGACGAGTGGATCGAGGAAATGCTCGAGGCCGCCAGAAGGGCACCGTCGCCTGGAAACGGGCAGGGGCATGTGTTCGGGGTCATCAAGGATGCTGCGACCAAGCAACTGCTTGCCGAGGCGGCGGGAAAGCAGCTGTGGATAGCAGACGCCCCTGTGGTGTTTGCGTGCTGCGCCGATATCGGTTGGGACATTGCCGAACAACCGGAGGATGATTTTGGGCTTATCGTGAACAAGCTGCGCTTCGGCGTGAAGTTTATCGATTATATGAACCGCTGCCCGGACCGCAAGACATGCAGTACGATATTCGCAAATGCCGCGCCCATGATACCGGCTGAACACATCTTTCTCACGGCGGTTGCCCATGGGCTGAGCGCATGTTTCATTGGTTATCTGGATATCAAAGCGGCAAACCAGATCTTGCGACTGCCGGAGAATTTGGCCTGCACCTTCCTTTTACCCGTTGGGTATGCCGCAGAAACACCACAGGAAAAGCAGCTTAAGGAACTGTCTGAGATCGTGTTTTACGAGCAATGGGACGCTTGAACCCAATATACCAAAGGGAGCAACTATCATCACCAGTGCGGAAGGAGATTCTGATTTATGCGGCACTGCTTGTCATCGGCGTAGTTTAAGAATAAGTTATTAAGGTTTAGGTGATACCATGCGGAAGAAAATTCTGATTATATTAGTGTTGGTAATCATTGTTGCTGGAGTAGGATTTGTGGCCAACTACCTGATTTCCGTTCAAAGGTACAGAGATCAGGTCGCCAATATTTCCTACAACAATATCAATGCTTCCGTTGTACCGAACGGTACCTACATCGGCGAATACGATGCCGACCTGATTTACGCCAAAGTAGAGGTTGCTGTTCAAAATGGTGCCATTACAAATATTGTATTACTGGAGCATCTTCACCAAAAGGGCGATGCTGCCGAAACCATTGTAAGCGCAATCGTCTCACAACAGAAGGTTGATGTGGACTCCGTTTCCGGCGCTACCAATTCAAGCACCGTCATCAAAAAAGCCGTTGATAACGCGCTGTCCAACGGCAGGAAAAATGTTACGGCTGCTTCTTTGCCAGCATTACCAGTGAACAGTCCCACGGTCGAAAATGACCATACGCCGTTTTCAACTGCATCGCCAGACGGAGCGGTGCAGATTGATTGTGTGCCTCATGAAAATGATGCGAGCCTGGTGACGGTTCGACTGGTTGAAACAACGAATCAAAAGACCATCATTACCTATGACTACCCGGCTGATACCGAGTTCACTGCTTTGTGGACAATGGATAACTGGTATTGCGCCATTGGATATAAAAATAAAGAGGAAAGCAGAGTGGTTATCTATGTCACAAAGCCCGGCATTCCAACGAGTGGCTTGGGAATCTTGTCTCATGAGTTGTCATACTTTGCGGATTCGGTTCATCCTGTGGATGCCGATGCGCATTTCTCACCGAAAGACTTTACCGCCGAATCGGTGCTGGTGCTTATAATAGATTGGCTGGATGCCAACGGAAATAGAAACACAGATAAAATGGCGTGGGATTTTGAACATGGGACCTATACGAAGGTACTGTATTAGAAGTATGGTGTGATGAATTTATTCGTCAGATAATGTGGTTTAAAGGTCGGGAGGGCAAATCACATTGGTCCTCTGTTATATGGAGGAACGATTACTTTCTTTCATGAAACGGAAACTAAAAGATTGTATCCAATAAACATCTTATATATCGGAGGAGTAATAATGCTAAAAAAGGTTAATCTCAAAAATGCAGTAAATCAAGTTGAGAGATTATATGTGTACGATAAAATTGGAAAACTAAATGGTCATACATTAAGTGTAGTAAATGTTGAAAATAGAACCTTGGACTTTCATACTCACAGTGATTCAGATGAATTGTTTTATGTAATCGAAGGCAACTTTCATATTGAGACACGCGAAGGACTTACAGAACTCAATGAAGGCGAGCTGGTTATTGTGCCTAAAGGGGTTGTTCACAGGCCTGTTGTAAAAACACTTACTAAATTCTTAATGATAGAATTAGACGGCACATTAAATAAAGAAAACAGTGGTGACGCTTATGAAGAATAGATTTCCTGTATTGGTGGCAACGACAGTATTCGTATGCTACCCTATATCAATTATGAAATTATACGAAATAATATGAATTTGTCGAGGTGATAGACATGGAATTTAATGGATTAATACCAGAAATAACTATAAGCGATATGAATAAGTCAAAACAATTCTATATTGATATTTTAGGATTTCAATTAGAATATGAGAGATTAGAAAATAAGTTTGCTTTTATATCATTTGAAGGTTCGCAGATAATGCTTGAACAATTCCACGATGATGGGTGGAATATCGCCGAGTTGCACTATCCTTTTGGAAGAGGTATCAATTTTTCGATTGAAGTTAGCGATATAGAAAATCTTTATCATAAGCTGGAAGATGTAAATTATCCCTTGTACCGTCCATTGATATGCAATGCTTATAAAGTAAATGGAAAAAATGTAAATCAAATGGAATTTTTAGTGCAAGACCCAGATGGGTATTTACTTAGATTCACACATGAGTAAACTTCCAAATTCCAATTGTGTGCCCAGCTAAGGGCGATGTATACCAAATAGGTGTGAATTCTACCCGGCAGAATGTACGAATCATGTTGGATGCTCTCTCAAAAAAAGACTATGTGAAGCTTTCTGTAAACGAGCAGGATAGACGGCATCTTTCCGTAGCTCTGACTGAAAAAACCTTGCTGTTTTTTGATCAGTTTAAGCCAAGGGGTGATGCCTTTTTGGAACAGCTTTTTGAGAGCATTTCTGAGGATCATCAGGAAGGTGCCCCAAAGACCGTGGAGACACTCCTTAATAATATCGAAAGGATGGAAAAGCATTATGGAAAGAGCAATTAGAAGGCTAACCATCCTCGCTGCACTATCATCCATCATCTCCGCGGGTATCGGTGTTTTCTATACAAATGGCGGAGTAGCAAGAACCGTTCAGAATCTGTACGGACAAACGGTTACGCTCTACGGCGATGGAGTATATGCTAACAACTCGCTCCTTAAGGTCGGCGCGACCAAGGGCGCGGATGTAGTCATGATTCTTACAGGGGTTATTCTACTCGTCCTGGTGTTTGGCTTTATGAATAAAAAGTGGGCCATCCCTTTGCGCGCCGGGCTTATCTCCCTCATGCTGTACGCGTCCACCTGCCTGATTATGGGTGTCAGCTTCAATCAGCTTTTCCCTTTATATTTGGTTCAGTTTGGATGTGCGCTGTTCGCATTCATCCTGTCGACGCGGCAGCTTCTCAGTATGGAAACCTATAAGAAGGAAGCTTATGACAGGAGCTTTAAGGGAACCGGCATATTCTTAATCGTCAGCGCCTGCTCGGTTTTGGTATGGTTGACATCTATCGTGCCCGCTGTCCTCACAGGAAGCATGGAGACCATGGAAACCCTTGAGATCTACACAACTGAGCCGACCTTTGTGATTGATTTAGCCATCATCTTCCCTTCGGCGTTATTCAGTGGCATCATGCTTTTGAAAAGAAAGAAAATCGGCTATCAGCTTGCTCCCATTATGCTTACCCTTTTGGCCGGGGTTGGGGCTTGCGTCATTTTTCAAACCGTTTTTCATACGTCGCTGGGCATTATTCTGCCAATCGGACAGCTAATCGGTTTTGTCGGCTCGTTTATTATTCTCGGGGTCTTTGCCACAGCGTTAAATTTTAAGCTGCTCAGATATGCGAAACCAAATAATGGGTTTGGCAAAAATACCGGAGATATCTAAATAAGCAGAAAGAAGTAAAATAGGAGGCGCACATGATTATTCGGCAAGAAACGCCCGTTGATTACAGCGAAGTATATGAACTCGTCAAAGCATCATTCGCCACATCCACCAATGAAGGAGAATGGGATTATCTGAACGAAGTCCGTAAAAAGGATACCTTTATCCCCGAGTTGTCGTTGGTTGCACAGAACGATGCTGGGAAGCTGGTTGGACAAATCGTACTGTATAAAACAGAGATTACCGCGCCGGATTGCAGCTATACGGAGCTTCTGCTATCACCCATCAGCGTTCACCCGGATCATTTCCGCAAAGGGATTGCTCGTGCGATGATGAGGGAAGGGTTTCGGATCGCAAAAGAAATGGGTTATGGAGCCGTATTCCTCTGTGGAGAGCCGGACTTTTATCATCGGTTCGGATTTATGCCGACTTATGAGTTCGGAATTTTTCATATCGCGGACAAGACCCATAAGGCGCAGTGGTGTATGGCGCTTGAATTAACCGCCGGAGCCTTAACCGGCAAGGCCGGTACAGTCAACATACAATGACAGAAAGATGAGGTGAAAGATGTGTCCAAAATGATGGAACTATTGGGTGACATGAAAAAGCATCATGCATCCATATGCGAGCAGCTCGAGGGGTGTGTTGGCAAAGAGAAGAGTGCTGAAATCCTGATGGACATCCCCGCGCCCTCAGGAGAGGAAGCACCGCCGGAGCGCGCGGTATGGGCTGCGCAGGTGTCCAGTTGTTTAGAGCGCTCACTTGACAAAGAGCAGATCGTGCAGGTTCGGCAGGGATGCTCTTGCGTGAAGGCTAACAAATACTCCCTGTACAACAAGAAACACTTTCCTCAAATCCGGCAAGCGCATCCAGATGAGGAGGAATATATGCAGGCTGTCGCGGCGTTCTTAAGCGGCCGTCCCCGGATTGGTGCTAAAGTGGAATATGCTGATGGGAAGTTTACAACCTATTTAGGGGAAAGGAACGGATGCGGATGCCTTGTTGTCAAGGGTGGTTGGGAGCGACCTACCTCGACGACATGGTGTTATTGCTGCCAGGGTGCACTATTTAGTATTTATCAATTCGTATTTCCTGAAAAAGCGTGCCACATGGAGATCGTCGAAACCCATGCCACTGGCGGTGAGGATTGTATCTTTTCCACATGGTATACGGATAAGGAGGGGTGAAACATATGCCGGCACTCAAGAAAATGAAACAAACCATGCTTGCGGAACAGATACCTGACGAGATCATCTCGCAGATCGATTTCACCGATGCCAACGGCAATGATCCGCGACCGGTTATTGCGGCAGTCGACCAGATGGATGCGTTGCTCTCGCGCGATCAATGCTTGTCGGTCATGGAGAAACAGGGCTGCTGCAAGGGCGGAAAACGGGATAAGGATTGTAAGGCATTCGGCAAGCAGCACAGGGATAAGCCCCTTGCGGAAAAGCTTGCGCTGCTCTCTACGATTGAGAATATGATGCAGCCTGAGCTTAATGAGGACGGTACAATTACCATTACGTTGTCGGGCTATCAAAATGGTGTACATATCGGAAAGACCACCTGCTCCTGTGGCGCAATCAAAAAGCTAAAACAGCCATTCTCCGTATCCCCTACCTATTGCGGATGCTGTGCGGGACATTTTTTATACCACTACCAAAACGCACTTGGCATGAAGCTCAGGCTGAAAGAGATCGTCTCATCACCACTAAATACCAACGGCGAAAAACCATGTGTGTTCACATTTGAAATTCTTTCCTGATTGGATACCAATGCGGTAAAAGTTATCTTACAGCGGAAGTATCGTTCCAAAATCGGCTACCTGCCGCAGTCATTGGGCTTTTATCCCGAGTTTTCGGGGCTTGACTATCTGCGGTATGTTGCCGCGCTCAAAGAGAGTACAAAGCCGTTTCCCCGTAAGCTATTCCTCCGGAGGGCAATCGCGAAACTACCTGGCGGAGCTGCCTGCCCTCCCGCTCACAGCGACGAAGGGGGTACTGACCTCCATTCCCCTGACAGGCGCCTTTACCGGCGTATCTTTTACAGCAATCGGCAGCGCTGCTCAACTGGGCGCAAGTGTAAGCGGCTTGGGCAGCTCGGCAACCGTAAGCATGACGCCAACTGCAGCGGGAAGCTACGATTTGGTGCTGACCTCCACGAGTACGGGAGACGATGCCGGCCAGATTTTTAAGCTGTTCCTGCCGGTTACGGTCGCAGACCCTGCCGGAAACGCCTGCGCCATCGGAACCACAGAGTACCCGACGCTGAACGCGGCGATCACTGCCGCAAGTTCGGGCGATACCATACGGTTCCTTAGAAACTACGACTATAGCGGCGTTGGCATCTCCGTTGATAAGGCGCTTACCTTCGACCTGAACGGTTGCATCGTCAACCTATCTACAACAGGAAGCGCTCTTACGGTACACAACGTAGCGCTGACATTGACCGGCGCGGGCGAGCTCAATGTACAAGGCGAGCAGCGCGGCGTATCCGTAAGCGGCGCCAGCGGCTCCGCCACCGTGACCAGCGCGTCCGTGATCGGCATGACGGAAGCCATCGCGGCGTTTGCAGACGGCGGCGGAACGATTACCGTCAGGGGCGACGCCGATGCACAAGTCGCGGGCAGCGGAAGCAACATCGGCGCGGCGGCGCAGAGCGGCGGGAAGATCACTATCGGCGGCGACGCAAAGGGTATGTACCGCGGCGTTTCGGCCTCCGGGTCGGATTCGAGCATTACGGTCACCGGCGATGCGATCGCCGCGGGCGAGGACGGCACCGGGGCGCATTCGATCAACGGGGGCCATGTCACGGTCGGCGGCGACGTGAGTGTGACGGGCGCGGGCCATACCTTCGGCGTAAGTCTGGAAGGCAGCGAAAGCGGCATCGGCAGGATAACGGTGCAGGGCGATGTGACCGCGCTTTCTCCAGGCGGCGAGGGAGATTATCCCGTCGGCGTGAGCTTGGATATCAACCGCAGCGTCTTGGGCAACTATATCCCGGGGACAGTACCTGTGATAATAGTGGATGGCAACGTGGAGGCGACGAAACAGGGCCTTTCGGTGCTTGGCGGGGCGGTCCTAGTGAAGATGGATGTCACTTCGCATGATTCCTATGGGGCGCAGGTCAATCACGGCGAGGCTGTCGTGGACGGCGAGATCTACGGGCCGGGAAATACATACGTGGATGTCGGGAATTCTCCAAGATTGAAGGAAAATTATGCCTTCATTGATACAAACGGCTACCGGGTCTACCAAAGTATACATGGCATGGACGATTACCATATCGTACGCGTTCGCGGCGCAGCACAAACCGACGAACCCGCCGTTGTGACCAATGCGGCTTCCAGTGTAACGTCCTCCGGCGCGCAGCTTTCGGGCAGCGTCGCCCATACGGGCAGCGGCTCCATTACCGAGCGCGGGTTCGTATATGCTACGCATACGGAGCCCGTTACGGGCTATGATACAAAGCTTCAGGCGGGTTCCGGTACCGGCGGCTTCAGCGCCCCCATGTCGGGGCTTTCCCCAAACACCACCTACTATGTACGCGCCTACGCCATTCTGAGCGGGGAGGCCGTCTATTACGGAAGTGAAGTCCAATTTACAACCCCGGAGGCCGGCCAATCAACCGTTCCCACCGTCGTTACCACGCGGTTTCCGGGATTACGGCTTCCGGCGCCGTTTTGTCGGGAAACGTCACAGCGGACGGCGGCGCATCTATCAGCGAGCGAGGCTTTGTATATGGCACCGGCGCCAATCCGACAACGGCGAATACAAAGGTGCCTGTGGCTGGGAGCGGTATCGGCGTTTTCACAGGAGCGCTCTCCGGCCTTGCCGCAAATATGACGTACCATGTGCGCGCTTACGCGATCAACAGCCAGGGAACGAGCTACGGTGAGGACAGATCGTTTACCATATTGACAGGTGGCTCCAACCCCGGTCCCGGGCCGGTTGGCGACAGTTCGCCCACCGTGGTGACCGTCTCGGTATCCGATGTTACTGGCAACAAAGCACTGTTCTCGGGCAATGTGCTGTCCGGCGGCGGGGCAGGCGTTACAGAACGCGGCTTCGTGTACGGCAAGGGCAGTAACCCGACGTTATCCTCCGGCACAAAGGTTTTAAGCGGCAGCGGTACGGGCAGCTTTGGGGCAAACGTTTCCGGCCTGGATGTGAACACGACATATTATATGCGCGCTTACGCCATCAACCGGGAAGGAATCGCCTATGGCGCGGTGATAAGCTTCACAACGCTCAGGTTTGCGGACGTGGAGGAGATAACCGATATTCCGAAAACCGGAGATAGCAGTACGCCGGGGGCGGGGTGGCTAATGCTGTGCGTGGGTGTGGCGCTGGCTGGATTTATGGTGCTCAGAAAAAAGAACATATGCCACAAATAGAACGTAAAATCATCAGAAACAGGTGGAGCGGCATTCTGTACCCCCCTGTTTCTGCGTTTTTGTTAATAATGACCCCTTCCACATCGTGACGGTGTTGTGCAATCCCATAACAGCTACCCGCGGCTGCGCCGCGCTGACGAAGTTATACGGCTGTGGCACACAGCCTATGAATATGTTCCCGCATGCAACGTATGTGGAGAGTGTCATTTTGATGTCAAAAACAAATCGGTAGTAGCCTGAAAGTGCCTGAATACGGGGCTTTCCGGGGCTTGCCCTTGCCGCAGCGGTGCTGGCAGGCGGGCAAGATGCCGGGAAGCCCGCTTTTTTGTTGCGGCGAGTTGTCAGGGAACATGTCCACTGGCTGTGAGAGCGGTTCTGAGGGATAGGGTCGAGTGGACCAAAAAGATGTACGCCAAAAATGGGCTTCTGCTGTACAAGGGAACATATCGACCGGTTTTTTGTGCTTTTTTGGAAATAGGGGTTGAGTTGACAGAATAGGTATACATCTCGATGCTTTGATGCCGAGCATACGCCCCAACGATGTCAGATTAGGATTTCTTTGTATATAATTTTATGCTATAGTAATGTTGTTTTTATGCTTCATTTATTATTATATTAAGCTTGAGCCAGAGGACGGCGAAAGGATGAACGACCAAAAGCGGCTTGAGACCCATGAATTGATGGCTTTTCTATCCCGAAGCGACAGCTTGGCAGAGGCGCTTGAATTTATTGACGATAGCATTCGGCAGGTGACGCTTGCCGAATATTTGAATGCGTTGCTCGCGCAGCGGGGAATCCCGGTCTCCCAGCTGATCCGTTCAGCCAACCTGAGCAAGGCGTTTGTATATCAGCTTCTAAATGGGAGCCGTTTGGCAGGGCGCGACGCTGTCCTGCAAGTGGCCTTTGCGCTTAGTCTGTCCGTAGAGGAAGCGCAAAGGTTGCTTACCGTTTCAGGCAACAGTGTGCTGTATCCCAAAATAAAGAGGGATGCCGCAATCATATTTTGTTTGAATAAGCAATTATCTCTTGTGCGAACCAACGAACTGCTTTATGAATTATCACTCAGACCGCTTGGCATCGGGGGAGAGTAGATTTGGGTCTTTCGGATGACTTTTTAATGGAGTATCGGCAAAAAATACTTCGCCATATTGAACTGCCCTTTGTGCTTAAAGACAGTTATGAGATAGAATCCTGCCTGAAGAGCAAGGAAGGCAGAGAGGTGCTTCTGCTCCGCTCCCGGGATGGAGAAAGGATTATCCTGAAAAAGCAGCCGGCCGGGCGGGATGATTCGCTGAAAAATGAATTTGCGCTGCTCCGCCAAATCAGCTGTCCCTATTTGCCAAATGCGATGGATTGCTTCGTGGAGAACGGCGTGGAATACTTGCTTCGCACATATGTGGAAGGCGTCAGTCTGTATGATCATATCCAGCAAAACGGGCCGTTTGACGAAAAAAATAGCATTGCGCTGATTCTCTCGCTTTGCGAAACATTGCAGGTTTTTCACACACAAAATCCACCCGTTATTCACCGCGATATCAAGCCGCAGAATGTCATACTTTCGCCGGACGGCAGTTGTAAGCTCATCGATCTTGGTACGGCGCGCCGATTCAAGGAGGAAGCGCAATGCGATACCATTTTTATGGGAACGGAGGCGACCGCGCCTCCGGAGCAGTTTGGATACCGGCAGACTGATGCACGGGCGGATATTTATAGCCTGGGGGTGCTGCTGCGCTTCCTGCTTACAGGCAGCTTTGACATGCGCAGGAAATGCAAGGCTTCGCCTTTGCTGAAAAAAACGATCAATAAATGTACAGCCTTCGATCCTCAGAAACGATTTCCGAGTTTAAAAAGTCTCACCCGGGCCCTACGGCTGGCACAGCGCAAAAAGCTGGTCTATGCGTCAGCCGTCGTTCTGGCGGCATTGCTGGCTTTTTGCGCGATGCTCCTCTGTTGGATAGACGGACAGGGCGTTCGGTTCAAAAACGCTTTGCTGGAGCAAGCCGTGCGCCAGGAGCTGGGCCTAACGGCGGTTGAGCCAATTCCACGCACCAGGCTTTCCGAGGTAACGAGCATCATTATTTGCCGAAACGAGACGTTCACAGAATGGTTTTTGCATGCTGACGCACACCGCAGCCCCAAGTATAATAACGTTCCCGATGTGCGCGGGAATATCACGGACTTATCCGAGCTTTCCCTGCTGCCCAATTTGCGGACGCTGGTACTGGATTATCAGCAGATAGAGGATATCTCCATATTGAAGGAGCTTCCGCTCAGGCAGTTGAGCTTGTGTGGCAACCATATTTCCGATATTTCGGCTCTGGCGAAGTGTACCGGCCTTACCGCGCTGCATCTTCAGGAAAATCCAATAGAGAATGCGGACGCGTTGGGCTCGCTTGCATCGCTGGGGGAGCTTTTCATTGATGACACGCGCATAGACGACACAACATGCTTTAGCGGACTTCCTTTGGAGACGCTGTCAATGCGATCGGTGCCGCTTGCTGATTTTGAACCGCTTTGCCAGCTCAAATGGCTCAAGGCCTTGATAGTGGAGGCCGCAACCCCGGATCAGCTGGAGGCTATACACTCTTTATCCTCGTTACAATATCTGAAAATGTCGAGCGCAGCGCCTGTGAATATGACACAACTTGCCAATCTTGTGAATTTGGAAAGATTGGATTTAGCGGGCAGCAATATCGGTAATATTGCTGGCGCCGAGCAGCTTCTGCGCCTTACATATTTAAATCTAAGCCACTTATCTTTGGAAAGCCTGGAGCCGCTGACTCGTATGCCGATGCTGGTCAGGGTAGAATTGCAGTATTCCCAAATAGCCGATTTTACTCCGCTGCTGCATTGCAAAAACCTGCAAGAGGCACAGTTTGGCGATTCGCAGCGGGAACAAGTGGAGCGACAACTCCCGAATCCCCCTTTTCAAATTCTATATTGGGACAACCATTCATAAGCAAGCGCATTCTTTATAAAAGTCTGCAACCTGCATACCATTTTTTCATCTCATTACGCTATACTTGGCAATAAGTCATAGGGATTTCTGGGAGGAAATATGAAGCGTTTGCTTGTCATTCTGCTGGCGGTATTGCTTTTATTGTTTCAGATAACCGCTTGCGGAACAAAAGACGCCGCTCTGCCGGAGAGAACCGGGTCTGATTTTTCATCCGCCTCAGCGGTTGCCGAAATGCCCGGTCCGTCATCCAGCCCGGTATCCGCGCATGCTCTGATGCCGGATGACCAGCCGCCGGAAAGCGAGTACGACCGGGCGGCATGGTATGGATTTATTGTAAGTGATGCCGCAAAAAATCCGGATGATCCTGTTACCGAAAAAGAAATGGCCGATATGCTCACCGCGATGATTTCGGTCTATCAAAGCGCAGTTCTGGGCGAATGGGCGGCGCTTACGGCGAAAGCTTCGGATTCCAATCTTGTTTACCGGGACTATGGCGCTATGCTGATTCTATATGCGGCAGAGTTGGTCGGCTGTACGCAGTTTAGCATACCGTTTGCGTTTTATTCCGGCAATACCGAATGGGACGGCGAAGATATGTGGGGAAGCGCACAGCGCGAATATCCCCTGTTCCAAACAACTTGGGAAAATCGCTGTGAGTCTATCACCAAGCAGCGCGGTCCGGATGAAGATCTGAATTACCTGTATGCCGCGCTCATGTATGTCATCAGCCGGTATTCCCAGGTCAGCGGGATGCAGCTCATGGAACAGAATTCCGAAATGGACCTGAGGTGCGACGAACGAATGACATACCGGGAAAGCGCGGTTTCCGTGGTGCGCCTTTACGAGAGCGACGAGTCTGTTGCAAGGCTTTTGCCGGAATCACTCGAGGCGCTAAAGACCGCCGATGCCGCTTTAGAGGCGGCCGGAGATCGCCGCTTGCGCATTCTGGAAAGCGAAACCGGCATCGTAAAGGGCGACGTCTTTATACCGGGCGAAACGTACTCAGGATGTGCCTACTATGTTTCCAACAACGGCAGCGATGAAAACGACGGATTGACACCCCAAACGGCATGGGCGACGATCGATAAAGTAAACAAAGCCGATCTAAAGGAGGGCGACGCCGTATTCTTTGAGCGCGGCGGAACTTGGCGTACCGCCATGATTACGAGCCGCCCGGGCATTACTTACTCTGCCTACGGGCAGGGGCGGAAGCCGAAGCTCTATGCCTCGCCCGAAAATGGCAGCGGCGCGGACAAATGGAAGCTATATGATCAGGGCGAGGATAGCGCAAAAATCTGGGTGTACGAAAAGGATATGCTGGACTGCGGCGCAGTTGTTCTCAATGAAGAACAGGCTGCGAAAAAAGTGATGGCCTTTTGGAACGGCGCAGAGTTTGTGGTCTATATCGGACGTACCGTGGGCGGTTGGGAGGATGGCGCCTCCGAAAGGCAAATGACCAGCCCCAAGTTTGACCCGAAAGAGCAGCTTTTAGAGGATTTGACCTTTTTCTCGGAGGCAAGCAGCACCCTGCCCGGTACGCTCCCCGTTTACCTGAACGGATGGAGCGCGGAAACCAACTACTCGCTCAGCGCCGTTGGCCCGCTATACCTGCGCTGTGACGCGGGAAATCCCGGCGAGCTGTATCAATCCATTGAGTTTTTAACGCCTCATTCAATTTTTGACGGCTTGGCGGCCGGCGCCGTGCTTGACAACCTTCATGTCGGATACACCGGCGGCACGGCAATATGCACCGGCCCGGAAAATGACGGAACGGTCGTGCAAAACTGCGAAGTATCCTGGTGCGGCGGTGCGGTCGCATCCTATTCGCTCGACAGGCAGACCGGATATATGGCGGGATTTCAGCGACTGGGCGGCGCGGTGCCGGGCAATTCGTGTGGTAACGCTGTTAGGAACAACTATATCCACGAAATCTATGCGGAAGGAACCGGTCTGGAAACCTTTCGAAGGGATACAAGCGAGGTCCGGAATATTACGGACAATACGTTTTCGGGCAATTTGCTGTACCACTGCTCAACGGGGCTATATTTATTCAACTGGGATGAGGAAGCAGATCCGAACCACCAGTTCAAAAACTGTGTCTATGAGGACAATTATGTGCTCTACAGCGGTCTTTGCGATTGGGTTGATACGGATAACTACGCGCCTGCCTTCGCTATGGACGGCGGCCCGAACATGCAGGACGGCACCGTGGTGGTGCGCAACAATGTGTTTTTCGCCGCTAGGACGGCCTTGATTTACATGAAAACCTACGCGTCGGAGTATATGCCAAAATTCAGCGGAAATCAGTACATTCAGCTCGGCGGCGCTCCTTTCCTTTGGCATGAATCCTCCTTCTATTACGCCTCCGCCAATGCGCGGGAAGGAATCCTCAACATTCTCGGCGACGAAACGGGTAAGGTAACGACCCTGTCGCGCTATCATTGGGAAAACAAGGATTGGTAAGGTCAAGTCTGTGACGTTCTTTTTGCCAAGGCGGATGTCCATGTATTTTCCGAGAGGAGCATGTGCTTGTGAAAAAACAGTGGTTTAATCTTGTACTATCGGTCATGCTGGTGTTCATGTTTGCCGGGTGCAACACGGTGCCCCCAGCTGCAACGCCGTCGGCTGCAGTCGCAAAAACAACGCCCCCCGCTTCGCCTCCTACGCCGACGCCCGCGCCGGAACCGATGGCGGCATACAAAGGCGAATTCCGCGATATGACGGCACAGGAACTCCTCAAAGAGCTCGGCCCCGGTTACGCATACATCGGGCTGGGTATGTTTGACTTTACGCTCCGCTATGATCCCTATCCTTCCATGCCGGTTGTTTTTGACTTTGGACTTAATATCTTGGATGGAGATCATGGATACAATTGGTCGTCCAAATTATCCCTCGGCGAGAGCGTGCCTGTCTCGTTTAGCCTGGAAGAGCTTCCGGATATACCGGACGGCTTGCGCTACAATCACTTTGACTTGTCAGGCGGCGTTAGAGCGTGGCAGGACATACCGATGACGATCAAAGTGGAAAACGCCCGCATAGAATTACCCGGGCAAACCATTTACCTTACGGAGTCGAACGGTACCTTTGAAGCTGTTGCGCTGGACAGCACGCGCTACGATAAGGGTTCCGCGTGGCTGTTCACGGGACTTAGCAATGGTTCGCTTCCCGACCTGCTGGATGCCGACACATTAAAGCAAGGGAACTTTCGGGCGGATGTCACGCTGCTTCAAGTGGAAGGCCCGAGCAAAGCGGATTATTACTCGCATGACGGTTTGCTCGAGTGTATGCCAGAGCCGACCGCCGAATGGTTCAAATTTCTTAAATCGGAGGGTTTCAACTCGATCCGCTTCCATGTTACCTGGAGCAACCAAACCAATGACGAAACCTACGAGATCGATAAAGCGTGGCTGGAGAAAGTAGCGCAAACCATAGACCTGGCGCTGGAGAACGACCTTTACTGCTCCATTAACGTTGCCTGGGATATGTGCACCAGCTTCCACCCCTTGTTTACCGGCGGCATGTCGGAGGCGGAAGTTGCCGCGTTGCCGTTCACGCAGGGCTGGCTTACGCTCGACGGCGATCCTAAAGTGGAGCAGCGCTTCGCTTCCGTCTGGAGGCAAATTGCGGAGTATTTCAAAGAGTATGACGAGCATTTGATATTTGAATCCATGAACGAGCCGAATGCGCCGGATTCTACCATGGAGGCATTGGGTGCGGTCGGCGATCCCGGCGGTCACGGATGGGCGGATTTAGGAAACGTCGGCGATAACCTCAACAGGCTCAATCAGATCTTTGTGGATTCCGTGCGCGCTACGGGCGGGAACAATGAAAGCCGTTTTTTGTTTGTCCCTCCGTTTATGCATAGAGGTGTTGAAAGATATTTAAGCAAATTTCAGCTCCCGAGCGATCCCGCCTCGCATGTGATCGTTTGCATCAACTATTACTTGGGAGATGATACATCTGTTGGCGGCGGCGACCCGTTTCCGTCCATTGAGAAATATCTGATAGCCAACGGTGTTCCAGTGGTATTTACGGAGTTTGGCTCAAGTGCAGATGAATTTTCATATGAGGAGCGTGTTGACTTTACACGAAAAGCCGTTGCACGGGCGAACGAACTGGGCATGCCGATTATGTGGTATGCCGGGGGCTGGGGCGAAGCGGTAGAAAATTCGCCTTCTTTCTGCCTGTACAATCCGTACACATTTGAAAAAGAATTTCCTGAGTTGATCGACATACTGATGCATAGGACGCAATAATCCTGCCGGATGTCAATCGTTTAGGTAAAAGGTAGGGACTTAAAGCAATGTAGCTCAACCTGAGGAAATATTTTCTTACTTTAAGACGATATATAAAGATGCTTAGAGAATAGCTTAAAATGCAAAAACGGATGTGCTCATGCGTCCGTTTTTTATTATATTCTAAGAACTGCTGTTCGCCATCAGCGACGAATTTATAATCATGTGCCCCTTGTGCTTTAATATTTTACAATCACATATTGGGACGGCTACGTTTCATATTCAGAGTATTAACAAAATATGAATGTCGTCGCCATTCCTCATAATATTATCGCGGCTCATCCAATATTTAGACGGAACGCTATGGTGAAAGATATGCCGGAGGAAAGCAGGGATATGAGTTTACAGAAAAAACCAGGTTGCGGCTCCTCTATCTCATGCGCATCCTGCAGGAGGAAACGGACGAGGCGCATCCGCTTTTTATCCCTCAGATAGGCATACTTATTTCATATTTCCGCGCCATTTCTGCAATATCTGCCTTCACCAGTTCGCGTAATTCATGAGGTTCCAGCACCTCACAATTCGGGCCGTATTGTAGCGCAAAGAACCGCACACCTTCGATTGCGGCTTTTAGCTGAACTTCCATATAATCGCTATCCAGGTCCCTAATTCTGACATCGTACCCGAAGGCGTCTATGACAACTCCGGCTAACCGTTTGCTCATCTTTAGAACAATCTGCTCTGTTTTACCGCCAAACATGAGGTTGTGTTCGGCAGCATATTGGGCGATATTAAGCCCGTTTTCGCAACCGGGAATTTCTGTGATCTTCCTTGCCGGTTTATCCCGCATTTCGATTTGTGTTATCCTGTCCAGCCGGTAATGTATGAGGTGATCATAGTTGCGAAAACTCGCGATCAGATAATACTGTCCATTAGCGCAAACAATAGCATACGGATGCACCACATCCTTTGCTTTTCTTACCGGGGCAAGGGTCTTATCAGTTGACATTTGGTTATAAAAGAATGCGACCTGCCGTGATAAGGCAATTGCTTCATCTATGACCGACAAACTGAAAAAGAACTCCCGGTTACGTTGGTGCCTTCCTTCGTGGAAAGTATAAAGGTGCTTCATTCGGCCTCTGAACTGTATGTTTGATAGTGCCTCCAGTTTTTCAACCAGATGCTTGGCATTGCTGGCGGGGATGTATTTTGATATCAGAACGCTGTCGATCAATACCCGCAGTTCCATATCGTCAAATTCGCGCGACGCAAGATAAGCGCCTTTACCATTCTCCTCATATGTGCTGATATCATAGCCCATTTCGCATAACAACGATATGTTTGGACCAATTGCATTCCTAGTAGCTTCAACACCGTAACCCTGCTCTAGCTTTCTTATAATATCCTTATAAGTCAAAGGATGGTCGGAATCGGAGTAGTCTTTTAGTATTTGAAGTATGCAAAGCGGGAGCGCTTTTTTTCCGCCGACGAAAGGCATATCCATTTCTCCTAAAAGTAATCAGATTATTGAAGATGGTTCACTAATTCTGAAGCAAGTATTCCAGGTAACAAAAAAAGGTCTTCTATCAGCCGTAAAGCACGGGAACGATCGATAACTTAGAACGGTGATAATCTATACATATTAGTTAAGCGACGGTTATAAGCCCATCTTTTGCCGCCGCTTTTTTTGTGCATGGGATTTGTTATGATATGAACTGTGAAATTTACATATTCAAGGGAGGCTTAAATCGGAATGACGGACAGGATTATTTTGAGGAGGTTATATGGAGCGCCCTGACCTGCATTTAGTAGAGAAAAGAAAATACAAGCGTATCAACTGTCCGAAATGTGGTAGGCGGGTGGCAGATGCGGCCGGTGAGGTTGACACAGAGGTGTATGAGATAACCCAAACCGCGACCTGGAAAGCCGACTATTACATGAAATGCTGGAACTGTAAAGCGTTACTGGGACTCAAAAAACTTAATCAAGTATCATGATGACTTAGTACAGAGCACGACGCATCCGCCAAAAAGGCAGGAATTAAACACGACGTACGAGCCTGACGAGTAGCTACATAGCTATGCGTTTGGCTCGTTTTTTGTAACTGCTCGTTCGGCTCCGAAAGGAGCAGAAAGTGAAGATCAGTTACAAATTTGTAAACGAAGCCATGGACATTGAGATAGACGAAAAATGGGGCAACGTCCTCCTTGACCTTAATCGCCAAGAGTACAACAACAACCAAACCGAAACCCGGCGGCATGCTTCTCTGAATGCAATGGATTATGAGGGCGAGCTTTTTGCACAGGAGGATCACGAGCTTGCCTCACTCTTTGCGGATAAAAGCAATGAGGAAAAGCTGCATGCAGCCATTGCTCGGCTCAAGCCGAAACAGCAGGAGCTTGTGAAAGCGATCTATTTTGAGGGCGTGTCTGTAAATGATTGCGCTGTTCGCGAAGGTGTCGATCAATCGGCCATTTCGCACCGTCTGCAAACCGTCTACAAGAAACTCAAAAAACATATTTGAAAAAACCTCATATTTCACTTTTCCCGTGACCTAACAGTGAGGGCCGCAAAAACACAGCCCTCGGGAAGAGGTGAAAAGTATATGCAGCACAGATTGAAGATCAGCCTTGACAAAAACGCGAAAGGCCCCGGCATCGTGCGGTGCCGCAAGCTGCCCCTGTGGGACAGGCTACTGTGCCGCCTGCTGGGCGAGTCGAACGGCGTCATGGTCATCGTCCCCGGCAACAGCGTCAGGACGCTCACGATCCAAGAGGTGGTGGAGGGCGAGGATGACTGAGCCTGCCGCCGTCAGCGAGATGCGGCTGCCCATCCGGGCCGCGCCGTACCGGCATCAGGTGGAGGCGTTCAGGTTCGCCTGCGGGCTGTTCGGCCTGCAAGGCGATGATCCGGTATCTGCGGGCGCGGCGCTCCTCATGGAAATGGGGTGCGGCAAGAGCCTGACCGCCATCGCGGTGGCGGGCGCGCTGTACGGGGTCGGGAAAATCCGCCGGATGCTGGTGGTAGCGCCGCTCTCCATCCTCGGCGTGTGGCAGGAGGAGTTCCGAAAATTCGCGGGCTTCGACTACGCGCTGGCGGCGCTCAAGGGCAGCGCCGGGAAAAAGGCGGACACCCTGCGCCACCTGCGCGGCGCGCCCCTGCAGGTGGCGGTAATCAACTACGAAAGCGCATGGCGCATGGAACAGGAGCTTCTGGCATGGGGCGCAGACCTTATCGTCGCGGACGAGGGGCACAAGATCAAAACTCACAACATCTCCGCTTCCAAGGCCATGCACCGCTTGGGTACGAAAGCGCGGTACCGGCTGCTGCTCACGGGCACGGTCATCACCAACAAAGCCATCGACGTGTTCAGCCAGTACAAGTTCCTGAACCCGACTATCTTCGGCCCGAGCTTCTATGTGTTCCGTAACCGGTATTTCGACATGGTGGGCTATGGAAACCACACACCGGTGCTCAAACGGAGCATGGAGCAGGAGCTCATGTGCAGGCTGCACAGCATCGCGTTCCGCGCGACCAAGGCTGAATGCCTCGATTTGCCGGAAACCACCGACATCGTGCGGTTTGTCGAGCTGGAGCCCGCCGCCTTGCGCATCTACCGCGATCTGGTACGGGACAGCTACGCCGAGGTGGGCAAAGGCGAGGTTACCGTCACGAATATCCTCACCCGGCTGCTGCGATTGTCCCAGCTCACGGGCGGATTCATCGGGGACGACAAGGGCAACGCGCAGCGGATCAGCACCGCCAAGCAGGCGGCGCTGGAGGATATCGTGGAGGACGTCCTGCAGGAGGGCAAAAAGCTGGTGGTGATCGCCCGGTTCGTACCGGAGATCGAGGCCATCCGCAAGCTGCTTGAGCAGAAGGGCATCCGTTACTCACTCATCATGGGCGGCGTAAAGGATCGTGACGGGCAGATCGCCGCGTTCCAGAATGACCCGGACGTGCAGGTGTTCGTGGGCCAAATCGCAACGGCGGGCTTGGGCATCACGCTTACGGCCGCGAGTACCATGGTCTTTTACTCGCTCGACTACTCCATGAGCAACTTCGAGCAAACCAAGGCGCGTATTCACCGCCTCGGCCAGAAACACAACTGCACCTACATCTACCTGACCGCCAAGGGCACCGTGGACGAAAGGGTGCTCATGGCACTCAAGAACAAAGCCGACCTCGCAAAAGCGCTGGTCGACGATTACCGCAGCGGGCATAACCCGTTTGCGCCATAGGAAGGGATATCAATGCATTCTGAAAAAATGTTCGAGCTGGCCGACCGGCTGCGTGAGCTGCGCGAGGCCAAGGTGAACGCAGAGCAGGCCCTCAAGGCGGTCAACGATCAGATCGACGAGGTGGATTACCGCTTAAGTGAACTCATGGCTGAGACCGAAACGCAGAATTTCACGCGCTCGGGCACCATGTTCTACCTGACCACCAAGACCCGCGCGTTCGCCGCTGCCGACCGCAAGGAGGAGCTGTTCACGACGCTGCGCAGCGAAGGCTACGGCGATCTTGTCACGGAAACTGTCAACGCCAACTCTCTGTCCGCGTTCGTAAAGGAACAGATCACCGAGAACGGCGACGCACTGCCCGATTGGCTTCGGGGCTTGGTCAACGTATTTGAAAAAACCACAGTCGGCGTCCGAAAGGCCGTCAAATAAGGATTTGGAGGAAAAAGCAATGAGCAAGACCGATATCGTAATTACGACCAGCGGCTTTTTGAAGCTGCACGATTTTAATATGAGCGCGGCTATGGCCGAGGAGCTTGACGGCCTCAACGTCAATTTCGAGCGCATCAAGATACCGGCAGGCGGCAGCACCGTGTTCGAGCTGCCCGGCAAGGAAACCGACGAGCCGGAAATGACCAAGGAGTTCAGCGGCGTCATCCTGTGGCACCATCCGCTGTTCGCCTTCTATACGGACAAATACACCGGAGCCAATAACCCGCCCGTTTGCGGCAGCTTCGACGGCGTGACCGGCGAGGGCATGCCTGGAGGTTCTTGTTCCAAGTGCCCGCACAACCAGTTCGGTTCCGGCGAAAACGGCTCCAAGGCGTGCAAAAACCGCCGCCGCATCTATGTGCTGCGCGAGGGCGAGATTTTCCCGCTGCTGCTGTCCCTGCCCACCGGCAGCCTTAAGGAGTTCACGCGCTACATCAAGCGTCTGCTCGGCAAGGGCAAGAAATCCAACGCGGTCGTGACGCGCTTTTCGCTCAAAAAGGCAATGAGCGCAAGCGGCATCGCATATTCGCAGGCGCAATTCAGCGTCGATCGCGACCTGAACGCCGAGGAGTACGCACTGATCGCCGCACTGACCGAGCAGGTCAAGGCATACAGCAAGCGCGTCGCCTTCGAGGCGGACGAGCCTGTGGAGAGTACCCCGGCGATCGATCCCGAAACCGGCGAGATCATCGAACCTTTGCGGTAATCAACCCGCCCGGCGAGTGGGAGGCACGTCCTCCCTCTCCCCCTCGGACAGACAGGAGCAGACAGTATGCTATACAGGTGCGTGAGAGCACAAAAAGAAATACACGACTATCTCCATGGCGCGCCCAGCGTCGCGTTCGACTTCGAAACCGCGCCGCGCGAGGAATACCGCAGAGAAGAAAAGGCCGCGCTGGATGCGCACAAATCCGTGATCGTGGGCGTGAGCCTCTCGGTTGCCGAGGGCAGCGCCATCTATGTGCCGCTCCGGCACCGCGTTGGCGAGAACGCCGAAGACACGCAGGCAGTGCTGGGATATCTGGCGGAGGCGCTCTGGACAAATCCCAATATCATCAAGATCGCCCACAACCTCGCGTTTGAGGCGATGTTCCTTTACGCGCTGGGCATCGTGGTGCAGCCGCCCTGTTACGACACGATCGCGGCGGCGCGCATGACGCTCAAGAACCACACGCAGTTCCGGGCGCTGTCGGACAGCGGCCTCAAAACGCTGGTGCCCGAGCTGTTCGGCGTGGAGCTGCCCGGCTTCGAGGAAGTGACGGCAGGCCGGTTCTTCGACGAGCTCGACCCGCAGGATGCGGAAACGGTGCGCTACGCCTGCGCCGACAGCGATTATGCGCTGCGGCTGTACTACCTTTTCAACGGCTGGTTTGACCGTTACCTTCCCAAGCACCGCTTCATCGTGGAGGAAATCGAGTCCCCCACAGCCGTATACTGCGGCCTCATGAAGTACAACGGCCTGCTGGCGGATCAGGCGCGGATGCTTGAAAAGCAGGGCGAAGCAGAGCGCAGGCTCCAGCAGCTTCGGGAGGAGATCGCCTTCCTGATCGGTGACGTTAACATCGGCGCGAACGCGGGCACCTCCGCGTTCAAAAAGTACCTGTTCACCGATCTCGGGCTGCCGGTGCTCAAGACCACCGCCAAGTACCAGGAGGCGGCGGACGATGAGGTCATGATCCTGCTTGCGGAGTGGTGCCGGGACAACCGCCCGGATCTTGTGCCCCTCTTTGAGATGGTGCAGGAATACCGGCGCTGGGGGAAGCTCAAGTCGACCTATCTGGACGGGTATCTGCAGCACATCAACACGGCCACCGGAAGGATACATCCAGACCTGCTGCCGCTGGGCACGGAAACCGGACGGTTCGCCAGCCGGAAGCCCAACCTGCAGAACATGCCGCGCGCGGACGGCGATGTGATCGGCGTCAGGAGCTTCATCACGGCACCCGAGGGCAAGCTGCTCCTGTCGCTGGACTTCTCGCAGATCGAACTGCGTGTCGGCGCGTTCTACTGCCGGGATGAAAAGATGCTCAAAACCTACCGCACAGGTGGCGACATCCACGCGCAGACCACCTCGGTCATCTACGGCATCCCGTTCGCGCAGGCTGCGGACAAACACTCCGAGCACTACAAGGAGCGGCGCGTCATCGCGAAAAACTGCAACTTCGGTGTGTTCTTCGGGCTGTTCGCCAAGGGACTGCAGCGCACGCTCAAGTTCAAGGCGGGCCTGAATACGCCGCTTTCGGAGTGTGAAGGGATCATCGACAACCTCAAGGCGGGTTACCCGCGTCTGGCATCGTGGCAGGAAGAGGTCAAGCAGCGGGCGGAGTTCCGCAAGTATACGGAAACACACTTGGGACGCCGCCGCTACCTGCCGGGCATATCCTCATCCGATTGGGGTAAGAAGTCCTTCGCGCAGCGGTGCGCGCTCAACACCCCGATCCAAGGCACCGCCGCCGATATCCTCAAGCTGGCGCTTGGGCGCATCCTCACCGGCCTGCCGGAGCGCATGTGGCTCAAGCCCCTGTTGCAGGTTCACGACGAGCTGGTTTTTGAACTGCCGGACGGCAGAGTATCTGAGGCGGTTGTTTTCATAAAAGCCTGCATGGAAGCGCAGCCCTTTCCCGAATTCGACGTGCCGATCGTCGCCGAGGTGGCCTGCGGGCCAACCTTCGGTAACATGGCAGAAATGGAGTAACAACATGAGTATCAACATATTCAATCACGAGCATTACCTCGACCCCACGGCCTGCGCGGCGCTCACGCGTATCGAGCAGGCGGCAAAAAAGGCCGCATACAGGCCGTTCGTGTTCATCTGCTCCCCGTTCGCCGGGGATACCGAACGCAACGTGGAGCGCGCGCGCCGGTATTGCCGCTTTGCGGTCAGCAATGGGTACATTCCCATCGCGCCGCATGTGTATTTTCCGCAGTTTATGGATGACGATGATGAGGAGCAGCGCGACCTCGGCCTGTTCATGGGCATGGTGCTCATGAGCCGGTGTAAGGAGCTGTGGGTGTTCGGCGGCACTGTCAGCCGGGGCATGGCGGTGGAGATCGAAAAGGCCAATCAGCGCGGAATCCCCATCCGCTATTTCAACACATGCTGCGAGGAGGTGCAGGCGGTATGAAAACGCTGAACATCCCGTTGGAGGAGTTCCTGCGTCCGTTCTTCGATCCGGGCGAGAAGATATGCATTCGCATATTCGATGATCGCAAGACCGGCGCGTTCAAGGGTGCAAAGCTCGAAACGACCATCGCCGATGTGCATGCGGCCGAAGAAACGCTGCACAAGCATAACGAAAAGAATCGCGGCATCTATTTTGTGGTCAATTACGGCGGCCATGAGGATAGCGACATCACCCGCATCAACGCGCAGTTCATGGAGTGCGACGATCTATCCTTTGAGGGGCAGATAGCGCAGATTACGGCGTTCCCGCTGCCGCCGTCGCTGATCGTCAAGACAAAAAAGTCCCTGCACACCTACTGGCTGGTGAAGGATGCCGACGTCGCTTCCTTCCGTCGTGTGCAAAAGCGCCTCGCGGCACAGTTTTCCGGCGACAAGACCTGTATCAACGAGAGCCGCGTACTGCGCCTGCCCGGCTTCCTGCACTGCAAGGAGGAGCCGGTCATGGTGGAGTGCGTGAAGTTCAACCCCGAGCTGCGCTACACGCAGGCCGAGCTGGAAGCCGTCCTTCCCGCCGTGGAGGACGAGCCTGCCGCTATCGCCGGGCCGCAGCACAAGGGTTCGCGCAAGGGGCTGGCGCTGGTCAGCCGCCGCTGCGATTTTATCCGGCATTGTACCGAGAACGCCGCGTCGCTTCGGGAGCACGATTGGTACGCTATGATCACCAACCTCGCGGTGTTCGAGGGCGGCGACACGCTGATCCATGAGCTTTCCTCCAAGTATCCGAAGTACAGGGCCGCCGAGACGCAGGAGAAAATTAACCATTTCCTCGAATCCGGCACCCGACCCATGACCTGCAAGACGATTGCGGAGAAGGGCTTTGCCTGCCCGAAGCTCGACACCGACGCGTGCGGCTGCAAATCGCCCGCCGCGCTCTGCTATATGCCGCTCTCTGTGGAGGAGCTGCGTGTATTTCTTGGGGAGCTTATGGTCTCTAAATCCGCTGTCGACAATGTCACGCTGGCGCAGGGATTCCTTCGCGATTACCTCTACAACATCGATCCGGTCGTGGCGGCGACGTTCATCGAGTATGAAATGAAGGAGCATTTCGGCCTCAAGGCCGGAGCCATGAAGCCGCTGGTTGCCGTACAGCGCGAGATGAACAAGGCGTATCGCGCCAATAAGGAGACCAAGCGTGAGACGGAGGGTTCGGAGCTGCCCGATTGGTACGAAGCGACCGAGCGCGGCGGCCTGCGCTTCCTGCCGGGGCTGCTGGCCAATTACATGGCGGAGAACGTCGACGCCTTCTACGGCGCGGGCAGTTATTTTAACTACGAAAACGGCGTGTATTCGGAGAGCGAAGATTTGTGGGCGTCGGCCAAGGTGCGCGAGTTCATGATCCCGCGATACGCCAGCATGACGGCGATCAACGACGCTGTGGGCCAGTGGCGCATGCTCATCCGCAAGCCGGTGCGGGAGATCAACTGCAATGCTTTTATCATCAACGTGAAAAACGGCCTATACAACGTGCTCGACGATAGCTTCAAGCCGCACACGCCCGAGTATTATTCGACCGTGCAGATCAACGCGACGTACAGCCCCGAGGCAAAGTGCCCGCAGTTCCTCAAGTTCTTGCGCAGCATACTCAAGGATGCGGAAATACACCTGCTGCAGGAGATATTCGGCTATTTGATGGTGCCGGTGAACAAGGCGCAGAAGTCCTTCGTGTTCGTGGGCGCGCCCAATGCCGGGAAGTCGACGCTGCTCTCGGTCGCGCAGGAGATACTGCTCGGCAGCGAAAACGTCAGCAACATTCCGTGGCAGAACCTCGCCGACCGGTTCAACAAGGCGGAGCTGTTCGGAAAGCTGGCCAATATTTTCGCCGACCTGCCCTCAAAGAGCATCGACGATAACGGCATGTTCAAGGCGCTCACCGGCGAGGATTTCATTACCGCCGAGCGTAAGAACAAAGACCCGTTCTCGTTCCGGCCCTATGCGCGGCTGCTGTTTTCCTGCAATGAGATCCCCCGCAACTACGGCGACCGCTCGGACGGCTTCTACCGCAGGCTCATCATCCTCCGGTTCGAGAACGCGGTGCCGGAAAGCAAGCGCGACCCGAATCTGCGGGAGAAATTCATGGCGGAGCGCGACGGCATCCTTATGTGGGCGCTGACCGGATTGAAGCGGCTTATTGCCAACAGCTATGTGTTTGCCGAGACCGACGCGACCCGAGCGGAGCTGCTCCGATACAAAATCGAGAGCAACAGCGTACTGTCCTTCGTGGAGGACTTCTGCGAAGTGGCCGAGGGCAAGGCGGCTTTGCGCGACGAGCTGTTCGTGCGGTACAGGGAGTATTGCGCCAACGCCGGGATGAAGCCGGTGTCGCAGACCAATTTCAACAAGGAGATCGAAGCGAACAACGCTACGGTCAAACGCGGGCGCGATAAGCTCTCCCGCCGTCATGTATGGTTCGGCATTTCCTTCTGTGAAGGAGGAAAGGACGCTGTTTGACCCGGATTTGCGAACGGGGCGAACGGGAAAACCGGGTTTCTCTATTCCTTGCGTATATAAACCACAATGGTGTATGCAGTAAAAAAAGAGAAAATATATATAGCGTCCCATTTTCCTGTTCAACCTGTTCGCGCCGTTCAAAGTCCGTGGCGCATATGGCCGAGAAAGACATCGTTTCCGCGATCCTGCGTTACCTCAAGACTGTGCCCGGCTGCTTTGCTTGGAAAGAGCACGGCGGTATGTACGGCACAGCCGGTCTGCCCGATATCATCTGCTGCATATGCGGCAGGTTCGTGGCCTTCGAGGTCAAGACACCATCGGGTAGGCTGACAAAGCTGCAAGAAATCACCATTCAAAAGATCAACGATGCAAAGGGCACTGCCTGCAAGGTTTCAAGCGTACATGAAGTCCGGGCCGTGGTGGACGGCCTGAAAAATCTTGAACTTGGAGGATACCCCAAATGAAAAACACATGCTTTGCCGCTCAAAAGAGCGGCTGCAAAATTCTCGAATTTGACCGTTGCCCAGCGAAGTGCTCCTTCCGAAAGACCGCCGCGCAGTTTGATCTGGACGAGGCTGCCGCTTTCGAACGTCTGGAGTCGCTTCCATTCTCCAGGCAGAAAGCAATTGGCGATAAATATTTCAACGGATGCATGCCTTGGCGAAACATCCGGGGAGGTCAACGAGATGAACGGTAAAACCTATTTGGAACGGGCCGCAAGGCTGGATATGAGCATACAGACCAAACTGGAGCAGGTAGAGCAGCTTCGGTCCCTTGCCTACAAGATCACCAGCGTAATCCGAGCAGACAGCGGCGTCTCCGGCAGCACTCCCAAAAGCGCGCTCGAGGATGCGGTGATTAAGCTCTGTATGGCTGAACAGGAACTGGACCGTCAAATCGATCGCTTCGTGGATGCCAAGCGTGAAATTGCAGGATCGCTGGAGCACATGGAGGATGCCGAAGAACGCGCGCTGCTGGAATGGCGCTATCTGTGCTTCAAACCGTGGGAGGACATCGCCAACTCCATGCACTTTAGCAAGTCGTATGCGTACCAACTGCATAGGCAGGCGCTGGAGAGTTTTGAGATAATTCTTCGAAAAAAACTAACGGCGCTCGAAAGTGTGTAGTAGTTCATACGATATGGACAACACAATACACGAAAAGGTGGTATAATAGTATCATCGAAGTATACCCAAGAGGCCCTCGCGGAGCAATCCGACGGGGGCTTTTTTGTTGCCCGCAAGGAGGTGCTGCGCTTGCCCAGGAAGCCCAAGCGTCCCTGCAGCCACCCCGGCTGCCCAACGCTCACGGACGGCAGGTATTGCGATCGGCACCAGAGGGAAGCAGATGCACGTTACAACAAGTACGAACGCGACCCGGCAACGCGCAAACGGTACGGCCGGACGTGGAAGAGTATCCGTGACCGCTATATCGCAGCCCACCCCCTGTGCGAGCAATGCCAAGCCACCGGCAGGATCAGCCCTGCCGAGGAGGTACACCATATTCTTCCGCTATCCCGTGGCGGCACGCATGCCGAGGAGAACCTCATGAGCCTATGCACGAGCTGCCACTCCCAAATTACCGCCCGAAGCGGAGGGAGATGGCGAAACAGAACTATCTAACCGGCTCGAATCCTTACGGCCAAATAGCATTTGGATGGAGTGCCCTTAATCCGGAGCAGCTCTTGTAACTTATTGCTTCTTCTTTTTGAAGTAAACAACAAGGAATGCTACAATTGCTACTACAAGTGCTAGCGTTCCAATTTGCCAAACTATATCGAATACCAATGTGTTAATAATGATCACCTCCGTAGCAATTCACAACACTTCCCATTGAGGTTATTTTTATACTATATCCAATTTTTCTCAAGAAACATCTGCATCTTCGGGCAGGTTGCGGAGGGGCCATGGAGCTTGTCTCTGCCTTCTCTTTTATGGTGGCTTAATTATATTGTAAAACATGCTAGAGCTGCAAGCGGGAGGGGCGGTCAAAATCTCTGTGCGGCATCGCTCGGGCAACGGGCAGGGGGTCACGCGCGAAAAGTCGCGGTTTCAAACGGGGGTATAGGCTCTCGCTTATTTTTTGGAGAAAGGAGTTGACGCGATATGGCAAAGGACGGCACGAGCCGGGGCGGCGCGCGCGTGGGCGCGGGCAAGAAGAAAAAGCCGCTGGCAGATAAGGTGCTCGAAGGCAACCCCGGCAGGCGCAAGCTGACGGTGATCGAGTTCCCCGACACCGCCGACCTCGAAGGCAGGGCCATGCCGCAGCCGCGCGACTACCTTTCCGGCAAGCAGAAAAACGGCAAGGAGTTGATTGCCGTCGAGATATACGAAAAAACGTGGCAGTGGCTTACCGAAAACCGATGCGCACACCTCATCCCCGCGCTGCTGCTGGAGCAGTATGCCATGTCGGTATCCCGCTGGGTGCAGTGTGAGGAGTGCATCACCGAGTTCGGCTTCCTCGCCAAGCATCCCACGACCGGCAACGCCATTCCCTCGCCGTATGTGGCGATGTCGCAGGGCTTCATGAAGCAGGTCAACAACCTGTGGTATCAGATTTATCAGGTGGTGCGCGAGAATTGCGCAGCCGAGTACAAGGGCGCGACGCCGCACGACGATGCCATGGAACGTCTGCTCTCGGCGCGCAGGGGCGGCCGCTGATGGAGCTATGGCAGTTACGGCAGATGCAGTGCATGCCTCTCGATGTCAAAATTCGCAAGAGCGAGTTGCGCATCCGCGAATGGTATGAACATTACGATGGCGATGTGTACGTCTCCTTTAGCGGCGGCAAGGACTCTACGGTGCTTTTGCACTTGGTTCGATCCCTTTTCCCCGACGTGCCAGCCGTGTTTTCAGATACCGGGTTGGAGTTCCCTGAGATACGCGCGTTTGTCAAAACCGTTCCAAACGTTACTTGGCTCAAGCCCGCTATGACCTTTCGTCAGGTTATCGAAAAGCATGGCTACCCGGTGATCGGGAAAGAGCAGAGCGACTGGATATATCGCGTGCGTGGGGGCAGCGAGGCGGTATTCAGGAAAAAGATGCTCGGCGTTATGCCGGATGGGAGCAAGACCCGCTTTAAGATTTCAGAGCAATGGCAGTATCTTGTGGGTGCGCCTTTCCTTATAGGCGCGGGCTGCTGCGATGAAATGAAAAAGAAGCCGCTCAAAGCGTATGTAAAGGAAACCGGGCGACAACCGATCATAGGAACGATGGCGTGTGAAAGCCAGCTTCGCACACAAAGATGGCTGCAGAGCGGGTGCAACGCTTTTGACAATAAACGTCCGGCATCAATGCCCCTCTCCTTCTGGTTGGAAGAGGATGTTTGGGAATACCTACGCCGGTTCAACGTGCCATATTGCGGGATTTACGATATGGGATACATCCGAACAGGGTGTATTTTTTGCATGTTTGGCGTCCATCTGGCGGCGCAGCCGAATCGTTTTCAACGGCTCCAGAAAACGCATCCGAAGCTATGGCGGTACTGCATGAAGGATTGGGACAGCGGCGGGCTGGGGCTGCGGCATGTGCTGGAATATATCGGCGTTCCGTATGAGAATTTTTTGCTGTGAGGTTAGGCAAATGGACTTTGTTGAAATCAACCGTTTTATAAAGCGGCTCACCGCCTACAAGGGTCGGATTCCCCCGCAGCAGCTCAAAACCCTGCGCGGGCAGGCGCTCGCGGGCGATGTGGCGGGCGCACAAAAGGGGCTGGAACGAATATGCAAGAAAGCGGGTGCCGCATGGATATCCGAAAAATAAACGCCGGGCTGCTCAACCCTGCGGCGTATAATCCCCGCCGCGACCTCAAGCCTGGCGATAAGGAATATGAAAAGCTCAAGCGTTCCATATCGGAATTCGGGTATGTTGAGCCGGTCATATGGAATGAAAAGACCGGCAATGTTGTGGGGGGCCACCAGCGCTTGAAGGTGCTGCTCGATTTGGGGCATACGGAAATCGACTGCGTGGTGGTCGATCTGGATGTGCAGCGGGAAAAGGCGCTCAACATCGCTCTGAACAAAATTCAGGGCGAATGGGACGAGGCCAAGCTGGCCGAGCTCATGGCCGACCTTGATGCGGCCGCGTTCGACGTGGCGCTTACCGGCTTCGACGCGGCCGAGGTGGACGAGCTGCTTAACCGGTTTTATTCCAAAGAAGCGGTGCAGGACGATTTCGACGCCGACGCTGAAAAGGAACGTATCGAGACGGCGGGCGCTATCACGCAGCGCGGCGATATCTGGATGCTCGGCAACCATCGCTTGATGTGCGGCGACAGCGCCTGTGCGGAGGATTTTGAAAAGCTCATGGATGGCGCGCATGCGCAGGTGGCGGTCACTGCCCCGCCCTACGGCGACGGTAAGGAATATGAAAAGGCGGGCATCGAGCCGTGGCTTACTGCCATCCGGCCCGTTGCCGGAAACCTATGCAGGTACGCGGACATCGTCTGCTGGAGTTTGGGCGATCTTTATGCGACCGGCTCGCAGTTCATAGAGCCAACCGGCATGTACAGCGTGAGCCTGTTTGGAGAAAACGGGTTTCGACCCATCTGGATACGCATATGGAAAAAGCCTATCGTCGGCAAAGATACCGGGCCGTTTCATCTGGCGACCAACAAGCCGGTGCAGCAGTACGAGTACATTTCAGCCTTTGCCGGGCGCGAGACGAACGCGTACAACGATCAGGAGTATGTGTGGCTTTCGGCCTTCGCCGGGCATAGCTACAAGTTCGTCAAACGGCTGACCAAGGAGGAGCGCAAAAAGTGGGGATACGCGGGCATATGGGAGATCGCCCCTGTCCGTTCCGGCAAAAACCACCCGGCCATGTTCCCCGTTGAGCTGCCGTGGCGGTGTATCAAGATGCACTCTGATCCGGGCGGCATCGTGCTGGAGCCGTTCTCCGGCAGCGGCACCACCATCATCGCGGCGGAGCAGACGGAACGTCGCTGCTATGCCATGGAGATTTCCCCCGTTTACTGTGATCTGGCGGTCAAACGCTGGGAGGACTTCACCGGCGAAAAAGCCATCAAAGGGTAGCGTATTTTTATGTTTTGAGATAAGCTATTTATAAATCGGGCGAACAAGCAGGAATTTGTTGGTCGGTCTTGAACAGCAGAGCATTTATATAGTGAAAGCGGGAGGTTTAAGCCTATATGGCACGGCATGTTATCGGCATATTTACCATTTGCATACTGGCCATATTTTTTATATTTCTTCCTTACTTTCCGGGAGAATATGACCATTTGACTGTAATGCTTTCCGGTATTGTTCAGATTGCGGGCTTTATTTCCCTATTGCTTGTTCCTATCGGTTTTTTGTGGTTAATATATGAACGGATACAGAGGAAAAAAGTAAAAGACGGCCTAAGAAAAAGCGGCAGCTTTGCAATAGCGGCCTTAGTGTCACTTGCTCTGATTATCGTTGTTTCGTTATTCGTCGCTATTGGCGGTATCGGTAGTTTTAGAGGCTCTTTAACGCTAGGTATTTCTATTCCGGTCATTTTTGTTTATATCACAGTTAAGACTATTATTCCCCGGATAAGGAAAATGAGGAATCCCGATGCCTTAAAGCCAAGCATTATCCCGTATTATATGCTGATCATTCCAGTAGCTGTCGTTATCCTTCGATGCGCGTTTATTGTTCCTGCGGTGGATTACAGTACAAGCCATGCGATAGATCAAAGCGCGGTCATGATACAGGATTTGGAGGCGTATTACTCGGAAAACGGGCAATATCCTGTTTCGTTGCAAGGGCTATGGAAAGACTATTCCCCGAATGTTATGGGTATAGAAAGATATTATTATGAGCCGAACGGAAAGGCGTATAATCTGTTTTTTGAGCAATTATCCTCCGATCTTTTTGCAAGGGAAATCGTCATGTACAACAGGTTGGATGAACACGTTATAAGGAGCCACCCAAGTTTCATTTTCAGACTTACACCGGAAGAGTTCGAAACATACAGGGGATATTTTGCTGAATTTGATTTACCGGAACAGCACTGGAAATATTTTTTATTCGACTGATTACTCGGTGGAATACGGCATCGGCTCTAACCACACTTTCGGGTGTGGTTTTTTCATACCCGAAAGAAAGGCATAATGCATGAACATACAAAAGCTCCCCGCCGCCACGCTCAAGGCGGCCGTGTATAACCCGCGCCGCGACTTGAAGCCCGGCGACGCCGAATATGAAAAGCTGCGCCGTTCCATCGAGGAATTTGGCTATGTCGAGCCGGTCATATGGAACAGCCGCACCGGCAACATCGTGGGCGGCCACCAGCGGTATAAGGTGCTCACGGCCATGGGATATACAGAAATCGACTGTGTGGTGCTGGATATCGACGAACAGCGGGAAAAGGCACTGAATGTGGCGCTTAATAAAATCGGCGGTGAGTTCGATATCCCGCTGCTGACCGACCTGCTCCGTGATCTGAGCGCGGACGGCTTCGATGTGTCGCTCACAGGTTTTGATGCCGCCGAGATGGACGATCTGTTCCGCGACAAACCCGCAGGCAATGTAAAAGAGGACGATTTCGATGCGGACAAGGCGGCTGCCGAGATCGAAACGCCGGTCACGCAGCGCAGCGACGTGTGGCTACTGGGCCAGCACCGCCTCATGTGCAGTGACAGCACGGATATGGCCGACGTCAAAACGCTCATGGACGTCAAAACCACGCGCTTCGTGTTCACCGATCCGCCGTGGAACGTGAACTATTCGGCCAGCGATAACCCGCGATGGAAAAACGGTCGGCCGATCCTCAACGATAAAATGAGCACCGAGGCGTTCGGTGCTTTTTTATTGCGCGCGTTCACCTGCATGAAGGCGGTTTCCGAGCCGGGCTGCATGACGTATGTGGTCATGTCGGCGCAGGAATGGGGCAACCTCATGGACGCGATGTCCGAGCTTTCCTACCACTGGTCGAGCACGATCATATGGAAGAAAGATACGCTGGTGCTCTCCCGCAAGGATTACCATACGCAGTACGAGCCGATCTGGTACGGCTGGACGGAGGGCTCGCGCCTGTGTCCGCTTAAAGACCGCAAGCAATCGGATGTGTGGGATGTACCCCGCCCGAAGGTGTCCGCCGAGCATCCGACCATGAAGCCGGTGACGCTGGTGGCCAAAGCCATTCTCAACAGCTCGCGCGCGGGCGATTTGGTGCTCGACTTATTCGGCGGTTCCGGCACGACGCTGATCGCCGCCGAGCAAACCGGGCGGCAGTGCTGCATGATGGAGCTTGATCCCAAATACTGCGACGTGATTGTGAAGCGGTATATTAAACAATGCGGCAGCGCGGACCGTGTCTTTCTGCTCCGTGAGGGCGCGGAAACGGCGTATGAGGATGTGCCCGGTCTTGTGGATTTTGCACAGCCCGACGCGGATTAATTTCTCACTATTCTTTGAAAAAGCCGCTTGCAATTCTACAGCTTTAGAGTGACTAATGTAAGCACCAAATCAACAAAGGGGGCTTGCAAAATGAGAATTTATTACAATGTGACTGGCGATCGACGAAAATCACTGGTTGGAGCAGTCAGCCAAGAGCTGAATGCACAGATCAAGTATCTCGGAGCGCCGACCTTCGCCTACGAGGTAAGCGGCTACACCATTGATAAAAACGGGGTGCTTGAGGGCGAGGACAATTCCGAGTTAGTCGCCGACCTTTGCGGCCTGCACGACTTCTGCGCGGAAACAGAGGAATACGACGCACCCCTTCCGGCAGCCGCGCCTGTACCCGAAGATATGCACATCCCCATGGAAGCGGCGCTCGGCGGCAGGGTCAACCCCTACTGCGACGAGGAAGAACCGCCCGCTTACGGACAGCCCGAAGATGACGAACCCGACCGCCTGATCATCGAAGTACCGTTGGAGGGCTTCACCGACACGGCGTTTGAAAACCTTGAACGGCTCATTTCCAGCAAGGCGGCGCTTATCAAAAAAGCCATCGGCGCGGAGGCGCTCACCGTCGAGCGGACGGAAACGCTACTGAAATTCCCATGGTTCCGTTTCGGCGCGACCAGCGAAGAGGTCGATGCCTACTCCCGACTTGTCTGCGCCCTTTGTGCGGCGGCCAAGGAACAAAAGCGAGTCAATGCAAAGGAAAAAATCGTGGAGAACGAAAAGTTCGCCTTTCGGGTATTTCTGCTCCGGTTGGGTTTTGTGGGCGACGAGTATAAGACCGCCCGAAAAGTCCTGCTCAAGAACCTTTCCGGCAACAGCGCCTTCAAGAACGGCACGCCGCCGAAAGTGGAGGGTGATGGTTTGCATGTTTAATACAACCGGTGATTTGATAAGACACTACTTCTTCGAGCTTCTTGAAGACGGACAAGAACATTCGACAAAGGAAATCGCAAACTACGTCTTTGAAAAGACAGGTGGCGTCGGCATCTCGGGCGAAC
Source organism: Bacillota bacterium (assembly GCA_023455425.1). GTDB lineage: Bacteria > Bacillota > Clostridia > Christensenellales > CAG-138 > JAEYLA01. The sequence continues at coordinate 70,029 of JAEYCM010000001.1, read as the reverse complement.
GGCTTGCAGATACGTCGATTCACAGTGCGGTTTGGTATTGTGTCCGAAAGCCTGAAGCGCTCTATGTTCAAACCCGCAGGGGTCATTACATGAAAAACACCGCCACGACCATGCTTGGCAGAGGCGGATACAGCCTCTATGGTAAGTCCCTGAAAATTTTGGACGAGGCTGCGGAACGCATCAAGGAATGCTTTGCCGCAGGCGCTGCCAACACGGGTTTTTCATCTGGCGAATTAGAAGCGATGAATGCGCTTGAAAAGTTTATTCTGGAATGCGTCACCAAGGCGAAAGAGGAAATCGTGGCGGCTGGAGGTAATAAGCGATGAATAATTTCCCCTCAAAGGAGATCGTGGAACGAATACGCAAACAATACCCTTCCGGCGTGCGCGTGGAGCTGGTCAGCATGAACGACCCGTACAGCAAACTCAAGCCCGGCGATCGGGGAACGGTGGAATTCGCAGACGATATCGGCACCGTTTTTGTACGCTGGGATTGTGGCTCCCGGCTCGGTGCAGCATATGGCGAGGATAGGATCAGGTTGTTATAGACATCCAAATATTAACAATATCCCATATAGGCTTGAAGAAAATCCAAGGAAAACACACTCACAATTAACTTGCTATTACAGCCTTTCAGAGTGAGTAATGTACATGCGAAAAGCAATACACACACCTGAAAGGCGGACAAGCACAATGTTTGAAACGAAATTTGGCATTGAGGTCGAATTCACGGGGATCACAAGGGAGCAGGCGGCGCGGGTCGCGGCGGACTTCCTCGGCGGCAGGGTCGAAAGCCTGCGGGACTCCTACGATACACAAAGGGTCATCGCGCCCGATGGCCGGGTTTGGAAATTTATGAGCGACGGCAGCCTTCGCACCGAGAGAAAGGAGCGCGGGCAGGTGGTTTCCGCCGATAAGAAATACAGCGTCGAGCTGGTTAGCCCGATCCTCACCTATCGCGCGGACATCGAAACCCTGCAGGAGCTGATCCGCAAGCTCCGCAAGGCGGGCGGATTTGCGAACACCTCCTGCGGCATCCACATCCACCTCGACGGCGCAAACCACACGGCGCGCAGCATCCGCAACTTCATTAACATCATCGCCAGCAAAAACGACCTTTTCTACAAGGCCCTGCAAATAGCACCAGATAGGATGGGCTATTGCAAGAGGATGGACGCGGCGCTGGTCGAAAGGATGAACCGGGGCAAGCCCGCGACCTTGAACCAGATCGAAAACATCTGGTACGCAGGCTACAGCGGAAGCCGCAGCCTCCACTATCACAGGAGCCGGTACCACTTTTTGAACCTGCACAGCTTTTTCTCCGGCCACCGCACGGTCGAGCTGCGAGGCTTCAACAGCGAGCTGCATGCGGGCAAGATACGCAGCTACATCGTCCTCGCCCTCGCCCTCAACCGGCAGGCGCTTACACAAAAGAGCGCCAGCAGCAAAAAGCCGCAGATCGAAAACGAAAAATTTGCGCTGCGCACCTACCTCAACCGCATCGGGCTGATTGGCGACGAGTTCAAAAACTGCCGCGAGCACCTTTGCAAGCACCTTTCGGGATCGGCGGCATGGCGATTTCGCACGGCGGCATAGATAGGGACGCGGCCATCGGCCCGTCCGGCCGCCCCCTGCGGCGGCGGCCGGACGGGCCGATGATTGATTGGGTTTATGCGCTGCGCGCCACAGGGCGCGACAGCGGGCGACACGCGCAAGGAGGATAACGCGATGAAAAAGCAGGCAGGCAAAATATATCTGGCATATGGCAGCAACCTCAATTTACAGCAGATGGCGTACCGGTGCCCCGACGCGGAGGTGCTGGGCGGCACGACGCTCGACGGCTACCGGCTTTTGTTCCGGGGGTATAACAGCAGCGCGGTGGCAACGGTGGAAAAGCACGCGGGCGGCAGCGTCCCGGTACTGCTCTGGCGGATTTCGCCTCGGGACGAGGCGACACTCGACCAGTACGAAGGCTGGCCGAGGCTGTACCGCAAGGAAACGGTCACGGTGCATTTGGGCGGCAAGCCGATGGAGGCCATGGTATACATCATGAACGCGGGCAGGCCGCTGGGCGGGCCGGGACTGTTCTACTACGACACCATCATGGACGGATATCTGGACGCGGGCTTCGATCCGACCGTGCTCGAAAAAGCGGCGCGGTTCTCGGTCAGGCAATCCAGAAAGGCGCAGGTGTAGCGCATGGAGCAGAACCGCCTGATTTCAGATACGCTGGTCGAGCAGGTGCTCGCCATCCGCGATAGCGGCAAGGTCAACATGTTCGATGTTCGCGGCGTTCAGGCCGAAGCCAACCAACAGGGGTTTTACGAGCTCGTCATTTTCCTCGAAGAGCACCTGAGAGAATACGCGGGATTTATATTGACAGGCAAGCGATAAACTGAAAAGGGGCCTCTCGCGGGAGGCTCCTTTTGCGTGCCGCACGTTCTCGACGGCTCGCTATACTCGCTATATTGGACACAACTGTCATGTACAATGTATAATGGTGGAAATTAAGTGAAAGAGGGCGAGTTTTTGAAGGGCGGAAAGATACTGGTGTTCTGTGCCATTATTGTTTTATTGCTATTGACTTTAAGCGGTTGCGTCCCGGGTGATGGGGCAAACTCGGAAACCAAGCCAGCGGGGTTCTTCGTAGGTATCTGGCACGGATGGATAGCGCCGTTCTCGCTTATATACTCCCTTTTTAATAAAGACATCGGCATTTATGAAGTTTATAATAAAGGGTTCCTGTATGATTTGGGTTATTACATGGCGATTGTAAGTGGTTTCGGCGGCCTCGCGTTGTCCAGAAGAAAGAAAACCTGTACAGGCAGCAAAAGGGATGATACCTAAAAGCGTCGAAAAGGTACACAATTCCCTATGTGGCATGGCGCGGTAGTTTCGGATTGAAAACGAATGGGAGATGATATGTTGATAAGAGAAAAGTCAAAATGGGGAATTGGTATAGCCGGGGCAGGTATAGCTGGCCTACTATTGCTTTTTTGCCTGTCCAAGTTGTTTCCCATCGTTACAACGGGGCTTTCAAACGGAAATGTGTATACCGGATTGCTGGCTTTTCTATTGATGCATGGCATTGAGCCTGTATATTGGCTGTTTTGTGCGGCTGCGCTGTCGGGAGCATGTATCCTGCTCTTTGATAAAGGCTCTGTAGGGGTGATTAAGAAGGTTGGCATTGCAGTCCTCTCTTGGGAAGGTATTATGTTGTTGCTATACTTCACGAATGGATTCGCGCTCCTACAGCTTCCTGAAATTGTATTCTTTACCGTATGGCTATTTACAGGATTAGCAGGGATCATCTTACCGATCTTTGCACTGATAAACAAAAAAACTTCAAAATTGATACCTATCGTCTTCGTCTTGGGCATGGTTATTATGGGCTTGGGCGGGTTAATGCGCTTGTTCCTTACTATGTAACTATAGAAAAGCAATTTACAGCGAAAAGATAATGCAAAAGGGAGCTTTGAAAGAGGCTCCTTTTTCGTTCCGTGCGCTGCCGATCGGCCTGAACCTTTTTTACAGAATTTCCTTGCTATTGCGCGGATACAGAGCTAACATGTGACCTGACGATCAGGAGAACACAGGCTATAGGAGGCGCAGATATGAAACAGATCGATTGCACGAGGGTATACGCGCACACCTTTGCCGAGGTCGAGTACGAAATGGGAAAAGCACCAAGGGGCACGCGGATGATCGTCTACGTTACTGAGGCGGGCGAATATCATAAGCTGAAAGTGGGCGACACGCTTGCCTTTTCCAAGAAGAACAGGCAGTTCAGCTCATTTCACAAGGACGCGGGTACTTGGCTGGATAAAAACGGCTATGAACAGGATGGCCAGCGGCTCGTGCGGGATTTGCTGGACAGCCTGCATCGGTGTGGGTTCAAGTTCGCGGTAACGCTTGAATAGACAGCCGTGCTCGCTATATTGGACACAACTGTCATGTACAATTGACTTGCTATCCCCACGACACAGAGCTAACATGTGACCTACCAAAGAGAAGACATACTTTTAGGAGGGCAACGGGGATGGCAAGCACCAACAAAAAAGGCGAAACGGCCTGCGAGGCATATCTGCGGAACATGGTCGAGGTATATGTGAAGCTGGAAAAGATCACGGGACGCCTGATCGAAAACTGTGCCGATTGCGACAACGTCGATTGGAGCAACGTCGGCAGCGCCGAGCATATAAACAATCTACTCGACGAGCTTGGCGAGTTCGTAGGGATCAAATAGCCATAGCGTTCACCCAAACTGCCACACAGGGAGCATCGAAAGAGGCTCCTTTTTTGTTGTTCGCATTTTTATGAAAGGAGGCGATGGGGCTGCGGACGCTCAAGAAATACAAGCCGACGCCGTTCATGGCGGCCGGTTCCGAGTATGACGAAAACGCGGCGAACATCGCCGTTTCCTTTATAAATTGCCTCAAGCACACCAAGGGCGAGTGGCACGGCCAGCCGTTCGACCTGATCGACTGGCAGGAGCAGATCATCCGGGACGTGTTCGGCGTGCTCAAGCCCAACGGCTACCGGCAGTTCAATACCGCATATGTGGAAATCCCTAAAAAGCAAGGCAAATCCGAGCTTGCGGCTGCGGTCGCGCTGCTTTTAACCTGTGGGGACTATGAGCACGGCGGCGAGGTGTACGGCTGCGCGTCCGATCGCCAGCAGGCGTCCATCGTGTTCGACGTGGCGGTGGAAATGGTGGAACAGTGCCCGGCCCTCAAAAGCCGCATTAAGCCGCTCCTTTCTCAAAAGCGTCTGGTGTACAAGCCGCTCGGGAGCTTTTATCAGGTGCTTTCCGCCGAGGCGTACACCAAGCACGGCCTGAACGTCCACGGCGTGGTGTTCGACGAGCTGCACGCGCAGCCCGGCAGAAACCTCTACGACGTTATGCTGCACGGTTCGGGCGACGCGCGTAAGCAGCCGTTATTTTTTCTAATTACTACGGCGGGCACCGACAGGCATTCGATCTGCTGGGAGGTACACCAAAAGGCCGAGGATGTTTTGCAGGGGCGCAAGATCGACCAGACATTTTATCCTATTATATACGGCGCGGCGGACAACGACGATTGGACGAGCGAAAAGGTATGGCGCAAGGCCAATCCGTCGCTGGATATCACGGTGGATATTGAGAAGCTGCGGGTGGCCTGCGAGAACGCCCGCCAGAATCCCGCCGAGGAAAACCTGTTCCGGCAGCTTCGGCTCAACCAATGGGTAAAGCAATCCGTGCGTTGGATGCCCATGGAGCGCTGGGAGAAATGCGCGTTCGCGGTCGATCCCGAGAGCCTGCGCGGGCGGCCCTGCTACGGCGGCCTCGACCTTTCCTCCACGACGGACATCACGGCATTTGTGCTCATATTTCCACCGGAGGACGAGGATGACAAATACATCATCCTGCCGTTCTTCTGGCTGCCGGAGGAGAATGTCGACCTGCGTGTGCGGCGCGACCACGTTCCATATGATGTGTGGGAAAAGCAGGGCTTCCTCAAAACCACCGAGGGCAACGTAGTGCATTACGGCTTTATCGAGAGCTTTATCGAGGAGCTTGGTACGAAATACGACATCCGGGAGATCGCGTTCGACCGCTGGGGCGCTGTGCAGATGGTACAGAACCTTGAAGGGCTGGGCTTTATAGTCGTGCCCTTTGGGCAGGGCTTTAAGGACATGTCCCCGCCCACCAAGGAGCTTATGAAACTGACTCTCGAAGAAAAGCTCGCCCATGGCGGGCACCCGGTGCTGCGCTGGATGGTGGACAATATCTTCGTAAAGACCGATCCGGCCGGGAACATTAAGCCGGACAAGGAAAAAAGCACCGAGAAGATCGATGGCGCGGTTGCTACGATCATGGCGCTTGACCGCGCATTACGGTGTGGCGGCGGCGATCGGGGCGCTTCCATCTACGACGAAAGGGGCCTTCTGATTCTGTGAACCCTATTTAGTTACATGGTATACTTTGCATATAACTAAATGGGTGGTGCTACAATGCTTGAAAAAGAAACGGAGATCATTAAAGCTATCTTAACCCCGATGTTACAAGAACATCCTGATATTAAGATTAGTATTCACTTTTCGGATCATTTGCATGATGATTCTGTAGCACTATGCGAGAACTTAGCTTTTAAGGATTTTCTACAAGGGCGCTCGCTCTCTGAAATAAAGAAACATGATAGCTCTAATGGAACTTATCTACTGCCTAAGGATATGGGTTCCATACAATACATCTTAATTTCCACACACCAACTAGCAGATGGGTTTTCATATATTTCGACGGCCGTACACGAAACCCAGCATGCTATAAATAACACCTCATTTAGCAAATTGTATTGTGATGGTTGTTTTGAGGCGGTTGGCGATCATAAATATGGGGGCATATTTCAGATATGGGATGAATACACGGCTCGAAAAATGGGGCATCGCACATTTACGGGAACGATAATGCCAATTATTATGCAGATGTCATATTCGGAAATAAAGCAGCACCTAATCGAAAAAGAAATGCCGGTTCGGCTGACAGAACTACGGACGTTATTTAAAACGGCTATAGCCTCAACAGAAAACATCAAAAGCATAGCGGTGCTTTTAGCAATGTTCTCCGTATGGGAGTCAGATTTTGAAATTGATATTAACGGTTTGCCTGAATTACTTTTAGCGGTTCTTCGTGGATTAGACGAGTATCCAACGGTTTCTGATATAGATTTTTTGTCTCTTAAGTTCAAGTTGGATTATTTATGGGATTGTATGGCATAGAAAAGTCGCAAATTGCAAAATAAAGCATCCTCAAGAAGGGTGCTTTTTTTATGCCCTTTTTTGGAGGACAAGCCTTTGAACCCACTCTCAAAATTTTTTCGTTCGCGGGATAAACCTCAAAACCGGCTGCCGGGAAGCGATCCCGGCTTTTTCTTTGGCGGCACGACTTCCGGCAAAGCGGTCAACGAGCGCACGGCCATGCAGACCACGGCGGTGTACGCCTGCGTGCGCATCCTGGCCGAGGCGGTGGCGTGCCTGCCGCTGCACCTTTACCGGCACAGGGGCGATGGCGGTAAGGAAAGAGCGGTCGGGCATTCGCTGCATTACCTGCTGCACACCGAGCCTAACCCCGAAATGACCTCGTTTGCGTTCCGCGAAACTCTCATGAGCCACCTTTTGCTGTGGGGCAATGCATATGCGCAGATCGTACGGGACGGCGCGGGCCGGGTGCTCGCCCTGTATCCGCTGCTGCCGAGCAAAATGATTGTGGACAGGACGCCCGCCGGGCAGCTTTTTTACGAATACCGGCCGGACACCGGCCCTGTGATCCTGCGCCCGCAGGATGTGCTGCATATCCCTGGCCTTGGGTTTGACGGCCTGATTGGGTATTCGCCCATCGCCATGGCTAAGAACGCTATCGGCATGGCGATCGCCACCGAGGAATACGGCGCGAAGTTCTTCGCCAACGGCGCAAACCCCGGCGGCGTGCTGGAGCACCCCGGCGTGGTCAAAGACCCCAAGCGCGTGCGCGAAAGCTGGAACGCCGTGTATCAGGGAAGCGGCAACGCACACCGGATCGCCGTGCTCGAGGAGGGCATGAAGTTCAACGCCATCGGCATCCCGCCCGAGCAGGCGCAGTTTTTGCAGACGCGCAAGTTCCAGATCAACGAGATCGCGCGCATCTTCCGCGTGCCGCCCCACATGGTCGGCGACCTCGAAAAGAGCAGCTTCTCCAACATCGAGCAGCAGAGTTTGGAGTTCGTGAAGTACACGCTCGATCCGTGGGTAGTGCGCTGGGAGCAGGCGATCCAGAAGGCGCTGCTGCTCCCGTCCGAAAAGCGGGCGTATTTCGCCAAGTTCAATGTGGACGGCCTCCTGCGCGGGGATTACCAGAGCCGCATGACCGGCTATGCCACCGGGCGGCAGAACGGCTGGCTTTCCGCCAACGACATACGGGAACTGGAGGATATGAACCATATCCCGGCGGAGCTGGGCGGCGACCTGTACCTGATCAACGGCAACATGACCAAGCTCGCGGATGCGGGCATTTTTGCTATTAAGGAGGAAACGGATGCATCGTAAATTCTGGAATTGGGTGAAGAACGAGGACGGCGCGCGCACCCTGCGCTTGGATGGCGCTATCGCCGAAGAAAGCTGGCTCGGGGATGAGGTAACGCCCCAGCAGTTCAAGGCGGAGCTACATTCCGGCGAGGGCGATATCGCCGTCTGGATCAACTCGCCCGGCGGGGATGTGTTCGCCGCCGCGCAAATCTACAACATGCTCATGGAGTACAAAGGTAAGGTGACCGTCAAGATCGACGGCATCGCGGCATCGGCGGCCAGTGTGATCGCCATGGCGGGCGGCGAGGTGTACATGTCGCCGGTTTCCATGCTCATGATCCACAACCCTATGACGGTGGCGATCGGCGATGCTGGCGAGATGGCAAAGGCCATCGCCATGCTGGATGAGGTCAAGGAAAGCATCATCAATGCCTACGAATTGAAGTCCGGGCTTTCCCGCGCGCGGATTTCCCATCTCATGGACGCGGAAACGTGGCTCAACGCCAAAAAGGCCGTGGAGCTGAAGTTCGCGGACGGCATCCTGTTCACCGACGAGGAGGAAGACACGCCCGGCGTAGAGGATTCCGGCGGCCTGATATTCAGCCGACAGGCGGTCACGAATTCCATCCTCAAGAAGCTACCGCAACCGGAAAAACACACAGGTATCCCGATCGAGTCGCTGGAAAAGCGGCTTTTTTTATTGAAGCCATAAATCGAAGGAGGAACTTTACATGAGCAAAATTCTCGAACTGCGCGAAAAGCGCGCGAAGGCATGGGAAGCCGCAAAGGCGTTTCTGGACAGCAAGCGCGGCAACGACGGCCTTTTGACCGCAGAGGACGCCGCTACCTATGACAAAATGGAGGCCGATGTGGTGGCGCTGGGCAAGGAGGTCGAGCGTTTGGAGCGACAGGCCGTGGTCGATCTGGAACTCACGAAGCCGACCTCTACGCCCATCACGGGCAAGCCCGCACACGCGTCGGGCGGCGAAACCAAGACCGGTCGCGCGACGGACGATTACAAGCGCGCGTTCTGGAACGTCCTACGCTCCAAGGTGCCCAACCCCGATGTACACAATGCGCTGCAGATTGGGAGCGACTCCGAGGGTGGTTACCTCGTGCCCGATGAATTCGAGCGCACGCTGGTAACGGCGCTGGAGGAGGAAAACCTGATACGCCAGATTGCCAATGTAATTTCGACTTCCTTCGGCGACAAGAAGATCCCGGTGGTGGCGGCCAAGGGTACGGCGGATTGGACGGACGAGGAAGCGCCCATGCACGAAAGCGACGAGGTGTTCGGCGTCGTGAACCTGGGCGCGCACAAGCTCTCCACCATGATCAAGGTCAGCGAAGAACTGCTCAACGATTCTGCGTTTAATCTTGAAACCTACATCGCAAAGGAATTTGCGAGACGCATCGGCCGGGCGGAGGAAGCTGCGTTCATTATCGGCAATGGTACGGCCAAGCCCACAGGCATATTCACGTCCGGCGAGGTCGGCGCAATCACGGCGGCAGCGACGATCGGTATGGACGACGTGATCGACCTCTACCACGCGCTGCGCGAGCCGTATCGCAGGAACGCCGTGTTCCTCACCAACGACGCGACGATCAAGGCGATCCGCAAGCTCAAGGACAACCAAGGCCAGTACCTGTGGCAGCCGTCCATTCAGGCCGGTCAGCCGGATACCATTCTCAACAAGCCGGTGAGAACGTCCGGGTATGCGCCTACGATCGAGCCTGCTGCGAAGGTGCTCGCGTTCGGTGATTTCAAGTATTACTGGATCGCGGACCGGCAGGGCCGTTCCTTCCAGCGCCTCAACGAGCTGTACGCAGCCACCGGACAGGTGGGTTTCCGTGCAACGCAGCGCGTGGACGGCAAGCTCGTATTGCCCGAGGCTATCAAGATACTGCAGATGAAGGCTTAAGAACTGAGGCGTTTTTTCAGCAGGGGCGGCATGCCGCCTCTGCTTTTGTGTTTGAAGAAAGGAGGTGAACGGCATGGAGCTGCTGGAAAAGGTTAAGAAGAACCTGATTCTCCAACACGACGAGGACGACGCGCTTTTAGAGAGCTACATCACCGCCGCCATGTCATACGCCGAGGGCTTCCAGAAGAAAGCGCCGGGCAGCTATTCCTCCGAGGCCAGCATGACGCCCGCCACCGAGCAGGCAATCGTCATGCTGGCCTCGCTCTTTTACGAGAGCAGGGACGGCGGCACGGGCGGCTTCTTCGCGGACAGCGCGCAGGCGGCGCAGCAGGTGTGGGCGACGGTCGACCTGCTGTTGCGGCTGGACAAGGATTGGCAGGTGTAGCGCATGGGACTTGGGAAAATGGCGGCGTTCATCGACATCATGGCGGTCACGGCCGCCAAGGATGACGAGGGGTTCGCCACAACGACAGATACGGTGCTCGCCAGCGTGCGGGCGTACAGGGAAACGCGCCAAGGGGGTACGGCGGGATCGCGGGATGCGGGCGCGGCGTTTACGGCAGCAACGACGCTGTTCCGCTTCCGCACCATCCCAACTCTTAAAATCACAACCGCCCACGCGATACTCTGCGGCGGCGAGAGATACACCATCGTGAGCGTGGCGGATGTGCGCGGCATGTACGTCGAGGTGCTCGCGGACATCGTGACCCCCAAAGGAGGCGGATGACATGGCGAAAGCGGAAATCCAGATGCCGGAGGAACTCATGGCCTCGCTGGAGGCGCTGGGCGATAAGACAGACGGCATCATACAGTCCGCGCTGGAGGCGGGCGCGGAGGTGGTGGTAACGAAGGTGCGCGGCAACCTTGCCTCGGCCATAGGGCGCAATCTCAAGGCGAAGCGGCGCTCCACGGGCGCGCTGCTGGGTGCGTTGGGCGTGTCGCCCGTCAAGATCGACCATAAGGGCGTTCACAACGTCAAGGTCGGGTTCAGCGAGCCACGGCGCGGCGGCGGGAGCAACGCCAAGCTCGCCACCATCCTCGAGTACGGAAAATCGGGCCAGCCCGCCAAGCCGTTTTTGAAGCCTGCGCGCTCAGCATCCCGCTCGCCCTGCATCGCGGCCATGCAGCAGAAGTTCGAGGAAGAGGTGAACGGCATATGAGCCTGTTGAAGGAAGTCACGGCTGTATTCGACGCGCTCGGCATCCCGGCGGAAACGGGTACGTTCAGCGACCCTCCGCCCGACCGGTACGCGCTCATTACGCCCATGGCGGATGTATACGGGCTGTTCGCGGACAACCGGGCGCTGTTTGAAACACAGGAGGCGCGGCTTTCCCTCTTCGATAAGGGCGCGTACACGGCGATCAAAAAATTGGTGGTCAAGGCATTGCTTGCGGCGGGCCTGACCATAACGGGCCGGATATACCTCGGGCGCGAGGACGATACCGGCTATCACCACTACGCCATCGACGTGGCAAAAGAATACGCACTGGAGGAATAACATGGCAACGATCGGATTGGACAGGCTGTTCTATTCCAAGATCACGGAAGTGGACGGCATTGAAACATACGGCCCGCCCAAGGTGCTGGCCAAAGCCATAAAGGCGGATTTGTCCGTCGAGCTTATCGAAGCGATTTTATATGCCGACGACGGCGCGGCGGAGGTCATAAAGGAATTCAAGAGCGGCAAGCTCAGCCTCGGCGTGGACGATATTGGCACACCGGTCGCCGAGGAACTGACGGGCGCTGCCGCCGACGACAACGGCGTGCTCATATCCGGCAGCGAGGACATCGGCGATCCGGTCGCGATCGGCTTCCGGGCGCAGAAGGCAAACGGCAAGTACCGGTATTTCTGGCTGTACCGCGTCATATTCGGCCTTCCCGCCACCAACCTGCAGACCAAGGGAGACTCGATATCCTTCCAGACGCCGACGATCGAGGGCACGGTCATGCGCCGTAACAAGCTCGACGCGAGCGGCCGCCACCCGTGGAAGGCGGAGGTTACCGAGGGCGATCCCAACGTCGCGCCGTCCACCGTTTCGGAGTGGTTCACCGAGGTGTACGAGCCGATTTTCACTTTGGAGCCATAAGGAGGCACATGGATAACGACAGAACGGCATTGATCGAGATCGGCGGGGATGAGTACGCGCTCGTCCTCACCACGCGCGCGACCAAGGAAATTGCGAAGCGGTACGGCGGCTTGGAGAACCTCGGCGACAAGCTGCTCAAGGCGGAGGATTTCACGCTCGCCATAGATGAGGTGGTGTGGCTTCTTACCCTGCTCGCCAATCAGGGCGTGCAGGTACACAACCTCCTTCATCCGAAGGATACCCGCGAGCTGCTCACCGAGGAAACCGTGGAGCTTCTGACCTCGCCCGCCGATCTCGCCAAGTACAAGGGGGCGATCATGGAGGCTATGTATCGAGGCACGGCGCGGCACATTTTGAGCGAGGATGAAAACGGAAAAAACGCGCAGGCCGGGTAAGCGATGAGGAATTGTTTGCCCGGCTCATTTATTACGGGGTGAGCCAGCTCCGCCGTGCAGAGATTGAGGTGTGGCTCATGCCGCTCGGGCACCTGCTCGATCAGTGGGAGGCGCACAAGCAGTTCCACGGGCTGGCAAAGCCCAAGCGAGAGATGTTTATCGAAGACATCATCCCCTATGGGATATGACGGACCGATTGGAAATAAGCACCGATTTAGTCCAATGCGTAAATCATGTTATACTTGCCACAGATAGGGGGGGATGGTAATTGAGCGATAACGATATTTTATTTGAGAATAGATATGTTGCGACAAAGGCGAATGTGTTTGAATTCCATCTTGCGGTCACATTTCGGCTAAAATGGGTTATTGTTGTAGGAGTAATCTTGCTACTATCGACGATTGGCAATATTGTTGGGATGTTGTTTGGTGACAATAAAGAAGCCGTCGGTAGAATAATCACCAATGCTGTTTACGTCGTAATATTTGTTGGTGTGTTGCTGCTACAAAACAGACGAAATGTTAAGGAATATTTTGAAAGAGAGCACGAATTAAATCATGGCCAGATAAGGGAGAACGTCATACGCGTCGGCAACGGTTTTGTTGTAATAAATGAACTAACAGGCGGCACGTATCACGTGGATTTTTCCCAGATAATCAGATGCATTGAGACAAAACATCTAATAATACTTGTGACTAAGGCGAAAAACTACCTAACCTTCAGAAAGGATGCCTTTTTAACAGGAACATTCGAAGAGTTTAAGAATTTTCTGATAAAAACCTATCCTCTACTGAAAATCAAAAAATAGTCGTGCCTCGCCCAGAGCACGACTTGTACAATCCGACCAAGGCATCCCATACGGGGTGCTTTTTTTATGCCCTTTTTTGAGGAGGTGACAGCATGGCGGACAATTTCGGGCTCAAGATCGGCGTCGAGGGCGAAAAGGAGTTCAAGAAGGCCCTGCGCGAGATCAATCAGGAGTTCAAGGTGCTCGGCTCGGAAATGAAGCTGGTCACCTCGCAGTTCGACAAGCAGGACAATTCCGTGCAGGCCGTCACCGCCCGCAAAAAGGTGCTCACAAAGGAAATCGACGAGCAGAAGGAAAAAATCGACCTGCTGGAAAAAGCGCTCAAGAATTCATCGGATTCCTTCGGACAGACGGACAGCCGCACCAAGGCGTGGGCCGTCCAGCTCAACCATGCCAAGGCCGAGCTCAACGATATGGAGCGCGAGCTCGACAAAAACAACACCGCGCTCGGGGAGGCCGAGCAGGGTTTCGCTTCCGCTGGCGAGAGTGCCGGGGAGTTCGGCGGCGCTGTTGAGGAAAGCGCCGAACGGACGGAAAAGGCCGGAGGCAGCTTTGAAAAGATAGGCGGCGTTCTCAAGGGCATCGGTGTCGCCGTGGGCGCGGCCATCATAGCTATCGGCACGGCGGCGGTCGCCGCCAGCGTGAGCTTGGTAAAGCTGGGCGACGAATACAATCAGGCGGTCAACCAGATTTCCGCCTCTACCGGCGCGACCGGAGCCGAGTTGGAGGCGCTGGGAGCCGTCGCCCGGAATGTGTACAAGAAGAACTTCGGCGAAAGCATGGCCGATGTGGCCGAGGGCTTATCGGTTGTCAAGAAAACCACCGGGCTTTGGGGCGCGGAGCTGGAAAAGGCGACGGAGTCCGGCTTTGCTTTGCGGGATACGTTCGGCTTTGAAATGCAGGAATCTGCCCGCGCGGCCGGTGCGCTCATGAAGAACTTCGGCGTGAGCGCCGAACAGGCGTACAACATCATCGCCGTGGGCGCGCAGAACGGCGCGGATAAAAACGGCGACCTGCTGGACACCCTGAATGAATACTCCGCGCAGTATTCCGCGCTGGGCCTGTCCGCCGACCAGTTTATCGCCAGCCTCATCAGCGGCGCGGATGCGGGCGTTTTCTCAATCGACAAGGTGGGCGACGCTGTCAAGGAGTTCAATATCCGCGCCAAGGATGGCAGCGTCACCACGACGCAGGCGTTTGCGGCGCTCGGCATGAACGCGGACGACATGATGCGCCGGTTCGCTTCCGGCGGCGCGGACGCGCAGGCGGCCTTCTTCGAGGTTGTGCGCGCGCTGAACACCATGGAAGATCCATTGGCGAAGAACAACGCGGCTGTGGCGCTGTTCGGCACTATGTACGAGGATTTGGAAGCCAACGTGCTGCCGGTCCTTTCGAGCATGGCGGATGGCGCGCAGAAAAACTACGATGCGCTTTCCCAAATCAACAAAATCAAGTACAATGACCTCGACACCGCGATCGAGGGCACAAAGCGTTCCCTGCAGGGTGTGTTTTTGCCCGTGGTCAGCGAGGTTTCGGCGGGCATCACCGGCGTATTCTCTACGCTCGGGAACGCGATCAACGAGGCGAACGGCGATTTTGAACAGATCGCTGCGGCCATCGGCACGGCAATCGGCGACGTTGCCGACATCATTGTGGAAAAGATGCCGATGTTTCTGGAGCTGGGCCTCAATATCGTCATGGCCATTGGCGGCGCGATCATAGAGAACCTGCCCATGCTGATCGAGTCGGCGGTGAATACCGTCATGACGCTGCTCATCGCGCTGATCGAAGCGCTTCCCCGGATCACGGAAGCGGCGGTGACGCTTGTGCTTACCTTGGTGCAGGGTATCATTGCAAACCTGCCCGCACTGGTGGAAGCGGCCATCCAGATGATCGTCACGCTGGCGACCGGACTTGCCGATTCGCTGCCGGAGTTGATCCCCTCCATCGTGGAAGCGATCATCTTGATTGTTCAGGTGCTCATACAGAACATGCCCAAGATACTCGACGCCGCGCTCAAGATCATTCAGGGGCTGGCGCAGGGGCTGCTCAACGCCCTGCCCAAGCTGGTGGAAGCGCTCCCTAAGATCATAACGGCGATCATCGACTTTATCGTGAACAACCTGCCCAAGATCATCGAAATGGGCATATCGCTCACCGTGCAGCTTGCCGTGGGTCTTATTCAGGCCATCCCCCAGCTCGTCAAAGCGATCCCGCAGATTATTTCCGCGATCATCGACGGCTTGGGCAAGGCGCTCAGCGCGGTGTGGGAGATCGGCAAAAACATCGTGACCGGCCTGTGGAATGGTATACAAAGTATGGCTTCATGGATTAAAAGCAAGGTCAGCGATTTTGTGGGCGGTATCGTCAGCGGCATCAAGGGCGTGTTGGGCATCCGCTCGCCCTCCACCGTGTTCGCCGGGATAGGCGGCCACATGGCGGAGGGCCTCGGCGTGGGCTTCATGCGGGCTATGGACGGCATCCGCCGGGATATGTACGGGGCAATACCGACAGATTTCGATGTGGACGCGCGGCTTGGTATACAAGGCAGGCCGGGTGGCACCCCCGGCGGCACCACCATCCACCAGAGCATTTCGGTGGTCACGCCCAAGGCGTTGAGCGAACGCGAGCTTTCGCGCGAGCTCAAAAACCTCTCCCGCAAATTGGCGCTGGAACTGTAAAGGGGGGCGCATGCAGATCACATATGAAAACAGCGGCGGCGAAACGCTCATCCTTCGCCAGCGCCGTCCGTATTTCCTTACCGGCGTGGACGGCACGGGCCAGATGCGCCAAAGCATACTCACATTCAAAGCGCCAAATCAGGACGGCGCTTTTTTTATTTCCGGTACGCTGGACATGCGCAACATCACGCTGGAGGGCACGATCGTGGCGGGCAGCGCCGACGAGGCGGCGACGCTGCGGCAAAGGCTGCTGCGTATCTTTTCCCCCAAGAAGGCGGGGGTTCTCACCTTTCGCGGCAAGCGCATCCCGTGCAACGTGGAGGAGGTCGTCTTCGCTCAGCGCAGCAGCGCGCGCACGCCTTCCTTCTTTATTTCACTGCTTTGCCCCTCGCCGTTTTTTGAAGCCATCGACGAGCTGCGCGTGGAGCTTGCTGCGTGGACGGCAAAGTTCAGTTTTCTCCTCGAAATCCCCGAGGGCGGCATGGAGTTCGGCGCACGAGAGCCGAGTCAGATCATTTTTGTGGACAACGACGGCGACGTCCCATGCGGGTGCAGCATCCAATTCCGGGCGCTGGGTAGCGTCGTAAACCCTGAGCTCATGAACGTGGACACCGGCGAGGTCATGCGGATACTTCGCACCATGACGCCCGGCGAGCAGATTACGGTGGACACACACTTTGCCGCCAAGCGCGTGCGCAGCGTCATGGGCGGCGTGGAGGCGAACGCGTTCCCGGACGTGGATACCGCGTCCACGTTCCTGCAATTGGGCGTCGGGCGCAACACCTTGCGCTACAGCGCGGCGGAAAACATGGACATGCTGGAGGTCACCATCTTCTTCCGGCCGCAGTATTTGGGGGTGTAGCATGGAGCTTTATGTTTTTAACGCCGCCCGTGAGATGCTGGGCGTGATCGAGGCATATGAGCACCTGCAATGGACGCGAAGGTACAGCGCCTGCGGCGGGTTTACGCTCCGGGCCATCGCGGACGCCAACAATCTGAACCTGCTGCGCATGGGGCATATCCTCTGGAAGAACGACGATGTCGAGGCCGGGATCATAGACCACATCGAGCTAAACGCACAGGAGCAGGAGTATATCACCGTTGCAGGCCGGTTCGCGACCAGCTTGCTTGCCCGCCGGATCGTCTGGCAGACGGAGATGCTGCAGGGGAACCTTTCAAACGCTATTGCCCAACTTCTCGCCAACCATGTGATCGCCCCGTCCGACCCGGACAGGGCGATTTCTGATATGGGCTTTGTTTCGTCACCGCTGTCCCAAACCGTAACGACACAGGTTTCCTACCGGAATTTGCTCACGACCGTCGAGGACTTGTGCGCCGCCTGCGACGTGGGCCTGCGCACGGCGTTTGGCCCGGTCACGAGGCTGTTCACAGTTACGCTGTACGAGGGCCGCGAAACCTCTGCGGTATTCTCCAGAGAGTTTGAGAACCTGACCGAACAGGCGTACACGCACAGCGCGCGGGACTACGCATGCGTGGCGCTCGTCGGCGGCGAGGGCGAAGGCGAGCTGCGCACCATGGCGACGGCCGGTAGCGGCAGCGGTCTTGGCCGGTACGAGGTGTTCGTGGACGCCAAGTCGCTGCGGAGCGAGGATTTCGGCGAGGGGTACGCGGCGGCGCTTATCCAGCACGGGGATATCCGGCTCAAGGAACTCGGCGTGGCGCAGAGCTTTGACGCGACGCTCCACGAGCACGGCAATCTGCGCTACCGCGAGGATTTCGACCTGGGCGATATGGTGACGGTGGTTTCTCCGCGCTGGGGCATGTCCATGCGCACGCGCATCACGGAGATCGAGGAAACCTACGGCGCTGACGGCAGGCACATCGACATTGTGCTCGGGCGCGGCGCGCTCACGCTCGCACAAAAGCTCAAGGGGGTATAACCATATGGAAAAGAGCGGCTTTTTCAACTCGTCCGGCGGCGACCGCGTGTACGACGCTTCCGACTTCGCCGGATATTTCGCCAAGCTGGTCACCAACGGCATATTCTTTGCCGATTTCAGCAATCTCAAGGTCACGGCCTCCGACGGCATGCATGTGTTTGTGGCTCCGGGCAGCGCGTGGATCAGGGGCTACGCATACGAAAACACGCTGCCGCTGGAGCTGACGCTCGCCACGGCCAACGGGGCGCAGCCGCGCATTGACCGGGTGGTGCTACGTTTGAGCGCCGTGGACAGGAACATAATGCTTGACGTCAAAGCTGGTGTGGCGCTTGACCTGCCCGTCCCACCTGCGCTGACGCGAACCGTCGAGGTGTACGAGCTGGGGCTTGCGGATGTGCTGGTGGGCAAGGGTGTGGTGTCAATCACGCAGGACAAGATCACGGACACGCGTCTGGATTCCGCGCTCTGCGGTACGGTGAACTCCCTGATCACCGCCGTGTATGAGTAAGGCGGTGTGAGATATGCCGACCTTAGTCAAGTATGCCACCCATGTATGCGAGATCGACCGGGCGTCACCTAATCAAGCCAACGCCAACTCATGCGATGTTGGTAAATACTCCAGCACTACAAACAACAGCTTTTTCAACTTCGAGAGCCTGAACACGCAGATACCCGCAGGCTCCACGATCAACAGCGCTTCGCTCGTATTGGCGCAGGTCTTGGGTGGGCACGCCACGACGCTTACCAGCAAGGTCAGCCTGCGCAAGGGGAATTGGGGCGCGTTCACATGGAGCGTCGGCCCGCATTTGGCGCGCGACGGCAACCAGTTTACGCTCACCGGCGCAAACGCGAGCACCCGCACGATCGACGTCACGAACATTGTCCAATGGATCGTGGACAACAACAGCTCCGACCATATTTTCCGTTTGGAGCGCGTACCCAACGATCAGAGCGGCACCAACGACGCGAAGCGCTTCTCTACGACGCCCGCCAACCACAGTATACAGATCAACTATACGCCGCTTGCGCCGTGCGGGCCGCCGACCAATGTTACTGTTTCGTCATCCGTGGCCGAGACAACCGCTACGCTCACATGGAGCGGCGCAACTGGCGGCGGCGCGAACGCCATCACGGGGTATGAGATCGAATACAGCGACTCCCTCGATGGTGAAAATTGGGGTGCGTGGCAGGCGCTTGCGATTGTGGTAACCTCCTCGGGCAGCGGCTCGCGTTCCGTCGACCCGCCGCCCACGCGCGGGCATTACCGGCGGTTTCGGATACGCGCGCGCGCCGCGCTGGGCGAGGTGTATTACTCGAGTTGGGCAATATCGGGCAGCGTGCGCAAAAACGTGCTGCCCTCTCCGCCTGCCGTGTTTGCCGCCGCGCCCGAGGTGTACGACGGCGGAAACATCACCCTCTCGTGGAGCGGCGTGGTGCCCGGCACCAGCGCGATCAAGTCGTACACGATCCAAAGCGCAAGCTCTATGGACGGCGGCGTCACTTGGACGGCCTTCGCGGCGTTGACCATAATCGCATCCTCCGCGACCTCCGGCAGCACGACCGTGTCGGCGGATATGCGCGATGGGGTCAAGGTGGTGTACCGCATTCGGACGGTGGACAGCTTTGACGCGCCCTCGGCGTATGTTTCGAGCAACATCGTCAGTATGGTTACCGCGCCACCCGAGCCGCTGTTGCTCTCGCCGGTGGCTGGGCGCACTACATATTCCCTTACCCCACGGGCGCTGCTCAAAACCGGCGCATATGCGGGCGGCGCGCAGACGCTGTGCGTGCGGGTGGACGGCGGCCCATGGTACGACAGCGCGATCGACCCGGCGCGGTTCTCGGTATCCGGCCCCTTGGGCGGCAACACCGCGACCATATTCATGCCGCCGCCGCTATCGGCGGGCAGCCATACCCTGACCGTTAAGGCGGTCAACGCCGCCACGGGGGCGGAGAGCGCGGCGGTGACGGTGTCGTTCACCATATCGGCATCGCCGTTTTCGACCATCGAGGCCAACGCCACCAAAGTCAGGGCGGCGCACATGCAGCAGTTACGTGACGCGGCCAACGCTGTACGGCGCTATTACGGCCTGCCGGTACAGGTATGGAAGGAAGCCGTCGCGGCTGGCAAAACGCCCGTGTGGCGCTGGCCGCTGCACATCGCGGAGATACGCAGCGCCGTGGACGATATCGTGAGCGCGATCAATGCGCACGACGCGTCCGGTGCGCTCGATGTCCCGCCGGTCGGATGGCTGCCCTTCCTGCCGGGCAGGCCGCGCGCAGACCTGACGAGGCAGATACAAGACCTGATACTGACGCTTTAGGCGCTCCCACAAGGGGGCGTTTTTAGTTACAAAAACGAAAGTGAGGATGGCAAATGAAGATTTGGAATGGCATCCAGCTTGGCTTCGCCGCGATCGGCGGCGGGATCGGCTGGTTCGTGGGAGGGGTGGACGGCGTGATGATCGCGCTTATTGTCGTGGTGGCGCTCGATTACCTGACCGGCGTAATGTGCGCGATCGTCGGCAAAAAGCTTTCAAGCGAGGTCGGCGCAAAAGGCATCTTCAAGAAGGTGCTCATATTCGCCCTCGTCGGCGTTGCGCACATGATCGACAGTCAGGTGATCGGAACCGGCAGTACGCTTCGTACTGCCGTGATCTTTTTCTACCTGAGCAACGAGGGCATCTCCGTCGTGGAAAACGCCGCACGGCTGGGCGTGCCCGTACCGGACAAGCTGCGGGACATACTCGCGCAGCTTGCACACAAAGGAGGGAAAAATGATGCTGAATAAGTTCATTTCCTATTTGGAGGAGCAGGTGCGCAACCACGGCATATATGTGTGGGGCGGGCAGGGCGAGCAGGGCCGCCAAGTGAACGAGGCGTGGATACGCAAGCGCGAGAACAGCACGGCCAACGCCGCGCGGGCAATCGCCTTCTGGCGTAAACAGGTACTCGCCGGGTACGGCGATGTGCTGCGCGCCTTCGACTGCTCCGGGCTGGCCGTGTATTTCCTTTTGAAAGAGGGTCTGCTCTCGTCCGATACTACGGCGGATGGGCTGATGCGAAGGTGTACCCGCATTTCCCAAGGCGAACTGCGGCGCGGCGATTTCGTATTCAAGGTGGACGCGAAAGGCAAGGCGTATCATGTAGGGTACGTCGTGGACAACGTCCTCAGCATCATTGAAGCACAGGGCCGCGATGCCGGGGTAATCAAGTCGCCGCTCAAGGGTTGGAATGCTTACGGCAGACCGCCCTTTTTTAATGCCGTGGTTACGCCAGCGCCCACGCCTGCGCCCAATAGCCGCGTGTTGACGCTGGTAAAACCCTACATGCAAGGCGCGGACGTGGCTTCGCTGCAGGCGACCCTCAAAAAGCGCGGGTATACCGTAGGCACGATCGACGGTGTGTTCGGCCCGCTGGCGCATAAGGCCGTGCGCAAATTCCAGAAGAAGGCCAAGCTCACGGTAGACGGTAAAGCCGGGCCTAAAACCAACGCTGCGCTCGACTTGGAGTGGCGTGGATAAAAATGCAAAAAGGACGTGGGGCGCTGCAATATGCAGCGCCCCTTCTACATGGGGGGACATATGACTATCGACCAGAAAGAGAAAATACAGCAGATGCGCCGTGATGGGGTGGGCTATGGGAAGATAGCCATGATCCTCGGCATTTCCAAAGAAACCATAAAGTCCTTTTGTCGGCGCAATCCGATGCGGGACGGCGATCCGACTACGCCGGTTGATAACGCCGTCGCAGCGGCCGCCACACAAACCACCGCAGCTATGGATGGCGTTGCATGCGGGCAGTGCGGTAAGCGCCTGATCCAGCGGCCCAAGCAAAAGCCTAAGCGGTTTTGTTCCGATGAATGCCGATTGGCGTTCTGGCGCGACCATTCGGCGCAGCTCAATAAGAAAGCCCTGTACATCATCCGGTGCGTGGGCTGCGGCCATGCGTTTGAGAGCTACGGCAACAAGACCCGCAAATACTGCGGGCATGCCTGCTATATAAAGAACCGGTTTGGAGGCGCAGCGCATGACCAGAGAGCAGTTTGAGCGGGAGAAGAACTACCGGGTGGCGCTTTCCGTGGCCAAAGCCATGCTCGCGTGCGGGCTGATCAACGAGAGGGATTTCGCTAAAATCAACACAAAATTGATCGTTAAATACCGTCCCGTTTTCGGCGGATTATGCCGCTGAATTGACTTGCTATGTGTGAAACACAGAGGTAACATGCCTACTGCAAGGAGGGATCGTATGACACGAAACATAAGAATGATTGGGCCTTTATCGCCCGCAGCGCCCAAGAAAAAGCGCGTGGCGGCATATGCGCGGGTATCCAGCGGCAAGGACGCGATGCTCCACTCGCTCTCGGCGCAGGTCAGCTACTACAGCGCCTACATCCAACGTCAGCCGGGCTGGGAATACGCCGGTGTGTACGCGGATGAGGCGCTCACCGGCACTAAGGATGACCGCCCGGAGTTCCAGCGGCTGCTCGCCGATTGTCGGGCCGGGAAAGTCGATATGGTGATCACAAAGTCCATATCGAGGTTGGCAAGGAATACGGTGACTATGCTGGAGGCGGTGCGTGAGCTCAAGGCGCTAAATATCGATGTCTTCTTTGAAAAAGAGAATATCCACAGTCTGAGCGGGGATGGCGAGCTGATGCTTACCATCCTCGCTTCTTTTGCGCAGGAGGAAAGCCGTTCGGTCAGCGAGAACTGCAAGTGGCGCATTCGCAGTCAGTTTGCCCAGGGCAGGCCAGGCAGTATCTCTATGCTTGGATACAAGCAGTTCGATGGAACATTTGAAGTCGTTCCCGAGGAAGCGGCAACTGTCAGAATGATATTCGACGACTACCTGCGAGGAATGAGCAAAATTGCCATTGCCGCTAAGCTCAATGATATGGCTATAAAGACTAAGCGCGGCGGTATCTGGCATGAGAGTATGGTGAAATACCTTCTATGTAATGAAAAATATACGGGCGATATGCTGCTGCAAAAGACGTTCGTATCCGATCACATCAAGAAAAAGCGACGAATAAACCAAGGGGAGCTTCCCAAGTTTTTTGTGGCAGGCAGCCACGCACCGATCATATGTAAGGAAACTTTTATGCGTATACAGGATGAAATGGCTCGGCGAGCAGAGTGGTATCATCCGACCAAGCAATGTCCCAGGAAATATCCATTTTCAGGGATGCTCGTATGTGGACAATGTGGCAAGCATTACCGACACAAGATTAGCAACGCTGGAAGCAAATACGCGAGCCCGGTTTGGATATGTTCCACCTTTAACAAATCTGGAAAGACAAACTGCCCCTCCAAACAGATACCCGAGAATACCCTGCTGACGCTTTCGGCGCAGGTGCTCGGGCTTTCTGACTTCGATGAGACCATTTTCCGTGAGAAAATCCAAGAAATACGTGTGCCCGCGCCAAATCTGGTAATCTTCGTGTTTCGTGATGGCCATACGGTGGAGTGTACATGGCGGGATAAATCGCGCCGAGATAGCTGGAGTGAGGAGAAAAAGCAACGGGTGCGTCAGCGCCAGCTTGAATATATGGAAAAGGAGAACAGCCAATGCAACCAAGCGCCACAAGAGTAACCGTGATCCCCGCATATACGCGGCCATCCATCGTTGGCCCGGTGGGCCTGCCAGCAAAAAAGCGCGTGGCGGCATATGCCCGCGTTTCCACCGACAGCGAGGAGCAGCTCACCAGCTACGAAGCACAGGTGGATTATTATACCCGATACATCAGGTCCAAGGACAAGTGGGCGTTCGTGGAGGTCTACACCGACGAGGGTATTTCCGCCACCAATACGAAAAAGCGCGACGGCTTCAAGCGCATGGTCGCCGACGCGCTGGATGGCAAAATTGATTTGATTATTACGAAATCCGTTAGCCGCTTCGCCCGCAACACCGTGGATTCCCTGACCACCGTGCGCCAGCTCAAGGAAAAAGGGGTCGAGGTCTACTTTGAAAAAGAGAACATCTACACCCTCGACAGCAAGGGCGAGTTGCTGATTACCATCATGAGCTCGCTCGCGCAGGAGGAAAGCCGCAGCCTTTCCGAAAACGTCAAGTGGGGCCAGCGCAAGCGCTTTGCCGACGGCAAGGTGAGCCTGCCGTATAAGCAGTTTCTTGGCTACGAAAAGGGAGAGGACGGCCTACCCAAGATCGTGGAAAAGGAAGCGATCATCGTTCGTCGGATTTACTCGCTTTTCCTTGAGGGCAAGACGCCGCATGGAATAGCCAAGCACCTAACACAAAGCGGCATTCCCACCCCTGCCGGAAAAACGAAGTGGCTGCCTGGCACGGTGGAGAGTATCCTTACGAACGAAAAGTACAAGGGCGACGCCCTGCTGCAGAAGAATTTTACGGTGGATTTCCTCACCAAGAAAATGAAGGCCAACGAGGGCGAAATTCCCCAATACTATGTAGAAAACAGCCACCCGGCTATTATATCGCCGGAGATATTTGACCTTGTGCAGCACGAGATGAAAAAACGCAAGGAATCCGGCCGGTATATTAACGGCTTGGGCTGCTTTTCCGGCAAAATCATATGCGGCGAGTGCGGCGGCACCTATGGCAGCAAGGTGTGGCATTCCACAACCAAGTACCGCCGAACCATATGGCAATGCAATCATAAATATAAAAACGGGACGGGCTGCAAAACGCCGCACCTGTACGAGGCGGCGATCCAGCAGACATTTGTGGATGCCTTCAATAGCCTGATTTCCAATAAGGACGAAATCCTGCAGGCCCACGCGGATATCATAGAGGCCCTGACCGACACCGCCGACCTCGACAGGGAGTTCGCCAAGCTCCAAGGCGAGCAGGACGTGGTGGTGGGCCTCATGCAGAAATGTGTGGAGGAAAACGCGCATGCTGCCCTCGACCAACAGGATTATCTACGACGCTACGGCGCGCTGCTCGAACGCTACGAGGTGGTCAAAAGCGGTCTTGCGCGCATATCCGACCAGCGGCAGGAACGGGGCGTGAAACGTGAGGTTATCCTGCGGTTCCTTAACGAGCTTCGCCAGCAGGATGCAATCATCGAGACTTTCGACGAGGATTTATGGAATATCACCATGGAAACGGCGACCGTTGATTGTGCGGGCGACATTACATTCACATTCAAGAACGGCACGCAGATTAAAATCCAGCAGGAGGACGGCAAATCTATCAAGCGGGATTGATACAGTGGGGCCAGTCCGTCAGGGTTTGCTCTTGTTGTGTCTATGGACAAAAAGGCACGAAATCAAAGGCTTTCGAGGATCATTATGTTGACTTCGGAAGCCTCTTTTGTTTAAAGATATCGGTTGCGACGAGAGCATTACATAGGAGAGGATGTCTTTCCATGTTCCCATAATTTAATCGTTGTACCGGGTTCCGTCTAATGGTATACTCCGGTTGCAATATTCAGCTTTCGCTCAAGGAGAAAATATGGAACTGCTGTTTACCAACAAATGTACATATACAAAACAAAATCTCATTGAGGCTGGCAAGGGCACTTCTTCACGCAAATTTCAGACAATACTCTTTATTTGTATTGGGGTTCTGATTTTCCTTTGCGGACTGCTGATAGATAATTATATGTATTGCCTGTTCGGTATTCTGTTCTGTATTTGTTATCCACTGTTTTCATTATGGGCAGTGCGGTATTCGGCTACAAACAGATATCAGCAACTGCAGCAGCTTTACCACGGCGAAGCTGAAACGGTCATCAGCTTTTATGAGGACCATCTTGTTGTTCACTATATGCAAGGAGGCTCCGATGTCACGGTTGCTTACCCGCAGGTTGCCAAGGTGTTTGAAACCAAAAATTTATTTTTCCTGATGCTGTCCACGCGTATCGGTTTCTTGCTGGAAAAGCAGGGCTTTGAGGGAACAACAGCGGATGAATTCGGCCGGTTCATCCGGGCACGCGCAGTCGGCGAGGGACAGACAGATCTGAAAAAGAAGAAGCGGAAGACTGCGCTCATTACGGCAGCCGTACTTCTGGCCTCAATTGCAGTCGGCTTTTTGGGGGCGGCGGTCGAGAACATCATTCCGAAAACTTTTACATACGACGATTATTCCATAAAGCTCACAAGGGCCTTTGGCGAATACGACGACGGCGGATGGGAAACCCCTGATGTAACTGTTTATTGCTTCTATGAAACAAGAGAGGACCTGAGAAGTTACGGTCTCGCATACGATACAGCCGCGGCTTATTTGCAGCATACAAACGAATCCTACGGAATTGACAGCGTCGTGACGGCCGTCTCCGATACCTGTGCATGGACGGCATATACGGACACATACGAGGGAAACGAGTATTACAATTATGACTACGTAATTAAATCGGACGGAGACTTCTGGTATACCGAGTTCTACTGCCTTACAGAAGATGCCAACAAATATATGCCTCTTTTTGAGAAGTGGGCGCAGACCATAAAAATTGATGACGATATGGCTGATCGGGAATTGCCGCCTCCAGATTATCAAAAGATTTAGCAGTCTCTCTTCTTTGAGCGTCGACTTGCCCAGATTGCCGCGCAGAAGCAGGAGTGCGCTACACGGCGAGAGAAAATGGTGCTGGTGATGCATCGACTTGCCGAAAACAACGAATTGATTACTCGATTTGACGAGGATCTTTGGAACACGGTCGTCGAAAGAACGATTGTAAGATCAGCAAGAGAAGTCATATTTATACTGCGAGATGGGCGCGAGGTAGAATGGACGATAGAATGATTTCTAAGAATATATCGGTTTGAGGTTGCGCCCGAATTTTGGGCGCAACCTCATTTTTATTCGATTTATGTGTATTGATAGCCACTTTGCTCGCTGACCGATTATCAAACCGTACCGCTTTCATCAAGTAAGAGTGGATATGCGGAAATCTGATCTACATTTGTCTTTGCTTGCGCATCCGCTTCTTTCGTGAACAACTCTGGCAGTATTTCTTCGCTGGGTCTTATATATAGCCGCTCTATTTTCAATACATACTTCATGCGCTGATTATAAATCATAAGCATGGCTTCCGCATAACCTATTGAGCCGACGCGGCGTTCTTTCGCCATCCGAAGAACCTCTCTGGCGGAATAGCGCCCTACCTTATCGACAAACTGCTCATCCTTCAGATCGTCGCCAAAGGCCACGACTATCCGAGCCAAGCCCTTGATCATATTTGCGGTAAGGGATAAAGCGTCCCCCTCCCATGTTCCAGTGCATAGGCGCAATGTCCGTTCCAACACATGATACCCATATTTATCATACACATATTCCAATGCGGCGATAGCGCAAACCCCGTTCTGGACATTGCTCGATGCGATAAAAAGGCCATAAGATTCAACCAAGCCTTTTATAATAATCTGCTTATCGTTATCGGCCTCAATATTCGCAAGAAATATCTCATAAGGCGTCAATGGTTTTGTATACTTTGTCTGGTTTGCAAATATATCCGCTTCGTATTCATAATTCATGTCACTATAGACCATGCACCATACTGGCGTATCACGCGAACCCGAAACCAATGCTATAGTTTCTATGGTATGCTGTCCATTGAAAACATAATTGATTCCATCTCGTCGGCTAACCTTCACCGGATTAACCTGATATAAGTCAAAGTTCGACGCCACCCGATGCACATGCCCGATCGACAAATTGCGCTGATACCCCTGATTAGAAACAAGGTTCTTTATAGGGATCTGCTCAAAGGTAACCTGGGGTACGAATTGCCGAACATCCTCGATATTGGGCGTATTGTTCATTTCCTTTTCTCCTTTATAGCTAAAAGCAAATCATCGATCGTTTTCGCAAGCCTGTGAAGCTCGTTCGTCAGTTGATCCCGCGCAATAGATGAAATGTCCTTTAGGTTTTCATGATTATGGACTCTGTCAATTGAACTCCTCCATGAGGGTATCGTCAACGCCAAGCTGGAGACTTCCACATCTGGGTCGTAAGTTGGCATATCCTTTACGCTCGGCTTCGGCTTTTTCGGCGGTTTCATTGCATGCTGCGAGATAATCTCACGCGATTCTGAAAGCTGCAAACCGGCTATACCACGATCGCTTAATTCATTACATGTCGCCTGAAATACAGAGATCGGCATTTTCGCCATCTGCAAAGTGCCTGCCGCAGATACCTTCACTTCACCTGACAACATGCGTAAAGCCAACTCTTTTTCACTGCTGGCAATCCTGTCCATCGCAGCAGCGTAGTTACCATATTGCTGGATAGACGATGGACAGATATTATAGTCTTTCCCAATCCGAACAGCGGTTTTATGCCTATGAATCTTAACAGGAGGTTGTGTGCATAATACAGACGTGGTCTTTTTTGTATATTGATTAGCTCCATTTTTGTTTGGTAAATCCAACCTCTTCTCGGCTTCATAACGTTTACCGATCAGATACTTGCGCATTTCCTCGGTGATGTTGCGCCTACCGATTTGTGTCGCGCATATCCACGCGATGGCGGCGTCGCGGTTAGGTAGCTGAATCTCAATCGTTGAATACCGGATGCCGCGACGATTGCAGATCTCATATCTGTTATGGCCATCCAAAATGGTATTTTCCCATACGCAAATGGGGTCCCGGCAACCGTCTCGAATCAGATTCTGTTCAAGTGCTTTATACTCTTCATCCGTCAATGGCGGTATCAGGCGTTGAAACTCCACATCAATATGAAGTCCTGCAATCGGTGCGATCACTGGATGTCCTCCTTGCTTTCGCTAGCGTTCCCATATTTAAAGGCATCGTCAACTCTGAACTGAATCACCCCACGCTCCTCAATGACTTTGCCGTAAATGCGATAGGCCTGGTTTTCATCCCAATCGCTGCATAGCCTGAGCGCATCCATAAAGGATGAGCTATATATCTCGAAGGACTTCTTGTGCGCCGCAGCGCTCCAAGAGATATGATGAGCGCGATGATCAGAACGGTCGCCGACCGTGATGGCAAATAGCCTTTCCACAGGGTTCACAAGCAGCAAAACATATTCAGGATTACCCAAGGCATGTAGAACATTTTTGTGAATACGAATCCGTGGCTTTCTTAAGTCGAGAAGCACCAATGGGCGCTGTGCATGATCCGCTTTCATAATTCGCGCTTCCTTTCGTCGGCAGCCGGATGATATGCTGGTATGCTACCCGGCTTCTTCTCAGTGATGCCATATACCGCATATCCATTAAAAATATTAATTTGCAGGGACTTTTGGTTTTCTTCCAGAGATAACCCGAACCTGCCTTCCCACTCCTGTGGATATGTCGGCATATTTGTCTTCTGCTTAGCAGGTTTGCCTGTCTCAGGATCGTATTGTACTCGTTGATAAATGATGGGCGCGTTCAGATCAAAAACAAACAGAAACTCGTTTTTGCTGGAGACCAGTTTTCCTAACAGCTTATACCGATAATCCGGACTCCACCCCATCATCTGCATAACCATTGCATAGAACACACGGCAGGTAACTTGGCGTGTGCTTTTCCCGCGTTTACCGGTTGAGTACCAGAGAAATGCACCCTTCTCGCCTTCGTGCGACGGGCGAATAACGAGCTTTTTTTCTGCTGGATTGACAAGAACCTGGACGAATCTGGTATCAGGAAGCCGGTTAATGCAGGTTTTATTGACATAAAATTTAAAGTCGTTAAATGTTACGGAAGGCTCGTACAGATGAGAAAAGAATTCACTGCGAACCACCTGATATCCTGAAAAGCTGAAAGAATCATCCAATTCGATGATTTGCTCATATACTGGTCGTGGCTGGCCTGCGGATGTATCGATTGCCGGGCGGACAACAGCGTTTAAATCGTCATGCATCGGCGGGTTCCTCCTGCTTCATGGTATCCATAATTATCGCTATGTGGGAGGATAACTCGTCGCCGCTTGTTGGCTGGAGTTCTTCGCCGTCCCGATTGAACGGGCGCCCTGGGTGCTGAACGTCGCAGGCTTCATCCGCGGCAACATCTGCGATTTCACTCGCCTTTTTACCCTCATAATAGCCGCATCCGAAGCTTTCAATCCAAGATGCCGGAAATGCGATTACGCTCTTCTTAGAATGTGCCGTCAGCGGTTCCATACCGTTCGCAAGAAGCGTAGCCGTATCCACCTCCGCAGCTGGTTCTGCTCCTGAAATTGGAATAATGTATTCCGTATCCTTCAGATCAAACATTAGTATCGAGCCGGATTCAT
Organism: Bacillota bacterium; assembly: GCA_023455425.1. Lineage (GTDB taxonomy): Bacteria > Bacillota > Clostridia > Christensenellales > CAG-138 > JAEYLA01. The sequence goes on along the minus strand of JAEYCM010000001.1, from coordinate 40,032 downwards.
TCTGCTGCTTCACACCGTGAGTCCGATATCTATTGGATCTATTCCATCCGAGGATGTCATATAGGATACTCAGAAAACCTGCCCCGTGAATATCCCGCGGTACATATCTGTCGCCGTTGATTTTCGTCCATTGTACAGCGTTGCGATTATCTTTGGCTGTTGGACGGACAACAAGAAGTTTTTCAATTGGGTTGAGCAGAAGTTCAACATATATAGTGCGTTCGAATTTCCGAAAGCAGGACGTTGAGAAGTGAACTTCGTCCTTACTTATCATCATGAATGCTTCCTGGAATGTGCCCATAAACTGATTGCGCACCAACTCGTATCCGCGCAGGTCAAATTCCCCATCGCCCGGCATCAGTTCGGGTGCCTCCTTCTGCTCCTCGAAAGCTTGCTCATCCGCATTGTTTTCGGGCATAACGCTATAAGCCGCTTCGAAGTAATCTTCTCGCGTAAAGCCACCCCAACGCATATTTACAATAACAAACCCGCGCAAAGCGCCTTCATCAATGACGCGCAGGGTAGGGAGCACTCCCTTATAGCCATATTTGGCGTTGGCAATAAGCTTCTGCGTCGCGATATAATCGTCTCGTGAAATGATAGGTTGATGATGATTCCTCGCTCTGTATTGGTTTCGGTTCCCCATATTTTTCTTCGTCTTGTGGTCAAGATAATTGGGTGTCCATGTCTTGCGGGAAAGCACATCTCCGCAATGTCGCTCATTCTGCAATATGCCCAGCACTGTGCTTGCGCTCCAGGTGCGATTACCTCGCTTTGTCAGGCGACCAAGACGCATCAGCGTTTCAGCAATCTGCTGGCAGGTATATCCATACAGGTACATGAAGAAAACTAGACGTACGGTCAACGCCTCTTCCTCATTGATCACCAGATTGCCTTCTTCGTTTACATCATACCCTAACAGCTCCGGCGTCAAAAAAATGCCACGCCTGAACCGCATTTCATATGAAAGGTTCATGGAATTACTTTTCGCGTGAGATTCCTCCTGAGCTAGAGTCGCAATAAACGACAGGCTCATTTCGCTATCCTTATTTAGCGTATAGAGTTGTTCGCTCTCAAAAAATACGCCTATCGGGCGGGGCAATGCCGCCAGCTTTCGCACGTATCCGATACAGTCATATACATTTCGGGCAAACCGGGAAACGCTTTTCACGACGATCAGGTCGATTTTCCCATTCTCGCAGTCCTGAATCATTTTCATAAAAGCATCGCGATGTTTGAGCGAAGTGCCGGATATTCCTTCATCGGCATAGATATTGACAAGATGCCACCCCACGTGCCGCTGTACCACATCTTCATAGTGATTCCGCTGCAACTCAAAAGAGGATGTCTGCCGAGGGTCGTCTGTTGATACGCGAACGTATACGGCCACGCGCTTTTCGCTTTGGTCTTCGTAGAAACTTGCTTCATGGATGGCGGGAATTATTTCGAGCTGTTCTGGCGAGATTCCACGGTAGCGCTGCTGTATTTTGGATTTTTCATCGTTATGCCGATCTGTACCACTCATATATTGCTCCTGCGTTGTGTTCAATGTAGATGATTGTATATCGAAATATCATAGATGGGAACTGCCTGGCAGGCAGGGTACCCTGCCCGGCAGGCCAGGTTTTAGGTATTTTTCTATATTTTTTGACGCCTTTAGACAGAATGGCAGCACCAGCCTTCTATTGCCATATAAAGAGTTTTCTTCCAATGTATTCATAGGCATGCTCATGCATTGCAAAATACATATTGGGAGGCAATATCCATGAACCTTGCAATCGTAGGGAGACGAATTCAGGAATGCCGTGTGCGGAAGCGCATGTCGCAACTGGAACTGGCTGAAGCAGCCGAACTGTCTGCATTTCACGTTGGGGCGATCGAGAATGGGAAAAAAGGTCTTAGCCTTGATGCGCTCGTTAAAATTGCCGATGTACTTGATGTACCGACAGACCGATTGTTAACTGGATATAAGCAAAATAATCTGGCACCTTATATTAATGACATTTCCGCTTTACTTGCGGAATGCAGCCCATATGAGCGGAATGTTCTGCTCAAAGTTATGTTCGCGACACGCTCTGCCTTATGCGAAAGTAAGCTCCTGTTCCCAGACAACTGCGGCGAGGAATGATGCGGTTTATGCCAGCACAAGGTAAAATAATACAACCTGCCTAATTGCCGATTAGGCAGGTTGTATTTTCTCATTATGGACTTGGCACAAAGTTTCAATTCCACTGACCTTACGGGAGAAGATCCATCCCTCATCTTGCGGAGTAGTTTTTCTGCAGAACGTAAGGAGTGCAATCATAATACAAAACGGGATGGCCTGCAAAACGCTGCACCTGCACGAAGCGGCAATCTAGCAGACGTTTGTGAATGCTTTCAATAGCCTGATTTCCAATAAGGACGAAATCCTACAGGCCCACGCGGATATCATTGATACCCTGACCGATACCGTCTACATCGACAGAGATCACGCCAAGCTTCAAAGCGAGCAGGACGTGGTGGTGAGCCTCATGCAAAAATGTGTAGAGGCAAACGTGTATGCCGTCCTTGACCAAGAAGACTATCTTAACGCATCGATAAGCGTTCTTTCATAAAGTAGCTCTGTGGTAAAAATCGGCATACGTGCAGTAAAAAGTCTATTAGTATGGAAATATATGCTTTTTTGTAGTATGCTAAATATATAGTTACAACATCTACGCTGCTGAATAACGGAGATTGAAATGATAGAAGGCTTGAAGCGGGACCGGTTATTAAAGGACTTTGGCGATAGCAATTCTAAAGTCGAAGTTGTTTACTCAGAAAGTGATCCTGATACTTGGTATGTTCGAAAAAGAATACGTAATTTGTCCTCAGCATTACAACAAGCGCTCTTTGATAAGGAATGTCTTGCTTTATCGCGTCTGCAATATTGCGATAATGTTGTTCAATTGATCCATGCTGAACGCGGTATTACCTCCAAAGGCCGGGATCAAGAGGGCTGGATTATTCTCGAGTTTATTGCGGGAAATACTCTCCGCGTAGCGGCAGCAGAGTATAAAAAATGGGGGGACTTATATAATCTTGCTCGTCAACTGATCATGTCATTTTCAGTTATTCATAGCGAGGGAATAATACATAGGGATATAAACCCAAGTAATATTATGATTACTGCCGGGAAAGTTAAAATAATTGACTTTGGTATTTGTAAGGTATTAGGAGAGGCAACCAAAGCGACAACTTATCGATTTGCGACAAATTTCTATGCTGCCCCCGAGGTACAATACCATAGTGAAAGTGCTTCGGAACGTAGTGATATATACTCTTTAGGTGCCACACTATATTACTTATTCACAAAGCAGGATCCTCCAGCCCCGGATGCTATATCTCACGCAATAGAAATTGCGGGAGGCATAGATGCTAATTTCAAAGATATTTTGATTAAAATGACTGCTTCTGATCCGGCAGAACGATACAGCGATATGTTCTCAGTAAATGAGGCCATGGCATTGCTGTATGATAGATACCTAAAGTCTGATGATTTTTATCGGATTGTCGTTCCTAAATCAATCCTTTCACAGCTAAAAATTAAAGCCTTAGTTCAGAAGTCGAAAAGTGATAATGATTTATTGAGGGAGGATTTAGTTGAAAATTTTAACCAAACATATGCTTCAATAAGTGAAGAAGACAAGAATATTTTCTATATATTTGATGGCAGACACTATTCATTTGAATGCCAATATGATAAAGATCTTTGTAATTTCTATGTGATTAATCTACGTGAGCCGCCAGATTATATGCGAGCTTGGCATAGCCAAACATATCTTGAAGTGAACGGAACGTTCACATTTTCGTATTCCAATAATTTTGTTATACAACAAAATAACACCTTCAATTTAATGAATCGCATTCATGATTTTCATCGTAATAATCGATCGGTGAAGAATATTGATAGAGCTTTTGAATCCAAGTATGGATTTTGGAGAAACTATATTGATAATATTATTGAGCAAGTAAAGTGTGAAGCACCACGTTTTCGATATACCAGCTTCTCCATTCTTGGAAATAGAATACATTTTCAATTAGCTGAAGACTCTATATTTGTAGAGGGTCTATTATCAAATGGTGATGTTGTAATAACTGAAATATCAAATTCAAAGAAACAACCGCGAGCAGTACGACTTGGCTTCTTTGAGAGCTATAATGTCGCAGATAGGGTAATAGTTGTTCAAAGAAATGGCAGTAGAAACACCCCACCCAAACATGGAACTATTATAAAGGATTACGAATCTGAATTATCACAATTTAAAAAACAAAGGCAAGCTTTAGATAGCTTCATTCGTCAAGAAACGTTTAATTCCGGTAACCTGAAAGCTATTTTCACGGGTCTGTCTACCCCCACGATTTTTGGAAATAGCAAAGTTAATCGTTTTTTTGACGGACGATTAGATGTCACTCAAAAAGAAGCAGTTCAAAAGGCTCTTTCAGCGAAAGATGTTTTTTTAATTCAGGGCCCGCCAGGCACTGGTAAGACAAATGTTATTGTAGAGATTATTAGGCAAATGCTAAAACTAAATCGGATGGTGGAAATTAATTATCGCAAAATTTTAGTTGTCGCTCAAGCTCATTCAGCGGTTGATAAGCTACTCGAAGACTTGGATGAGTTTTTATGCCGCGTACCCACAATCAGAATTGGAGACATTCAGAATTTATCTGAAATTGCAAAAGAAAAATATGGTCTCGACTCACTGAAAGCAAAATGGTTGGCCCAGTCAATCCAGAATGCCGAATCAAAAAGAAATGAGATTTTACAAAGTCTTGGAATTTCTCAGAATGATTTTGCATCGTATATGCAAGCCATTGAATGTTTGAACACCATTACATCTTCAACAACAGACCTAGACAATGCTAGGGCAATTATTGATGGATTTCTTAATTCCTATCAGCTCGATAGTGATAGCCAAGTGCTCAACCAACTTCGAATTTCTGATGGATGGATTAAGCAGATCACTGAAAAGGAAGATATAGTCGATTATTTTGTTAAGAACGCAACAATTATTATCGGCACATGCACCGGTTTTTTAGGGGGTAACATCCGTACCTTATTTGAGAATACGGCATTTGAATGTGTGATAATTGATGAAGCTGCGAAGGCGACTCTCCCAGAATTGATGTTATCTATTATTCGTTCGAAAAAAGTAATATTGGTTGGTGACCACGATCAATTACCGCCAGTTTATGATAATAGAGGATTGAGAACTGATACCACAAAAAAAGTGACCATTGAGCAATTAAAAGATGGTGGCTTTAAACAATTGCATGACTTACTACCCGAGACATCAAGGCAACGGCTTACTACACAATATCGTATGCATCCATGCATTGGTACGATGATAAGTCGAATTTTTTACGAATCAACCATTCAAAACGGAGTCTCGGCGAAGGAACGTTCGCTAGATATCGATTTTCTTTGTAATAAGGCCATAGTTTGGGTATCTACATCATCCTTGGAATATAACGAGAGAAAAGAAGATGTTTGTTTTATCGACGGGAAAAGAACATTTAATAATCCCCTGGAAGTCTCTATTATATTACAATATTTAATGAAACTTGATGTAGCCATTGGTGACAGAAGTTACTCTGTAGGTATTATTGCTTCATATAGAGGACAAGTTGAACTACTTAAAAGAGATATTGCATCTATTTCCTTAAAAAATATCATTCCTGAAATTGATACTGTGGATGGTTTTCAAGGCAATCAACGTGATATCATTCTTTATTCGCCTGTCCGAAGTTCTGAAAATTCGAACATTGGCTTTCTAAGTGAAAGACCCCGCCTGAATGTTGCTTTTTCTAGAGCCAAGAGTTTACTGATTATTGTTGGTGATTTGGTATGTTTAGAGAAAGCACAAAAGGCGGACTTTGGAAAAGTGATTAATTATATAAGAGAACATGAGGATGAATGTTCTATAATAGAATATAGAAAGGACTAAATACTATGTTCTCAGAAGAACGCTTTAATATACATTTTTTAAAGGAGAATATGGGGTATCGCTATATTTGCGAAACGACCATCTACTGTCCCTTTTATGAGATCGGCATTGAGGCAATTGAAAGAACCGAAACGTCTTTGTCATATATATATGAAACAATTTTGAAGTTCGTGGACGCCGGAATTAATACGGTAGGCGATCTGTGTGAATGGCTTGGTATCGATGAGAAAATTGCAGCCGAAATTATATCGGATATGGCCTCTTATTCAAGATTGATACATAGAAGTTCGAATACTTTAGTCTTGACTCCCGAGGGGAAAGAGGCGCTGACTACTCTAACCAAAATTCAAAAAAGAAAGACGCAACTTAACGCAATCATTGTTAACACAGTCTCAGGTGAAATAATGGATGAGTCTCCTGGCATGTTACAGGATGCGCCCCCACCAAAACCATATATGTATTTAGATAGAGAATATGAAATTGGTCTTGCGTTCCTAAATGCAAATTTTGAAACAATCCGAAATATATATGATGAGCAGAAGGCGAGATCTTCATTGCTGACTACTGAAAAAAATACATTATTTAGATTGTTGGATATAACATATCAAAAACTGAAATATGCGGCATTTAGAGTGCAAATTTATATTCATGAAGATAACAAGAATCTATTATTTGATTTCAATAATAACCGTGGGTATGATTATTCTTCGGTGGTACATAAACAGATTCAGCGCAATACACAGGGCGCTTCTTGGTTGTTTGAACGTGATGCTGATAATAGAAGATTTTGGCCCCGCCCCATTTGGGATCATGACTTATACGGAACGAACTTGAAAAACACGGTCGATGCCTATTATGATCTGCAGAAAGGGAATATAACATTATCTGAATTTCACTACGTTTATGCACAAAACAGAGATCTACTAAGCGGTGAGAGTGAGGATTTAATGCAAAGTGCATTTGACTTTGCATCTAAAAGTATTATTATTGTTAGCTCTCATATTTTGAAGTACCTTACAAATCCAGTAATAATAAGCAATTGGATTTCAATGATTGGCAGGCTAAAGATTGAGGTCTTTTATTCGCATAGTGAAAACGCCACTATTGATAAAAACATTCAAAATGCGATTGCACGGATTTTTGATGAGATACCTAAAAGACTTCATAATCAAATTCATTTTTATAAAATAGCAGAGAGATTTGATCGCACAATTATCATATACAAGCCCGGTTTCGTAATTGGAATCACATATGATTATGTATTTGAATCGAGCGGGAAAATGCTGTTGCAAGAAATCTCAGGGGTTTCTTTTGATCCTGCGGTAGCCGACCGTTGGATACGATTGCTCAAAGAGGCTTTTTCAGAACGAATTATCGATTCGATCAAGAGCACAGATATTAAGGATTTAAATAGCTGATACCTTTACGTGTTTCCCGTCATAGGCAGATGCCTATAGTCACAGTATAATATTGCGTTACGTTGTTTTCTGTATACAAATTGTTGATGCGAGGACAACCTTTTAACGAAAGGTGGATACCTTATAACGATTCCTAAACCTTTTAACGAAACCCATACCTTATAACAAAAGGTATACGAATCGTCAAATTGTATTAATCACTGAGCTATTAGGCAGGTAAAGACGTAAGTCTTAATACAATCGAAAAGTCCAGCATTGCTGGGCTTTTCGGCGTTTTGGGGTATATTTGGCTGTTCAAAACAGGCTGATTTCTAGTGTTTTGCATCCTTTCGTGGAGGCGTTTGCACCCGCTTGGCTGTTTTCGAGATGCCCTTTCGTTATCAGGTTGGTTTCGTCAAATAATGTCGAGAGAATCGTTATAAGGTGCACCCAAGGCAGTTAGAAAACATGCTCTGTTAGGTTGCCTCTTTGTTCTAGAATATTTAATATTAAGGAAGTTTCTCTTTCCATATATCAAAATAAAGCAGAAGTTCTTCTTGTTCCATAACATTTTTCCTTTTTATCCTTTCAAGCACATCAGGAAAAATGGCATATAACTCGGGATCATCCAAATTAAAATAATTTGCCGCTTGATAATTGCCCTTGGCCAGATCCAATTCAGCTGCACCCATCAGTACCGGATAAGCATTAACATTATATTTGCGAAATTTTTTTACCATGTCTAGCGTTAGACCAAGTCCATCAGAATCCAAATCGCTCCAGATATATACCGGAACCGGATGATGCTGGAGAATCTTTTTTAACAGATGTAATTTAGAGGATGATATGTATCCGGCTCCCCAAACGAGTAATACATCTGGTCTTTTATGATATTCACGGAAAAAAATCTCCTGAAAGACAGCCATATTTTCAATAATAAAGATCTTATCGACCAAAGCATGCTCAATTTCCATGCCTTGAATGGTTTCCGGAATTAAACAACAAGGGGCTCCAGCAAGAAGCGAGGAATGATGTCCTTTATACATATAAGTGATATCTCCATGGGTAAAAATCACCTCGGGTGTATTTGTAAGATTTAGCCGACTAAGCGATTCTCCCGTTACAAGCATAATCTCTTTCTTGTAACGATCAAGGATTTTGCTTTTACCCCAAATTCGCTCAGAAACTATGCGTAAGGGTTCCTGTTTACCTTGCTCCAACAAGACAAGAGCATAAGCCACAGTTAAAGCGACGGATTGAAATTTTATCCATGCCTCGCTTCCGCAGACTTTTTCGCCATTAGGGGTGAGCAGTTCTTTTTGCTCGATACATCTATTCAGATGATCCTTGAGTAAAGAGGGTTTTAGATCCCTAATAATCTCACATATTTGTTTTTGGAAGTTCTCATAATTCTGTGCAGCTAATTTTTCCATTTGGGGAACTTGCTCTCGTGCACGGGGGTCTAAATATAGTAATTGTAATTCCCATTCCAGATTGCTTTTATTTGGCTTTCTATTTTTGCTTTTTGTTTGTATAATACCATCAATTAACAATACTTCAATTGATTGGAGAATATCCTCGCGAGAATAGCTAGTTGAGAACTTTTTTTCTAAAGGGCTAAAACGTTTTGCGCCTTTTTGGACTTCTTGGATGATTTGTTCCATCAACGCCTGAAGTCCATGGGGCTTACTTAAAGTACTCAAAATTTTCTTGCATTCTAATCCTGCTTCTATTTTATAGGTTGGATATTTTTTTGTGGAATTTCGTTGGTACGTTATGTGTTTTGCATCAATTGCCATAGGCCCTCCTAGAACGTCTTTTAAGTATAAGGGGATTCGCAAATTCTTTTCCGGGTTCGCAAGCGCTGCATGTAAAGGCATGGTCAATCCAATCAATAGTTTTCAAGGATTCGCCATGCTGATGCGTAATAAAATATTGGATATCTGTAATTTGAAGTAATTGACCTATTTCATTCCCGCGTTCATCATCTACCCGGGCCTTAGGTTCATCCAGAAACATAATGGGTGTTATTTTTCCGCTTTTATTGTCGCTTAACGCGGCAAGCAGAATCATCAGGCTTGTACTGGCTTTCTGCCCTGAGCTAAGGTGAGGTCCATCAACGGCAACGGGCTCTTTCCCATCATAGCCGATAGAAAGTTGAATTTCCCAAGTCTCCGGCTCAGGGGTGATCTCCACAAGTTTACCTTTTGCGGAGGCTCTTAAAAGATCTGCAAAGCTTTCAAATTCCGCAATATAATCCTTCATGATGTCTTTAATATGTCCTCGAAATTGATACAACAAATCATTACAGGTTTGATCCAGTTCGTCCCGATCTTGCTTTAAGCGGTGTAAGTTTTGTATAAGCAGATCAACTTGTCCCTCCTGTGCTTCTACTAAACGGACAATCTCTTCGTTTACGGAAGAATCGTAGAGCTTCTCCTTCTCCTGAAGCAACATATTCAATTTATTATTCATATCTTTGGAGATAAGCAAGTTTCCCGATGCATCTTGAAAAGCTTGGTTTTTTATATCGGGTATGGACGCGATATCATCCTGAGTAAGACCCAATGCTTTTATTTCTTGTAGCGCGTGCTTAAAAGACAATTCAAGAGAGGGGATTTTGTTCTGCAACATATCATATTGCTTGGAAAACTCAGTTGCATTTAATAATGCCTGCTGCATTTTCTCACTAAACCGCGTCTTTTGCTCCCTGACATGGAATGCATTGGTACGAATGCTTTCTTTTTCCTTATGCGCCGTATCTTTTTCATGTGTCTTTTCTTTTATTAAATCCGATAACCGTTGCGCCTCGTTAAAGCGTAGACGATATGTTTGCTCCAGACCCGAGAGTTGCTGCAATAGCCTCTGGTTTCTCAACGCTTCCTCGATTTCGCTCAATTCATGTTGGCCGGTATGTAAAGTATTTTCAAAATCTGCAAGGATAATTTGTTGCTTTTCTAGCAATATATAGGCTCGTTTTTTCTCCTCCTCTATAGCGGATTTTCCGCAACAGAGGATATTGTATTTTAAGTGGATTGCGCCATCATTGTCTTGAAGCAAACATTGAAGAGTAATGCTATCAATCCCCTGCTTTTGCAGGCTATGCCCTTCTTCTACGGTTTCTACAAGATATACGTGTTTTAACCGCTCTAGGTATCCGCCTATCTTCTCTTGATTGCTGATATCGAGTGCACTATAGATGCTGGGGTAGGATAATGTTTTTTGCGATACCGTCCTACTTCCGCATCGTGGAAGGCAAACACGCGCGCCATATTTGTGCTGTTGTTGCAACTTTTTTACATCAAGATAATCATTTGCGTCTACAACAATACGGTAACGGTTTTTGCCCAGATATGCTTCAATAGCTTCTTGCCACTGCTTCATGTCCGGTTTCACGCTGACCGCATCGGCAAGCATGACAAATGGAATTTGCGCGGATTCAAGCGCCCCTCTGAATATTTTGGCTTCAGTTATATAGGGCGGAAGATTATTTTCTAAGTCTGACAGTTTCTTTCGTAATTGAGCACATTCGACTTTCGCTTGGGAATAGTTCAGATTTTGTTTTTCCACGTCCTCTTGGAGAAGTACCTTCAGTTGTTCTAATTCGTCAATACTCTGTGGAGAAATCTGCTTAAGCCTCTGTATTTGTTCGTCAATCTCCTTAGCTTCTTGCATTGCTAATGTTTGATCAACCGCATAACTTGTGATAGCTTGATTTGCTTGCTCTTCAGCTTCGTCTAGTATCTTGTATTTATTTTCCAAGCAATCAGCTGCTTTTTGCTTCTCTTCAATTTGCGCCGTATACTCATTTACCCTATCCGTTTCTACCTTACCCTTCCCTTCGATTACTTCCATTTCCGCCAAGGTCAAATTGAGAGCTTTATATGCTTCGAGATATTCAAGCTTCTTAAGTTTAAGCCTTACCTCTGCAATCTCCTTCTCTTTTGCTTGATAAAGTCTAAATCTCTGCGCCTTTTGCCTAGTCAGTTCAAAGCGGGTTTGTGCCTCCTCCATTTCTTTTTCTGCACGTTCAACGGCTACTTCTTGCTCATTCAACCTCTGCTTACTATCATCGTAACGTTGCTTATATTCTTTGGCTCCTTTTAAATCAAAAATCAAATTGAAAAGCTTATGCGGGGACGAATTTACCACTTCCCTAACAGTATCAGGACTCATGGCCATTAGATTGCGAAACTCTTTTGTTATCCCAAGGCATTTTTCTAAAACCTCCAAGTATTGTCCAACGCCCAATGCCGCATCACTATATGCTTTGGTATTGAATTGTAGGTCTTTCAGATCATAAAACGCGCCATCTATTAAATAATAATCTCTCGCCCATGAGCCCTGATCATTTTTGTAGATTCTGCAACAAGCAGTAACCTCATCGTTAAATTTTCGTGCCGCTTCAAAAGGGCGTATTCCATTGATGGGCAAATTATAAAAAGCTACTCTTACAACAGCCCAGTTACTTTTCTTGTGCACATAAAATGAGAATGTCCTTTTGCTTTCAAAATGGCCGCCCCCCAACATTAATCTTAAACCATCCCATATTGTGGTTTTCCCATGTCCAGATGGGCCAATAAATGCATTGACCTTTTCATGGGCCTTATATGGCTCCTTTGTCGTCGGCAAATAGCCCCAAAAAACTGTTGAAAAATCCTTAATCACTCCAAGGTCTCCTCTTCTTCGCTTTCTTCGCTGGCGGGTTCCTCGTCAATTCTAGGAATGGATTTAAGATTTGCGGTAAAGCCTTGAATAACGTAATTACATATATCCATCAACATATTTCCGTGTAGCATATACATTGCGGGGCCCACTGTAATAATAGACTTTCCCTTTTCAAAAATAATAAAATGGTGTTTTTTTAAAGATGCGAGTAATGTTTCAATAGTCTTTCGGGGCGCTTGCTTTCCTTGTTGGAATTTGCCTCCATAATTATATACAAGCTCATCTATCGTCATACTCAGCTCTTGGTTGACCTCGACATGACGAAGTTCTTTGGGCAGAACTAGCTTGCTATAAATTATTGAAAGCAATGCCATATGACGTCTATCTACACCTTTTATGCGTTTAAGAAAATAATCAAATGATGCGGAGTCATATGCTTTTTTCAGCCGAATAACATACCAATCCGTCCCAGGCGGATTGAGCAGCTCATAACCCATCAATGAAAGATATGTTTGCACATCTCTAAACAGCTTTAAATTTCTTTCGATTGGCCCTGTTTCCTTTTTTGAGATCCAGCCATAATGAAACATGGAGCATATCCTTTGGGCTTCTGGATTAACAACAAATTCTTCAAATTGATCCATCGCCGCTTCTCCTTATATAACACTCTGTTATAAGCTCGACCGGCCCTTCGGACAGCGCCTTATTAGCATCATGAATTCTAAGAACAAATGCTTCTTTGTTTGTAGTATTTGGAGTATTTTCGTGCTCTGTTTTTCTGGTCAGCTTAATTAGCTGATTGGTTCGATACATAGCTTGACCAAAAGTATCAATATCTTTAAATAATATTTCCTCCATAGGCGCGGTTTCTTTAAACTCCATTTTTCTCTGCATTTGCTGATAAAACAAATCCATGGGATTTTGTATCCAATCCGCCAATGTTTCTTCCTCAACGATATCAACGGGCTCAGGAGGCGGTGTTGGCACATTCTCCTCCTTCTCGTCGTCAAAAAATGCTCGTGCCCTACTCTCAATAATTTCTTCTCTAAGTTGGAATACCTGTTTAGGTGATGAGAAGTTTTTTTCTGAAAAATTTGCCAACACCTCTTTTGTTGCATCATGGAGCGCAGTTTCTATCATTTCTGGAGATATAAACTCACCTAGCCCTTTTTGGCTGTCTCTCTGAAATTGGATAGCCATAGAAAAAATTTGTGTTGTTAAATCCAATATGCCGCTTGTAATATCGAAAAATTCAGCATAGTCGATTCGCGAGAAAACCTTTCTGCTACTGTTGAGTGCCTTTTGCGTACTTTTAATCACTTTAATAATTCCTTGTGTTTGTAGACCTATATCTAATATTTCGCGCCTAGATTTTTTTTGCAAGACTCGCTCTAGATAGCCTTTCCATACCGATAACTCACGAAACCCTATCTTTTTGATGGATTCAGTTTCCTCTTCATTCATGTTAAATTCATCTACAAAATCCGCAAGCATAACGGTTGTCCTGATTTGTTCTCCCATAGAAAGATTTTCTTTAGAAAAAGATATAAACATAGACGATAAGAAAGATCGAACCTTGCCTGGAATTTCGTAGTCAAACCCGTCGAAAACAATCCATCCTTTTTCACAGAGTTCTTTTATAACTCTATCACGCGTTTTTTTACTTAAATAATTTAAATGTTTTTGCGCTTCTTCCATTGAAAACCTACCAGCTTCACTGGCCAAGGTTTTTGCCCCTGCTAAAATAAGAGTTATTAGTTGCGAATTACGTAGTCGAAAGATCTCAAACAGTTTTAAATGTTTTTCGATGCTTTTAACCATGATGATATCTTTATGGGACAGGTCATAGTCCTTCTTTCCCATTTTCAGAGTGTCATCATTAGAATGGGTCGCAGACGCTGGGCCACAGTCTGTCTCAGAGTATTCTTCCATACAATCACCCTATTGCGTAAAATCTAACTATTAAGAGTTGTCATGTGTCATTGATGTAAATGTGCAGCACGTTTTCTAATAGATTATACCTCTTTCGACTATATTTAACAATGTATTGCTCCTACAGTCTAGCGTTAAATTCTCCAAGCCAAATCTTCATCGTTCTTAAAAGCAAAGACAATATCGTGCTCGGAATATACGGTGATTTTATCCACTATACCCAGCCATAATTCTTCATCAAACTCTGCAACCAAGTCGCTCTTCTCGAGTGCCTCAAGGAACCGCAGAACGTTTCCGCGCTTTGTAGCGCGTTCCTGCCGCTGGTCGGCTATGTACACGAGGTTACTTTTGACCGACTCGTAGCGTCCAAGCAGAGTGCCGTAGCGTTGGTGGTATTCCGTCTGATCGAGGGCAGTATGCGTGTTTTCCTCTATGCATTTCTGCATGAGCCGCATAATCATGGTTTGCTCGTCTTGGAGCTTGGCGAGCTCCCTGTCGAGGTCGGCGGTATCGGTCAGAGCCTCTATGATATCGGCGTGGGCCTGCAGGATTTCATCTTTGTTGGAAATCAGGCTGTTGAAGGCATCCACAAACGCCTGCTTGAGCGAAGCCTCATATAGATGCGGCGTTTTGCAGCGCGGCCCGTCTTTATATTTATGATTGCATTGCCATATCGTGCGGCGGTACTTGCTTGTGGAGTGCCACAACTTGCTGCCGTAGGAAGCACCGCACTCGCCGCAAATAATCTTGCTGGAGAAGCAACTTGCCCCGCTTTGCGGCCTGCCAGCCTCTTTGCGCTTTTTTATTTCATGCTGCACAAGGTCAAATACCTCCGGTGTGATAATGCCTGGATGACTGTTTTCCACATAATATTGCGGGACCTCGCCCTCGTTGACCTTCATTTTCTTCGTGAGAAAATCCACCGTAAAATTCTTTTGCAGGAGCGCATCGCCTTTATATTTTTCGTTGGTAAGGATGCTTAGCACTGTGCTCGTGCGCCAATTTTGCTTGCCTGAGGGAGTGAGAATGTCCTCGTTGGTCAGATGCCGGGCAATACCGGATGGCGTTTTACCCTCAAGGAAAAGCGAATAGATCATCCTCACGATGGCCGCTTCCTTTTCCACGATTTTAGGCAGGCCGTCCTTGCCCTTTTCGTAGCCGAGGAACTGCTTATATGGCAGGCTGACCTTACCGTCCGCAAACCGCTTTCGCTGCCCCCATGTGACATTCTCGGATATACTGCGGCTTTCCTCCTGCGCTAAGCTGGACATGATCGTGATAAGCAGCTCGCCCTTGCTGTCAAGGGTATAGATTCCTTCTTTCTCGAAATAGACTTCCCCGCCCTTTTCTTTGAGTTGGCGCACAGTGGTCAGGGTATCCACTGTGTTGCGCGCGAAGCGCGATACCGACTTAGTTATGATCATATCGATTTTACCGTCCAAAGCATCGGCGACCATGCGTTTAAAGCCGTCGCGCTTTTTGGTGTTGGTGGCGGAAATGCCCTCATCGGCATAGACATCAACAAATGCCCACTCCTCCTTGGATATGATGTATCGGGTATAATAATCCACCTGCGCTTCGTAGCTGGTAAGCTGCTCTTCGTTGTCGGTGGAGACGCGTGCATATGCCGCCACGCGCTTTTTTGTGGAGGAGTCCACCGGACCGGTCGTAGATGGCCGCATGAATGCGGGAATTATAGTTACTTTTGCAGCGTTTGTTCGCATTGACCGTTCTTCCTTTCTAAATGTTCAAGCTGGTGCTGGCGTGCCCGTTGCTTGGCTTCCGCACTCCAGCTATCCCGGCGCGATTTATTCTGCCATACACGTTCTGCTGTATGGCCGTCGCGGAATACAAAAATCACCTTATTGGGTCCTGATATACGTATCTCTTGAATTTGCTCGTTAAAAGCCGCCTCATCAAAAGTAGAGCGTCCAAGCACCTGTGCCGAAAGTGACAGCAAGATATCCTCGGGTATCTGCTTGGAAGGGCAGTTCATCTTGCCGAGTTTATTAAAAGTGGAGCATATCCACACCGCGCTTGCATATTTGCTTCCTGCATTGCTGATTTTATGGCGGTAGTGCTTACCGCAATGTCCGCATATCAACATGCCCGTAAAAGGATATTCCTTTAGTTGCTGCTCAACTGGATGATACTGCTCGGCCCGCCGCGCCATTTCATCCTGAACACGCGCAAAAGTCTCTTTGCATATGATCGATGCATGGCTACCTGCTACAAAAAACTTGGGAAGCTCGCCCTGGTTTATTCGTCGCTTTTTCTTGATGTGATCGGATACGAACGTCTTTTGCAGCAGCATGTCGCCCGCATATTTTTCATTACACAGCAGATATTTCACCATGCTCTCATGCCAGATGCCTCCACGCTTAGTCTGAATGCCCATATTGTTGAGATTAGCAGCAATAGCGATTTTACTCATTCCGCTCAGATAATCGTTGAATATCATTCTGACGCTCGCCGCCTCCTCGGGAATGATTTCAAATGCTCCATCGACCTGCTTATAGCCCAGCATAGTCATGCTGCCCGGTCGGCCTTGAGCAAACTGCCTGCGGATGCGCCACTTGCAGTTTTCGCTGACCGAGCGGCTCTCCTCCTGCGAAAAAGAAGCGAGGATGGTAAGCATCAGCTCGCCATCCCCGCTCAGACTGTGAATTCCTTCTTTTTCAAAGAATACGTCGATGTTCTGCGCCTTCAGCTCGCGTACCGCCTCCAGCATGGTTACCGTGTTCCTTGCCAGCCTTGATATGGATTTGGTGATCACCATATCGATTTTTCCTGTCCGGCAATCAGCGAGTAGCCGCTGGAACTCAGGACGGGCATCCTTGGTGCCGGTGAGCGCCTCATCCGCGTATACGCCGGTGTATTCCCAGCCGGGCTGACGTTGGATGTAATCGCTGTAGTAACTGACCTGCGCCGAGAGCGAGTGGAGCATCGCATCCTTGCCGCTGGATACCCGCGCATATGCCGCCACACGCTTTTTCTTGGGTACTGCGGGCGATAAAGGCCCTATTATCCTTATATTTCGTGTCATACGATCCCTCCTTGCAGTACCACATGTTAGCTCCACACAGGGCACAAAGCAAGTTGATTAGAGGTAGAAAGCCCTAAAACAGGGCTGCATTTTGCTATCCCGCGCGCTCGAATCTATCCTTAATATAACAGGCATGTCCGCAATATTTACGGCCCTTATTGCCATAGCTTTCAAAACTCCGCCCGCAGCCCGCGCAACGAATTGTATACAGCGCCTTTTTGTTGAGCTGTTCATTATTATCGCGCCACCATGCAAGCCGGCACTGATCGGAGCAGAACTTTCTGGGTTTTTGTTTGGATTTCTGGTGCAGGCGCTTCCCGCACCGTTTACATGTCACGCCCTCCAAAGAGGCGGTTCCGGTACTTTTGTCATTGATTTGAACCTGATTACGGCGGCAAAAGGATTTCACCGTGTTCTTGGAGATGCCAAGAAGAGAGGCGATTTGCGCATACCCCGTACCCTGCCGCCTCATCAGCTGTACTTTTTCCCTTTGTTCAACAGTCATTATATACCCCCAATAAGAATGGGGCGCTGCTCATTGCAACGCCCCGTACATTTTCACTACTTAAGTGCCAGAAACCTATTCCGCCATCCTGAGACATTTCATGGCCTCAGGTAACATTAGCCGCGCGTCCAACCTCTGCGAAGCAAGAAACCCACACTGTCCCGAAGTCGCAAATAGCTCGTTTAATCGCTTGAATGTGCGCGCTTTCCGGTCAGCGATCCAGTAATGAGAAAAATCGCCGAACAATATGGTCTTTTTCCCTGCAGCCATTTCCGGCATGGCCGTGGTCGTATGCACAGGGTGCCCAAGCAGCACGTCGGGAACGCCTCGGGATATGGCAGGCTCCCACAGATAGGAGCCGTCACCCAGCTTGAGCTTGGTGATCTCCTTGAGCGTGGAATCGTTCATTACGAACACAGCCTTGCTGCGGTAGGGCGTCCTGAGCGAGTAAGCGAGATCAATAATCTCATCCGCCGTGATCTTGGTCGCATGGTTGGCCACGCCGCCCACTTGCGCGCCAAGGGTATCATGCAGCAGGCCGGTGGGCTTGCCCACGCCGTTGCCGTTTATGAACGCGGCCTCCTCGGTCGCGCCGAAGCGCCGCGCGAACTCGCCCGCGATGTAGCTCTCAATGTCGATCCCAGAATCGTTCATGAGTTCCTCCGACACCCGAAGCATGGTGCTCATTTTGTAGGAATTCAGCCATATCTGATCGAATACATCGTCCGCTTCAATAGCGGCAGCACCCTCGCTTACCCAAGCTGCGGTGCCGTGGGACGCCACGATGGGAATCTTTTTATCCCCCGAATCGGTCTCAATCTTGTGCGCCAGCTTGCGAATGATATTGATGTCCTCCAGAGCGCTGATGATCTTGGATTCAAACTCGTTCGGAACCAGATATCCGCCGCTGCCCTCGGATATCTGCAACGCGTTCTCCGCCACACGCCTGCGCATGATGTCCCAGAAGTAGACGCCATACTGCGCATCTGCACGGGTAATTTTGCCGTCCATAGTATGCGGCTTATCCCTGAGCGGCATGGACGTAGGCTGGCGCAGCTCGGCCTCGATGGCCTCCTGGCGCTCATACAGAGCAATCTGCTTGCCCAGGCGCATGACATCCTCTTCCATGCGGTCGTAGATCGCGGCATCCTCCGGCGAGAGGCGCCCGTCGTTGGCCTTACTGTTGTAAAAGGCCTTGGCGGCCTCCCATGCTTTCGCGCGCTTGGCGCGCAGTTCGTTGGTGTTGGTCATATTTGAACCTCCAAAAAGAATAATAGCGCCACGGATTGGCGCTTGTGGTAATATGAAAAGAACCCCGCGAAGGAGTTCCGTCCATCTGTGGTAGTTTAGGCGTTTGCCGGTTCTTCCTGAATGACCTATCCCCGCCGGGCGGAGAGCAGGCGCTCCATAGGGTCGTCGTGCGGGGTCGCACCCTTATAATCCGTGGCGTGTTCCCGCGTACGACCTGATAGATTTGTCCCCACAGGCGGTTGGATTGCGTCATATAGCTTCGTGCCATCGACACGAAAGGGGGAGAGGATCGCGTTGCCTATACCCCCGTTTGAAATCGCGACTTTTTGCGCGTGACCCCACGCCCGTTGCATTCGGCAAGAGTCACAGAGATGTAACCCGCCCCTATGGGTTATAGGCTTCGCTTACATGTAACATGCGCGGGCCCCATGTTGCTGGGTGTGGCTTTACTTTTTCGGTATGAATATGGCATTGTTCCTTGAAACCATGGAGTTGCCCAGAGCCAGGAGCGGCCTAGTAAAGTCGCTCTAATTTTCGAAAAAAATATTGAAAAATGAAAAAAATAGTTCGGAGATATATTGATAATTCTTGAATCTATGCTATCATGTACTAGAGGAAACGGCAATATATCCAAAGAAAAGTCGGTATTTTCTAAAATTGCGCATTACAAATACTCAGTTGGAAAATTTCAAAATCAAAAACGAAAAAAGAATATGGAGGATGCATTCTATGATGGATCATAAGGTTGTTATTGGATATGCCCCTACCCGCCGCAGAATTTTCAGTGCGGAAGACGCAGTCAAGTATAAAAAGATTATCCTTAACCGTATTCAGTCCTTGGGCCTTGTAAATGTTGAGATCGTTGATATCGAAGATATCAACGAGGAAGGGCTTTTGCGCTGTGCGGAAGACGTTGACCCGGTGGTGGAAAAGTTCAAAGCGGCCAAGGTCAACGCCCTGTTCATTCCCCATTGTAACTTCGGGTCCGAGCATAGCTGCGCCAAGGTTGCGCGCGAGCTCAATGTACCCGTGCTGCTCTATGGCCCGCGCGATGAAGCGCCGCTTACGGATGGAAGCCGTTTAAGGGATTCTCAGTGCGGTCTGTTTGCTACGGGCAAAGTGCTTCGACGTATGCAGGTGCCCTTTACGTATCTCCCCAATTGCCGTGTAGAGGATGAAACGTTTGAAAAGGGATTCCGCACGTTCGTAGCGGCCGCCAATGTCATAAAGGAATTCAGGAGGGCCCGCATTCTTCAGATTTCCACCCGTCCTGCAGATTTCTGGACCATGATGTGCAATGAGGGCGAACTCTTGGAGCGCTTTGGCATTCAGATTTTTCCTATTTCCATGACGGAACTCACCCATAGGGTGCGGGAACTCGAAGCAAAGCCCAACGCAGAAGTGGAAGAAACGGTCAGCTTCATCAAGGAAAACATGGAAGTCTGCGTGCCGGAAACCGATGTGACCCGTGTCGCCTGCCTCAAGGC
Source organism: Bacillota bacterium (assembly GCA_023455425.1). Taxonomy (GTDB): domain Bacteria; phylum Bacillota; class Clostridia; order Christensenellales; family CAG-138; genus JAEYLA01. Next base: position 19,774 of record JAEYCM010000001.1, on the reverse strand, counting down.
CGCCATGAAGAGCTTCGCGCTTGAGAACGATTGCAACGCTATCGCCATTCAGTGCTGGGATTCTCTGCAGATGGAACTGCATCTGATGCCCTGCTGCGCAAACGCGCTGCTGACGGAAGAAAACCTTCCCGTGGCATGCGAAACGGACATTCACGGCGCCATCACCTCCATCATGGTACAGGCGGCCGGTATGGGGACCACGCCGAGCTTCTTTGTAGATTGGTCCGTACGTCATCCGGAAAACGACAATGGCGAATTGCTGCAGCACTGCGGACCGTGGCCTATCTCCCTTGCAAAGGGCAAAGCAAAGCTGGATCGGCCCTTTGCATTCCCGGAACATTGCCCCGGTTCTGTTGTATCGGAAATCCGCGGCGGCGAAATTACGTTGGCGCGCTTTGACGGGGACGGCGGGGAGTACGGCATGCTGCTTGGCACTGCGGTCGGCATTGAAGGACCCAGGACACAGGGAACCTATTTGTGGGTGGAAGTCCCCAATTGGCTCAAGGTGGAAAGCATGATCGTCAAAGGCCCCTATGTGCATCATGCCGTAGGCATCCATGGCAATCTACTTCCGGTGCTTTTTGAGGCGCTTACCTACCTACCTAAAGTACGCGCGGATTTCTATGATGAAACCCAGCAGCGCCAAACGGAAAACTATTTGTTCTAATCCCGCAATTCAAACGGGTCCAGATCTGTATTGCGCAGGCATGCATTATTCTGCGTGCCTGCGCAAAGATTGTAGCAAGCGTTTTTGAGGTGTTTTATGTTGTTGATGGGCGTGGATGTTGGAACAACGGGCGCAAAAGCTGCCGTATTTACACCGGAAGGAGAATTAAAGGGGTATGGTTTCCGGGAATACGGTGTAATTACGGAGCGTCCTGGTTATGCGGAGCAGGACGCACGGCAAGTGTTTGCCATTGCAAAAGAAGTGATAAAGGAAGCGGCGGCGCAGGCGGGCGGCGCAGTCGCCGCGCTGTCGCTTTCCGTACAGGGGGATGCCATCATTCCCGTGGACGCGGATGGAAGGGCGCTTTCCCGCGCGCAGCTTGGCATGGATTACCGCGCCAAAGAGCTGCTGGCGGATGTGGAACGAAAAATGGAAGCGCGCGCGCTGTTTCAAAAGACGGGTATGCGCCCGCACCCGCTCAACGCTTTCTTAAAAATGCTGTGGCTAAAGGAGCGCGATCCTGCGCTTTATGCGTGTACGCATACATTTACAACTTATGCGGACTATATCCTGAAGCTTCTGGGCAGCGACGGATTTGTGATTGACCGGACGATGGCATCCCGCACCATGTGCATGGACCTTCATACGCTGCAATGGTCGGATACGGTGCTTTCTGCTTACGGCTTTGATAAGGCGAAGCTTAGCCGGCCTGTATATTCCGGCGAAATTGTCGGCGTGGTTTCGGATGCGCTTGCTGCCGAGCTGGGCCTTAGACAAGGCTGCAAATTGGTGGCCGGCGGGCATGATCAAACGTGCGCCGCGCTTGGCGCGGGCATTGTAAAGCCTGATATGGCGCTGGATTCGCACGGAACGGCCGAAGTAATCTCCACCGCGTTAAATGGCGTGCAGGTGGGGGATGTGATGTTTGAAGGCTACTATCCCTGTTATGCGCATACCGTCAAAGATCTGTATTTTACGTTTGCACTCAACCATACGGGCGGCATCATACTCAAATGGTTTGCCGAAAACTTCTGCCATGCGGACGGCGATGCGGCGGAAAAAGCCGCGCACAGCATTTATACGGAGATTTGCTCCCACATGAGCCTGGAACCGTCTCCCGTTATGCTCATTCCACATCTGAATGGCAGCGGCACGCCGACCTGTGAACTCAACGCAAAAGGAACGCTGCTTGGCCTTACGCTCAACACCACGCGGTACGATATCGCCAAGGCGGTGATTGAGGCGCTCTCCTTTGAAATGCGGCTGAATATGGACGCGCTGCGCAAGACGGGCATTGATGTCCGCTCTTTGCGCTGCGTTGGTGGCGGTGCGCGTTCTGAGGTAACGCTGCAGAACAAGGCGAACTGCATGGGCATTCCCGTTGCAACGCTGCAAACACGGGAAGCCGCATGCCTTGGCGCGGCGCTCCTTGCCGGCAGTGCGATAGGCGTTTACAAGGATGCGGCGGAAGCCGCGCAAACGGTGGTTCAGACCGCGCGCATATTTGAGCCGGATACAAGACGTTCCGCCTTATATACGGAACGCTATGCAGAATACCGGGTGTTTGAGGCGTTCTCGCGCGGGTTATACCGTTCATAAAGCCGGGTGAACCGAATACCGCCCCGGAACGTATTTTCCCATAAATAAAGCAGCGCCCTTATAAAAGAGGGTGCTGCTGTCATTGCCTTTTTCTTTTACTTTCCGCCATACTTGCGGTTGAGGGCGGAGAGCATTTTGAACTGATCTTTCAACTGGAGATAAAGCTGTTTGTAGAGCGCAAAATACTCCATATACAGCTCGTGTGTCCGAGGGTCCGGGTCCATCCGGTCGATGTATTCCGTGCGTTCGCGGGAAATGGAATAATCCTTGATCAGCCCCGCGCCTTTTGCCGCAAGCAGGCAGTCACCATAGGGCGCGCCGGCGCGGTTTTTGACAAGAACGGTGGGGAGGTTGAAGACGTCTGTAATGATCCTGCGCCAGAGCACGCTTTTTGCGCCGCCTTCGTTGAGTACCAAGGGCGTGTTGATGTTGTGGATATGCGGGGAGAGTGTTTCAAAAGAATGATAGAGTGCGTAGGCCACACTTTCCATCATAGCGCGCACGATATGGCCTTTGGTATGGCGTAAGGAAAGCCCGAATATGGTTCCTTTTGCGTCCGCATCCCAGATGGGGGTCCGCTCCCCCATCAGATAGGGGAGGACGATCAAACCGTCGCTGCCGGGCGAAATCGGCTCCGCTTCGCGGTTCAACAGATCATATGCGTCGACTCCCGTTAATGACTGTGTGGCAAGTTCAAGCTGGGAAAACTGATCCCGGAGGTAACGCAGCAGCACGCCGCCCGTGAGTGTGGTGGGCACGGTGATGTAGGTGCCTGCCACCGTATAATCAAAATTGATCATGCTGTCCACGAAATCCGGTTCGCTTGTGATAATGCCAAAGTTGCCGCAGGTGCCAAGGTTCATCTGGATGTCTCCAGGCGCGATTGCGCCGCCGCCCAGCCAGCCCGCGTTGCAATCCGTCTGGCCGGAAAGCACCGGAATACCCGGGATAAGCCCGGTATTCGCCGCTGCTTCCGGGGTCAGCGTGCCGATAATCTCTTCACATCCCGTTACGGGCGGGAACATGTTTGGGTCAAGACCCAGCTGCAGCAACATGCTTTCGTCAAACCGCCGGTTGTAAATATCGTATGCGCCAAAGAACATGGCGTTGGAAACGTTGACATTGTGTACCCGGGTGAGACGGTATGTGAGATACCCGTCAATGCTGTGGATTGCATGGGCCCGGCAGTAAACCTCGGGCATATTGCGCTTGAGCCACAACAGGTTGACGATTGCGGGGTGATCTTCGAGCCGATTGGCAGTCACGTCGAAATAGCGCTGCATGCCAACTGTCTGCCCCACAAACGCCACCTCTTCTTTGGCGCGGCGGTCCATCAGGTTGATGGCGCGGCCGATCGCCCCGCCTGCTGCATCCGTCAGCACCAGGGAGGGCATAGCGGCCGAAACCGCAATGGCGGCAATCTCTTTTGGTGAAACGCCGCTTTGTGCAAGGCAGGCACGGATGTTTTCGCAAGTGGCGCTGTAGTAAAGGGCGGGGCTGTGTTCGCTCCAATCCGGCTGGTCCGTATAGATGGGATATTCTCGAAAAGAGTAGGCCAGTTGGTTGAGCTCCCCATCCGTCAGGCAGACCTTTGTGCCGCCAGTGCCAAAATCGATTCCAAGTAAATATCGCATGGCTGGCATTCCTTTCGTTTTTCAGTTATTGTTTTTGAATTATGACAAATGAGCCAGGAGATGCTGTTATCATAGCATGCGTTATTGGGTTGCGTCAATCTGAATAATTCCAGTAATTCCGGCAAAATATCGATGAAGATATATATTTATCTCAGGCAGACAAGAGGTATTGACATTTCAAATATTGATACGTAAAATGAAATTAACAGCGATCAAGTTTGCGGCAGTAAAAAATAATGAGAAAGAATGGGCGCACGATGGATTCTGCGAATATGCAAACCAAGCTTCCACATGAGGTTGAGGTACGGTTAAAGGCTGTGTATGCTTCCCTAAAATCCGCAGAGAGAAAGGCGGCGGATTTTTTGGTGAAAGATCAGGCTTCTTTTGCCACGCTATCTATTATGGATGTGGCAAAAAAGGCTGGCTGCAGCGAGGCGACGGTATGCCGCTTTGTCAAAAAGCTTACATATGACAGCTATGGGGAATTTAAAGAGGCGCTCAACAGCGCACAGGGCGAAGCCAAAGTGGTGGATCTGTTCGAATCCTACAGCGAAAAAGACACATGCGTGCAGATCATGCAAAAAACATTTTCCATTGCGGCATCTGCCATCAGCGACACCTTGCTTTCCATTGATAATGATCAGTTCCAGCTTGCGTTTGAGCACCTCAGACGCGCGAAGCGTACCGCATGCTTTGGCGCGGGGGATGCGAGCATTGTAGCGGACGCCATGTACTATAAACTCATCCGTATCGGCAAACAGGCGTTTGTTGCAAACGATACGGATGGTATGAACATCATCTGCACTTGTCTAAAACCGGGGGATGTGGCGATCTGCATTTCCCACTCGGGTGCAACACGAAACATTGTGGGCGTCGCAAAGCTTTGCCGGAAAAAGGGTGTGACTGTCATTGCCATCACCAACTATCCCATGTCCCAGCTTGCAAAGAATGCGGATGTCGTGCTCTTTACCGCCTCTTTTACGGAGAGTAAGAACGGCGAAGTCATTTCAAAGCGTGTGGCGGAGCTGTGCATTGTGGAATCCCTTTATGTCAGCCTCATCATGTCCGATGAAACGCTCGCCCATGCAATGGAAGAATCCAATGAAAGCATACTGATCAATAAGTATTAACCTAAATGAGCGAAAAGGAGATACCGCGCAAAGTATCGCGCGGTAAATAGAAAATATGAAAGCGATCGTGCTTGAAAGCCCGGGCGATTATCATCTGCGCGAAATAGAGAGGCTTTCCTGCCCGGATGAAGGGCTTCTTGTCAAAGTTGCGTACTGCGGCCTTTGCGGAAGTGATTTAAGAACGCTTCGGAGCGGCCATCGCCATGTGAAACTCCCCGCTGTGATTGGCCATGAAGTAAGCGGGCATGTGGTGGAGACTGGCAAGCTTTACCGTGGTCCTTATGCGGTTGGGGATGTGCTTGCAATTGCACCCAACGTATATTGCGGGGAATGCGAATTCTGCCGTATGGGCAGGCTGGAATTCTGCGAGAATATCCGCGAGCTTGCCCAGCATTGGGCAGGCGGGTTCGCGGAATATATGGCTATCCCACCCGAGGCCCTGCGTCTGGGCACCATCCAGCGTGTTCCGGAAGGTATGCCGCTCCAATATGCAGCCATCGGTGAGCCGCCTTCTTCCTGCATCAACGCACAGGAAAAGCTGGATGTACGCATGGGGGATACGGTGCTGATTATCGGCACAGGCCCCATCGGAAGTATCCACATCTGCGTTGCGAAAGCGCGCGGTGCAAAAAAAATTATCGTAGCGGACGTGCTGCAATCACGCCTGGATATCTGCCGCGCGTTTGGGCCGGATCATTTGGTGAACGCTTCCGAGGTGGATCTGGTGGAAGAAGTGCGGCGGCTGACGGGCGGTAAGGGAGCGGATGTTGTGATTACCGCCAACCCGATAGCTGCAACGCAGATACAGGCGATCCAGGTAGCCAAAAAGGGCGGACGCATTGCCTTCTTTGGCGGGCTGCCGCATGGCGGGAGCGACGTCACCATTGATACAAACCTGATCCACTACAAGGCGCTGACGGTAATCGGCACCACCGGTTTTGCGCCGCGGCACCATATCCTTTCCCTTGATCTGATTGCGGCTGGAAAAATTCCGGGCGAAAAGCTGGTAACCCATGTGCTGCCCATAGAAGAGTTCCATCAAGGCGTACAGCTTGCGGTAGAAGGCAAAGCGATGAAGGTGGTCTTTGCACTTTGATTTTTCTTTTGGTTTGACTTTGCATATATGAAACACCGCCCGCGCTGTTCATGCACGGGCGGTATCCGATTTCTACAGGCTTTTTCCGGATTTTGTTCCCTTACGGAATGTGTCGGGTGAAATTCCCTCGCTGTCTTTGAACACTGCGGCAAAATATTTGGAACAGGAAAATCCGGAACAGGCTGCGATCTCCGGTATGGATTTTCCTGTAGACAAAAGCAGCTCTTTTGCGTGCGCCAGGCGGCATAGCGTCAGATAGCGGTTTAACCCTTCCTGCTCGTATTTCTTAAACAGGGTGGAAAGTCTGCAGGCGTTGATGTGAAACCGCTCCGCCAACTCAGCTGCAGAAACGGGTTCCATGAAGTGTTGGTTGATGTATGCGCGCACCTCGCCCGTTAAAAGCCGCATGCCGTTTTCTGTGGGCTCGATATCAAGATAACACAGCAAACGGAATACATTGACCGGCGGCGTTAAAAGCTGGGTCAGGTTGCGCCGCATCATTTCCAATGTCAGTTCCAGTGTAGGTGATTGATGGTAAAATATCGCATTTTTTGCCGCTTTTACTTGATAAGAAATGAAAGTTGGAAGCATATTCCATTCTGTCAAATCGAGAATTGCCGATTGTTCGTTTGTTTGGAAAACATCAGGGGTAAAACAATGCACAGGCTTTGCATGAAAGAGTAAAAGTTTGGGTGCGTGCAGCATAAGCAATGTACGAATATCGGCAATTACGGTTTCTTGATCGCTATAAATACAAATAGACACGGGAACATTCACCTCATGTATGGATAAAGAATTAACTTGCAAAATCAAAATATGAAATATGAAATAAAGGCGATATGCAAACTATACAGTAATTTGGGCAAAAAATCAAGGTTTTAAGTAAATATTATTGTAATTACACAAAAATAATAAAAAAATCGGGACTTACAATTTCATATTTCATATGATAAAATGCAAACAGAAATTCACTCAAAGCCGTTTCCTGTCCCTCAAATCGCTGCACATTCGTTTTTACAACCCGCAAACAATTTCTGCTGCAAACCAAAACACAATCAAGGAGGAGAAACAATGAAGAAATTTGTCGGATTGTTCCTGGCCACCCTTATGGTGCTTTCCCTCGCAGCGGGCTGCGCAGCTCCTGCTGCAGAGCAGCCGGCACCCGCAGCCACCGAAGCTCCTGCAGCGGCTACCCAGGCCCCCGCTGTAGAAGCGCCCCAGGTAGATGCAAACGTAGAAGGCAAGACCATTGCGTTCTGCTATCAGGATCTTGAGACCGAGTTCTGGGTCGCGGGCCATGCCGCTATTACCCAGGCACTGCAGGCGCAGGGCTGCGAAGTGTTGGAGTACAATGCGAATGAAGACGCCAACAAGCAGCTTGAGCAGGTCCGCGACGCCATTGCAGCTGGCGCTGACGGCATTATCATCATCCCGCAGGACGGCGAATCCGCCGTGACCATCGCCAAGGAATGCAACCGTTCCGGCGTGCCCATCGGCATCTTCAACCGTCCCCCGTCGGATGACAGCGCAAAGAACCTCGTTATCGTTGCGGACAACAAGACGATTGCCGAAGCTTGCGTTGATTACATGGTAAGCGAAGCGCAGAAGAAGTTTGACGCCACCGGCGAAAAGATCACGCCGCTCATCATGGTCGGCAACCTGGGCGATCCGAACGCCGTGTACCGCAAGGAAGGCTTCTATGCCGCGGTAGAAAAAGCTCCTGACATCTTCAACGACGTGATCGAAGTGGATACCAAGTGGGATGCGGATACCGCGCTCACCAACCTGACGGCCGCCATGCAGGCCAACCCGGACGTAGACTTCCTCTTCACCTCTTCGGACTTCCTGTTCCCCGTGATCAAGAGCGTTCTTGAGCCCATGGGCAAGTGGAAGAAGGTCGGCGAAGAAGGTCATGTGATCATGGGTGGTCTTGACGGCGATGCCGGCGCAGGCGCACTGATTGATGAAGGCTATGTGGACGGCACCGGCGTGCAGGATGTGTACTATGAAGCATACACGCTGCTTGACGCGCTCCTCAAAGCGATCGCCAGTGGCGAAACCGAACCCGACGAATGGCTCTATGACCCCGGCTTTGCGCTGACCCAGGGCAACCTGGCCGAACGTCACGACGATATGTGGGGCAACAAGCTCCGCTAATCGATCCCCTGATCTTTGTTGCGGGTTACAGGGAAGCAGGTTTCGGCTTCCCTGTAACCCAAGGTTTTGAAAAGACACTTTAGGTACTGATTTCCAGAACATCCAGCGATTAAAATTGGAAGAACGGGATGCCCGGAACAATGGGTATTCTTCAATATAAAGTCAAAGCAAAAGGCCAGGTGAAAAATTTGGACGTCAAGAAAGAGACAAAAACGGGAACCATACGCACATTTGCCCGGAACATGCTGCTTTCGGATTACTTTGTGCTGTATCTGAGCATTGCATTTTTCCTGGTGGTGTGGGCGTTTGTTCCCGCGCTGGGGAAGGCGCGCAACATTGAGAACATCTTCTCCAATATGTGGCCGCTGCTGATCCTTGCCATCGGGCAAATGTTCGTGCTGATCTTGGGCGGAATCGACCTTTCCCAAACGGGCCTGATCGGGTTTTTGAGCGTTGCGGGCGGCATGCTTGTGACAGAGAAGCTCAACCCAGAGCTGTTTGCGAAAAGTCCGCTTTGGGGCGTGCTCATCAATGAAAGCGGCAGCATCATCCAGAATACCAATGCGGCAATGACTCTTGCCATACTTGTAATGGCGGTATTGGGAACGCTGGTGGGGTTACTAAACGGGGTGCTGATCGCAAAGCTCAAAATGCCCGCGTTCATTGTAACGCTGGTGATGAAAATGCTATTGAGCGCGGTATCGCTTTTTACCACAAAATCGGAAAACGTCAGCGGCCTGCCGGATGCGTTCGTGTCCATTGGCAACGACAATGTGGTATGGGTGCTCACGCGGGGCAGCTTCATCGTGATTGCGCTGTGTGTTGTGGCGTATATCATTCTGCAAAAGAGCATGCTCGGTAAATGGCTTTATGCGACCGGAATGAATCCAAAAGCGAGCAAGGTCTCGGGTATTCCGGTAGACCGCGTGGTAATTTTCAGCTATGCATTCTCGGGCTTCTGTGTTGCGATCAGCTCCCTTTTGTATACCACCCGCATGATGGCCGGACGCCCGACATTGGGCGCGGATATCCTCATGGACATCATTGGCGCTACCGTCATCGGGGGCACAAGCATGTTTGGCGGTAAGGGGCGTGTTTCCGGTACGATATTCGGCGTATTGTTTTTTGTGCTGATCAGCAATGCGCTCAATCATATGCGGCTGGATTTTGCCACCATCAATATTGTGAAGGGCGCGATCATTCTTGTTGCGGCTTACATTGACGTCACGCGTATGCGGCTGATGAAAAACGTCGTCATTACGAATACTTCAGACCGCCGCAAGCACGGAGGAAAGGACTCCATTTCGGCCAGCTAGAAACGCAGAAAGGAGGGATTGACCGATGGAACCTATCATTACATTTGAAAATATTACAAAGCATTTTTTCGGTGTACCGGCGCTTAAAGGCGTTTCGCTCTCCATACTGCAGGGCGAAATCATCGGACTCATCGGTGAGAACGGCGCGGGAAAATCGACGCTGATGAATATACTGGCAGGCGTGCATATCCCGGATGAAGGGAGCATGACATTTGACGGTACTCTGTATCGTCCGGCGTCCGCGAAGGATGCCATCTGCTCGGGCGTTGCGTTCATCCACCAGGAATTGAACCTGTTCGCCAATTTGTCCATTGCGGAAAATTTCTTTCTGGACCGGTTCAAGAAAAACCGATTTGGACTTATTGACCTTCGGAGCATGAACAAAAAAGCGCAGGAGCATCTTGCCCAGGTAGGGTTAAGCGTGAGCCCGCGTACGCTTGTGGAAAAGCTCACGCAGGGAGAAAAGCAGCTTGTAGAAATTGCAAAGGCGCTTTCCACCGACGCAAAGGTGCTCATATTTGATGAACCGACCACGTCTCTAACGCTGCGTGAAACGGAAAATCTGTTTGCACTCATTAAAAAGCTGCAGGCGGAGGGGCGTACCATCATTTATATTTCGCACATTCTCAACGACGTCAAGGAACTCACAAACCGTGTAGCTGTGCTCAGAGACGGGCAGCTGGTGCATGAAAGCCCCACGGATAAGATTGAAGTGCTTGAAATGATCTATTACATGGTAGGAAGGGATATCGACCAGATATATCCGCCCAAGACAAATCAGCCCCAGGAAGAAGCGCTGCTGGAAGTCAAGAATCTCACAAAGGCCGGCATTACGCAGAACATCAATTTTATGGTGCGTAAAGGCGAGGTGCTCGGCTTCTTCGGACTGATGGGTGCTGGCAGGAGCGAAATGATCCGTATCGTGTATGGCCTTGACGCGATGGAGGATGGCGAGATCCGCGTACACGGCAGGCAGATCAAAAAGCCGACGCCCCAGAAAATGATCAAAAGCGGCGTTGCGTTTGTAACGGAAAACAGGCGCGAGGAAGGGCTGCTGATGGAGGATACCATCGTAGACAATCTTTCGCTTGTTGCGCTGCCGCGCTTTGCGGGAAACGCGCTGCGCCTTGTCAACCGCAAAGCGGCGGTAAAGGAAGCTGCAAAGATCACGGAGTCCCTTTCCATCAAGTGCGGGTCACTCTACAAAAGTACGGCAAAAAGCCTTTCGGGCGGCAACCAGCAGAAGGTGGTCATCGGCAAATGGATGCTCAACCAGCCCGACATTTTCATATTGGACGAACCCACGCGCGGCATCGACGTGGGCGCAAAGTATGAGGTGTACAGCGTCATCAACACATTGGCGGAAAGCGGTTCGGGCGTGCTTGTCATTTCCTCGGAATTGGAAGAACTCATGGGCGTGTGCGACCGCATCCACATCATGAGCATGGGCGAAATTATGGGCACCGTCTGCCGCCAGGAATTTACCAAGGAACATATCATCAGGGTCGCATTCCGGCAATGCGGCGAGGAGGGCGCGGTATGAAGCGGCAAGGGCTTTTCAAATTGACAATGCTCAACAATGTACCCCTTATTCTGCTTGTGGTGCTCTTTCTTGTAACCGGGCTGATCGAGCCGAAATTTTTCTCCTGGGCGAATATTGAGAATATTTTACTGTCTTCTTCCTATATTGGTGTGCTCGCCATCGGCATGACATTTGTGCTCTTGACGGGCGGCATTGATCTTTCCGTCGGGTCCACCATGTATATCGCGGCGTCGCTGACAGGGTTGATGATTTCTTTCTGGAACACGCCCATTTGGCTTGCAATATGCGTCATGCTTGCGGTTTCCGCCGCGATCGGTTTTTTCAACGGCGTCATCATCGCCAAGCTCAAATTGCTGCCGTTCTTGACGACCATGGCCATGATGGTGCTCCTGCGCGGTGTAGCGCTGGTGTTTACAAAGTCCGTGCTTGTCAAGCTTCCCGGCGCGCTTTCCAGCATGGGCAGCGTAAAGCTGCTTGGGCTAATCCCCATCCCGGTCATGCTCTTTGCAATTGTTATTGTGATTGCCTCTACGTACCTGACGCGGACTGCCGGCGGCAAGCAGATTTACGCCGTGGGCAACAACGCCGAAGGCGCACGGCTTGCGGGGATCGACCAGGACCGGATCACGATCATCTGCTATGTGGTGTGCGGGTTCCTGGCGGGCGTTTCCGGCCTGATGGCGGTGACGCAGTATGGCGTGGTGAACGCAGGCTTTGGCGAGGGCGTGGAGTTCAACGCCATTGCCGCCGCGGTGCTCGGCGGGGTCAGCCTTTCGGGCGGCGTTGGGCGCGTGTTCCCGGGGACGCTGATCGGCACCATACTGATCCAGCTGGTACAGATCGCGCTTGTATACCTGAAGGTGGACCTTTACATTACGCCCATTATTTCAGCGCTAGTGATTTTCCTTGCGGTGCTGCTCGACAGTTACCGCATCTCCATACAGACCAAGATCGAACGCAGAAATATTTGCAAAATTGCAGAATAAATTCGGAGGAGCAAAACATGTACGAAATTGACAGCAGGCTGCAGCAGCGCCACGAACAAAACAGGCCTATCCGCGTTGCATTGGTCGGCGCGGGGCAAATGGGCAGGGAGATCGTCTGTCAGGTCGGCCTTATGGTCGGTATGCAGATTGATATCGTGGTGGACTTGAAGACGGAGACCTGCAGGCGTGCGTTTGAGGCGGCGGGATACACCGGGGAACTTGTGAATACCGATGACCTTATAGAAGCGGAAGCCGCACTCGCGGCGGGCAAGCGCGTCATCACCACCAACTATAAAATCGCCGCGCAGGCGTCCCCCATTGAAAGCGTTATTGATGCGACGGGCAGCCCCGAAATGGGCGCGCGCATCTCGCTGCTCTGCTTCAACAACAAGAAGCACATCGTCATGATGAACGTGGAATGCGACATCACCGTGGGCCCCATTCTGCGGCAGATGGCGGAAAACGCGGGCGTTGTGTATTCGCTAACCGCGGGCGACGAGCCGGGTTCTATCCTGGAAGTCTACCGGTTTGCAAAAGCGCTTGGGTTCCGCGTGGTGGCGGCAGGCAAGGGCAAGAACAACCCGCTGGACATCTATGCCACCTCACAGGACGAAATTTGGGTGCAGAAGGCCAGGGAACGGGATATGAATCCCCGCATGCTGGTGGAGTTTGTGGACGGCTCCAAGACGATGATCGAGATGTGCGCCGTTTCCAACGCCACAGGGCTGGTGCCGGATATCCGGGGCATGCACGGCCCCAAATGCAATGTAAAAGACCTTTCCACGGTGTTCAGCCTTAAGAGCCAGGGCGGCATCCTAGAAAAAGAGGGTGTTGTGGATTACGGCATCGGCGATATCAACCCGGGCGTGTTCGTGATTGTGACGACAGAAAACAAACAGCTCATCGAGGGCATGAAGCAGCGGGATATGGGGCCCGGGCCAAATTATCTCCTCTACCGCCCGTACCACTTGTGCAGCTCGGAAACGCCGATTACCGTAGCGCAGGGCGTGCTCTATGGCGAATCGACCGCGCACCCCATGAAAAAGCTCACCAGCGAATGTATCACCGTTGCCAAGCGCGATCTTGTAAAGGGGCAGATACTCGACGGCATCGGCGAATGCTGCTACCGCGGCAGCATCGAGCTTGCTCCCATCGCAAAAGCGGGCAACATGCTCCCGTTGGGGCTTGCAAAGGGTGCGGAGCTTTTGTGCGATGTGAAGCGGGATGAAGTCATCACCTACGATATGGTGAAGCTCAACGACGCTTCGGTGCTGCTGCAGCTTCGCCGCATGCAGGACCAGATGTATACGGCGTAACCCGCCGAAGTACGGCAAAAGGAGAAAGTATGGCCAAACACGGAATTTTGTATGATGAAACGCTGCGCCGGGAGGCGGATGCAATCAGCGGCCTCCGGCGGACGATGGATTATGAAACGCTCGACCGCATTGTGGAACTTCTATTGGCCGCGAAACAGAATGGGCAGCGCGTGATAACGGCGGGCTGCGGCACTTCGGGCACGGCGGCGGCGCGTATTGCGCATATTTTAAGCTGCATCGAGGTGCCCGCAATGTTCCTTTCGCCCTCGGACGCCCCGCATGGGGCGATGGGGCTGATCCAGCAGGGGGATATCGTGGTGCTGATCGCAAAAGGCGGCAATACGGCGGAAATCCTCAATTTTATTCCCTGCTGTAAAGAAAAGGGCGCCACTATGATCGGCGTGACGCACAACAAAGAGTCTGCGCTTGCCAAAAACTGCGACATCTTGATGCTGATGGATACCGGGGAAGAACCCGGGCTCTGGCAAATGATGCCCTGCGCAAGCACGCTTGGCGTGGTTGCGGCGTGGGACGCCATTTCCCTTGCGGTGATGCGCATGAATGGCTTTACCAAGGAACAGTTTTTACGCATCCATCCCGGCGGGGCGACCGGGGAAACGCTCAAAAGCAATCTGATAGGCAGGTAGACAGATGGAAGCATATAATACATCTTTTGAACGGGTCGTAAAAAGCGAAGGGGAAGCAATCCTCTCCCTGCTGCAAACGGTGGATCAACATACCGTTTCCCGCATTGTGGACTTGCTGGTCAGGGTCAAGGCGGAAAAACGCCGCGTCATTACCGTGGGCTGCGGCACCTCCGGCGCTGCGGCAAAAAAGATTGCGCACTCGCTCTGCTGTGTGGAAATCCCGGCGACGTTTTTAAGCCCTGCCACCGCGGCGCACGGCGCGATGGGTTACATTCAGGACGGGGACTTGGTCATTCTTGTGACAAAGGGCGGCAACACGGCGGAACTCCTAGGGCTTTTGCCCTGCTGCAAAGAAAAGGGCGCCATCGTTGTTGGCGTATGTGAAAACGAAGCCTCAAAGCTTGCGCAGGCTGCGGATATTTTCCTGAAGGTGCGCGTTGAACGCGAGCCCTGCCCCTGGGGGCTGCTGGCAACAGCCAGTACGCTTGCTGTAATCGCCGTGTGGGACGCGATCATTATCACGGCCATGCAATATAACGGCTTTACCAGAGAACAGTTTCTGTGCATCCATCCCGGCGGCGCGGTGGGCGAAAAGCTTGCGCGCTAAAAGGGCGGACCGCAAACGTAAATTGGGCGTAAGAGCAATTCTTACGCCTTTCCTATAGGAGGGAGCATTATGAATACGCCCAATCTGCAGGATTTTGCCTATAAAAAGGAGAAGTTGCGCGCCTATATGCGGCAAAACGGGTTTGACGCCGCAATCTTGACGCGGCGGGACAGCTTTGCCTGGTTTACATTCGGCGGGGACAATAAAATCTTCTACAGCATGGATACGGGGGTTGGCCTGCTTGCGGTTACCATGGACGCCGTCTTCCTGATCGCACAGGTAATGGATGTTGACCGTATCTATGACGATGAATTGAGCGGCCTGGATATCGAGAAGATTGGCGTCCGGTGGTGCGATCCTTCCCGTGAGGAAACGGCGCTTAAACTGCTTGCGGGAAAACGCATCGTCTCCGATATTCTCCTTGCGGGCGCAGAATGCCGGTTCAAAGAAATTGTGGAGCTGCAAACGCCTTATGCGCCCTGGGAGGTCGCACGCTACCGGGAAGTGGGCAGGCTGTGTGATGAAATGCTGAAAAACATTGCGGACAACGTGCGCCCCGGCATGCGGGAACAGGATATCGCATGCATGATCCTCCATGAATACGGCAAGGTGTACAGCGTACCTAAGGTGTTATTGGTGGGCAGTGACGACCGCATTGCAAAGTACCGACATCCGAATCCTTCAGATCAGCGCGTAGAACGGGTGGTACTGCTTCACCCCGCCTCAGACGTATATGGCATGCATGCAAACATCACACGCACACTGTGCTTTGGCGATCCCCCTAGGGAACTTACACAAAAATATGACCTGCTCAACGATATCCTTGCCATGATCTGCGCCCATTTGCGGCCCGGCGCACGGCATGAAACGCTGCTGAGGGAGCGGCGCAGGATGCTCAAAGAAGCAGGGTTGGAGGCGGAATATTTCAACCATTATCCGGGTGCGACCGCCGGGTATTTCTTTGGCAGCTCCCAGCCGGTCATCGATAATGAGGAAATTGTCGATACGCAATGTTTTGACTGGTTTCTGACCGTCACGGGCGCAAAGGTAGAGGAACTTACAATGGCCACGCCAAACGGGGGCGAAGTGCTCTCCGCCGTCGGCGCATGGCCGCAAAAAAGGCATGTTTATGGGGGGGGCTCCATTCACCTACCCACACTTTATATTCGATAAAGGAAATGTGAAAGGTCGACTTGCTGCGCCGGAATGCCTTTTAGACAGAGCCGGTCAGCGGGCCTCAAGCAAGCAGTTGCGCCAGGTAATGACTCAGTGATTGAGACAACGAAAGCCTCCAGAAGTTCTGGAGGTTTTCGCGTTTTGGGAGTGATTTTGCCAGCCCGGAATGGCTCGTTCTTGGTATGTGGATGTGGGCCGAACAGCAATTTGAACCCACCTGAACCCCCCTCAAGAAAAATGAACCCCTTCCGCGGATTTGAACCCCCCTATGCTCATTTGGCCGGGGGTGGGTGCAAACCTGATAACGAAAGGGCCAATGGACATGTTCCCTCAAGCGGGGCACGTTGAGACGATAATAATGATGACGAATTGTGGTCGAGACAAAAAATAATGGGGTTCAACCACAAGCTGTTGTGGTTTTTGGCCGAAAATGAGCAAAAATTGAGGCCAAAAATATGCAAATTTCGGCCCATTTTTTTGACTGTTTTCATAGATGACAAAGGGCCGTTGGAGCGAGAGGGGTCTTCACATTCTATGGTGCATTAGCGCGGTTGGTAGAGCACGCGCTTCGCGACACAGCCCTTCATAATTTCCACACATCGCGCTGATAGCATATTCCCTAGATTGGCGCACAGCAGCGCCATTTAAGGAGGAAGTAACATGCAGAAAAAGAGGAATCGTTTTATCCTGATCGCGATGGCGGTACTTGTTGCGCTGCTTCTGTTCGCGGGGTGCAGCTTAAATAACAAAGAAAGCTCCGCATCCGCGCAGCCCGCGGCGGCGCCGCAGCCGGAAGCTTCGGGCGATACGGCAGAGGCCGCGGGCGATGCGGAAGGGCTCGTCATTCCCGTATCCGACTTGACGGGCAAACCGCAGTTTTTTGCCTACAACGCAAACGGCAAGGATATGGAGATCATCGCGCTTACCGCGTCGGACGGTTCCATCCGCACAGCCTTCAATACCTGCCAGGTTTGTTACAGCTCCGGAAAAGGGTATTATAAAGTAGAGGGAAATTCGCTTGTCTGCCAGAACTGCGGCAATACGTTCGGCTTTGACGATATCGCCGTGACCCGCGGCGGCTGCAACCCTGTTCCCATCACGGAAGAGGAGCGCGCGGAGCAGGACGGAAACCTCGTGATCAGCGGAAGCTATCTCAACGACGCCTCGATATTGTTTGAAAACTGGAAATAACGTATGATAAAGGCAGGGGCATGGGCTGCCGCCCCATATCGATATAGGAACGAATGGCAGCTTCGGAGGAACGCGCATTGAAGACCGTGCTTGTTGTGGACGATGAAGAGAAGATCGTCGACGTAGTAAGCGCATATTTAAAAAACGCGGGCTATGCGGTGCTTGCGGCATACGACGGAGAGGAGGCGCTGAGGCTCTTTGAGCTTCATGCGCCTGATCTTGTCATTCTCGATCTGATGCTGCCCCAAAAAAGCGGCGAGGATGTGTGTGCCGCTATCCGCAAGCGTGCGCGCACGCCCGTCATCATGCTCACCGCCAAGGTGGAGGAGCGGGATATTATAGATTGCCTGCAGTTGGGCGCGGACGATTATGTGGTGAAACCCTTCAGCCCCCGCCAACTCATGGCGCGGGTAGAGGCGGTGTTAAGGCGCGCCGCGCCCGATGAGGCGCTTTACCGCGTAATGTGCTTTCACGACGGGGAACTTGTAATCGACGGCGCAAGGCATGAAGTAAGAAAGCATGGCGAGCGCGTGCCGCTGACGCCAACGGAATTTAATATCCTGTTTACCATGGCCAAGCATCCGACCAAGACGTTTACGCGGGAGGAGCTCATTGCTGTCGCCATGGAGGACGATTATGAAGGATATGACCGCGTGATCGATACCCATATCAAAAACATCCGGCACAAGCTGGGAGAGCAGCCCCGGAATTCGTCATATTTAAAAACCGTCCACGGCATAGGCTACGCGTTCGGCGGAGAATAGGAGGCGGCCGATGAAAAAACAGACCCTGGGCATACGCCTCTCCCGTTCCTATGCGCTGATGGCGCTCATTCTCGTCGCCGCGGTCAGCCTGTTTTCCAATCTGTTTTTGCGGGACGCGTTTGTTCAGTACGTCATACGCGCGCAGGAAGCGCGCAACCAGTCCGTTGTGCAGGAATTGCAAAAGCAATACGATTTTTCGGGCGCTTTCTCTGTTTCCTCGCTGGAATCTTTGGGCATGCGGGCGTTGGAGCAGGGGATGATCCTGCGGGTGAGCAACACAGAGGGTAACACGGTTTGGGACGCCATGACGCATAACAACGGCCTGTGCAACCAGATGCTCATGAGCATGGCGGAGAGCATGCAGAGCCGCTACCCAAACTTTCAGGGCGCATATGAGGAAAGGGAATACCCGCTTGCGGTGGAAAGCGCCAATGCGGGGAGTGTAGCCATCGGGTACTATGGCCCGTATTACCTGACCGACAGCGACACGCTGTTTATCAATACGTTAAACCGCGCGCTCATCGTGATCGGGCTACTGTCCCTGTTTTTTGCGGGTATACTCGGTTTCTTTATGGCGCGGCGCTTAAGTAAACCCATATCGCAGGCGACTTTCGCCGCAAAGCGGATCGCGCTTGGAAATTATCAGGATAAAATAGAAGTCCGTGCGGATACGCGGGAGTTGCATGATCTTGTCCAATCCCTCAACGTGCTTTCTGGCACGCTGGAGGAGCAGGAAATGCTCAGGCACAGGCTTACGCAGGACATCGCGCATGAGCTGCGCACGCCGCTGACCGCGCTCCAGGGCAACCTGGAGGCGCTGATCGATGGCGTATGGCAGCCCGACCAAAAGCGCCTGGAAAGCTGCCATGAGGAGGTCATGCGCTTGGGCAGGCTGGTTAAGGAGCTCGAAAAGCTTGCGCGGCTGGAAAGCCACATGGAGCGTCTGGAGCTTTCCGAGGTGGATCTAAATGCCCTCTCAGAAAAAGTTACCGCGAATTTCGGGCGCGCCATAGAGGAAAAAGGGCTCAGCGTTACGGTCGCGGGCGAACCGGTTATCATAGAAGCGGACGAAGACAAACTGTTTCAGGTGCTCGTAAACCTCTTATCAAACAGTATCAAGTATACACCGGGCGGCCGATCGGTTATGATACGCACCGGGCTTGCGCCTTCGGGCGGAGCATACTTTGCGGTGGAGGATACCGGGGAAGGCATTGCCGGGAAGGATCTCCCATATATATTTGAACGGTTTTACCGGGCGGACGCCTCGCGCAGCAGCCGTACGGGCGGCATCGGCGTGGGGCTGGCGATAGCGAAAGCCATTGTGGAGCTGCATCATGGTATGATCGAGGTCAAGAGCGAGCCCGGCAAGGGCGCTAAGTTTACCGTGACGCTGCCCGTGGAACAGGAAAAGGAGGGGGAGACGGACAATGCAGAATGATAAGCGGATGCCGGTTTTATTCGTTGGGCACGGTTCCCCGATGAACGCCATTGAGGACAACGCGTTTACAAGAAGCTGGCGGGAAATTGCAGCGCTGTTCCCGCGTCCCAGAGCCATACTTTCCGTATCC
This sequence comes from Bacillota bacterium, assembly GCA_023455425.1. GTDB lineage: Bacteria > Bacillota > Clostridia > Christensenellales > CAG-138 > JAEYLA01. The sequence continues at coordinate 377 of JAEYCM010000001.1, read as the reverse complement.
GCGCACTGGTATACGCGGGGGACGCGCACCACGGACCATGAAAAGCCGGAAACGATCTATGATATGTACGGCTTCCCGAAAGAACTGTACGAGGTAAAGTACCGCCCGAACGGTAGCCCTGCGCTTGCGCGGGAAGCCGCTTCCCTGCTGCCGAAAGAAGTCGCGATTGACAACGGCTGGGGCATTGACCATGGCACATGGTCGGTGCTTGCGCACATGTATCCGGATGCGGATATTCCCGTGGTGCAGTTGAGCATCGACCGGGACGCGGGACCGGAAGCGCACTATCAATTGGGGCGCGCGCTTAAAACGCTTCGGGAGGAAGGCGTGCTTCTCTTCGGCACGGGCAACGTGGTGCACAACCTCGCGCGCGTCAA
>JAEYCM010000024.1 GCA_023455425.1 Bacillota bacterium | reverse complement strand
GCTCCACACCGCCACCACGGTATAAAATCTTTCCCTTTAAAAGAAGCACAGCTGTTTCCTCTTCTTCTTTTAAAAAGGTTCTGGTTTCCCCGGCTTTCATGCGGTAAACACGAATGTCCATGTTCATCTCCTTATACTCATTGGTATAAGTTGTTAAAATCTTTTCTCCGGACTCATCAAATTCCGGATATCCGAATACCTGACTCATATTTTCTTCCTTTCCGGTCATATCCGGCCGTTTAATACTTTCTTGCTGCGTTTCTGCCTTCCATGACTCTTCCAAACGCTTCGTTTACGCTGGTTTTTTCAGACGTATCAGCAAGTCCCACATTCCACCAGGATTCATATCCGTCAGACATGGTCTTTGGAATTACCTTTAAGTCAAACAGGCAGGCCTTCTCCTGGCTTTTGGCATCCTTTAATGCATCTTCCAACTCTGCGATGGTGCGGCAGGTATAAGTCTTTAAACCATAGCCCTCTCCCACCTTGGCATAGTCAACAGGGATTAAATCGCCAGTTGGTTTTTTCCCGTCTGTATAGCGGTACTCCGTTGCAAGGCTTCCAATTCCATGGTTCATCTCCAGGTTGTTGATACATCCAAAGCCGCAGTTATCAAAGATCAGAATATTAACTTTCTGTCTTTCCTGCATAATGGTCATAATTTCACTGTGCAGCATCTGAAAACTGGAATCGCCCACTACGCAGTAAACCTCATGTTCCGGCTCTGCAAATTTAACCCCCAGGGTTGCTGCAACTTCATATCCCATACAGGAATATCCGTATTCAGCGTGATATCCGCCCCGCTTGTCGGTGGTCCACATACGCTGCATACAGCTTGGAAGGGAACCTCCTGCCGTAATGATTGTGGCATCTGCATCAATCACTCTTCTGATCGCTGCCAGCGCTGCGGTCTGGGTGATCTTACCGTTGGTAAGACGGACAAATTCCGGAATTGTTCTGGGATCTCTTGCTTTGATAATGGGTTCAAAATCTTCTCCTGTAAACTCAATGCTGCCCAGGCGAACCATCTCCTCATCCCATTTTTTCTTTGCGTCTGTAATCTCATTGCGGTACTGGGTTACATACTGTTTTTCTCTCAGCTTTTCTGTCAGTGCCTCTACGGTTACTTTTGCATCGCCTACTGCCATGGATGCATCCATCTTATAGGCATGGAATCTGCTGTTATTTATGGTAACAAATTTAACATTATCTCTTTTAAACAGCCACTTGGAGCTGGTAGTAAAATCGCTCAGTCTGGTTCCAATGGCGATTACCACATCTGCCTCCTTTGCAATGACATTGGAAGCATAAGTACCGGTCACTCCGATTCCTCCAAGACAGTACGGATGGCTTGATTTGCAGGCGCTCTTTCCAGCCTGGCTCTCTCCAAATGGAATCATAAATTCTTCGCAGAATTGTTCTACCACTTCTCCTGCATCTGAGTAACGAACTCCTCCGCCCACAATCACAATGGGTTTCTTCGCTTCTGCAATGATGTCAGCAATCTCTTCCAGTTCTTCTTCCACTGCCACAGGTCTTGTGATCTTATGAACCCGTTTCTTAAAGAAATACTCCGGATAATCAAAAGATTCTCCCTCTACATCCTGACAGAGGGAAATACAGCAGGCTCCTGTTTCTGCCGGATCTGTGAGAACACGCATGGCATTAATTAAAGCGCTCATAATCATCTCAGGTCTGGTAATTCTGTCCCAGTACTTGCATACCGGTTTAAATGCATCGTTGGTGGTAGTCGCCAGGCTGCTGCTCTGCTCTAACTGCTGAAGCACCGGATCAGGCTGTCTGGATGCAAAGGTATCGGCAGGAAATACCAGCAGCGGAATGTTATTGACGGTTGCAGTGGCACAGGCTGTCACCATATTGGCAGCGCCAGGTCCTACTGAGGAAGCACAGGGAATAATTCTTCTGCGCTGGTTCTGTTTGGCAAATGCAATCGCTGTATGACACATCCCCTGCTCGTTTCTTCCCTGAAGAACCCGAAGCTGTCCCGGATTGGTGTCCAGGGCCTCTCCCAGACCAACTGCAATTCCATGGCCAAAGATTGTAAAAAACCCTTCAACAAACTTTATTTCTGTTCCATCCACTGAAACATACTGGTTATCCAGGAACTTTACAAGTGCCTGTGCTGTTGTCATTCTTATTGTTTTTGACATGTTCCGCTCTCCTTTATATTTTTATACACGGGCGATCATCTCACCGAATTTTTCCTTTTCCTCTTTTATAAATGCATGCACTTCTTCTGGTGCAGGCAGGGAGTCTGAGCAGTTATTGCTCTTTACCATCATGGACGCTTCTGCAGAACCAAATTCCAGGCAGTCAATAATATCCCATCCCTGATACAGACCATATAAGAAACCGGAACCATATCCGTCTCCGCCTCCAAAGCCCTTTCTTGCCTCTACCGGGAACGGTTTAATGGAAAATGACTGGCCATCACGGGTATATGCAGTAGACCCCTTCATACCATGCTTGATCACTACGATTGCCGCATGATATCCCTGCCATAAAGCAGCGCTTTCTTCATCTGTCATACCAGGTTTAATCAGATTTTCTGTCAGATCAAATTCTTCTCTTGATCCCATAATAATATCCGCTTCTTTTGCAACAGTTGAATAATATATGGATAACTCATCTGTATTTTTCCAGTTATATGCTCTGTAATCAATATCAAATATAATTCTTACGTCATTTCTCTTAGCCAGCATCACCGCCTTAAGTGCCGCCTCTCTTGAAGGACTTTCAGCAAGTGCAGTACCTGAAATCAAAATGGCTTTTGCCCTTTTAATATATTCTTCGTCGATGTCTTCCACACTCAGCTGTAAATCAGCAATGCAGTTTCTATACATCAGAATGCTGCTTTCGCTGGAGGAAAGCATTTCAGTAAAAGTAAGTCCCAGCTTTTCTCCGTTTTTGCATTTTGTAATGTGGGAGGTATCAATCCCCTGTTCGTTAAAATAATCCACTACAAATTCGCCGAACTGGTCATCGGATACTTTTCCGATAAATCCAGCTTTCATACCATGTCTTGTCACGCCTACGGCAATGTTGGCAGGAGAACCGCCCACAAATTTTTCAAACATGTGAACCTTCTTAAGCGGCTTAAACTCTTCCTTCACCTGCTCATTGTAAGCAGGGTTAAAATCAATGGCCACTCTGCCAAGAAGTATTAAATCAAGCTCTCTGGCTTCGTCAAATTTTATATATTCCATCGTTACACCTCTCCCATCTGTTTGCGTGCTTTTTCGCTCATCTCATGTGCCTACATTATACCACGCACGCACTCCGCGTGCAAGTGATTTCGCTTACTTAATAAAAAAAATCAGGATCTGTTTTTTAACTCAACAGATCCCTGATTCCATGGTGATTTTAAATATTGTATTTTGTTTTTATAATAATATCCGTGTAAAAAAATTCCTGCTCTTTCCTGCTTCCAGCCTGCATGATATCCGTAAGGATAAACAGGGCGCGGTACCCTTGTGTATAACCGTTCTGGTCAATGAGAAAATCAGCGATTCCTTCTTCCAGAGCTTTGATATTTCCCGTGGTTAAATCATAGATAATAATATGGGGCTTTTTATCCAGCTTCAGCTCTTCAAACGCCTTTTTTACGCCCCCCTGGCCTCCTGAGAATATCACCGCCCCCTGGAGATCCGGATAAGCAGTCAGGGTGTTAACAAGGATTTTTTCCACCTCTTCCTTTTCGTCAAAGCTGCTCTGTACTCCCACAAGCTCAAGCCCGGGAAATGTCCTCTTTATCTCATCCACAAACCCATCCACACGCATACTGTTAACACTATTCCCAAAATATCCTGTAATAGCGAGAATCTTTCCCTGTCCTCCGGTGAGCATTCCCATAAGCCCGGCAGCCGTGCGTCCGCTCCGTTTGTTGTCCTGGCCTACAAAACAGCTTCGTTTTGTCCCAACAATATCCGTATTAAACGTTACGACTGAAATCCCCTGTTCAATCAGGGAATTGATTTTATCCCTTATTTTATCGCACTCCACAGGCATGATTGCAATGCCTGACACCTTGTTTTTTTCCAGCCTTTCAATGGCTGCAAGCTGCTCTTCCTCGCTCACAGTGACACACTCTTCCATTACAAAGACAATTCCTCTTTTTTTCAATTCCTTTTGCGCATCTTCTAACCCTTTTCTGATGGGAATCATAAATGACGATTTAGCCAGCTGGGTTACAATGCCGATTTTAACCGATTCCTTTTTTACTGCCGTCTTTTCTTTTTTCGGCACATAACCGATTTCATCTGCAATCTGAAAGATCCGCTCTTCCACTTCCTTGTCAATCCGCCCCCGTTTATTTAACGCGCGGTCAACAGTACCTCTGGACACACCTGCCCGCTCCGCTATTTCCCGAATCGTTCCCGCCATCTGTTCTCTCCTTTAAGCAATTCACTCCACCAATCATATCACACATAAAAATAGCACGCAAGTGTATGCGTGCTATTTTTTCAATAAAAACAACTTTTAGATTGTTCCATCCCATGTGTTAACAGCTGTGGACTCTCCGGTTTCTTCGTCAAACCATCTGGTGGTAACAACTTTATTCTCTGTATAGAATCTGAAACCATCTTTTCCTAAGCAGTGAAGATCTCCGATAAATGACAGCTTATTGCCGTTGAATGGGAACATACCAACCGGAACCGGAATTCCTACGTTGATACCGATCATACCGCCATCTGTATGTCTGGCAAACTCTCTTGCATAGCGTCCATTCTGTGTAAAGATAACAGAACCGTTGGCAAATGGATTGGCATTCATGACTGCAAGTCCTTCCTCGAAGTTCTTTACTCTCTTAATGCAAAGTACCGGTCCGAAGATCTCTCTTTCGCCTACGCTCATTTCAGGAGTAACATGATCAAGAATTGTTGGCCCTAAGTAGAATCCGTTTTCAAATCCTTCTACTACCACATCACGGCCGTCCAGTACCACCTTGGCGCCTTCTGCGATTCCTGTCTCGATCCATTTTACAACAGAATCTTTGTGTGCCTGATTGATAACCGGTCCAAGATTTGTGGTTTTGTCATAAGCTGGTCCCACTTTTAACTTCTTAGCCTGAGCTACGATTTCCGCTACAAGTGCATCCGCAATTTCTTCCTGAACAACAACTACCGGAAGAGCCATACATCTTTCACCAGCACAGCCAAAGGTGGAGTTGATGATACCTGCTGCCACACGTTTAACAGGAGCATCCTTTAATACAAGAGCGTGGTTCTTGGCTTCGCAAAGAGCCTGAACTCTCTTTCCTGTTGCTGCAGCTGTGGAATAAATATGCTTTCCAACAGATGTGGAACCTACGAAGGTAATTCCCTTAACATCATCGTGTGTAAGAAGAATCTCTGCTTCATTTCTGGTACAGGTAACGATATTAATTACGCCGTCCGGAAGTCCTGCTTCTTTGTACAGCTCAGCGATACGCATGCTGGACTGGGGAGTAAAGGAAGCTGCTTTTAAAACGATGGTGTTACCGCATGCGATACACATAGGAGTCATCCAGCCCATTGGGATCATAGCCGGAAAGTTAAATGGCACGATACCTGCAAATACACCCAGAGGCATGCGATATAATACTGTGTCAAATCCGCTGGAAGCGTCCATTAAGCTTTCTCCCATCATCAGTGACGGAGCGCTGATGGCCTGCTCAGTTCCTTCTTTTGCTTTCAGCACATCACCCTGAGCCTCTTCCCAGTTTTTACCGTTTTCTTTTGCTAC
>JAEYCM010000021.1 GCA_023455425.1 Bacillota bacterium | reverse complement strand
CGGATACATCGGTGGGGTGTAGCCAAGCGGTAAGGCACGGGACTTTGACTCCCGCATCGTAGGTTCGATCCCTGCCACCCCAGCCAATGACCCGTTAGCTCAGTCGGTAGAGCACTTGACTTTTAATCAAGGTGTCCGGAGTTCGAATCTCCGACGGGTCACCACTAAACTACAGCATGCGGGCGTGGCGGAATCGGCAGACGCGCCAGATTTAGGTTCTGGTGCCGGAAGGCGTATGAGTTCAAGTCTCTTCGCCCGCACCAATAAACCTTGACCATGCGGACACACTTTGAAGCCAAGGGTATGCGGGAATAGCTCAGCGGTAGAGCACTGCCTTGCCAAGGCAGGGGTCGCGAGTTCGAATCTCGTTTCCCGCTCCATACGGGTTGTTAGCTCAGTTGGTAGAGCACCTGACTCTTAATCAGGGTGTCCAGGGTTCGAGCCCCTGACGACCCACCAATAACAAATACCACCCTAGTAGGGTGGTATTTGTTATTGGTGCACTTATTCAAGGGGCTCGAAGCCACGTAAAAACGCTCCAGTGAAGCGTTTTTAGCGGCCGGGATTTCGGCTCAGGCCGTCTTGCGCTGTGCGAAGCACAAGCAAGGCGTTGCCGATGGCCGAAATCGAGTCCCTGACGACCCCACTACAGGTATCCATACGCTGTATGGATGCCCTGTTTTTTGTATACAATCAATATGTAAATTTCTTTTGGCGGCGTTGCTTGCGTACAAATGCCTGCTGTATAATAGGCCTACAAACGTCAAAGGAGGATCCATTCTGGAACGTGGAATTACGGCCATACACGGTATATTGGTCGGCCATTGGACAAGTGAAGAAGCAAAAACAGGCTGCACCGCCATACTGTGCCCCGAGGGCGCCGTTGCGGGCGTCGATGTGCGCGGGGCAGCGCCCGGTACGCGTGAAACCGACTTGTTGCGCGGATACAACCTGGTGGACCGCATCCATGCTGTCATGCTCTGCGGGGGCAGCGCATATGGATTAGATGCGGCCTCGGGCGCCATGCAGTATCTGGAGGAGAAAGGCATCGGCATAGACGTAGGAGTAGGCGTGGTGCCCATTGTGCCCGCCGCCGTACTATTCGATCTTGCGGTTGGTTCCTCCTCCGTCCGGCCGGGAAAAGAGGAAGGGTATTCGGCATGTGCCGTTGCTTCGAGTGACGCTGCGCTTTTCGGCAGGGTTGGCGCTGGCACGGGCGCGACAGTGGGCAAGTCGTTTGGAATGGAGTTTTCCATGCCCGGCGGGATCGGCTCCAGCTGCATTGAACTGCCCTGCGGCGTTTTGGTGGCCGCGCTTGCGGTTGTCAACGCGGTGGGAGATATCTACGACCATCATACCGGAAACTTGCTTGCGGCTGCCCAAAAAGACGGAAGCCTCATCCCCTGTATGGATCACCTGACCGAACTTGCGCAGATATTGGTCGGTACGAATACCACGCTTGGCGTAATCGCCACAAATGCCGTGCTGACGCGGGAAGAAGCCAGCAAAATGGCTGCAATCGCGCATGACGGACTTGCGCTCTCCATCCGCCCTGTGCATACAATGATGGATGGGGACACCATATTTGCGCTTTCAACCGGGCAGCACAAACAGTTCTCCTTTCAAGCCCTGCTTGCGGCTGCGACGGAAGCGATGGCGCTTGCGGTTGAACGTGCATTTGTTTGACTTTGCGGTTGTGACAGGCTACAATACAACATGGCGCTCCTAACGGGTATTGGGTATCCGTTGGAACGCCAACACGGATCACTTGGAGGGTTATGCATGGTTGTTGGTACCGGCATTGACGTTATAGAAGTAGAACGCATCAAACGCGCTGCAAACCAGAATGCGTTTTTGGAACGGATATTTACCCAGAATGAACGGCAGTATTACCAGAAGTGCGGCGAGGACGCACAGACGCTTTCAGGCATATTCGCAGCCAAGGAGGCAACCGCAAAGGCTCTTGCCGCAGGGTTCAACGGCATAGGCTGGCGGGATATCGAAATCTTGCACGACGATCTGGGCAAACCTTACGTACAGCTTTGGAATTCCGCAAAAACGCGCATGGAAAGTATGGGGGGGCGCGCCATACACATCAGCATCTCACACATCAAGACTTTGGCGATCGCGCAGGCGATATTGGAAGAATAACGTTTTAACAGGTTTCCGTTGAAGGAGTCCTACTACGATGGAAAAGACCCAGCTGCGCGCGCAAATGCGCCAAGCGCTACAGGCGCTCACAGAAGAACGCGTACAAACCCTTTCAAATTCAATTTGCAGGCGGGTACTCAGCCATCCAGCTTTTTTGTCGGCGAATACGGTGCTTCTATATGCGGCGATGCCAAATGAAGCGAACTCTAAGCTTCTTGCCGACCACGCCACGGCAATGGGAAAGCGCGTGGCGTATCCGTACTGCCTCAACGCCACGCAAATGGTGGCAATGCAACCGTTTGAAGCAAATGATCTGGAACCGGGCGCATACGGCATCCTAGCTCCTGTTAGGGAACGGTCCGCCATCATTCCGCCGCAGGAAGTGGATTTTGTGTTGGTACCCGGTTTGGCGTTTGATGGCCACGGCGGCAGGCTGGGACGGGGCGCGGGGTTTTACGACAGGTATCTTTTACTGACGCATGCGTTTCGCGCCGGTTTTTGTTTTGAACTGCAATTGTTCAGTGAACTTCCCATGGACGAACACGATCTTTTTATGCATGCCGTATTTACCGACACAGCTTTCTATCCTTCCACATCCATACAATAATCACTTTCTCGTTTCCTCTATATTATTTTCATAGGACATATAGTAAAGACAAGACAATAAAATTGTCTTTTTTTTTACAAAGTCGTATGTTACAATGAATCTACTATATGATATTTTTCTATCAAACATCAAATTTGTGGTCTATCTGGAAATCAGAGCTTATAGTTGGGAGGAAAATTCAGCATGTCCACCACCGACGTGAGGCAAAGGGAGTTTGAGCGCCTGGAAGCCGTGATTGTGAAATGGAAAGATGAGCAGGGCGGTCTCCTGCCTATCATGCAGCAAGCGCAGGAATTGTGCGGCTGTCTGGATGAGGAAGTACAGCGTTTTATCTCGGAAAAAGCCGGCGTGCCGATGAGCACCATATATGGCATTGCCACATTCTATTCCCAGTTCACGCTGCAGCCCAAGGGCGTCTATAAAATCGGCATGTGCCTTGGCACCGCATGTTATGTGCGCGGAGCCGCCAAGGTGATGGAAGCGCTTGAAAAAGAATTGAAAATCGCAGTGGGCGCAACTTCCGCGGACGGTCTGTTTACGCTTGAGGCCACGCGCTGTATCGGTTGCTGCGGTTTGGCGCCTGCTATGATGGTGAACGACGAAGTGTACGGCAGGCTTACTCCCGCGGATATCCCCGGCATCATCGAGAAATACCGCAAGAAAGGATAACCCCTCCTTATGATGATGAAGGAGATTTCCCTGCATGTGCTGGATATCATACAGAATTCCCTTGCCGCGGGCGCTACGCTCATTGAAATTGCGCTTCACGTCCGCCATGCGGAAGACCGGATGAGTCTCTCCATTTCCGACAATGGATGCGGTATGACTTTGGAGTTCCAGCGCCAAGTATTAGATCCCTTTGTCACCAGCCGCACCACGCGCAAGGTGGGTCTCGGCATCCCGATGTTTTTGGCGGGGGCCGAAGCCGCAGGAGGTACTTTTTCCCTGCAATCCGCGCCCGGGCAGGGTACCCGAATTGAGGCAAGCTACCAGATTTCCCATTGGGACCGTCCGCCCCTTGGTAATATAGCGGAAACCCTGTATGCAAGCATTCTTTGTAATGAGACGGTTGATTTTGTCTTTGCATATACGGCGGATGATAAAAGTTTCCGAGCGGATACGCGCGAAATCAAAGCGGTCTTGGAGGGTGTTCCCTTCAACGCCCCTGCGGTGTCCGCCTGGCTCAGAGAATATTTATATGAAGGTATTGAAGCATTAAACGGAGGTGTTTGATATGAAGACATTACAGGAGTTGGAAGCCATCCGGAATAAAACGCTCGAAACCATCAGCCTCAGAAAAGAATCCGACGGCACACGGATCGTTGTCGGCATGGCTACCTGCGGCATTGCGGCAGGCGCCCGTCCTGTGTTGGCTGCCTTTATGGACGAGGTCGCCAAAAGGGGCCTTCAGAATGTCATTGTGGCGCAAACGGGATGTATTGGCGTTTGCAGGCTGGAGCCAATCGTGGAGGTATACAAGCCCGGCGAAGAAAAGGTGACCTATGTGAAGGTCGTTCCGGATATGGTAGGCCGGATCATAACGGATCATATCGTAAACGGCAGAGCTGTAAACGAATACACCATTGGCTATTACGAAACGCACGCCAAGTGATGTAACACAAAGGAGGATTAGATAGCCATGGAGTATTTTCGTTCACAGGTATTGTGCTGCACCGGTACCGGATGTACATCCTCGGGGTCCCGCAATATCATTCAGGCATTTGAAGAGGAAATTTTAAACGCCGGGTTGGAGCGTGAAGTCAAGGTAGTCCCCACCGGCTGTTTCGGTTTGTGCGAAAAGGGTCCCATTGTCATCATCTACCCCGAAGGATCTTTTTACAGCCATATCAAGGTGGAAGACGTATCCCGCATTGTTTCCGAGCATTTGGTGAAGGGCCGCATCGTCCGTGATTTGCTTTATTCGGAAAGCGTGGATGAAAACCAAAACATCCGTTCGCTCAATGAAGTGGATTTTTATAAGAAACAGCACCGCGTTGCGCTTCGCAACTGCGGTGTCATCGATCCTGAAAACGTGGAAGAATACATTGCGTTTGACGGTTATAAGGCGCTTGGAAAATGTTTGACGGAGCTTACGCCGGAAGAGGTGGTGGATATCGTCAAGCGCTCAGGTCTTCGCGGGCGCGGAGGCGGAGGATTTCCCACGGGCATCAAATGGGGCCTTGCGCAAAAGCCGAAGAGCGATGTGAAATATGTTTGCTGCAATGCAGATGAAGGCGATCCCGGCGCGTTTATGGACCGATCAGTCCTCGAAGGTGACCCGCACGCAGTGCTTGAGGCCATGGCCATCGCGGGCTATGCCATCGGGGCGCAGCAGGGCTATATCTATGTACGCGCGGAATATCCCATTGCCGTCAAGCGTCTGCGCATTGCCATTGCCCAGGCGCGCGAATACGGCCTGCTGGGTACGGATATTTTCGGCACCGGCTTCAATTTTGATATCGACCTCAGGCTTGGTTCGGGCGCGTTTGTCTGCGGAGAAGAGACGGCGCTGCTGGCCTCCATCGAAGGCGGTCGCGGCGAGCCCCGCCCGCGTCCCCCGTTCCCGGCAGTCAAGGGGTTGTTTGGCAAGCCGACGCTTCTCAACAATGTGGAGACTTACGCAAATATCCCGCAGATCATATTGAACGGCGCGGAATGGTTTGCCGCGATGGGTACGGAGAAAAGCAAGGGGACCAAGGTGTTTGCGCTGGGCGGCAAAATCAACAACACCGGCCTTGTGGAAGTACCCATGGGCACGACGCTCCGGGAGATCATATACGAAATCGGCGGCGGCATCCCGCAGGGTAAAAAGTTTAAGGCCGCGCAGACAGGAGGGCCTTCCGGCGGATGTATCCCGGCCTCCCACCTTGATATCCCCATCGATTACGACAACCTCATCGCCATCGGCTCCATGATGGGCTCGGGCGGCATGATCGTCATGGATGAAGACAACTGCATGGTGGATATCGCGAAGTTCTTCCTGGAGTTCACCGTGGACGAATCCTGCGGGAAATGTCCGCCCTGCCGCATCGGCACGCGCCGCATGTATGAAATGCTTACGGAAATCACGGAAGGACGCGGCAAGCCCGGCGATCTTGAAAAGTTGGAGCGGCTTGCCCAGAATATCAAGGCCTCCGCGCTTTGCGGCCTGGGGCAGACGGCGCCCAACCCCGTGCTTTCCACCCTTCGGTTCTTCCGGGATGAATACGAGGCGCATATCTACGACAGGCGCTGTCCGTCAGGCGTCTGCAAGGCGCTCATGAGTTACACCATCGATCCCGCAAAATGCCGCGGATGCAGCCTGTGCTCCCGCGTCTGCCCGGTCGGCGCGATCGAGGGCGAAATCAAAAAGCCTTATATTATCGACCAGCAGAAGTGTATCAAGTGCGGTACCTGCATGGAAAAGTGCAAGTTTGACGCTATCGTGCACGCATAGTTCCGGTCTCTGTCTGATCCGGCAAAGCCCGCTTTAAGATAAGCGGGCTTTGCCGACAGTATACAGGCGCCGCTTATTGATCATATAGGCGGCGTTTTTCCTGCCAGATAGACTTTTGCAGTCAGCCTTCTTCTGATTACGCACATGCATCAGAGCAGTAGCTCCCAAGAAAGACAATTTTTACATAATGTGTTGCAAAGATGTGTTATAATTTTGGGGTTCAAAGCGTTCTGCACAAAAACGAGAGGTCTCTCAAACAGATAAGGTAGTATGCATGAATACATTGAAAATTCACGACACAGAGCATAAGAAGGGCTATATTATTTAGATAATCTAAAGGTCTTGCTCACCTGCCTTGTAATCGCGCATCACGCTTCCCAGGCTTACGGGCCGACCGGCGGCGAATGGGCCTATCATAATTCCAATGGCATCATCGGATGGCTCGGCAATTTTATGGCCGTGAACGCAGCCTATTTTATGGGACTGTTTTTTATGATTTCCGGCTATTTTGTTCCGGATTCCTACCAAAGTCAAAAAGCAGGCGCGTTTGTCGGGAAAAAGCTGAAACGTCTGATGCTGCCCGTCGTAATTCTTCTGGTCGCAATCGTTCCGATATATTTTTACTTTGCGTCTATGCTGCATGCGCCCAGCCGCATTGGATTTTCTGATTATTATATCAACACTTACTGGAAAGACGATTTGATCTCCTATGAGCATGGATGGTATCTGATCAATCTGTGCTTCTATTGCCTGATTTACGCTCTGGTAATGAAGTTTATCAAAGGCTCTAAAATAAAAGCGCTCCAGCGTTTCAAAACATACTATCTTCTCATTCTGGCAATTCTGATCGGCGTGGTTTCTTATTTCGTTCGCCTGGTTTCACCAATTGACAGATGGATTGATTTGTTCGGGTTTATCGGTATGGAACCCGCCCATGTTCCACAGTACGTGCTGTTCTTTTTATTTGGGATTCTTGCGGGCAAGTATGGTTACCTGGAAGCAATATCAAAAAAGACAGGATATATTATGGCAGCGTTGGGTGCTGTAATGGCGCTGATGGTTTATTTGAGCGGCTTGCGCTTTATCAGCCCGTTTATGGGTATCGTTTGGCAAGGTTGGGCTTTCTACGAGTCTTTTATGGCTGTTTTTCTTTCAATTGGACTAATCGTCGTTTTCAGGGATTTCTGCAATTGGACAAATGCGTTTCAGCGCATCTTGGCCCGAAGCGCGTTTGGTGCATACATTATCCATAATTCGTTTGTGGTCCCCCTTCAGGTTTATTTCGATTGGGTTCTTGTCAGCCCGTGGGTAAAGTTCCTTTGTGTAAGCGTGCTTTCCATACTACTCTCGTTTTTAGGGGCTTATCTGTTCCTCCAGATAAAATCTATCGCAAAGCGCATAGTAAAACAGCCCAATACGCTTTCCGGGAAGAAAGAGACCGCTTAATTTAGCGAATACTGGTGTTAAGACCAAGCGTTATACTCAGCATCCAGTTTCAAGTATATTGGGAACCCGCTACGACCAAGCGGGTTTTCTTTTGCCGGTGGTTACAGGCATGCGGGCATGTAACGCTTGCGCTGCAAGGAAAAAGAGGGTAAAATCACAAGGTAGCGGCCTGTCCTGAATTGCCGCTTTTTGAGAGTGCCTGCCGGACATAAGGCGGGTTATTAGAAAGGGGATTAATCTTCATGCGGAACCTGACCTCCCGCGAGCTTCGTCAGTTATATTTGGATTTCTTTCGCGAAAAGGGGCATGCGGTGATCGACAGCGCCTCGCTGATACCGGAAAACGACCCGACCGTATTGTTCACCACGGCCGGCATGCATCCGCTTGTTCCGTACCTGATGGGGGAGAAACACCCTGCGGGTACCCGCCTTGCGGATGTGCAGAAATGCGTGCGCACGGGCGATATCGACGAGGTCGGCGACACCTCCCATTGCACATTCTTTGAAATGCTGGGCAACTGGTCTTTGGGCGATTATTTCAAGAATGAGGCCATCGCGTTCTCCTGGGAATTCCTCACCAGCGAAAAATGGCTGGGCATCCCCAAGGAGAAGCTGTTTTTCACCTGTTTTGAAGGGGACCACGACGCCCCGCGCGACACCGTCTCCCATGACAGATGGGTGGAAATGGGCGTTGATCCTTCCCATATCTTCTATCTTCCTAAAAAGCACAACTGGTGGGGCCCTGCGGGTATGACCGGCCCCTGCGGACCGGATACCGAAATGTTCTACGATACCGGCAAGCCTGCGTGTTCTGACGATTGTTCGCCCGCGTGCAGCTGCGGCAAGTATCTGGAGATATGGAACGACGTGTTTATGGAGTTCAACAAAGTAGGAGAAGGCCAGTTTGAACCCCTTGCGCAGAAGAACGTGGATACGGGCATGGGGTTGGACCGCACCATCGCCACGCTGCAGGGCGTGGAAAGCGTATATGATACCGACGCGTTTACAGGCATTCTCTCTACAATCAGCCGCCTTTCCGGCAAGCAGTACCGGGACAGCGCGGAAATCACGCGCGCGTTCCGTATCGTGGCCGATCATATCCGCTGCGCGGTGTTCATTTTGGGCGACCATCGGGGCGTCACGCCGAGCAACGTGGACCAGGGCTATATCCTTCGCCGCCTGATCCGCCGCGCCATCCGTTTCTCCATGCAGTTGGATATCCCCGAAGGCGGCCTACTGGAAGTCGCCGAGGCCGCCATCGCGCAGTATGGGGATTTCTACACCGAGCTCGCGCACAGCAGCGACAAGATTTTGAGCGAGCTTGAAAAGGAAGAGCAACGTTTTGCGCGCACGCTCAAAAAAGGCATGGTCGAATTCGAACGCCTTTCCGCTACGCTCGCGGATGGGCGCATCAGCGGGCCGGACGCATTCCGTCTGTATGATACGTTCGGGTTCCCGCTGGAGTTCACACAGGAGCTCGCCGCGGAAAAAGGCTATCAGGTGGATGTAGAGGGTTACCACTTATCGTTCGCGGAACACCAGAAGAAATCTCAGGCGGGCGCGGAACAGCGCTTTAAGGGCGGTCTGGCGGACAATACCGAAGAAACCACAAAGCTCCACACCGCGACGCACCTGCTGCATACCGCTTTGCGGAAGGTTCTCAAAGACGGTTCCGTGGCGCAAAAGGGCAGCAACATCACCGCCGAGCGCCTGCGGTTTGACTTTTCCTTTGCCCGCAAGATGACTCCGGAAGAAATCAAGGAGGTGGAAAACCTTGTGAACTCCGTTATTGAAGCGGATCTCCCGGTATCCTGCGTGGAAATGACCGTTGAGGAAGCCAAGGCGCAGGGAGCTATCGGTTTGTTTGAAAGCAAGTATTCCGAGCGCGTCAAGGTCTACACCATGGGCGATTTCTCCAAAGAAATCTGCGGCGGCCCGCATGTGACGCATACCGGTGCTTTGGGCCGCTTTACCATCAAAAAGGAAGAAGCCTCTTCCGCGGGCGTACGTCGTATCAAGGCGGTATTGAGCGAAAAAGCGTAACAAGAGATTAACACAGGGAGGTCCGCATGAAGATTACGTACCTGGGCAATAGCGGGTTTGCGCTGGAGCGCGACGGCGGCCTCCTTGTGATCGACTGCTATGACCCGAAACGGCATCCGTTGTTGCGGGAGGAATCACTCAAAACAATGCGCTATGCCACTGCGCTTGTCAGCCATGCGCACGGGGATCATTACTCGCCGGATATCTGGAACCTCGCTAACGCCAAATTTGCGGCGGGATTCGATGTTTCCACGCCCTTGGGCGTGCCCAAGCTTCGTCCCGGGCAAACGGTTTTGCCCAACGACATGAAGGTGACCGCCTATGGCAGCACGGATGAGGGAGTGTCCTTTCATATTGTATGGGATGGCGTATCCATCTTCCACGCGGGCGATCTCAACGATTGGCATTGGCGGGACGAAGGGGGAGCGGAATATGCGCGGGAAGCGGAAGGAAAGTTCCTCAAGGAGCTTGAAAGAATCAGGCAAGGCGTTTCCCATATCGATTTGGCGTTTTTCCCGGTCGACCCGCGCATGGGCAGCGATTACTATAGAGGTGCAATCCTGTTTTGCGAGGCCATGCATCCTGTTCGACTGATGCCGATGCACTTTGGCCGCGCGTTTCGCCCTCCGGAAACATTCTTTCAGGAGATTGCTCCGCTTACGACGTTGCTTTTGCCGCCTACGGTAGACAAAAGCATACTGTGCCCGATGTGCCGGGAAGGAAAATAACAGTGTATACGGAAAAAGCGCCGAAAGAATCGGCGCTTTTACTATTACGTTTTTCTTACAGTCCCCGGATGCGGACTTCCACCACCCGGCCTATAATCTGCACATCTCCGCTTGCGATCACCATGGGATCATAATTCGGGTTGGCGGGATAGAGGATGAGTTGGTTGCGTACCCATTTGACATGACGCAGCACCACTTCATCATTGATGCGCACCACGGCGATCTGCCCGTTTTCCACACGGGGCTGCAGGCGTACAAGAACGAGCGCGCCTTCTACAATATGCGCGTCCGTCATACAGTCCCCTTCCACCTCCATAAAGAAGAATTCGCCATTCTGAATATCGGAGGCGGGAACCGAAATACGATCCTCCACGTTCTCTTCCGCCAATATGGGCAAGCCCGCGTGTACCCGGCCAACAACCGGAATCTGCACCATGCCGAACGAAAAAGAGGAAGATGGTGTATTGTCCCTGGCCAGCAAATAATCCGTGCTGACGGAAAAAAGATCCGCAAGGCGCAATAGCATTTCCTGCGGAAGGGAAGCCCTGCCGTTCTCATATTTGCAGATGGCGGCCTTTTGCACGCCCAGAAAATTACCCAGCATATCCTGCGTATAGCCGTTTTGTACGCGCAAATCCTTAATCCGGTTCATGGGTTCACCTGCTTTTTTATAAATTGAACACAACGTTGTATCTGCTTTTATTGTATCCTATTTGGAAACCGGAATGCAAGCCATATAATAACGCCACTTAGAAATTTTTTCTATATTTCCGCTTGACGGTTTCCAAATAGGATACTATAATAAAAATACGGCAACCGACGGGCGTTGTAAGGAAACCATTTTGCAAAAACAAACATTAAGCATGGAAGTTTTTTTTGCAGGAAGCGGCTTCATTATTTAATTGCACGTTTTTTATTTCAAATGATGTTTCCTGATTGGAAACATACAAAAGGAGGATATCTTATGGCCGGCATTCTGTTGTGCTTTGTTCTTCCCGGGATACTCATTGGACTGCTGCTTGGGGAAAGTCTGCACGCGGCAAAGCGAAAGGCACGCCTTTTGGAAAAAAAGCGCGCCCGTGAAAACCGCCGTCAGCTATATGTATACGATATGCGGAGCGACGCCTACTGCATGCTTCCGATCAAGCATGCGGCATAGGTTACTGCATCGCTTTTTCGGCCAGGCTGTTATCCACCAGCTCTGCAAACGGCACCTTTGCCTTTAGCTCGCCTGCGGAGTCTATAATGGCGAGCATGCGCTCAAAGTCCTTTTCCTCCATGGTGGGCACGTCTTTCCACGAATCCGTCGTACGGTAGTTGTGCGCTACAGAGGCTAGCACCTCCAGGCTAGAATCCGGGAAGAAGGGCGCTATGGCCTTGGCCACCTCTTCATCTGTTGCGGTCATGACCCATTTTTGCGCTTTATAGATGGCGCGCAGGAAGCTTTCCACGAACGCCGGGTCATCTTTGAGGGTTTGCTTGCTGACCATGTAGGTGGTATAGGGAACCTCGCCGGAGGCTTCGCCCACGCTTGCCACAATGTAGCCTTTCCCTGCAAGCGTGAATGTGGAAGCAACGGGTTCAAAAAGCGTCACATAATCGCCCGTACCGCCTTCAAATGCGCCGCCCATCAGGTTAAACTGAATGTTGTCTATTACGGTAACATCCGTGCCCGGCGTTAATCCATGCTCCTTGAGCACATAGAGGAGGGCCATGATCGGCATGCCGCCTTTTCTGCCGCCGATAATGGTTTTCCCTTTAAGGCTTTCCCATTTGAAATCCGGCTCTTCCGTACGGCCGACAAGAAAAGAGCCATCTCGTTTCGTAAGCTGCCCCACGATTACGGGATGGTCTTCCTTGCCTTCATTGTACACATATACGCCAGTTTCCGGCCCCATCAGACCGATATCCGCCTGGCCGGAAAGCAGCGCCGTCATCGTCTTATCTGAGCCGCCTCCGGTGGTGATTTCCACTTCCAACCCTTCCTCGGCAAAGTATCCGTTGGCCACGGCTACGTATTGCGGCGCATAGAATACCGAGCGAGTCACCTCATTGAGGCTGACCTTTCGGATTTCCTGTTCCTTTGCGCATCCGGCAAAGGCAAGGCAGACGATAGCAGTAAGCAATAGTAGAGCAACAAGCCTTTTCATGCAGAGCCACCTCCATATTCGTCTTGACTATGGATATGGTATGCCGCATGAGCTTTTTTCGTGAGAGGCGGCTCTTTTCCGCCTGCTCTAAGAGCAGGAACTAAGCGTTCAGGAATAGCCGCGGGGCGCGCTTTTTCAGCTGTGCGCCCAATATGGACGCAAGCAGCAGTTTCACAAGATCCAACGGCAGGAAAATATAAATGAGATAAATCGCACGGGACAAAGCAAGCGGTTTTGCAAGATACGCGGAGGAAATGAGCGCCATATATGCGACCCCGCAGAGCTGAACAAACAGAATGACCGCCGATCCACCCAAGATAAACAACCATTTTTTGCCCTGATATAGTGTGCGAGAGGCCACCAGGCTTAAAAGCGGCGCCGCGGCCACGAATGCCAGCAGATATCCAAAGGTAGGGTCGAATATATAGCCGAGCCCGCCCCCGTTTGCGAACACGGGAATGCCGATCAACCCAATGAGGACGTAGATGAGCTGTGAAAAAAATGCAGCGGAAGGCGGCAGCAGCAGCCCTGCGAGATAGACGAATGCCGTCTGGAGCGTCATGGGTACGGGATAAGGGGGAATAGGAAACTTGATAAATGCGCCCACCGCGGTCAATGCGGCAAACATGGCCGCGAACAGCATGGTCCGTAACGATAGTTTCATTGGATACCGCCTTATTGTTAACTTTTATTTTTAATAAGTTTACAATACAAGATCGCATTTGACAAGCCTTGTTTTATCTTTCGTAATTTTATATGTTACAGATTGCGCAATTTGCGGTAGAATAGAGAAGGATGCGCGCCAATGCCGCGCGAAGAATTGCTGTAAGGAAGGTAAAGAAGTTGCTTCAATTCCAACCCGTCCGTCTTTCGGACAAGGCCATCATTGATTCATATTTAAAACCACACGCATTTGAATGCTCCGAATTTACATTTACCAATTTTATTATCTGGGGACAAGACGAAAAGATCCAATGGGCCGAGCAGGACGATGTGCTCTATATCCGGCTGCAGTTCGCTAAGAAACAGCATCCGTTTATGTTCCCGCCCATCCCCAAAAGCTTTGATATGGATTACGGGAAAGCGCTTGAGGCTGCGTTTGAATATTTCAGCGCAATCGGCTTTGCCCCGCGTTTTCGTTCCGTAAACGGCAGGTTCATAGAGCTGTTCCAGACGTATGCGCCTTTGTTTTCTCTGACGCCGGACCGCAACACGTTTGATTATATCTATAGCGCGGAAGACCTGATTACCCTCAAGGGACGCAAATACCATGCTAAGCGCAACCATATCAACCAGTTTACCTCGCAGTACAGCTTTACCTATGAGCCGCTCACATTGGAGAGGACGAAGGAGTGCATGGAGCTTTATATGAGCTGGCTGCAGGATAAGGACATCAACGAACCCGGTATTTTGGGGGAGATGAAGGCCATTTCCTTCCTGCTGCCCAATATGGACGCGCTCCATGTAAAAGGCGGCTGTATCTATGTGGCGGGGAAGCTTGTCGCGTTCTCTTTGGGGGAACAGGTCAAAGAAGATATGGCTGTCATTCATATCGAAAAAGCGGACGCTTCCTATGCCGGTCTCTATGCTATCATCAACCAGCAGTTTGCCGAGCATGCGTGGAGCGATATGACATATCTCAACCGGGAAGAAGATATGGGCATCCCCGGCATGAGAAAGGCAAAACTTTCCTACCAGCCCGTAAAATTGATCGAAAAATACGACGCCGTGCTAAGGCCATAAAACGGGCTTGTGTCCTGGCTGTGAAGTGGTCGCAACATTCGTTTGACGGCATGATAAATCCCTTGACGCACCTTTTCATTTGCTATACACTTAGTCTGCAAACATATGTAAAGGAAGGTAAGAAGAATGCCGCAGGAAGTCGCCAGCTTTTTTCAGAGCCCTACACTATTGATGATCGTACTCATGGTCGTCATGTTCGCCGTTATGATCATCCCGCAGCGCAGGCGTGATAAAAAGGTCAAAGATATGCTCAGCGCCCTCAAACCGGGCGACCGCGTACGCACAATCGGCGGTATCTATGGTACCATCGGCTCCATCAAGGATGATGTTGTTACTCTGGTTGTCGGACCGGACAAGGTTCGCCTCGTGTTTGCCCGCGGCGCGATCTCTACGGTTGAAAATGTGGCGGCAGAAAACACCATGACCGAAGAAGTCAAGGAAATCAAATAAAAATTTGACCCACCTGCATACCGGCAACCATGTTGCCGGTATGTTTTTTTTTTCATCCGCATAGGTATTGCCATAGGAGATGAGGGGGAATACCATATGAGGACGAAGCGTAGGAAAAAACAGCCGGAGAAACGCAACGGGACGCTTTTGCGGGTGGTAAAGGCGTCGCTTTTAGGGTGTATTCTTACCATTATTGCCATACTGTTTTTTGCGTTGCTCTTGAAAATCGAGCTTCTGGGTGAGGATTCCATACCCGTAATCACCAGCGTCATCAAAGCTTTATGCGCCGCCTTTGCAGGCCTCTTGGCTGCCCGCGGCAGCGAAGGGCGCGGCTGGATATGGGGCGGTATCGGAGGCGCCGTTTACGTGCTGATCTCCTTTGTGGCGTTTTCCCTGGTGGAAAAGACCATGGCGTTTACACTCGGCCTTTTGGCCGACATGGTAATGGGATTTGTCGCCGGTATTGCGGGGAGCTTAATTTTACAATTGAAAAAGCCTGCATAGGCAAAATCGGGTTTCGCTTGTCAATTACGCGCCAAAAGCGTATAATAACACAAGTTGTCAGCGAAGAGTTCAGGCGGCATAACCGGGAAAGACAAGCCCGCAGCAGCTCAATACCACCTGTTAAGCAGGGCAGGCGGTCAGGCGTGCAAAAGGGCAAACGTTCCGGGGAATATGCTGCCTCATAAAGAAGGAGAGTTGTTTTTTGGCTTCAAAACTAAAGATTATTCCGTTGGGTGGCGTGACCGAAATCGGCAAAAACATGACCGTACTTGAATACGGGAAGGATATTGTCGTGATCGATTGTGGGCTTATTTTTCCCGATGAAGAAATGCTGGGCATCGATCTCGTTATTCCCGATATGACGTATCTCGAAAAAAATATTGACAAGCTGCGCGGCTTTTTGATTACTCATGGTCATGAGGACCATATTGGCGCGTTGCCGTTTGCGGTGCAGAAGTTTCCGGAAGTTCCCGTTTACGGAACCAAGCTGACCATTGCCCTCATTGAGCATAAGCTGGAAGAACACAAGCTCGGCAAGGAAATGCTCCGCTGCGTGAGCCCGGGGGACACGCTTCGGCTCGGCTGTTTCAACATCGAATTTATCAAGACCTGCCATTCCATCGCCGGGGCAGTAGCACTTGCCGTTACAACCCCGATCGGGACCGTCATCCATACCGGGGACTTTAAGGTGGACTATACGCCGATTGATGGCGAGCCCATGAATATCGCCCGGTTTGCATATTACGGCTCCAAGGGCGTACTTGCGCTGATGTCGGACAGTACGAACGTAGAGCGCCCAGGCCATACGCAATCGGAACGTGAGATCGGAAAAACATTCGAGCATTACTTTGATACGGCGGAAGGACGCGTTATCGTGGCCTCCTTCGCCTCCAACATTTACCGCATTCAACAGGTGGCGGACGTTGCAATTGCACATGGGCGCGTCATTTGCTTTCAGGGGCGCAGCATGGTCAACATTGCACAGACGGCGATTGAGCTGGGGTATCTGAATATCCCCCAAGAAAGTATTGTAGAGGTTGAAAAGCTGCGCAAATACCGGGACGATCAGGTCTGCGTCATCACCACCGGTAGCCAGGGCGAGCCGATGAGCGGGCTATTCCGCATGGCAAATTCCTCGCACAAGCTCAATATCGGAAAAGGCGATACCGTTATCATTTCCGCTTCCGCAATCCCCGGAAACGAACGCGGCGTGGCCCGCGTGATCAACCAGCTGTTCCAAAAAGGCGCAATGGTCGTGTATGACCAAATGGCGGACGTCCACGTTTCCGGCCACGCCTGCCGGGAAGAGCTGCGGCTGATGCTCAACCTTACCAAACCCAAGTATTTTATTCCGGTGCACGGCGAATACCGGCACCTTTACATGCATGGCCAGCTTGCCCAGGAGATGGGCGTGGATGCCGAGCATGTCTTCATGACCGATATCGGAGATGTTGTAGAGCTTACGGTCAATGCCGGTAAAATCAACGGCAGCGTCCCTGCTGGCAGCGTCATGATAGACGGCCTTGGCGTGGGCGACATTGGAAACGTGGTGTTAAAAGACCGCCGCCTGTTGTCCCAGGACGGGCTTGTTGCAATCGTCATTGCGCTGCAGAAAAAGACCGGCAAGCTTTTAGCCGGACCGGATCTCATTTCCCGTGGGTTTGTGTATGTGCGCGAATCGGAGGATCTTATCAACGAGGCCTGTGATCTGATACGCCCGCAGGCCGTGCTGTTTGAACAGCGCCACCAATCCGATTGGGCCAACATCAAAAACGGTATGCGCAACACGCTGCGCGAATACCTGTATAACAAAACAAAGCGCAATCCGGTGATATTGCCTATTATCGTGGAAGTTCCATAATACCATTAAAAGGCGCTGCGTTTGCAGCGCCTTTTTTAAATCTCTAACAGGAAGGAGTTTTCAGTATGGCAATCACGGAAACCACGCAGGCGCTTGCAGCCGCGCTGCGCCAGAGCGAAGAATATCATGCTTATGTAAGCGCGCGGGAAAAGGCCATGGAAAACGACAGCATCCGCGGATTTTATAAGGAATACAAAAGGCTCCAGATGCAGGCGCAGGCGGATGCCATGGCGGGCAGGCAGTCCCCTCAGACGCTTCAGCAACTGCAGCATATCGGGGAGCTGTTGCAGTTTAATCCGGATGCCGCCGAATTCCTGTTAGCGGAATACCGGCTCAACAGCCTGCTGGGAAGCGTCTATAAGCTGCTGGCAGAGGCCGTGGAAGCCGACCTGAGCATGCTCGAAGGATAGGAGAGGAGTCCGCAGCCCGCTTTGTTGCGCGCTTCTCCCGTAATTGGTATAATAGCCGCAAGCGACGATTATACGTCCTATTCTTATGCGGGTTCGATTTTTGCCTGCGGCCCAAACGCACATGCGCAGATTATACCATGCCCGCTTCGTTTCTATGGTATAATGAACGAAAGGCAATGCGATATGCAACAACGGAGGAAGCTTATGCCTGGAAAATGGCGTTTTAACGGGCCGTCCCCGGCTTTACGAAGAACATGGCGGTTTTTACGGCCCTTTTTGGTATTGGTGCTAAGCCTGGCCATCACCTATGCGGTCTTTTCTTTTGGGATAAATTTTGTACTGGACCGCTATATTAAGCCTGTAGATAGCAACGACGCCACTCCCGTGGCGTTCGTGGTGGAGAAAAGCGATTCCGCGAGCGCCGTCGCCTCAAAGCTCTATAACGCATTTGGGAGCGATGAGCCCGGCCTCATCTCCAACACAGCGGTCTTCAAGGTATATGTCGATTTTGTCGGCAAAGCCAATAAGCTCAAAGCCGGCACCTATATCCTTTCAAGAAACATGGATATCCCGGAAATAGTGGATATCATCTGCGCGGGCAACCCGCCAAGGCAGACTATCAACCTCAAGGTCCAAGAAGGATATACCATAAGCGGCGTGATATGGTCTATGCAGCAGGCAGGCCTCACTGTGGACGAGCAGGAGTTTTTGCGGCTGTGTAACGACAGAAAGATATTTGAAACCTATCCGTTTTTGGCAGCCATAAAAGAAAACCCGGAAAAGCCGCGCGATTATTTTCTGGAAGGCTATCTCTTTCCTGATACCTATGAGGTATTTGCGGATACAACGCCTGAAAGCGTCATCAATAAAATGCTGGTGCGCTTTAATGAAATCTTTACGGAAGAATATTTGGCGCGCGCCAAAGAGCTGGACATGAGCATTGACGATGTCATTACGCTCGCCTCCATCATCGAACGCGAGGCGTCCGTAAAAGAGGATTTCTACAAGGTTTCCGCCGTATTCCACAATCGTTTAAAGGCCGGAGAGCGTCTTAGATCCTGCGCTACCATGCAGTACGCGCTTAAAGTGAATAAATACGTCTATACGGAAGAGGAATTGGCAACAAATTCGCCTTACAACACCTACATGTATGGCGGGCTTCCTGCAGGCCCCATTTCAAACCCAGGCAAACTGGCGATAGAAGCTGCGCTTTACCCGAACGAGGAGTATACGAAAGACGGCTATATGTATTTTTGCAATATGGATCTTCCGGAGAACAAGGCGCTGATTTTCGCCAAAACTCTTGAAGAGCATGAGGAAAACGTGGCAAAATATTCGAAGTATTGGTCCTGATATGAAAATTCCTGAATTACTGGCCCCTGCTGGCAATATGGAACGGTTTTACACGGCATTGCGCTTTGGTGCGGATGCCGTGTATGTCGGTATGCGGCAAATGAGCCTCAGGAATTTTGCGGATAACTTCACGCTGGATCAGCTCTTTGAGGCCTGCACGTTTGCGCACAGGAACAAAAAGCGCGTTTATGTGGCAGTCAACTCCTTTGCTCGGGATTATGAATTATCCGGGCTTCCCGCGTTTTTGCGGGATCTTCGTTCCGCAGGCACCGACGCGCTCATCGTCAATGATCCGGGCGTCCTGTGTCTTGCAAGGGAACATGTGCCGGATATGGAACTGCATTTAAGCACGCAGGCAAACACCCTCAATTCCCATGCCGCAGCATTCTGGCAGGAGCAGGGCGTCAAGCGCATTGTGCTTGCGCGGGAGCTTTCGCTTAACGAAGTCCGCGCCATTAAGGAACGGGTGCCTTCCCTTGAGCTTGAGTTGTTTGTGCATGGCGCCATGTGCGTTTCCTATTCCGGAAGGTGTCTGCTGAGCAACTATATCAATGGGCGCGATTCCAACAAGGGCGAGTGCGCGCAGCCTTGCCGCTGGACCTATGAGCTTCGGGAACGGGGAAAGAACGGAGAGTACTTTTCCATTGAGCAGGATACGCGCGGAACATACGTGCTCAATTCCCGCGATCTGAATTTGCTGCCCAAACTCCATGAAGCGCTGTTAACGGGTGCAGACAGCCTGAAAATTGAAGGGCGCATGAAAAGCGTCTACTATGTGGCCACCATCGTAAACGCCTACCGTATGGCGCTCGACGCCTACCGGGACCGGCCTTTCACTGAGCCGCCTGACGCCGCATTGATGGAAGAGCTTGAAAAGGCCAGCCACCGGCCTTATACCACGGGCTTTGCATTCGGCGATCCGGGGGGTGAGGGGCAAATGACGCACAGCGCAGGCTACATACAGACGCATGAGCTTTCCGCAGTCGTACTAGAATATGACGAAGTACAGCATACGGCGCTCATTGAGCAGCGCAACCGCTTTTTCACGGGAGATATGCTGGAAATCCTTGCGCCCGGCAGCATTGACCGGACGATCACGGTTAGATCCTTACGGACAGAGGATGGGGAAGAGGTGGCCTCTGCCCCCCATCCGCAGCAGCGGCTATGGATCGTGGCGGATCAGCCCCTGCAAGCAGGCGATATGCTGCGTAAAAAATTGCCGCAGACCTAACACGCGAAAACATGATCCTCCTGTGGATTTGCTTTTGATGAGACGGCAGGTTATTCTGTATAGCGCTTTAAAAGTTTTTATCATCGGCGTGCTGAAGAACCATCTTCACACGCCGCTTTTCATATACCTCACCCGATTGGTTTTTGAAATTAGCTTTGTCTGCGGCTTTCCGGGACAAACAACCAACAAGCTGTCTCAAGCATATGCTGATACACCGCAGAATTAGGGAGGTATTGGCGCATGCTTGATATCCTGATGCAACTCTGCAAGGACATATTCTTTTTTGCCGCTTACATCAACAACGGAAACTCATTTCCCGAACCCCTGACTGCGGAGCAGGAAAAAGACTGCCTCGCGCGCTGCGCAGAAGGGGATGACGAGGCGAGGTCCATGCTCATTGAACACAATCTCCGTCTGGTTGCCCATATTGCGAAAAAGTTTACCGGAACCAACAGGGACAGCGACGATATCATATCCATCGGCACAATTGGGCTTATCAAAGCGGTTTCCACCTATGACGCGCAAAAAGGCACTGCGCTTGCAACCTATGCCGCCCGCTGCATTGAAAATGAAATCCTCATGAGTATCCGGTCCGATAAGCGCAGGCCAAGCGAAGTATCCCTCAACGACGCCATCGGCACCGACCGGGATGGGAACGACATCTCTCTGGCGGAGGTATTGGGTTCCGAGGCCTCCCTTGTCGGAGACGAGGTGGAACTGCGCATTGCGGCGGAACAGCTCCGGTGCCTGATCCGAAAACATCTGACCGAGCGGGAACGCCTTGTGATCGAGCTAAGGTATGGCCTTGCCGGAAACTTCTGTATGACCCAGCGCGAAATTGCAAACATGCTAGATATTTCGCGTTCGTATGTATCCCGTATTGAAAAAAAGGCGCTGAGTAAACTCTGTGAAGTGTTTGAAGGATAGCCTGCCATTATCCAGACCATTCCGTATTTATGCCGCATTTCAAAGAGAACGTGGGTATAATAGAATTAACGCACACTTAGGAGGAATGCCATGAACGTTACAACGCCGCGCATTCGGTTCGGCCCCGCAGGAAATTCCGATTCTTTTTACGCACAAGGTCATACCGCAACCTGGCAGGCCCCCAAATGGCTTTCGGATATGGGACTTCAGGCATTTGAATATTCCTTTGGCCACGGCATCCGCATCCGGGAGGAGACCGCGGCGACGATTAAAAAGTTTATGGAAGAATACGACATTCAGATGAGCGTCCATTTCCCCTACTATATCAACCTGGTTACCGCAGACCCGGAAAGCATGCAGAAAAACAAGGAGTATTTCTTAAAAGCCGTGCGTACCGGCAAGCAAATGGGCGCGGTTCGCGGCGTGTTCCATCCCGGTTCCGCTTTGAAAACAGGCAGGGGAGAGTCTCTTTTCGCCGCATCTACGCTTTTAAAGGAGATTATTGAAACCCTCGACGATGCGGACCTCGATTTAACCTCCTTTGCGCTCTGCCCGGAAACGATGGGAAAACTGAGTCAATTGGGAGACCTTGAGGAAATACTTGCGCTCTGCAACGTAGATGAGCGCCTGCTCCCGTGTATCGACTTTGGTCATCTGCATTGCCGGGGTATGGGCGCAATCAAAACGCAGGACGACTACGCCGCCATTTTGGACGCTGTGGAAAACAGGTTGGGAATGGATCGGGCAAGGCAGGTGCACATTCATTTCAGCCGCATTGAGTTTACGAAAGCGGGGGAGAAGATGCACCATACCTTTGCGGATACCCAGTTTGGACCGGAGTTTCCGCCGCTTGCAGAGCTTCTGTATAAGCGCCGCTATACGCCTGTTGTCATCTGCGAATCCCGCGGCACAATGGCGGAAGACGCTCTGATGATGCAAAAAATGTACCAAGCTTGGGCGCAATGAGTATAAAAGCCTTGTTGAAACTCCCATTCCTATGGTAAAATCATTTGGGTATGCCGGATATTGGCCTACGCGCAAACGCAATACCATCTATTATACACAAGATTTGAGTTTGGAGGATATGACACTATGATCAGTGCAGGGGATTTTCGTAAGGGTGTTACGGTGGAGATTGATGGACAAGTTTGGTCCATTGCAGATTTCCAGCACGTCAAGCCCGGCAAAGGCGCGGCTTTCGTCCGCACCCGCCTGAAAAACGTGATGACCGGGGCGGTGCTCGAACGTACGTTCAACCCGACGGATAAATACCCGCCTGCGCATATTGAAACCAAAGAGATGCAGTATCTCTACGCCGACGGTTCCCTCTATTACTTCATGGATACGGAAACCTACGAGCAGATCCCCCTCAACCATGAACAGGTAGAAGACGCCATCAATTTTATAGTAGAGAACCAGACGGTGAAGGTGCGTTTCTTCAAAGGCAGCCCGTTCTCAGTGGATGCGCCCAATTTTGTGGAATTGGCTATTACCGAAACCGAACCCGGCTTCAAGGGCGATACGGCAACCGGCACTACCAAACCCGCCGTGCTTGAAACAGGATATAAAATCAACGTTCCCTTGTTCGTCAACGAAGGCGACCGTATCCGCGTGGATACGCGTACCGGCGAATACATGGAGCGCGTCTAACAAAAGCTACTGTAGTACAAGGAGGTATACCGTACATGAGCTATGTAAAAGAAAAGGTCTCCTATTTGCGCGGCCTTTGCGATGGTTTGGAAATTACCGACGAGACCCAGCGTAAACTGTATACCGCCATCATCGAAACGCTGGACGCCGTAGCCGATGCGCTCGACGAAAACGAGGCGACTTTGGAGGAGTTGGACGAATGCGTCTCCGATATCTACGACGCGCTGGATGACGTGGAAGAAGAGCTCTATGGCGAAGAGGATGACGAGGACGAAGACGACGAGGATGACTTCGACGAGGACGCGTTCATCGAAGTGCAGTGTCCGCATTGCAGCGATACCATTTATTTTGATCAGGAGATGCTTTCTTCCCGCGAAGAGCTCATTTGCCCCTCCTGCAATAAAAAGGTCATTCCCGCCGTGGACGAAGAAGAATAACTATTTAAACCAACCGATGCGAACGCAAGGCTTGCCCTGCGTTCGTATTTCTGTTTAAGCAATGTCTTATCGTCCGGCAGAGGGGAAACTCAGATGGAACATAAAAGCATCATATCCGAGCGCGGCACGACGCATTATTGGATTTTAAGACATGTCGGCCATAACGCAAAGTGCATCGTATTTACGCATGGGTTGACCGTCAATCATTCCATGTTTGAAAAGCAAGTAGAACATTTTAAAGGACGTTACACGATCATAACGTGGGACGTGCCTTTGCACGGCTTATCCCGCCCTTATGCCGATTTTACTTACGAGAAC
The DNA here is from genome assembly GCA_023455425.1 of Bacillota bacterium. Classification (GTDB taxonomy): domain Bacteria; phylum Bacillota; class Clostridia; order Christensenellales; family CAG-138; genus JAEYLA01. The sequence continues at coordinate 14,692 of JAEYCM010000021.1, read as the reverse complement.
ACCGCCATCGAACTCAAGGCTATTCTGGAAGCAGAACGCATCCCGGAGGCCATACTGGTTGGGATGTCCGTGGGCGGATACCCAAGCCAGCTGTTTGCGGCCAGATATCCAAGACAAACACTGGCGCTGATTGCAATCGATACCACGCCTTTTGGTATAGGTTACTATTCAAAATCCGACCAGTGGTGGTTAAAGCATGCCGCTACTATGGCGCGCTGGCTCCCTGAAAAAGCACTTCGGAAAAGCATGGCGAAGTCTGTCAGCAGGACGCAATATGCTTACAATATGATGCTGAGCATGCTACAGCCGCTTAACAAGGAGGATATCTGCGAACAGATGGATATTGCCTATGGCAAGTTTCTGCATGAAAACCATGATATCCGCTTAGAATGCCCGGTTCTTATTTTGCTTGGAGAACATGATACAACAGGCAAGGTCAGGCAATATTCCATGGAATGGGCTAAAAAAGAAGGCTATCCGCTTGTGATCATCAAAAATGCCGCCCACTTTTCAAACGCCGATAATTTTTTGGGCGTAAATGCGGCAATCGAAGCTTTTTTATCGCGAATTCTGTCCAAATAAGCGATTTTTCGGCCTGTGCCCGGATGAGAGCGCATCTTTATACAACATTGACATGGATGGTGCATAATGCTATAATATGCATGTTGGTTTTTCGAGCATAGGGGCATGATGTAATGGTAACATAGCGGTCTCCAAAACCGTTCTTGAGGGTTCGAGTCCTTCTGCCCCTGCCAAAGTGTGAGTTGATGAGCCCGATCCCTTTAGCGGGAAATGGTTTGTCAACTTTTCTTATATAACGGCAACAGACAATCTTTTGAGGAGGAAGACATATGACAAAGCTCGGGTTTATCGGCGCCGGCAATATGGGGGAAGCGATTTTACGCGGTATCCTGCGGGAAGGACTTGTAACGCCATCCAGCATATATATATTTGATCCGAACAAGGAAAAGGTCAAAGAACTGCAGACGGAGCTTGGGGTATTGACCGCCCAAAGCGGCCCGGCTATGATCGCCGCGTGCGATGTCGTGTTGCTTGCCGTCAAGCCCAACATTTGCGCAGCCGTGCTCAATGAATGCAGCCAGGCGCTCAAGGGTAAGGCGCTTATTTCTATTGTAACCGGCTGGAGCCGCGCAGATATTGCGGAACTGGCCCCAAGCTGCCGCATTTTGCGCGTGATGCCCAATACGCCCTGTATGGTGGGCCAAGGCATGATCGCCATGGATATGGACCACACGTTAAGCGAGGAAGAGTTCCAGTTTGCGCAGTCCCTCTTCATGGCCACTGGCAAGGCGGAACCCGTACCGAGCTACCTGATGGACGCTGTGGTCGGTGTTTCCGGCAGCGGGCCCGCATATGTCTATCTCTTTATCGAAGCTATGGCGGATGGCGGCGTGCGGGCCGGCCTTCCGCGCGCGCTTGCCTACAAGCTTGCCGCACAAACGGTTCTGGGCGCAGCGAAAATGGTGCTTGATACCGGCATCCACCCGGGCGCGCTCAAGGACGCAGTCTGCTCTCCCGGAGGAACAACGATTGAGGCCGTGACGGCGCTTGAGCGCGGCGGAATGCGCGCTGCGGTGCTTGATGCGGTGGAAGCAAGCGCAGACAAAGCGCGCGCGCTGGCCGCCAAATAAAGCGGTATGAAGGAGATTATAATCTATACCGACGGCGCGTGCTCCGGAAATCCCGGCCCTGGCGGCTGGGGCGCGATCCTGCAGTACAAGAACCATAAAAAGGAAATTTCCGGCGGGGAAGGGGAGACCACCAACAACCGCATGGAGTTAATGGCAGCAATCTGCGCGTTGGAAGCGTTGCTTGAGCCCTGCAAAGTAGATCTGTATACCGACAGCGCGTATTTGTGCCGCGCATTTACCGAAAACTGGATTATCAACTGGCAGCGCAACGGCTGGAAAACGGCTGCAAAGCAGGATGTTGAAAATCAGGACCTTTGGCAGCGGCTTTTAAAACAGACGCAAGTCCATAAGGTTACCTGGCACAAGGTAAAAGGCCACAGCGATAACGAAAACAACAACCGGTGCGATGCGCTTGCGCGCGGGGCAATTAAGGGCCTAAAGCCGCCGTCCAGTTAGGGCGGCTTTTTCATACGATCTGGGCAGCCAAGAAAAGAAGTCGGGAGCCGCCAAAGAGCCGCCAATGTATTTGAACCGGATAGACGCCAAAAAACATAACAACTATTCGTTAAACTTGTCTTTAACGAATAGTATATGCAAAAAATAGAGGAGTCAGTCTGCCAGCCTCCCTGGCCGTTCCAGCCCCGCTATAACTCCTCGATCTTCTCGCTTCTTCATTCTTCTTTGGTATTTAAACAGGCAACGTATTGTACAGCTCTTAGCTTTGCCTTAACGACATCGGTACCGATTCTTCCGCACTGGGAAATGGCTATGAACGCGGCCTGCCTTTTCAATTCCGCGCTGTGTATTGTGTACTATTCGTTAAAACCCATTTATGGTATACTCTTCTTGTCTTCTTGGTTATCATCACCATGCGTCAGGAGAATATATGTCTGAAATCTACTCCATTAAAAATACAAAGCAATACACGCGGAAGCTGCGCAGTATGTTAAACGAGCTCCCAAGCTGCTGTGGGACTTATTTTCGCGGCATAGAAAGCCAAACCTCCGTGCTCACGCGCTACGGCTACGCGGTGGACCTGAAGACGTTCTTTGCGTTTTTAACCGCTGAAATCGAGTATTTTAAAGGAAAAAAAGTTAAGGATTTAAGCCTTTCCGATCTGGAGCAGGTCAAAGCGCTCGATATCGAACTGTTTTTAGAGCACCTGACCCTGTATTTAAAAAACGCGCGCGAGGTTACCAACCACGAACGCGCAAAGGCACGCAAGCTTTCCACGCTGCGTTCCTTCTTTAAATACTTCTTCAAGCGGGAAATGGTACAGAATAACGTCGCTTCGCTTGTGGAGCTTCCAAAGCTGCATGAGCGCGCTATTGTGCGCCTGGAGCCCAATGAGGTCGCAGATTTGCTTGACACCGCGGAATCCGGCGGCGGGCTCTCCCCCGCCCAAAAGAAATACCATAAGTTTACAAAAACGCGCGACGCCGCCATACTCACGCTATTCTTAGGCACCGGCATCCGCATCAGCGAGCTTGTCGGCATCGATATTGCGCACCTCGATTTTGTCAACAATTCGTTTCTGGTCATCCGCAAAGGCGGCAACCAGGATTCGCTTGTATTCGGGGATGAGGTGCGCGAGGCGCTTTTAAAATATCTGTTGGTGCGCGAGCCAATGGAAACCCTTGCGGGGCATGAAAACGCGCTGTTTCTTTCGCTGCAGAAAAAGCGCATCACCGTGCGCGCCGTTGAAAACCTGGTAAAGAAATACGCTTCCGTCGCGACGCCGTTAAAAAAAATCTCTCCGCACAAGCTGCGGTCCACTTACGGCACCATGCTGTATCAGGAGACGGGCGATATTTATCTTGTGGCCGATATCCTTGGTCATAAAGACGTCAACACTACCAGAAAGCATTATGCGGCAATCGAGCGGGACAGGCGGCGCATCGCGGCGCAGGTTATCAAACTGCGGGAAGGCCCTGCGGATGCGGCCGCTCCATCTGCGGCCGCGAAGCCTTTGAGGAAATCACCTTCAATAGCGGATGCGGCCACAATTACAGATATGGAGCCAACAGAAAAGCCCGGCATTGAGCCGGGCCGATAGACGATATTACTCTCTGGGACGGCGTTTACGCGCGCCATGGAGCGTGGGAAGCGGCTGCTTGGTTTCAAACGCTTTGAGCTTTTCCTCCCATTCGGCCAGCAGGCCGGCGTCGGGCGGCTCATAAGCAGACGCTGTTACGGCCTCCTCCCCCTCCTCTTCGTCCTCATAGAATTCGTTCAAATATGCTTCCGTTTGTTCGGTCACAATATCCCGCACGGGAATCTGAGCAAAATTCCCTTCCCATTCGTCAATGCATTTGCAGCAGTTGTCGCACAGCTTCTCGGGATCAAGGTCACAGCGGTCACATTCACCGCACTCTATACATTCTTTTGTATCTTCAAGCAAACAGCGCTTCATTCGTATTCCTCCTTGGTCCATCATACCCTACTTTTTCCCGTTTGCAAGCCAATCATAACGGAATTTGCCGCGATATTTTGCGAACGAACGTTTTCAAACTGTTCTATCCATGCTATACTGAATGCATGGTTGAATAACCTACACAGGAGGTCCGCCATGAAGAAACTGCGCAATCCGCAAAAAGCGATATACGATTTTATCGTATCCTATTACGAAAAGAACAGCTTTCCTCCCACCGTACGGGAAATCTGCACGGCGGTCGGCCTGGCCTCCACATCCACTGTCCACGCTCACCTTACAAAGCTCGAACAGAATGGGCTCATCCAGCGCAACCCGGCAAAACAGCGTTCGCTGGTCATTACAGATTCACAGGTGGTCTCCGGCGGCATGCCGGTTCCTTTGGTGGGCAACGTAGCGGCGGGTTCTCCCATACTCGCGGTAGAAAACATTGAAGAAGAATTTGTTCTTCCGCCCCAGCTGTTGCACGGCGCAAGCAAGGATGAGGTGTTTATCCTCAAAATAGAAGGCAACAGCATGATCGACGCCGGTATGTTCCACGGGGATTATATCGTGGTTCACAACGGCCTGCAAACCCACAATGGGGATATCGTGGTCGCCCGCATACAGGGCGAACGCGCCACAGTAAAACGCTTCTATGAGGATAAGGAAAACAACCGCGTCCGCCTGCAGCCGGAAAACTCCACCATGCAGCCCATCTATGTCGCATACAGCGATGTTGAAGTTGTGGGCAAAGTGATCGGCCTCATGCGCAGCTATTAGCTATACTCCGCTGTCTAAGAGCGCATCCAGCGCAAGCATCGCACCCAGCCGCCCGTGCGCATATGTCAAAGCCCCCTGGATATAGGCAATATACGGCTCCCGTATCGGCGCATCCGCACTCAATTCAATAGACGCACCCTGTATAAACGTACCCGCCGCCATGATGACCTGGTGGCTGTAGCCCGGCATATCCCACGGTTCGGGCGCAGCGTTGCTGTCGATTGGGGCGGCTTTTTGTATGCTCCGGCAGAAGGTCACGAGCGCTTCTTTGGTGGGCAATTGCAGCGATTGGATGATGTCAGAACGCTTTGCATCGCTTTTTGGCATTGTGACCATGCCCGCGTTTTCAAACACGCGCGCGAACAGCGCTGCGGATTTTAACGCCTGCGCCGTAACATGCGGCGCTAAAAACAGCCCCTGGTAGAACGGCAGATAAGAACCCGCATAGGAACCGACCTCACGCCCCATCCCCGGCACCGTCAGCCGATGGCCGATCTTTTCCACCAGTTTTCGTTTTCCCGCAATATATCCGCCGGTTGGCGCGAGGCCACCGCCGGGGTTCTTGATGAGCGAGCCCGCCATAATATCCGCGCCTATGGCCGTGGGCTCCTGTGTTCCGGTGAACTCACCATAACAGTTGTCCACCGCAATCACCACGTCCGGGCGGCACTGCCTGATGGCCTGAAAAACGTCCGCAAACGCCTCCATGGAAATTGCCTCTCTCCATGCGTAGCCGCGTGAGCGTTGGGCATAGACCATGCGGATGCTCTTATCTTCATCCAGCACGGAAAGCACATGCGCAAGGTCGATTGTATCGCCGCAAAGTGGGATTTCTCGGTACTTTACGCCGTACTCCTGCAATGAACCGAATCCTTCTTCCCCGCCGATCGCCTGTTCCAGCGTATCGTAGGGTTTGCCTGTCACGCACAGCAACGTCTCCTCAGGGCGCAGAATGCCCGAAAGCATCAGGTATAGCGCGTGCGTACCGTTGACGATCTGCGGGCGCACCAAAGCGTCTTCAGCCTCAAATGCATGCGCAAACACGCGCTCCAACGTATCGCGGCCGATATCGTCATATCCGTATCCGGTCGTCTGCGAAAAATGACGCTGCGCGACGTTTTCCGTTTGGAATGCCTGGAGCACCTTCCATTGGTTGTGCGCCTCTATGGCGTCAATTTCATGAAACGCCTCGTTGAGCTCATTTTCGGCCTGCCATACCGCCGAAACAGCCTTTTCTGAGGCGGGAAATCCGTATAATTCCTTTCCGGTCATGCTGAGGTTCCTTTTCTTATTATTCGTTCCTGTCCTGCACTTCCTCAGTGGAAGCGTCAAGCACAACAGGTGTTGCCATGGTGATGGAAGAAATGCCGTGCTTATAGAGCATCATCTGCTTGCCTTCCGCTTCAATGACGATTACAAAGTTATCAAACGCGCGGACAACCGCATTTTTAATTTGAAAACCGTTCGCCAAATGGATGATGCAGGGCGCTTTTTTCTTACGCAACTGATTTAAGACGCGGTCCTGCGGATTCTCTTTCATTGTATTGCTCATGGTGCTCCCCCTTCATCCTTCAAGTAAATGTTTTCCATAACGTCTGTGAACGTATCCAAATCCCCATACCGTGTCACATCCAGCCAGTGGATGCGCTGATCCCGTTTGAACCACGTGATCTGCCGTTTGGCAAAGTGCCGCGTTTCGCGCTTGATTTCCTCAACCGCTTCAGCGAGCGTCGTTTCGCCGCGTAAATGCCGCAGCAGCTGCTTGTATCCAAGCCCCTGCAATGCGGGCAGCGTATGCGCATATCCGGCGTCGTTGAGTTTTTGGGTTTCCTCCAGCAGCCCTGCCTTCATCATTTCATCCACGCGTTGTTCAATTCTTTGATACAGAAGCGTCCGATCCATCGTAAGGCCGATCTGCGTCACATGGTAGGCAATTTCCTGCTGCGCCTTGTTTTCAAAATCCGCTCCAAAAGAGCTAAGCGGCTGGCCTGAAACCTCCAATACCTCCAGGGCGCGAATGACGCGCTTTAGATCGTTGGGATGCAGGCGGGCGGCCGATACCGGATCTTTCTGCTGCAACCGGCTATAGAGGCTTCCGGGATGTTCCTGTTCTTCAAGCTGTAGCCGCTCGCGTACGAGCGGGTTCCCCGGAACACTGGTAAATTGCAGCGGGTATGTGAGGGCGTTTACATACAGCCCCGTTCCCCCCACCACAAGCGGCACTTTTCCGCGTGAGCAGATATCAGCTATCGCACGTTCCACCTGTCTTTTGTATTCCGCCACGCTGAACCCGGTATCGTCCACCTCTACCAGATCAAGGAGGTGGTGCGCGATGCCTTGCCGTTCCTCCAGAGTAGGCTTGGCCGAGCCGATATCAAGCCCGCGATATACCTGGATGGAATCCGCGGATATGATTTCCGCGCTAAGCCTTTTTGCAAGCAAAATGGAGGCCGCCGTTTTTCCGGAGGCCGTAGGTCCCAAAAGTATGAGTATGTGCGGCTTTTTTTCCACGCTGCACCTCAAACAATGCGCTTAAACAGCTTTTCGATTTCCTTCAAAGTCAGCTTCACCATTACGGGCCGCCCATGCGGGCAAGTCAGCGGCAAGCCTTCCTCCGTAAACACCCGGATCAGATCCTCAATCTCTAATCTTGTGAGCGGATCGCCCGCCTTTACGGCATGCTTGCACGAAGCCTGGATGATGGCCTCCCGCTTTAATTCGATGGTCGACGCGCGCCCCTGTGCCTGCAGCATCTCAAGTGCTTCGCGCAGCACCTTGCCGACCGGCACCGCCGCAAGCAGAGCCGGCACCGCGTGCACCCGGATGGAGGTTGCGCCAAACGGTTCCACATCAAACCCAAGCTCCTCTAAAATCTCCTTGTGGCGAAGCAGGAGATCGTATTCAGGCGGCGTTAGTTGAATCAGTTCCGCACTTAAAAACGTCTGCGCGGCTTTTTCATGCGTTTGGGCCATAAACCGCTCGTAGAGCCTCCGCTCATGCGCGGCATGCTGGTCTATTAAGTATAGCGTGTCCCCCTGCTGGGCTACCCAATATGAATCAAACGCCTGGCCGATGATGGCCACAGGCAGCGCATGGAACTGCTGCTGCTCCTGTTGCTGCCGCTCAAACTTTTGCTGTTCCTGCGCTTCGGGCTCCAGCGCGGCGCGCGCCGGTTCCACGCGAAAATGCGGGATCTCGTAAAGCGCCTCTTTGACGCGGAACCCTTCCGCAGGCCCGACATGATCCTCCATCGGCGCAAACGCAACCGGCTGGGCAGCAGGCTTAGGCTGTGCGGGCTGCACCTGCGGCGTGATTGGAACCGAAACTGCGGGTTTGGTCATCGCGGGCGAAATGTCGGCCGTTCGGACGACATCCGGCATCTTACGCCCCAATTCAGGCTGCATCCGCTTTTCCCCGATCATGACGGCCTTTGCAACGCCTTCCGCTGCGGTAAAGTGCACTTCCGGCGGCAAAGAGAATCCCAGAGCTTTTTTAGTGGCCTCCGTCATGGCGTACACCAGGCGATTTTCCTGCGCAAAGCGGACCTCCAGTTTGGCAGGATGAACATTGACGTCCACTTCCCGTGTAGAGAGCAGGATATTGATAAGCGCAAACGGGTAGCGTCCCACCATCAGCCGCGTATCGAATGCCCGCTGCATGGCGCCGGAGAGCAGCATGGAGCGGATGAACCTGCCGTTTAAGATAAAGGATTGCTGGGACCGGTTGGGCCGCGCAATCTCCGGCGTGCCGATATACCCTTCCAGCTTGACATATCCGTCGTCAAAGGCAATTTCTCGCAAATGGGGCAATACTTCGCCGCCATATACGCAGTAAACGGCATTTTTCAGGTTATGATCGCCCGGACTTCTGTATACGTCCTTTTCATTGTTGACAAACCGGAAAGAAATATCCGGCCTGGCCAATATCAGGCGGGAAACATACTCCCCAACAAAGCTTCCCTCCGTGCGCGCTGTTTTTAAAAACTTCCGGCGGGCGGGCACATGGTAGAAAATGTTTTCCACCTCAATGCGGGTGCCCTCCGGGCAGGCGGATTGTTCGTGGAGTTTGCACTCCCCCGCCTCAATCCTTACCCGCATGCCGGTTTGCGCACCGCGCTCGCGGGTGGAAAGCTCCACCTGCGCCACCGCCGCAATAGAAGCGAGCGCCTCGCCGCGGAACCCCAGGGTTTCAATGTGCGCCAAATCTTCCTGTTCGCTTATTTTGCTTGTAGCATGGCGTTCAAAGGCAAGCAGTACGTCTTCCGCTGGAATGCCCGTGCCGTTGTCCGTCACGCGGATATAATCGATGCCGCCGTTCTTGATCTCGATTGTGATCGCGGTCGCCTGCGCGTCGATGGCGTTTTCCACAAGCTCTTTTACCACCGAGGCGGGGCGTTCTACGACTTCTCCCGCGGCGATCTGGTTTGCGATATGGGGGGATAATACGGTAATCTTACTCATTTTGCGTTCCTGATCAGCTTTGCGCGCTGATGGAGGTCGTTGACTAGATTCAGCGCCATAATAGGCGTAAGCGCGTCCACCTGTAAGAGGGCAAGCTCCTGTAGCAGTTCGTCCGTCTGGCCCTCCGTAAGCAGGGAAAGCTGCTGGGAGAGTTCCTCCTGCCCGCGCTTGATACCGCGCGGACGGTTGATATCCGCTTTTTCAAGCTCCTTTAAGATACCTCTTGCCCTGCGGATGACATCGTCCGGGAGTCCAGCGAGGCGCGCGACCTGGATGCCGAAGCTTTTGTCAGCGCCCCCGCGCATGATCTTGTGGAGGAACAAAATATCCTCCCCCACTTCTTTGACGGCAACGCGGTAGTTCTTGACGCCGCTCAGCGTTCCTTCCAACTCCGTCAACTCATGGTAATGGGTCGCAAACAGCGTCTTTGCGCCGCATTTTGCGCGGTCGGCAATATGCTCAAGCACTGCCCAGGCGATGCTCAGCCCGTCGAACGTGCTTGTGCCGCGTCCGATCTCGTCCAGCAGCAGCAGACTCTTTTCGCTGGCGTTATGGAGGATATTCGCCATTTCGCTCATTTCCACCATAAACGTGCTCTGGCCTGCGGCAAGGTCGTCCGACGCGCCCACGCGCGTAAAAATGCGGTCGGTCAGCGCAATGTGCGCCTCGTCCGCCGGAACAAAGCTCCCGATATGCGCCATCAGGACAATGAGCGCGATCTGCCGCATATACGTGCTTTTACCGGCCATATTGGGGCCGGTGAGGATGATGAGCCTGTCATCCGTCTCGTCCAAATGCGCGTCGTTTGGAATGAACCGGTCCTTATGCGCGCGCTCCACCACGGGATGCCTGCTGTTTTTAATGGTAATGCCGCCCTGCTTACTCACAGTGGGCTTTACATAGTTGTTTTCCGACGCGACCTGCGCCAGGGATTGATAGCAGTCCAACTCCGATAATAGCGACGCCGTTTTTTGCATGCGGCCAATGCAGGAGACAAGCGTTTCCCGCACTTGGGTAAAGAGCGTATATTCAAGTGAAATAAGCTGTTCTTCAGCGCCGAGTATGGTTTCTTCCATACTTTTGAGTTCCGGCGTAATATAGCGCTCCGCGTTTGCAAGCGTCTGCTTGCGCTGGTACCGGTAGGGCACCAGGTTCTGATAAGAACGCGTCACCTCAATGTAGTAGCCGAACACCTTGTTGTAACTGATGCGCAGGTTTTTGATGCCGGTGGCTTCCCGCTCCGCGGCTTCCATATCTGCCAGCCACTGTTTGCCGTTGACCGAGGCCTCTTTGAGCTTGTCCACCTCTACGTTATAGCCTGTGCGGATGATGTTGCCCTCCTTTACGCTTAACGGCGGCTCATCCACAATGGCATGCGCTAATAGTTCCCGGATATCCTCCATGGGGTCCATTTCAGCCGCGATCCGTTTGAGGGCTGGCGTTGAAAAGCTTCCCGTCAAGCCGATGATAACGGGTAGACGCATAAGGGAATTGCGCAGAGCAACACAATCCCGCGCGTTGACGGAACCGTAGGCAATGCGGCTGGAAAGCCGCTCGATATCGTAAATACCGTTTAAAGCCTCGCGAAGCGAATCACGCTGGATCAGTTGGGCCTTGAGTTCTTCAATAGCCGAAAGTCTCTGTTCGATCTCAACAATAGACTGCAGCGGCTGTTCCACCCAGCCGCGCAGCATCCGCGCGCCCATGGAGGTCTTGGTTTCATCAAGCAGATATAAAAGCGTGTTCTTTTTGCTGCCGCCATAATGCAGCGGCTTTGTCAGCTCCAGATTGCGGCGCGTGGAACTATCCAGCACCATATAGCTTGAACGGTTCATCAGGCGTATGGTCTGGATATGGGCAAGCGCGTTCTTCTGCGTTTCCTCCAGGTACGCCATCAAAGCCCCCGCCGCGGAAATCGCATACCGCATTTGGGATACGCCAAAACCGTCCAGGGAGGCCACCTGGAAATGCCGCAATAGCCGGGCCTGCGCCGCCTTTTCTTCGTACGCCCAGCCTGCATAGTTCTGCAGGAAATAGGCAGAAGAAAGGCTTCTCGTCAGCCCGGCCTGTAAAAACAGCGCGTCGCTTGCTAAAATCTCCGTGGGCTGTATGCGCGCGATTTCATCTTTGAGTTGGGTATTGATATCCTCGCCGGAAAGTTCCCCCACAAAGAACCCTCCTGTGGAAACATCAGCATATGCAAAACCGACCCGCTCCTCCTGATAAAACAGGGAGAGCAGGAAATTGTTCTTGCTTTCCTCCAGCATCGTCTCCTCAATGACCGTGCCGGGGGTGATGACGCGCACCACATCCCGCTCCACAAGGCCTTTGCTAAGCGCAGGGTCGGAAAGCTGCTCGCATATGGCGACCTTATAGCCCTTTTCGATCAGGCGGTTGACATACCCTTCCACCGAGTGATATGGTACGCCGCACATGGGCGCGCGCTCTTCCAGGCCGCAATCGCGGCCTGTGAGCACGATTTCAAGCTCCCTAGAAGCAGTAACGGCATCCTCAAAGAACAGCTCATAAAAGTCCCCCAAACGGAACATTAAGAGACAATCGCTGTACTTTTCCTTTACATCCAGATATTGGCGCATCAAAGGCGTCAAAGTGCCGGGCATAGGCTCCCCCCTTTTCCAGCACGCAGTTATGTGTGGTTATAAATTCTTAATGGCAGCCCTTGCAACCTTCGCAGGAACCGCCGCCGCAGCCTCCGCGGCTGGTCTGCGCGCCGATGCACGCAGCGATCTCCGTGTTGACCTGGCTCATCAAAAGCTGGAACGCGTTCTGCGCCGCCATGGCTTCCGCAAAGATGGGGTTTTCCAACAGCTGCTCCTGCAGCGTTTCCACATCCCGTGAAAGCGAAGCGACCAGAAGCCGGTCCGGATCCTCGCCGGACAACAGCTCCACCAATTCGTCCTGCTTTTCTTTGTATTCCGCAAGGGCCGATGTTACGGCATCGTTCCCGTCCATGATCTCCCGCGCGTTTTGCATGCGCAAAAATTCCGGTGTTTCGCTTAACGCAATGCCCAGTTCCCGGGCTTTATCTAATATCATGCTCGATGTCCTTCCTATATCTTGTTTCACAGGGCGTCTTCCGCAACGCCTATCAAAGAATTATTGTGCGCTTTTTGCACGCAAACCCTCATATAAGAGCCAATTTTGTCGGGTGTTCCGGGGAAATACACCATTTTAAAGCTGGATAATTTCCCATACAGCATGGGTTCTTTGCGCATATCGCAGCCTTCCACCAGCGCCTCGCCGGTTTTGCCAATGTAGCGCTCGTTTGTCTTTCTTGTCATCTGCTCCTGCAGGGCGTTGAGGCGGTGCAGCCGTTCTTTTTTGACCGTCTGTTCAATCTGATCCTCCATGGTAGCGGCCTTTGTCCCACTCCGCGGGGAATACATAAACGTAAACGCGGCGGAAAAGCCTGCTTCCTCAATCAAGGAAAGCGTCTCTTGGAAATCCTCTTCGGTCTCCCCAGGAAACCCTACGATAATATCCGTGGTCAGCTCAATGTTTGGGTTCGCTTTGCGCAGCTTTTCCACAAGCGTTTGGTATTGCGCGCGGGTATATCCCCGGTTCATCAGGCGCAAAATCCTGTCGCTGCCTGCCTGCACGGGCAAATGGATATGGTCGCATACCTTATCTAAGGTAGCCATGGCTTCGATCAGCTCATCCGACAGGTCCTTGGGATGCGACGTCATAAACCGAATGCGGCGGATGCCCTCCACCCCGTTCATCTGGCCCAAAAGCTTTGCAAACGAGATGATACCAAGATCCTTCCCATAGGAGTTGACGTTCTGCCCGAGAAGCTGGATTTCACTGTACCCCTGCGCCGCCAATGCCCTTGCTTCTTCTAAAATATGCTCCGGCTGGCGCGAGCGCTCTCTGCCGCGCACATAAGGAACGATGCAGTAGGAGCAGTAGTTGTTACAGCCATACATAATATTGATGCTTGCACAAACGCCGGGTACCCGTTTAACGGGCAGGCCCTCGATGACATCCCCCTGCGTATCGTGGACGCTCAAAGGACGCTCCCCCTGCAGGGCGAGCGAAAGCAGCATGGGCAATTCATGCAGGCTGTGCGTACCGAATACAAGATTGACAAACGGATAGCGGTCATACAGCTTTTTCGCTACCTCTGGCTGCTGCATCATGCAGCCGCAAACGGCGATTATAAGCCCCGGGTTTTCATCCTTCTGCTTTTTGAGTGCACCAACGTTGCCGAACACGCGCTTCTCGGCATGTTCGCGCACACAGCAGGTATTAAACAGAATAAGATCGGCTTCCTCTTTCTTCTCCGCCGCCTGATACCCCATTGCGGTCAGCATGCCGGCAATCTTTTCGCTGTCGTGCGCGTTCATTTGGCAACCGTAGGATTCGATATGGTACCTGAGGTTCCTTTGAGAAAGCTCCAGGAAAAGCGCACTGGTAACTTCCTGCGCCTCAACAGAGGCGCCGATAATTTCCAAATTGATTTCCACCTTTTTTATGCCCAAATGGGCATCATAATACAGTTTCATTATAACGGCTTCACGCACCGCATGCAAGGCAGCAGGGCCTACAGCTATCCATCCAATGAACGCATGCTGAAAAATGCCCAAAAATGGGGATGAAATTTCATGGTTGACATTTGATTTTGGTTGTTGTATATTATTAAACGTCGCTAAGAGCGGTAATGCGAACGGCAGCGGGGTGTAGCGCAGTCCGGTAGCGCACGTGCTTTGGGAGCATGGGGCCGGGGGTTCAAATCCCTTCACCCCGACCATATTTGGCCCCTTGGTCAAGCGGTTAAGACACCGCCCTTTCACGGCGGTAACAGGAGTTCGAGTCTCCTAGGGGTCACCATTTTTGTTCCGCTCCCCCGCCCCCTGTCGTGCTCCCTTTTCGGTAACAGGGGTTTGAGCTCACGAGGCTCACCAATTGCCTGTAAGTGACTTGGGCCTTTAGCTCAGTTGGTCAGAGCGGTCGGCTCATAACCGATTGGTCCGGGGTTCGAGTCCCTGAAGGCCCACCACTTTTAAATCACGGCCCGGTAGTTCAGTTGGTTAGAATGCCAGCCTGTCACGCTGGAGGTCAGGGGTTCGAGCCCCCTCCGGGTCGCCATCTTGCCTCGGTAGCTCAGCTGGTAGAGCAAGGGACTGAAAATCCCTGTGTCGGTGGTTCAACTCCACTCTGAGGCACCACTGTGACCTCGCTGGTGTAGCTCAATTGGCAGAGCAGCTGATTTGTAATCAGCAGGTTGCGGGTTCAAGTCCCTTCACCAGCTCCATTGATAACTCCATATCGTTTACGTGGATGGGTTCCCGAGCGGCCAAAGGGAGCAGACTGTAAATCTGCCGTCAGTGACTTCGGTGGTTCGAATCCACCCCCATCCACCACTT
>JAEYCM010000003.1 GCA_023455425.1 Bacillota bacterium | reverse complement strand
GGTGAGGGGTCAGGCCTGCTCGGCGTCCGCGGCCGGAGCGTCGGCGGCGGGCGCCTCGGCGGCCGGAGCCTCGTCGGCGGGAGCCTCGGCGGGCTTCTCGGCCTCGGCGGCGGGGGCCTCGTCGGCCTTCTCGGCCTCAGCGGCGGGGGCCTCGGCGGCGGGCGCCTCGTCGGCCTTCTTCTCGCCCTCGAGCAGGTCGCGCTCCCACGCGGCGAGCGGCTCACCGGCGGCCTTGTCACCCTCGGCGGCCTTGCCGGCACCGGAACGGGCGATGAGGCCCTCGGCGACGGCGTCGGCGATCACGCGGGTGAGCAGGGTGACGGAGCGGATCGCGTCGTCGTTGCCCGGGATCTTGTAGTCGACCTCGTCGGGGTCGCAGTTGGTGTCGAGGATGGCGACGACCGGGATGTTGAGCTTCCGGGCCTCGCCGACCGCGATGTGCTCCTTCTTGGTGTCCACGATCCAGACGGCGCTGGGCACCTTGGACATCTCGCGGATACCGCCGAGGGTCTTCTCCAGCTTGGCCTTCTCGCGGGAGAGGACCAGCAGCTCCTTCTTGGTGAGGCCGGAGGCGGCCACGTCCTCGAAGTCGATCTGCTCGAGCTCCTTGAGGCGCTGCAGACGCTTGTAGACGGTCGAGAAGTTGGTGAGCATGCCGCCCAGCCAGCGCTGGTTGACAAAGTACATGCCGCAGCGGGCAGCTTCCTGTTCAATGGATTCCTGCGCCTGCTTCTTGGTGCCTACGAACAGAACGCTTTTGCCATCCATGGCGAGATCGCGCACGAAATAGTAGGCTTCTTCAATTTTCTTGACGGTCTTCTGAAGATCGATGATGTAGATGCCGTTGCGCTCGGTGAAGATGTATTCCTTCATCTTGGGGTTCCAACGGCGGGTCTGGTGGCCAAAGTGTACGCCGGCCTCCAACAGCTGTTTCATGGAAATGACAGACATAAAATAATCCTCCTTTAATCTCCTCCCCCCGCGTCTTCTCTGCAGGCGACCCGTTAAGGGAAGGAGCCCGCAAATCGGCGAGGGTGTGTCATACCTTGTGCATTATAGCAAAGCCCCCTGATAATTGCAAGAGGTCTGCTTGTCGAAAAAGCGGCAGATGCCACTTTTTCGCTTTTTTAATAATAATAGTTGTTTCCGCCGATCGTCTTATAAAATTCACGCGAGGAAGACCAATACTTCCCCTGCGAAGCGGATCTGAAATACATGACGCCCGCGGGAATGGTACGGTTGCCGCCGTTGAATACTTCTTCTGCCGCAGCAAGCGCCGCGCTGCTGGGTTTCAAATCGTCAAAGCTGCTGTACTTCACAACAGAAAACTGCCCGCTTCTATAAACCTCGCGTTCCACGGAGCCGCCGAACCGCTTTGAATTGCAGCGGTTGTAGAGTACGCTCGCCATCGCGAGAAAGCTTTCTTCCGACTGGTTTTTTCCTTCCGCATAGATGAGCTTGGCGGCAAGATAGATTTCATCCTCCGTATAGTCGCCTTCCCCGCCCTGTTCAATCTCCGGCTCGGGCGTTGCTTCCGGCTTTTCTTCCTCTTCCTCCTCCGGCTCCGGAGTCGGCTTAGGGGTGGATTTTGCCTTGGGCTTGGGCGTGGGAGTCGGCGTAGGGATCGCGCCCACGCCTACAAATTCCTTAAGGATAAAGCCCTGGATCTCGTCCGTTTCAATCTGATACCACTCGTCGGTCTTCGCGGTGATGGTGACCATGGTATGATAATCGATCTCTCCTGTTTTATCATATTCGGTTCCTGGCCCTTCGCGAAGGTTTACATCGTGTCCTTTGATATACCCTTCGGTATCCTCGATATTCTTGAGATCATATTCGGGCGTAGGTTCCGGGGTGGGCTTTTGTGTGGGCGTTGGCGCGTCAGAAGGCGTGGGGCTAACACTTGCTGCAGGAGACGGAGTTGTGCTTGGGGTCGTTCCCGCCGTTGGGGTGGGATGGGCGGCAAGCTGCTTGGGCGCAAAGGAGGCGGTTGCGGAGGGAATCTCCAGCACATCCCCCGCACTTTCCACCATATTGTCCTGGACTGGGGCGACGCTTTCCACGTTTGCCGCGCAACCGATTAAAAGCAGTTGCAGGCAAACAAGCGCCGCTATCATCCATCGTGTCCTCATGGTTCCTCCTTTGTGACAGGCCGCTGACAAAGCCCTGCGGACTTTATCAGCGGGTTTTCTGTAGGTTAAAAGTGCGTCATACGCACTTTTTTCGGCAAATCTGACGCACATGTCGTCAGATTTGATTATAGCATGGGGCTTCCCGAAGGTAAGCGGGTTCGGTGGCGAAGCCGAAAATCGATCCTGTGAATCGATTTTAGAACCCCGGGCGTTTTATGCGACCCCCCATACCTTCTAATTGGGAAGTATATATGTATATACTTATAATATGTATTTCCGAAGGTCTTCGTTCACATAGCTGTCCGCCATGCGCTCTTTCACATACGGGCCGTCTATGGTCAGCTCAAGGTCGGGATAATCCCCGCCCGCCTGGAAGGAGATATCCTCGAGCAGCAGTTCCATAATGGTGTGCAGCCGGCGCGCGCCGATGTTTTCCGTATTTTCATTCGCAAGGAACGCGTATTTCGCCACGGTTTCTATCGCATCGTCCGTAAAGTTAAGCATCAGGTGATCGGCCGAAAGCAACGCCGCATACTGCTTGGTGATAGCATTTTCCGGCTGGATGAGGATGCGCCTGTAATCCTCCTGCGTGAGCGCGTCAAGCTCCACGCGGATGGGGAAACGTCCCTGCAATTCCGGAATAAGATCCGTTACCTTGGCCACATGGAACGCGCCCGCGGCGATAAAGAGCATATAATCCGTCTTTACCGGGCCATACTTGGTGTTGACGGTGGAACCTTCCACAATGGGGAGGATGTCGCGCTGCACGCCCTCGCGGGAAACGTCGGGACCTCCCGAGGAAGCGGCGCGCGCGCCCGCGATCTTATCGATTTCGTCAATAAATATGATGCCGTCCTGCTCGGCCTTTTCCACAGCCTCACGCACGACTTCGTCCATATCGATGAGCTTGTCGGACTCTTCCTGCACCAAAATGCGACGCGCTTCCTTGACAGCTACCTTGCGGCGCTTTTTCTTGGCGGGGAGTATACCGCCGATCATATCGTTGAGATTGACGTCAATACCCATGGCGATCATAGCGTCGCTGCCGGGATTGCGTTCTTCCACCTCAATCTCCACAATCTCTTCTTCCAAACGCCCCGCGCGAAGCTGCGCCATCACCGCTTCCCGGCGGGTAAAGTGCGTGCGCTTTTCCTCTTCCGTCATCTGCGGCTCCTGTGGCTGGCTCGTGCCAAGGAGCATTTGAAGCGGATTCTGAGGAGGCGCCGTTTCGCTTTTGCGCAGCGGCACAAGCAAATCAACAAGGCGCTGTTCGGCCGCGGCCTCCGCCATCATGCGCACAGATTCCATGCGTTTGGCTTTGCAGAGGCGGATGGAGGCCTCCACAAGATCGCGCACCATGGAGTCTACATCCCGGCCCACATAGCCGACCTCTGTAAACTTGGTAGCCTCCACCTTGATAAAGGGCGCTTCCACAAGCTTAGCTAAACGTCTTGCGATCTCCGTCTTGCCCACGCCCGTGGGGCCCATCATAATGATATTCTTGGGGGTAATCTCCTCCCGAAGTTCGGGAGATAATAGGCTCCTGCGGTAGCGGTTGCGCAACGCGATGGCCACCGCCCGCTTTGCCTTGTTTTGGCCCACGATATATTTATCCAAAGCATCTACAATCTGTTTGGGCGTAAGCATTGCGTTATACCTCCTCCACCGTAATGTTGCCGTTGGTATACACGCAGATATCGCCCGCAATCTTTAGCGCGCGTTCCGCGATCTCACGCGCGGAAAGCTCCGTATTTTCCTTAAGCGCCTTTGCGGCGGCAAGCGCGTACATTCCGCCCGAGCCGATAGCTGCAACGCCGTCGTCCGGGTCAATCACTTCGCCGGTACCGGATATGACAAGCAGCTCATCTTTATCCGCAACGAGCAACAGCGCCTGCAGCTGCCGTAATGCCTTGTCGCTGCGCCATTCCTGCGCCAACGAAACCGCGGCGCGCGTGAGTCCGCCGCCGTATTGTTCCAGCTTTGCTTCAAACCGCTCGCAGAGCGAAAACGCGTCCGCAACCGAACCCGCAAAGCCCACCACGACCTTGCCGTGGTAAAGCCTCCGCACCTTTTTCGCAGTACTTTTCATGACGACGGATTTTTCCAGCGTGACCTGTCCGTCCCCCGCTATTGCGCAAACGCCGTCCCGCCGGACGGCAAGTATCGTTGTACCTTCGAGTTCCATGCTTTTTATTCCTTTCGGCCTGTTACACAACGCATCAATTTCAATTCTTCACACAATATGTTCTGATGATACCATACGGCAACGATTGCCGTACTATCCTATCAATACGTCCATGATTGGTTTTTATCATATCATATTTGAATTGCGCGAAGGAAAATAGCCCGAAAGCTTAACATTTCGTTTGCAAATCATCCACGATTGCAAGCGCGCGCTCCGCCATTTTTTCATATCGCTCGGCTTTATTCCGCGGCGCGTCCGGAATGGACTCCATAATACCGTAGGTGACGTTCATTGGCTGGAAATCCCCGCCCTGATATTCGCTTACATAATGCGAAAGCGCGCCGATGGCCGTACTCCTTGTAAAATCGAGCGCCTCGCGCCCCATAAGGCTTCTTGCAAGGTTGACGGCAGCCACAAATCCGCTCGAAGCGGACTCCACATACCCTTCCACCCCCGTGATCTGGCCCGCAAAATACAGGCCGGGCCTGGTTTTCACCTGATAATCCCAACCGAGCAGGCCGGGGGAACGCAAAAACGTGTTGCGGTGCATCACGCCGTAGCGCGCAAATTCCGCGTTCTGCAAGCCCGGGATCATGCGGAACACGCGCCTCTGTTCGGCAAATGTAAGGTTTGTCTGGAACCCCACCATATTATAGAGCGTACCCGCGGCGTCGTCCTGCCGAAGCTGCACCACGGCATAGGGCTTTTTCCCTTCGCTGCGGGGATCCGTAAGCCCCACCGGCTTTAGCGGCCCGAAGGCAAGCGTCCTTTCCCCGCGCTTGGCCATGACTTCCACCGGCATGCAGCCTTCAAACACGCGCGGCGTTTCAAACGCATGCAATTCTACCGTTTCCGCGGAAACAAGCGCATGATAGAAGGCGTAGTACTCTTCCCTTGTCATGGGGCAATTTAAGTAATCCTCCCCGCGTTCATAGCGGGAGGCGCGAAATACCGTACTGTAATCAAGCGAATCGGCAAACAGGACGGGCGCCGCCGCGTCATAAAAATGCAGGCTCGCGCCCAAACATTCCTCAATGGCAGAAAACAAAGGCCCTGCGGTGAGCGGGCCCGTCGCGATGATGGCGGGCGGCTCCGGAAGGGAGGTTACCTCGCCCGTAATGACTCTAATATTGGGATGCGTTTTTATAACGTTTGTAATGTATTCCGAAAACCCGGCCCGGTCCACCGCAAGTGCGCCGCCGGCGGGCACGCGCGTAGCGTCCGCCGCACGGAGTATGAGAGAATCTAAATGCCTCAGCTCTTCCTTTAACAACCCTACGGCGTTTTGCAGCCGGTCGGACCGGAGCGAGTTGGAGCACACGAGCTCCGCGAACGCGTCGCTCGCATGCGCGGGCGACCGGTTGACGGGTTTCATTTCATACAGGCGAACCGAAATACCGCGCTCGGCAAGCTGATACGCCGCCTCGCACCCCGCAAGCCCCGCGCCGATAACCGCGGCGCTATGCTGCTCACTCGGCATCGTCCTTTTCCTTCCTGTTGCGCAAGATATGGCCGCAATCCTTGTTGGTGCAGACGACGTAACTGCCCTTGGGGCTTGCCTTTTGCACCATCATGGACTTGCACTTGGGGCATTGTTCCGCAACGGGCTTATCCCAGGAGACAAAGCTGCACTCCGGATAGTTTTCGCAGCCATAGAACGCCTTGCCGCGCTTTGTCTTGCGCTTGATGAGCGCGCCGCCGCACTGCGGGCACGGGATATCGATTTTTTCCAATATGGGCTTGGTATTGCGGCATTCCGGGAAATTGGGGCAGGCCAGGAATTTACCGAAGCGTCCCATTTTATATACCATCATGGAACCGCATTTTTCGCAGGGGATATCCGAAACCTCGTCGGGTATCACGACTTTTTCGATGGTGGCGGAGGCCTTTTCCACCGTTTGCATGAATGGCGCGTAGAACTCCCGCAGCACATCCTCGCCCTGGACTGCGCCGTCTTCCACATGGTCGAGCTTTTCTTCCATATCGGCTGTGAAGGCGACATCCACAATGTTTTGGAAGTTCTCCTTCATCAACTGCGTTACCACAAAGCCAAGCTCGGTGGGGATCAATTGCTTCTTTTCCCGCATCACATAGCCTCGCTCAATGATGGTGGAGATGGTGGGCGAATATGTGCTCGGGCGGCCAATGCCCTTTTCTTCGAGCGTGCGCACCAAAGACGCTTCCGTAAAACGCGGAGGCGGCTGGGTAAACCGCTGCTCGCTGTCCACTTTCTTTAATAAGAAGAGATCGCCCGTTTCGATTTGCGGCAGGGTAACTTCCTTTTCCTGCGCGTCGTCCCGGCTTTCGGTATAGATGACGGTAAACCCGTCAAAGAGCGTGCGTACGCCCACTGCACGGAAGGTACATCCGTTTGCGTCGATGGTAACAGTATTCGTTTCAAAGCGCGCCTCGGTCATCTGGCTGGCTAAAAAGCGTTCATAGATAAGCTTGTAGAGCTTATACTGGTCATTGGAAAGCGATGCCTTCACATTTGCGGGGTTATTCGCCAAATCCGTGGGACGAATGGCTTCGTGCGCATCCTGCGCGCCCGCGCGGCCTTTATAGACATTGGGCTTTTCCGGCACATACTGCGCGCCGTAGGTAGAAAGGATATGCTCCTTCGCCTGTAATTGCGCTTCCTGCGCAACGCGTACGGAATCCGTACGGATATACGTTACAAGGCCGGTAGCTCCCTTTCCCTGCAGCTCCACGCCTTCATACAGCTGCTGCGCCACAAGCATGGTGCGCTTGGTGGTAAAGCCAAGCTTTCTTGACGCTTCCTGCTGCAGGCTGCTGGTGGTAAACGGCGGGGCGGCATGGCGCGTCTTTTGGCCGATCTTGACGTCCGTGGCCTTAAACTCCGCCTTGTCGATGCGCTTTAAAATATCGTCCGCGGCTTCCTTATTGGGGATATCCGCCTTTTTGCCGCCAAAGCCGTAGAATTTGGCTTCAAACGTCTTCTTTCCGCGCTTTTCAGAAAGCTGCACCTCAATGGTCCAGTATTCCTCGGCGGTAAAATCCAGTATCTCCTGCTCGCGGTCGCAGATGATGCGGGTGGCAACGGACTGTACACGCCCCGCCGAAAGGCCTTTACGCACCTTGGCCCATAGGATGGGGCTGATCTTATAGCCCACAAAACGGTCCAAAATGCGGCGCGCCTGCTGTGCGTCCACCAAACGAAGATCCACCGAGCGCGCGTTCTTTAAGGAGTTCTTCACGGCGGTGGATGTAATTTCGTTGAATACGATGCGGCATTTGGAGGTTTCATCCAGCTTTAAGATCTGCGCCAGATGCCAGGAAATGGCCTCGCCTTCGCGATCAGGGTCGGTTGCGAGGTAGACCTTCTTCGCGCTCTTCGCTTCCCGGCGGATGCGGTCCAATACCTCCCCCCTGCCGCGCAACGTAATGTATTTGGGGGCGAAGTTATGCTCCACATCCACACCAAGCTGGCTCTTGGGAAGATCCCGCACGTGACCGTTGGAAGCGAGCACCTTATAGTTCTTTCCTAAAAATTTCTCTATCGTCTTTGCCTTGGCTGGCGACTCTACGATAACAAGGGTATCTGCCATGTATTATCCTCCGTTTCGGGCAAAATTGCCTAAAGACCGAATACTCTGCCCGGTAACTGCTTAATTATTCCCGAAAACTGTAATGATGTCAAGGTTGAATTTACTTGTGAGACGGACATCGACAATAACTCGCATATTTCGTCCGCGCTCTTTTCGCCTTTGCGCAGAAGCTCAACAACCTGCATTTGTTCCGCCGTCAAACCGGTTAGATCGGGTGTCTCCACCGGCTTTGGCGCTTCCCCCGTAACGCCGTATTCGCACAGGACATCCATTGCGCAGAATACGGGCTTTGCCTCCCCGCGCTGGATGAGCCCGTTCGGCCCCACGCTGCTTTCATCCGTAATGCGGCCGGGCACCGCAAACAGGTCCCTGTTTTGATCGAGCGCATAATTTGCGGTGATGCTCGTGCCGCTCCTGCTTGCCGCCTCCACCACCACAACGCCGCGGGAGAGCCCGCTGATGACGCGGTTGCGAATGGGGAAGTTTTCCCGGTTGGGTCTTGTTCCGGGCAAAAATTCCGAAACCACCGCGCCGCGCTCAATGATCTCATAATAGAGCCGTGCGTTGGTGCTGGGGTAAATGACGTCTATCCCGCTGCCCAGCACCGCAAGCGTCGGAAATTCCACTTTCTGACATCGCAGCGCTCCCACATGCGCCGCGCTGTCTATACCAGCCGCCATTCCTGAAACGACGGTAGCATGATGTTTTGCAAGCTCCTGCCCGAAATGCAGCGCCACCGCCTCGCCATAGGCGGTATGCTTACGCATGCCGACCATCGCGATGGGAAGCGGAATTTCTTCGGGCAGCCGCCCCCGTACATACAATACTGCGGGCGGCTGGCGGATTTCCCGGAGCAATGCCGGGTATTGCTCTGAAAATAACGACACGATCTCCGTTTTATTTTCCTTTAACCACAGGATATGCCGTTCAACCTCTTCTTCATTTGCCATTGCGCACAGTTTTGCAGCAAACGCCTGCCCCCACTGCGTAAAGGCGGATGCCGTTCCTTTTTGGGCAAGCTCGTATACCGCAAGCGGCGTCCGGTAACGCGCCATGAGCTGCGAAAACAGCAGCGCATGCGCGCCTGTTGCATGGTGCAGCCACAAACAAAGCTGTTCCTCCCGCGTGTAGGTTCGCATATTAACCTCCGAAAGTATGGGAATCCAGGCTGCGGTATTGGATCGCCTCCGCGATATGCGCGCTCTTGATGCGCTCCTCCCCTTCAATATCGGCAATTGTGCGCGCAACCTTTAGGATGCGGTTATAGGCGCGCGCACTTAAATGCAACGAAGAAAACGCCTGCTTGAGCATGGCCTCCGAATTTGCGTCGAGCGCGCAGTAGGTTTTCAGGAGCCGGTTGGGCAACTGCGCATTGAAATAGATCCCCGCATTCTGATAGCGGTCGCGTTGAATGTTCCTTGCCTGGTTGACTCGGGCGCGGATGGCGGCGGAAGGCTCGCCGGATGATTTGCTTGCGATATCGGAATAGCCGACTTCGGACATTTCTACATTAATGTCGATCCGGTCCATTAAAGGGCCGGAGATTCTGCCTTGATAGCGCTGGATCTGGAACGGCGTGCACCGGCAGGGTGAAATGCGGGACCCGTAATTGCCGCACGGGCAGGGGTTCATTGCGGCGACCAGCATGAAATCCGCAGGATAGGTGGCATTGGCCGTTGCCCGCGTGATGGTGACGACGCCGTCCTCCAACGGCTGGCGCAGCGCCTCCAATACGTCCTTTCGGAATTCCGGCAACTCGTCCAAAAACAGCACGCCGTAATGCGCCAGGCTGATTTCGCCCGGCAGCGCGCGCTGCCCGCCGCCGATCAGGGCCGCCGCGGATGCGCCGTGGTGCGGAGAACGGAATGGCCGCTCCTTGATGATGCCGCCGCATTCGCGCGTCATGCCCACGACGGAATGTATTTTTGTAATTTCCAGCGCTTCTTCAAATGTAAGATCAGGTAATATGGAAGGGATGCTGCGGGCCAGCATGGTTTTTCCGGAGCCGGGCGTGCCGATTAAGAGGAGATTGTGTCCGCCCGCAACGGCAATCTCCGCCGCGCGCTTGGCGCTCTGTTGGCCCTTGATTTCTGAAAAGTCGGCCGAATGGACGACACTCATGGCGTCCCACGCTTTGCCGGGGTAGACGGTAAACGGCGCGTCGCCCCGCAAGCATTCCACCGCCTGCCGGAGTGTGCCGACCGGCAGCACTTCCGCGCCCGTAATATAGGCGGCTTCCTCCGCGTTCCCTTCCGGCAGCACAATGGTCCTTGCGCCGTGAGCAAACGCGTCAATCACCATGGGAAGTACGCCGTCTATCGCGCGCACGCTGCCATCGAGCGCAAGCTCGCCTAAAAACAGCAGGCCTTTCGTCTTTTCCGGCGGGATCTGCCCCGCCGCCTCCAAGAGGCCGATCGCGATAGGAAGATCGTAGACCGAACCTTCCTTTTTGAGATCTGCGGGCGCCAAATTGACCGTGATGCGGCTGACCGGAAAAGCAAAGCCGCTGTTCTTGATGGCGGCACGCACCCGCTCGCGCGATTCGCGCACAGCGGCGTCCGGCAGGCCGACCGTTTCAAAGGAAGGAAGGCCGTTTGCAATATCCACCTGAACCTGCACGGAAAACCCGGCGATGCCACTAAGCCCATAGCTTTGAATGCTGGAAAGCAAGCACTTACCCCCTATTCTTGCCGCGCCCTCTCCCCCTGCGGCTTAATTCATTTTCCTCTTTTCTCCTTTGCGGAACACGAACAGCTTATTGCCGATAAAATTAATGACGACGGAAACCGGCGTCGCGATCAGGTTGCGCACCGTCCCGTTTTCAATGCCGAACCAGGTCCTGCACGCATACAGAATAGCGAGCGATGCCCCGTAGGAAACAAGGTTTACAAGTACAAACAGCAAAAACTCTTTTCTGGTGCGTTTTTGCTCCTGTTTAAATGTCCATCTGCTGTTCCACAGGTAACTGTTCAATACGCCGCAGGAATAGGAAATGGTTTTCGCTAACGCGTCCCCAAAACCGACGACGCCATTAAAGAAAGCAAACACAAGCAGATCAATGGCGGTGTTCAGAATGCCCACCACGTTGAATTTCACGAATTGCTTCAATGGCTCCCAATACCGCTTCATATTACGCCCCATACATCAGGTTGCCGCCGGGCAGGTATTTTAAGAATTGCGCATAGCCGACGGATATTTCATAACCGGAGAGGCCGGGATACAGCAAAAGGAACAGGATAACCACCGCAGCCATCCACGCCCATTTCACCCATTTGACGCCCGGGCTCTTTTGCTCCCAGCCCTGCAGCAGGAATACGCCGCAGAACACGATAAACGGCACCGTGGCAAAGAAATGGTAGATGAACGTGCAGCGCGTGACCAATACCCAAGGCAGGAAATTCGCAGCAGCACCCACAAATATCGTGGTGATACCGGGATCGCTTTTCGTTCTGCGCATGACGCGGCTGCCAATCAAAGCAATTGTCGCCACCGCGCAGACCCACCACACCGCGGGATTTCCCGAGGCGGTGAGGGTCGCAAATTGCCCTTCCGGAAGGCCTGTACCCTGATAATACCACATGGGTCGGAATGTAAACGGCCATTCCCACCAGGTGGATTGGTACGGATGCGTTGCTTCGAGCGTACTATGGTAATTCCACATGTATTTCTGATAATTCCACACGTCCTGCAGGGTATGCTTGCCCACGCTGAGCATATACGGCAGGTAGGAAAGCACATAGACGACGACAGGGATAACAACGAAGAACACGCAGCAGAATAGCAGCGTTTTTATAACATTCGTCCAAAATTCCTTCGTTTTTTCAATCAGCGCCTCGTCGTTGGCGTCCATGGCCGCACGGTACTCCCGGTAACGCTTAAAAAAGGAAAACGCCAACAGCACGGCAAGGCCGCCGCCCGCGTAGATGCAGATCCATTTGGAGGCAGCGCCCAAGGCAAAGAAGATACCCGCAAGCCCCAGGGGCTTAAACGTCGCTTTCAAACCGTCCGTATAAAAGCTCATCCAGTAATATTGGTACATGTAGTAGTACATGAGCAGGATAAAGAACACGGCGTAAACGTCTATTGTGGCGATGCGCGTCTGCGTAAAGTGCATGAAGTCAAACGCGAATAACGTTGCGCCAAGAAGCGCGTATTCCGCGTTTTTGAAAAGCCGCCTGCCAAACGCATAGAATATGGGCACCATGCCGATGCCAAAGAGCGCGCCGATGATGCGCCAGCCGAACGGATTCATTCCGAAGAGTGCGATGCCCGCCATAATAAACACCTTGCCAAGCGGCGGATGGGTGTTTTCATACGGTTCCATGCCCGTCAAATGCTCGTAGGCCGTACGCGCATGGTACAGTTCGTCAAAGTACATGCCGTTGAAGCTGGAAGGATGATCCGGGACCGTATCCTGCTCGTCCACCAGCAGCGCGGCGTTTTCATCAACCCCTCTGGGAATCAGCCGTCTTCCGTCCGCGTCAAAGAACGCAAGCTCGCGGATGGCGAGCTTCCCGGTGTAGTTGTTAACCAGTAACGTTGTGGTCGTGAGGTTTGCCGCTTCCTCATGCCAGCGGAACATATCGTCAAACCGCTGCTCGTAGGTAACTTCGCTGCCGTCGTCCGCAGCCAATTGCAATGTTCCTTCCGCAATGCCGCCGAATACCCAGTATTTTGAGATGGAGACGGGCGCGTCGAACGTAAGCGTCACGCTTTCCCCGGGCTGCATGCTGACATATTCGCTTTCGGGCGCTAAGAATGAGCCCAAATGGAACAGCGCAATGGCCGCGTATACGAGCGTCAATCCCCAGCAATAGAGTTGGTCCTTTTTTGTAAAGTGCAGTTTCCTTTCATATGGCTTCTCTGTAAGGAGGTCCTGCGCCGGGGCCGCAGCCTGTTTGGGCTCCTCTGTTTTTTGAACGCGCACCGTATCCAGCAGCGCCGTTTTTTTGATGTTGCCCCTAATGACAATGTCATAGGCCGCATAGCAGAGATACGCGAACAACAGCACAGTAAGAAGCGAGCCCACCCTGGTAAGCGTCTCATATGCGCCTTGTCGCAAATCCTGATGATCCACAATGACAAACGCACAGAGCACATTCAGCAGCACGGTAACGCTGAGCCCCAGGAAGACAAGATAGAGCCGCCTGTCGTTGTAATAAAGCCCCGCCAGCAGCAACAGCAGCAACGCCGGGAATATGTAGCGTTCATGCATATAGAGGCCGATGATGAACAGCGCGCAAATGAGGAACGCGGCCGCAAACAGCAGAATGCCCTTATGGCCCTTTTTGCGTCCCACAGCATAAAGCCAGATGGTTGCAGCCACCGAAAGCACGATACCGATATAGCCCCATACCTCAAAGGAGAACAGGAACGGAATTTCCCCGATCCCCTTCCAGTTTCCGCCGAAAAGCGCGAACAGGTTAAAGGCCTCCACGCTTGCGTACGGATAGGAAGTGGCGGTGCCAAGGTACTTTTCCTTGAGCCATGCAAACCCCTGCCCGTCCCCAAACGGCAGCGCAAGCAGCAATATGACCGCAACTGCGGCTAAAACCGAAAGCAAGGTATGAAGAAGCTGCTTTTTCCAGTTCGTTTTGTTGCATTCCAAGAAATACGCCGCCGCAAGCAAGGGTCCGAACATCAGCGCCTGCGGCTTCATCAATATCGCCACGCCAAAGAGCGCGCCCGCCGGAATACCGCGCCTCGTCATAAACAGCCAGAGCACGCCAAGCATACAGAGCGTAAGCAGCGAGTCGATCTGCCCCCAACCGCCCGAAACGAACGCGAACACCGGGTTGAAGGCTACAACCGCCATCAGCAGCAGCGCACGGCTATTTGTAACGTTAAGCTTTTTCGCAATACGGTAGACAAGATAAGCAGAAATAAGATCCGCCGCAATGGCGGGGAGCTTAATAAGCACTATCATGGCTGCGCCGCCCTGCGGCAAACGCAGGAGCTTCCCTATGCCGCCAAGCAGCCAGAGCACGTACATGTATCCGGGCGGGTAATCCGCAAACATGCCGCTGGAGTAGAAGCCGCCGGGGCCGTTTTCCACCATGTTGTTTGACCAGCCCAAAAAGCACGCGATATCCGTGCTGTGCCCGACGAATATGACGGACAATACGGTGCGGAACAAAAAGGCCGCCAGCAGAACAAGAAAAATCTGCTGCCCCTGCCTGTCCTCCGCAAAACCTGCCATGGAAGGAACGCGTATAGTTTTGCGGTAAAGTAACGCAAACAGGCCCGCGACAAGCGCCGCGGCCACCCAAATCAGAAACAGGCTCGGCGCTGATTCGCCATCCGAACCCGCATAATCGCTGGGATCAAGCTTCTCAAAGGAAGCGGCATCCGCGGGAGGACTGGGTTCTACCCGCATGGAAACATTGCGGAACATCGCAAGCCCGGAAGAGAGCGCGCCATACCCGCCTACGCGCAAGGAAAGCACAAGCTCCGTTTGCTCGGGGCCTGTCCTGCCCACAAGTTCCACGGGGGTAAACCCATCCGTCAGATACATAGGTTCTGAGGAAGCATAGGTATCCGTCACCGAAACGGCCGCGCCCGCATTCCCTTCTATGCCATCCGCCAAAACTTCGCAGGTGATACGATAATAAGTATCAGGCTCCACCGTAACGAGCTGGCTCACCCGCGCGTCGTTCGGTTCCATGTTTTCGATCACCACATAGCCTGTTCCGTTGCCATCTTCTTCCAGATATGCCAGGGAGGCTTCCGGAATCCATGCTTCATAGTACCAGCCGGCGGGAAGGCTCTGATCTTCGGACGCAACAGAAAAATCGCTGTTATAAATTAGGTTTTCCCCGCCCTGGGCTAAGGCAGGAGCAGACGCTAAAAGCACAATAATCAGTACACAAAGAGCAACCAACCGTTTTCTCAACATACGCGCTCCAAAATTAAGATAAAAAAGGGGGTTCGTTCCATTTGCATCATAGCATAAAAAGAAACGGCCCGCAAAGATGGCCGCAAAACTTTACGCATCCGCCATAAACGCGTTTTCAATGTGGCGAACCATACCCGTATTCAGATCGACCTCCGCCACATCGAACCGCACGCTCGTTTCTACAGGCTGCGTCTGTAAATATGCGAGCGCCGCGCGAGTCATGCGGCTTTGCTTGCGCTTATTTACCGCCTCGCACGCAAGGCCGTATGCGGTGGAGGAACGCGCCTTGACCTCCACAAACACGGTCATTTCTTTATCTCGCAATAAAAGGTCTATTTCATCCCGCCCAATGCGGTAGTTGCGGGCAATCAAAACGTATCCCTTTTGTTCAAGATACTTTAGCGCGAGCGTTTCGCCGTACGCTCCCTTTTCGCGATTATCCGCCATACGACTCTTCCCCGAACAGCTTCTTTAAAAAGCTGCGGCGGTGGATAGGACACGGGCCGTACGCTTTGAGCGCGTCGATATGCTCCGGCGTGCCATAGCCCTTGTTGCTTTTAAACCCATACTGCGGATAGATGTCGCCCTGTTCGATCATGTACGCGTCCCGCGCCACCTTGGCGATGATGGAAGCCGCGGCGATCAGGTAGCTCCTGGCATCACCGTGGATAAAAGCATGCTGGCGTGCGGGAATATTGAGCCCTCCAAGCGCGTCAATCAGAACGTCCGTTACAGGAATACTCATATCTTCAAACGCAAACTGGAACGCCCGCTTTGTGGCCTGCAGGATGTTGATTTCATCGATCACATCCGGCCAAACCCAGCCCAAAGCATAGCCCGAAGATAGCGCCTTGATCTCTGTTGCAAGCTGTTCGCGCCGCTTTTCAGTAAGCTTCTTCGAATCGTTCACGTATTGAATGAAAGGCTCCGGCGGCAACACCACGCAGGCGGAAACCACCGGCCCAGCAAGCGGGCCGCGTCCCACCTCATCCATACCTGCAAGCACGATATCAGACCGCTGCCAAAACCCACGCTCGATTTCGGTGAGCGCAAACAGGCGTTCCGCCTCAGCGATCTTCGCCATGCGGCTCCCCTCCCGTTTCCGGCGCTTGCGCCGTTTGCTCCGGTTCATCCGGATCATCGAGCGTGACGCGTGCAATGCGCCCGGCACGGAATTCATCCAGCACGATGCGCGCGGCGCGTTCGGTATCCGCCTCGTTTCCCGGCAACAGAAATCCGCGGCTTCTCGCCACCGCCTCAAGCAGCGCGCTTTCTTCCGTATCGCCTGTCACCTTGGGATAACGGGTCTGTAACGCCTCCGGGAAGCGCTGCCGCAGGGTAATCAGAAGCAGCCCCGCGAGCGTTTCGGTATCCATGATATCGTCCTTGATGGAACCCAAAAATGCCAGACGCTGCGCATACCGCTCGTTGTCCAGCTTGGGCCAAAGAAGCCCCGGCGTATCCATCAATTCCAGGTACGGCGTAATTTTGACCCACTGCTTGCCGCGCGTGACGCCGGGCATGTCCCCTGTCTTTGCGCGGACTTCCCCTGCGATACGGTTGATGAATGTGGATTTCCCCACATTCGGGATGCCCGCCACGAGTACGCGCACGGTCTTTTGAATACCCTTTTGCCGCATTTTTTCAACGCTTTCGGAGGCCGCGCCCTCAATGAGCGAAATGACCGCCTTTTTGTTCCCGGCGGTGGATACGAACGGGACGGCAGGAATCTTGCGTTCGGAATAATACTGAATAAAGCGGCGCGTCATGTTTGCGTCCGCAAGATCGCTTTTGTTGAGCACAAGCAGGCGCTTTTTGTTGGTAAACAAATCGTCAAAATCCGGGTTTCCGGTAGAAAACGGCGCGCGCGCATCCACAAGCTCCACGACGACGTCGATGAGCTTGAGATTCTCTATAAGCATGCGGCGCGCTTTTGCCATGTGGCCGGGGTACCATTGTATGACCATGCGTTTCTCCTGCTGGTATAATGCAAATTTCGAATTCGTATAAAAAAACCCGCCGCCCGGCCGGTGTTTCCGGCGTGCAGTCGGGTTCTTTTCTTTTCTGGTTGTTATTCCGCGCTCTTCTTAACCTCGATACGCTCGGTGACCTTGGCGGCCTTGCCGATGCGGTCGCGCAGATAGTACAGCTTTGCACGGCGTACCTGACCGTGGCGTACGACCTCGATGCGGCCGATACGGGGGCTGTTGTACGGGAACGTCCTCTCTACGCCTACGCCGTAGGATACGCGGCGTACGGTAAAGCTTTTGCGGACTGCGCCGCCCTGCATTTTGATGACGATGCCTTCAAAGTTCTGCAGGCGCTCGCGGTTGCCTTCCACGACCTTCACGAAGACGCGGACGGTATCGCCGATCTGCAGCTTGGGCAGGTCCGTACGAAGCTGTTCTTTTTCCAATTCACGAATGATGTCAGACATTTTTCTTACTCCTTTTTCATAGACGTTCGTGCCCGTTTCTTACGAACAGAGGACCGCCCGTTTTCCGTTGGCTAGTATAACACAAAGCTTGGTATATGGCAACCATTATTCCTCGTATTCAGGTGATTTCTCCATTTTTAACGCCCGCAGCTGCTTTCTTTCCGCTTTGCTGAGCGTTAAGCCCCGCAAAAGCTCCGGCCTTGTCGCCTGCGTCTTTATAATCGCCTGCGCCTTGCGCCATGCGGCAATGTTGGCATGGTGGCCGTTCAGGAGAATTTCCGGTACCTTTTTCCCGCGGAAGTCCGCGGGGCGCGTATACTGCGGGTATTCTAAAAGCCCTGAGCCGGAAAAGGATTCTTCCTCCGCCGATGCGCTGCACCCCAATACCCCCGGAATAAAGCGGGAAAGGCAGTCGATCAGCACCATGGCGGGCAATTCGCCTCCGGTGAGGACATAGTCCCCAATGGAAACTTCCTCATCCATAATGTCCATCACGCGCTCATCCACGCCTTCGTAATGCCCACATAGCAAAAGCAACCGGTCCTCGCGGGACAGCTCCTGCGCGTACTCCGGCGTAAAGGTTTTCCCGCGCGGGGAAAGCAGGATGCGCTTCGCTTTCGCACCGCCTAAGACGGCGTCTACGCAATCGTAAATGGGCTGGGCCATCATGACAAGGCCCGCGCCGCCGCCAAACGGATAATCGTCCGCCTTGCGGTGCTTGTTGTCCGTATAATCGCGGATGTCATGCACATCCACCATAAGCAGGCCGCTTTCCGCTGCGCGCTTTAATATGCTTGCATGGAGCACGCCCGCAAACATCTCCGGAAAGAGCGTGAGCACGTCAATCCGCAAATAAAGCGACCTCCCCGACAACCTCGCTGTTCAATACGATGCGCTTTTGTTCCACATCCACCTCATGGAGCACCTTTTTAAGGGCGGGCAGCAGCATAGGCCGCTCTCCCTCCACCACATACACGTCGTTTGCGCCGGTTTCCAGCACATCCGTTATACGGCCATACGTTTCTCCCACCGTATCCGTCACCGTGCAGCCGATGAGATCGGCCACAAAGTAGGTATCCGGCGGCAGCTTGACGGCATGCGCTTTATCCACGCACAGGTATGCGCCGCGCAGCTGTTCGGCCTGCTCCCGGGTATCGGTCCCTTCAATATGCAGGGTAACGGCATCGGGAGCAATCCCGATGCCGCTTAGCTTCACAAGCGTGCGTTTGCCGTCCGCTTCCAGATATGCCTCAGTCAGGCCCCGAAAGCGGTTTGCGTTATCCGTAAGCAGCTCAAGCTTAACGTTGCCCTGTACGCCGTGCGGGCGTACGATGCATGCGATGCGGTAGTATTCCATACTAGACGATTTCCACGATATACTTTTTATCTCCCCTGGCGGACGCCGCCTTGACCACGGTGCGGATGGCCTTTGCGATACGCCCCTGCTTGCCGATGACCTGTCCCATATCGTCAGGCGCTACGGAAAGCTCGATAATGGTGGCCTCTTCGCCTTCTTTCACGACCACCTTGACCTCATCGGGTTTATCCACCAGGTTTTGGGCGATAAATCTCACCAGTTCGTCCATTGTAATACTCCTTATTGGATGGCGCCGCTCTTTTTGAGGAGCGCGCGCACGGTATCCGTGGGCTGTGCACCCTTCTTCATCCAATCCGCTGCCTTTTCGTTTTCCACAACGATCTGGGCGGGATTGCTGATGGGGTTGTAGTAGCCGATTTCCTCAACGAAAGCGCCGTCACGCGGGGCGCGGGAATCGGCGACGACGATGCGGTAAAAAGGTGCTTTCTTTGCGCCCATCCTGCGCAGTCTGATCTTAAGCATAATGTATCCTCCTAAAATATGTGTGTTGTCTTTATGAATACGGAATAATCCCGTGCTTCAACTAATTTAACCGCAATACTCCCGCCGCTGTGCGGCACGTGTTGTGCTACCGCACCACGATACGAATTTCGTTTTTTAAACGATATTCGTATTAAAACTGGAAAGGCATGCGCATCCGGCCCTTTTTCCCTTTGCCGCCGGAGAACTGCTTCATCATCTTCCGGGTGGCTTCAAACTGGTTCAAGAGGCGGTTGACATCCTGGAGCGTAGTGCCGCTGCCCCGCGCAATGCGCTTGCGGCGGCTGAAATTGAGGATATCCGGATTGGCGCGCTCTGCCTTGGTCATGGAGAGGATAATCGCCTCCATACGCGCCATCTGCTTTTCGTCCACTTCAAGGTTCCCGAGTTTGCTTGCGTCAAGGCCCGGCATCATGCCCAGGATATCCTGTATGGAGCCCATATTCTTCATCTGGCGGAATTGTTCCAAGAAATCCTCCAGCGTAAAGGCGTCCTTGCGCAGTTTTTCCGCAAGCTCCACGGCCTTCTTTTCATCAAAGTTGGCTTGTGCCTTTTCGATTAAGGAAAGCACATCCCCCATGCCCAATATTCGGGACGCCATGCGGTCCGGATGGAACGGCTCGATATCCGTGAGCTTTTCGCCGATGCCGGAGAATTTGATGGGCTTGCCCGTGACCGAGCGCACGGAAAGCGCAGCGCCGCCCCGGGTATCGCCGTCGAGCTTGGTTAAAATGACGCCGGTCAATTCCAGTGTCTCGTTGAATGTCTTTGCAACGTTTACCGCGTCCTGCCCTGTCATGGCGTCCACCACCAAAAGGATTTCCGCGGGTTTTGCCACTTCCTTGACGCGCACAAGCTCCTGCATCATATCGGTATCGATATGCAGGCGGCCCGCGGTATCCAATATGACCACGTCGTGGAAGTTGCGCCGCGCGTATTCAAGCGCTTCCTGCGCTGTCTTCGCGGGATCGTTCTGCCCGCGCTCAAACACGGGAATGCCGATCTTCTCCCCTACCACCTGGAGCTGCTTGATGGCCGCCGGGCGGTAAATATCGCACGCCACAAGGAGCGGCGACTTTGCATGGTTCTTCTTGATATAGGCCGCCAGCTTGCCGCACATGGTCGTCTTGCCTGCGCCCTGCAAACCCGCCATCAGGATGACGGCAGGTGTTGTGGAGCCGTATTCCAGCTTCGCGTTGCTGCCGCCCATCAGGCGCGTCATTTCTTCGTTGACGATTTTGATCACGTGCTGGCCGGGGGTAAGGCTCTCTAAGACCTCCTGCCCCACGGCGCGCGCCGTAACATCCTTAATGAATTGTTTCACGACAAGGAAGTTGACGTCCGCTTCGAGCAGCGCAAGCTTGACCTCGCGCATGGCTTCCTGCACGTCTTTTTCGTTGAGCTTGCCGCGCCCGGTCAATTTTTTAAATATATTCTGCAGTTTTCCGGACAATCCTTCAAACGCCATGTTCATCCTCCCAAACGCCGCGCAGGTCCGCTATTTTTTCTAGCAGCGCCTGACGCTGTGCCGACCCGAGTTCCATCCGCTCCACCTGCGCTTTTAACGCAAGGAGCCCCTCTTCCATCTGCCGCACACGCTGCACAAGGCCAAGGCGTGCTTCCATTTCATATAGCTGCACTTCCGCACGCCTGAGTGCATCGTGTACGCCCTGCCGGGAGATGTTCTCCCGTTCCGCAATCTCTGTTAGCGAGTAATCCTCATCCACATGAAGCGCAAGCAGTTCCTGCTGGCGCTGCGTCAGGAATGCGCCGTAATAGGATAACAGCATGGAAAGCTCAATGTTGCGCTCCATAAAATGCCTCGCGTTCTGTAAAGGTATTCCGCTTTACACCTTGATCATTATACCGCAACGGATGCAATTGTCAAGCGATAAATGCAGGATACGGCAATACGCAAGTGCAACGTAAAAGCGAACCAATTTACAATGTTTTCCGGGCAGAATGCTGTATAATATTTCTATTATATACCGTTTTGCAAAGGGGGGGCCGGTATGTTTAGAAAAGGAATCGGCATGAT
The DNA here is from genome assembly GCA_023455425.1 of Bacillota bacterium. Taxonomy (GTDB): domain Bacteria; phylum Bacillota; class Clostridia; order Christensenellales; family CAG-138; genus JAEYLA01. Next base: position 33,964 of record JAEYCM010000003.1, on the reverse strand, counting down.
TCTGGCTTTGTTTTTCCTGTTTTTAGGCGGATGTTCCGTGGATGGACCGGTATCCGAAATAGATGCGGATGGCAAGCTGTGCCTGGAACTTGTGCTGCCAAAAAGCAGGTACCGTGAAAATGAAGCTATTACATGCCACGCTGTTTTAACCTATGTTGAAAAGAATACCTTTACATTTTTAGCAGGCGAGCCGGTTGTGATGTGCGCAATCGGCGGAGGGGAATATTTTAACGGCGATTATGATCTTGTTCAAAAAGAAGCATATTATCCGCAAAAAATCGAGAAGAATCAGCCAATCGAATATCCATTCAAAAAATACATGGGCGTGCATCTAGGCTCCGATGAAAAGGCCGTGCGATTTTGGAAAGAATTTCTTGCGCAGGAAGACCTGATTTTGCCGCCGGGCAAGTATGAGATCATTGCATCCATCAATTATGGCCTTTCACAGGAAGACCTCCCCCATTATACTGCAAACGATCTTTCCTCCGGCAATCGGTTAACCGTAAGGCACAAAATACGTGTTGAAAGAAACTAGGGCCGTGAATGCTGCTGTTCATTGCTCTTTTCCTGTATCGTTGTAATACAAAAGCCGTGCAAAATGCACGGCTAATTTAAGATGCTAAAATGGGTTTTTAGGGCCGTTACAGCCCTAAACAGTGGTCTGGAGCAGAGCCTCCAGAATATTTTTTCTTAGAGCTGCTTGTCCAGCATCTGCGCAAACACAGACTTCGGCTTGACGCCTATCACCTTCTCCGCGATCTGCCCGTTCTTGAATACCATGATGGTGGGGATGGTCATGACCTGAAAACGCTGTGCGATTTCAGGCTGTTCGTCCACGTCCACCTTGCAGACCTTGACCTTGCCTTTATAATCGGAAGCCAGCTCCTCAATCACGGGGCCGACCATACGGCACGGTCCGCACCATGTGGCCCAGAAATCCACCAGCACCGGTTCGGGGGAGTTGAGCGTAGAATCAAACGTTTCCTTCGTTAAATGCAGCACATCTTCAGACATGTTTTTGTCCTCCTGTCAGTTTCGTTCACGATTAGCATGCGCGGCGAAAGCTCCGCCATACGCGCCGAATGGCACTTCCTAAACATACCCGTATTGCCGGATATGAAACGACGCTATTCGACATCCAGTTTGATATGGAGTTCCTTGAGCTGCTTTTCATCCACAACATCGGGCGATTCCGTCATCAGGCAGGACGCCGTCTGCACCTTGGGGAACGCGATGACATCGCGGATGGATGTGGAGTTGGTCAACAGCATAGCCAGCCGGTCCAAGCCATAAGCGAGACCGCCGTGCGGGGGCGTGCCATATTTGAACGCCTCCAGCAGGAACCCAAACCGGTTCCAGGCTTCTTCTTTTGTAAAGCCCAGGGCTTTGAACATGCGCTCCTGTAATTCCGAAGAATGGATACGGATGGAACCGCCGCCAAGCTCAGTGCCGTTCAATACGATATCGTACGCCTTTGCGCGCACCGCACCGGGATCGGTCTCCAGCTTATCCAAATCCTCGTCCTTGGGATGCGTGAACGGATGGTGCATGGCAAAGAAACGCTGCGCATCCTCATCCCACTCCAAGAGCGGGAAATCCGTCACCCATAAGAGATCATAAGTATCCGGCGCAATCAGCGAGAGCCTGCGCGCAATCTCAAGACGCAGCGCGCCCAGGGATGCGAACACCACGCTGTTTTTATCCGCTACGAAGAACAGCGTATCCCCCGTGTTTACGCCGACCTTGGAAAGAATGGCCTGTATGGTTTCCTCGGTTAAGAACTTTGCAAACGAGGACTGCAGCCCTTCCGGCTTGAGGTTCATCCATGCGAGGCCCTTGGCCTGATAGGTCTTGACATATTCGGCCAAAGCGTCGATTTCCTTGCGGGAGAATTTTGCAGCGCCGCCCGGAACAACGATGCACCGCACGCTTCCGCCGTTTTCGACTGCGGCGGTAAACACGGAGAATCCGGCGTCTTTGACAAGATCGCTCACGTTGTGCAGTTCCAGCCCGAAGCGGGTATCCGGCTTATCGGAACCATAGCGTTCCATCGCCTCCGCGTATTTGAGCCGCGGGAGCGGGAGCTTGATCTCCACGCCCAGGGTTTCTGCGAACATGCGCTTTAAGAACCCTTCGTTGACGGCGATGACGTCATCCTCTTCCACAAAGGACAGTTCAAGGTCGATCTGTGTGAATTCCGGCTGCCGGTCCGCGCGCAAATCCTCATCACGGAAGCAGCGCGCAATCTGCATGTACCGGTCATATCCGGAAAGCATCAAAAGCTGCTTAAATTGCTGCGGGCTCTGCGGCAGGGCATAAAACTTGCCGGGGTGCACGCGGCTGGGCACCAAATAATCCCGCGCGCCTTCGGGCGTGCTCTTGGTGAGGATGGGCGTTTCGATTTCGAGGAATCCCTGCTCGGAAAAATACGTGCGCGCGATATGCGCGATTTTGTGCCGCAGCATGAGATTCTTCTGCATGGCGGGACGGCGCAGGTCAAGATACCGGTACTTTAAGCGCATCTGCTCGTTGGTCTTTGTTTCGTCCCCAATTTCAATGGGAGGCGTTTCAGATTTGCCGAGGATTTTAAAATCCTGCACACGCACTTCAAACGCGCCCGTCTGCATGCGGGTGTTCACCATATCCGGAGCGCGGCGCACCAAGGTGCCCTTGACCGCCAGCACGTATTCCGCGCGGATGGTCTGCGCTTTTTCAAACAGTTCCGCCGGAAGCTCGCTTTCGTCAAACGTTACCTGCATGATGCCCGTACGGTCACGCAAGGCGATAAATATCAGCTTGCCCAAATCGCGCCGCGCATTGGTCCAACCCATCAGCACGACATTTGCGCCAACCTCCGCTTCACCAAGAAGCGCGCAATACTGTGTCCTTTTCCAGCCGCCCAGCAATTCACTCATTGCCTTACTCCACCTTCTCCTGTTATTTGAGCGCTTCGGCAACGGCATCCGCCGTAAGGGAGACATAGGTCTCTTCCCCCGTTGCCATCCGCTTTAGTTTAATCTTGCCTTCATTGAGCTCGCTCTCACCCAGCACCGCCACAAAGCGGGCGGAGAGTTTATCCGCATACTTAAACTGCGCCTTAATGCTGCGGCCCACATGATCGCACTCCACCTTGAAGCCGCGCCTGCGCAAAGAGTACGCGAGCGAAAAGCCCTGGATCCGTGCTTGTTCGCCGATACCTGCGATATAAATATCGTAAGGCGCGGGCTCAGGTATTCTAAGCCCCTGGTTTTCCGCCACAAGGAGCAGGCGCTCCATTCCCATGCCGAAACCAACGCCCGGCATAGAAGGCCCGCCGATCTCCTCCACAAGACCGTCATACCTGCCGCCGCCGCACACCGTTCCCTGGGAGCCGATGTGGGTGGAAATGATTTCAAATACGGTGCGGGTATAATAATCAAGCCCCCGCACGATGTGGGGATCGATTTCATAGGCGACGCCCATTTCTTCAAGACAGCCCTTGAGCTCTGTCATATGCGCCTGGCAATCTTCACAAAGGTAATCGAGAATGACCGGCGCTTTCGCTGCAATCTCCTTGCAGCCGGGGACCTTGCAGTCCAGCACGCGCAGCGGGTTCTTTTCATAACGGGTCTTGCAATCTCCGCAAAGCGCGTCATAGCTTTCCTTTAAATATGCTTTGAGCGCGGCGTGATAGTTCGGGCGGCACTGCGGGCAGCCGATGCTGTTGATGTGCACGCTCAAATCCTTGATGCCCACGCGTTCAATCAGCTCCAGCGCAACGCCGATGCATTCCGCATCCGCGCTGGCCTTGGGCGCGCCGAATATCTCCACCCCGAACTGGTGATGTTCCCTGAGGCGGCCCGCCTGGGGCTTTTCATAGCGGAATACCGGACAGTAGAGGTAATACATTTTGGTGGGCTGCGCTTCCGCAAAAAGCTTCTGCTCCACAAACATGCGCACGACGCCCGCGGTCCCCTCAGGCTTTAGCGTGATGGAGCGGCCGCCTTTATCCTCAAACGTATACATCTCTTTCTGCACAATATCCGTGGTATCCCCGACGCCGCGCAGAAACAGCTCCGTATGCTCGATAACGGGAGTACGCGTTTCTTTGAGGCCGTACTTATCGCAGATCTCGCGCACGAGCTCTTCGATAAAATGCCACTTGTAGCTCTCCTGCGGGGTCACGTCCTTGGTGCCCTTGGGCGCCTGCAACGCCATATGTTTCCCTCCTACTTACGGCAATCCGCCGAATAATTATGAAGAGGGCCTTCCATCCCAATAATAGGGACGGAAGACCCGCGGTGCCACCCTGATTGAGCTTATAATAAGCTCCACTTTAAGCCTTTAACGCAGGCGTTACGTCGCCGCCTGGCCCGATTACCGGGTTTTCGCGGCGCTGCTCCCGGGTGTCTTTCGACGCTACTACCTTGCTGAAGCGGCTTTCAGCCTGAATGGCCGCCTCTCTCTTTTGCCGTATGCAGCGCTACTCTCCCGCTCATCGCTTTTGTTTGTTTATTATACCGGGGGAATATGGGCCTGTCAATGCAAAAGCGTGTCCGTTTGCCCTGCGTTATCTTACGGGTATGTTCCTAAAAACGCAGGTTATGGAGCGTGATTCCCTTATTTCCTGCACATTTCGCCATAATGCCATATATTCTTAACATTTTTAGTTGAAAAATGACAATTATTCATATAATATTAATATATCTTTTGTATGGGATGTATGGCATTTACGCCCATGGAAATTGACGTGCAATGGGCGCCCATCCGGCCTGTGGTTACCGGCTTAGTATAATAGCAACAAGGAGATCGGCAGTTTGGATTGGTTGGTCGTCATACTGGTTGTAACCGCCTTGGCGATGATCGGAGTCATTTCTTTGATCCATCGCGGGCGGGTTCGTATATGGAGTATTTGTATGATACTCCTTGGTCTTGGCATCGGCATACTTCTTTACACGCAGATTAGCATTTTAAAGAGCTGGCAGACCGCGCTTTATATTGTTTTTTCCATTGTATTGGCGCTTGTGCTTATTTACCTGTTTGCTGTGCTTGGCATGCGCAGGCAGCAAAAGAGCCCGAAAGCGGACAAGAATCCGGAGGAAAGCGATGTGCTCGCCACTGCCTCGCGCGAACCCATGCGGCTTTCGGATTGGGAGGCTGTGATTTCGTACAGCGCTGCCCCCCCTAAGTCAAACAATGAAATCCACCGCGTAAGCGCGGAAAAACCTTCGGAAGCTTCCACGCCCGTTTCCTTTTCTTCCGCGACGTTTACGCCCAGCCTGCAGGCTGACGCCAAGGCGGAAGACGAAGCAGTGGTGGCCGACGCCATTACCTCCTTCTTCCGCGGAAACACACAACTGCCCGCATCCGCCATCCGTATGGACGCGGCGAAGTCTTCCATGCAACCAAACGGAAAAGCGGAAGAGCGCAAATCATACCCCGAACCGCTTCGGGTATCTTCGTCCGTAAAATCCACGGTGGAGCCCGTGGCCGAAAAAGAAGACGACGAGGCGTTCGAAAGCCTCGCTTTCCGTGTTGTACGGGATAAATCCGCGCAGGGGGGCGCTTCCGCCGCTTCACAGAAGAAACAGGAAGACGTTCCGGAAGCTGCCGTGGGGCCAAAATCTTCCGTTACGAAGGATGCGCCCGCAGCCGAACAGGAGAAAACGGTTCCCTCCCCCGTTTACAAGGTGCACAAACCCGCGTCTTCTGTTCCTGTAGAACAAGAGACGCCCGTTGCCGTGGATGCAACTGTGGAACAGGATGAATTGGTCTCCCCTGCTATAGCAGCAGCCTCCGCAGATGTGTTTGCTCAGGCGCAGCAGCCCGAAGCCGCCGTTATCAGCGGCGAAACGCCGGAGCAGCCTGCACAGGAACAAGAAACGGTAGACGCCTTTGCGGAAGAAATGATAGCGCCTGTTGCAGAAGAACCGCGGGATGCCGCGGCGCAGGAAATGATTATCAGCGAAGCACCCGCCGCTCTGGCGGAAGAACCGCAAGAATATACTGGCCTCTTCACCGCCGCCGAAGGATTGGCGGAAGAGCCCATTCCCGCTGCACAGGAGACGCTGCTTGCTGTTGAAGAAGCAACCCCGGCTGAAGAACCCGAAATGATTGCCAAAGAAGCAGAGCCGGTTGAAGAGGCGGAACCAGTAAGAGAAGACGCGCAGCCTGTGGCTTCTGAAACATCCGGCCAGAGCGAACTTCCCTTCCAACCCGAACCGGTGGTCGAACCGCTGCCCGCCTTGGATGTGGGCGAGCTTGCCGTTCCTGAGCAAAAGGACACGCTGCAAGTACAGTTTGCGGCGGGCATGATGACCTTAAATACCCTTGTTGCGTCAAAAGAGTACCGCAATGCGCAGACGCTGATATTTGACCTGCTGCGCATGGAATACGAACCCACCGACGAGGAAAAGAGGCGGCTTTTACTGATAATGAAGCTACTCAAAGAAAAGGAAACGAAGACGAATGCGGATACGCGCAGCCGGTAAAGACAATAAACATGCCAAATCTGCCTTTGCGCAAAAGTTTGGTATCATATTGACGGCAGCCGTAACCTCTGTTCTTATTGTTATTGGCGCTTTGGGCGGCATGACCCGGGCGGCGACCGTTTCTGTTTTTGCGCCGGAAACCAGCATCAACGGCGTTGATATCAGCGGGTTGAGCTTTGAGGAAGGCGAGCGCCGGATCCTGCAGAACGAGCAGGCGCAGCTTGCAAAGATTTCCCTGCCCGTTTCCTATAACGGCGTGACAAAGACGTTTGACGCAACGGAGCTGGGGGTTTCCACCGACGCAGGAAAGATTTTGGACGAAGCTTACCGCAGAAATAAGGCGGGGGTGCTTTCCATAGACTTTGACCTGACTCATACCCCGTTTCACAAGAATACGAAAATTGTACTGGATGAAAAGAAGCTTACAAGCACGCTGCAGCAGTTTTTAGGTGAACGCGATATCCCCGCAGAAAATGCGACAGCCTTCTACGATACCGTCCAACGCGAATTCACATATACCAATGAAAAGACCGGGCACGTTGCCGACGTTGCAGCCGTGGCAAGCACGCTAAAGGAGAAGCTTGTAAAGAAAGAGTACAGCACGTTTACCGTAAGCGATGGTTATATCAACGTCATAAAGCCCACTGTAACGGCTGAGACGCTTGCGCACAATACCGTCCTGATCGGGCGATATGTGACGATTGCAACCAACGATGAAGACCGCAACATCAACATCCTCCTGATGTGCGAAGCGGTGGACGGATTGATGCTGATGCCCAATGAAACGCTCTCCCTCAACGATCTTGTGGGACAGCGTACGGAAGAAAAAGGCTTCAAAGCGGCGGCGGCAATTGTGGATGGCCAGCTCGCCGACTCCATTGGCGGCGGTATCTGCCAGCTTGCGGGCACATTGTACAACGCGGCGCTATATGCGGATATGGAGATTGTCGAGCGCGTCCACCACACCTGGCCTTCGGAATACCTGCCTATAGGCCTTGACGCGACGCTCAATTGGGACAACAAGGATTTAAAAATCAGAAACCGCTCCGAGTTCCCCGTATATATCACCGCTACATTGCAAGACCTTGTTGTGACGGTAGAAATATATGGCCAACAATTGCCGGATGGGATGGAAATTGAAGTAGAAAATGTTATACTCAAAGAAATCCCCTCACCCGACCCTGTCCTCATTTATACGGACGAGCTTCCGGCAGGCACAAAGCGCACCAAGGTGCGCAGCCGCAAGGGATACGAGGTCGTCACCTACCGCCATTATCTCAAGGACGGTGTTGTGGTGAGCAGCGAGGAGCTTTTCAGGGACCATTTCCGCGCGGTGCGCGGTACGATCCTGGTGGGGACCGATGAAATCATTAAATAGCTTAGCAATGCTTGAGACGGCATGCGAATAATCAGGAGGTAGCACAATGAAAAAGTCAACCGAAGTTCTTGGGCTGAAGGTCATGGGCATAAAAGAAGGCCGCGACAAGGGCATCATTCAGGATATCGTGATCAACGCAGCGGAGAAGAGCGTTGACTACCTGATTTTGAAGGACAGCCGCGGCTATGGCTTCTATGGCATTAACTTCAAAGAGGTATTGGGCATGGGCGCGGATTATGCCATCACCTCCACGATCGAGAACGTCAAGAAGATCTACGAATCCAAAGAGCTTTTGGAAGTCACCGAGAAAGGTTTCTACCTGCTTGGCGCAACCGCGCTTTCGAGCGTAGGCGATATCATCGGCGAGGTCAGCGATTTCGGTTTCAACCCCAAGACAGGCGCGATTGAAAGGCTGTTCTTAGGAAACGGCAATGAGTTCTTAGCGGACAAGATCGCCGCGCTTGCCGGCAACACGGCGTTTTTGAACCTGGGCGACGCTGAGTTTACCCCCGAAGAGCCCGCATACAGCGAACTCGAAGAGGACTCCATCCGCTTCCTGCTGGGTAAGGTCGTAAAGACCGCCGTGACGAGCGATGACGGCGCATTCACCGTTTCCGCTGGTACCGAGCTGACCAGAGACATTCTGGTTCAGGCCGCCGCGCACGACGCGCTGCTGACCCTCACGCTCAACGTATAACCTCCGGCTTCACTCCTGATTAACAGGCAAGGGTTGTGTTTGGCACAGCCCTTGCTTTTCGTTGTATATTTATGGATTTCCTTTGCCGTCTCCGCTTGACAAATTCCAAGGCTTATGGTAGGATTACATATGTATTCTAAAGCATCATTGTCTCACATGTTTTTGTAAGTCATGGTTCGTTGATGATTTACAAACAACATGTGTTTTTTTATGAAGAATACAATAATATAAAATTTTTAAGGAGGCATCTATCCTTCGCTTTGGTGCCGGTGTGCGCGCAAGATTTGCTTGCTCGCGAGCGCCGATGAAGATGACGAACCACGTTCGGCTGCTTTTGCGGGCACAGGCAAACGAGATAGAACAAACACGCGCATGATTCAATCCGTAACTTTTAAACAATTGGGCGTTTCCGCTCCCATGCTGGAAACGCTTGGACGCATGGGTTTCTCTTCGGCTACGCCCGTGCAGCAGCTCTCCATCGCTCCGCTTTTAAAAGGCGGGGACATTACGGTACAAGCCCCCACCGGCACAGGCAAAACCTGTGCCTTCGGTATCCCCGTGGTGGAGCGCATGGACGCTTTGTCTTCCACCGTACAGACCATTGTGCTCTGCCCCACGCGGGAGCTTGCGGTACAGATTGCAAGCGTCATGAAATCCCTCACGCAGAGCAAACCCGGGCTCCGGGTGGTCGCCATATTCGGCGGCGAACGCATTGAAAAGCAATTTGCGGCATTGCGCCGCAGGCCGCAGATCATCGTTGCGACGCCGGGCAGGTTATTGGACCATATCGCCCGGAAGACCATCCGCCTCAACGATGTGCGCACCGTAATACTCGATGAAGCGGACCGTATGCTTGATATGGGCTTCCGCCCCGATTTGACCCGCATACTGGAAAGCGTGCCGACCGAGCGCCAGACGGCGCTGTTTTCCGCAACCATGTCCAAAGGTGTGCTGGATATCGCAAAGACCTTCCAGAAGGACGCCGAACAGCTTACCATTGCGCAAAGCTCGCTGACGGTTGACTCTGTCAAGCAGTACTACTCCGAAGTCCGCACCGGCGCAAAGGAAGGGGCGCTTACAAAGCTTCTTCGCGAAGAGGATTTCGGCCTTTCCCTGATATTTGTCAATACCAAGCGTATGGCGGACAGGCTGGCAACAAGCCTTCAGAAAAACGGCTTCCTCGCGGATGCCCTGCACGGGGACATGCGCCAGAACCAGCGTGATAAGGTCATGGCAAAATACCGCACGGGAGAACTGCGTATCCTGGTTGCGACCGACGTCGCTTCCCGCGGCATTGACGTGTACCACATTGACGCGGTCATCAACTACGATATCCCTATGGACAGCGATTCGTATGTCCACCGCATCGGCCGTACCGGAAGAGCAGAACAGCAGGGAGTTTCCTACACGCTGATCTTCCCGCGCGAACGGGAACAGTTAAAGCAGATGATGCGCAGCATCAAGGCCATTATCATCCCCACCGGCCCCGCCATTGAGGACGATATCGCGGATGCGGATTTTGTGCGCAAGGCGCGCCCCTACGGGCAGCAGCCGGGCTATGTCGCTCCCGCTGCCGCAAGCTCTTCCCGCGCCTCCTCGCAGACACGGCATTTCGGCCAGCGCGGCAAGAACCGGCGCGCTTCCTCGTTCCGGTAATACAAACGTAAACACTCTATGCATGCAACAGCGGCAGGGTCTTCCCTGCCGCTGTTGGTTTTGATCCTCTGCCGTCTTGGACGGGCCAACATCATTACGGTAGATTTCAGGCGGCATATGTAGTAAAATAAAGCAGTTCGCTGGAGCCGTCATGCATGTAAAGGAGTAACGAATTTGGGCAAAACCTATTTTAATCCGGGATGCGCTTTGAGCATTTACAAGCCAGTTATGGAAGAACGAATCTTAGCGTTTCTAGACAAGCATTATGGCGATGTGGAACTGCACAAAATTTGTTGCCGCCATGATCCGCATGTGGAGGAAGGTTCCGTCTGCGCAGGCTGTGACCGGCGGTTCAGAAGCTTGTATCCGGGCGTCAGCACGATTTCTTTATGGGAGGTGCTTGACCAATTGCATGCATTCCCCTACCCCCAGTATCATAGCGCAAAAATGTCGGTGCACGATGCCTGCCCGATCAGGGAAAAACCCCAGGTTCATTCAGCCGTCAGATCTCTTTTATCCAAAATGGATATCGAAGTCGTTGAAACGGAACATCATGGGGCACGTTCCGTCTGCTGCGGCGATGACTTTTATCCAGCCCTTCGCTTGGAACGGGTACACGAAAAAATGAAAAGCAGAGCAAACGCCATGCCTTGCGAGGATGTCGCGGTATACTGCGTCTCCTGCATCAAATCCATGTTCAGCGGTATACTGCGTCTCCTGCATCAAATCCATGTTCATTGGAGGAAAGACGCCCCGCCATATGATGGATTTGCTCTTTCACGAGACTACGACGCCGGATATTTACGATACGGTCGAATGGCACGTGCAGTTACAGTCCTATATCGATACCCATTAAAACAGTCAATACTGATCGAACATACAAACGAAAAACGGACACGCCATTTCTTTGGCGCGTCCGTTTTGATTGCATGAAATATGACCCCGTCAGCGTACGGCCTCGGCGCCTTCCCTTAACGCCTCGCGATTGAGCGATAATAGATCCGCCTTCTTCGTGCCCAGCTTTTCTTTGAGCGCAAGCATGACGTTTTCTATATCCACGCTGCCCGTTCTTTCGATATATGCGCCCAGCATTACCATATTGGCGACGCGGGCGTTACCCAGCCGCTCCGCAATCTCGTTGCAGGGCACGTAATAGACTTCCACGTCTTCCCTCCGGGCGGGCCTGTCGATGATGGAGCTGTTGATAAACAGCTTGCCCCCCTGCTGCACATTGTCCTCGAATTTGTCCAAAGAAGGACGGTTGAGCGCGATCACGGTCGTCGCCCTGTTTACCACAGGCGAACCGATGGCTTCATCGGATATGATAACGCTGCAGTTGGCGGTGCCCCCGCGCATTTCCGGGCCGTATGAGGGAAGCCAGGTCACTTCCTTGCCTTGCAGCATCCCGGCATAGGCTAAAAGCTGCCCCATCAGCAGCACGCCCTGCCCGCCGAACCCCGCGAAAAGGTTTTGCTCCAGCATGCTATACCTCCTTCATCACCCCGAGCGGGAAATATGGGATCATGGCGCTTTCGAGCCAATCCATTGACTCCGCGGGGGACTTCCCCCAGTTGGTGGGACAGGTAGAGAGAACCTCCACCATGGCAAACCCCTTGCCCGCCATCTGCGTTTCAAACGCCTTTCGGATTGCTTTCTTGGCGCGCAGGATATTGGCGGTGGAGTTCAATGCTACGCGCTCGATATACGCTGCCCCGTCTATGGTCGCAAGCATTTCAGCCACCCGTAACGGGCTTCCGCTGTGCCCCTGGTCCCGCCCAAAGGGCGAGGTCGTGGTACGCTGTCCCAAAAGCGTCGTCGGGGCCATTTGCCCGCCCGTCATGCCGTAGATGGCGTTGTTGATGAATATGGTGGTGATCTTTTCCCCACGGTGCGCGGCATGCACGATCTCCGCAGCGCCGATGGAGGCAAGGTCCCCGTCCCCCTGGTAGGTGAATACGCAGCTATCCGGGCCGAGCACGCGCTTGATGCCGGTCGCTACGGCGGGCGCGCGGCCATGCGCGGCCTCCTGCATATCGATATTAAAGTATTTGTAGGCGAACACCGAGCAGCCGACGGGCGCTACGCCCACGGCCTTTTCCTGTAATTTAAGTTCTTCAATCGCCTCTGCGATCAGCCGGTGCACAATGCCGTGGCCGCAGCCCGGACAATAGTGCATTTCCGTATCCGTTAAAACAGGAGTCTTTTGAAATACGACTGCCACCGTTATACCCCCTCCATTTGCAGCACTTTGTTCGCGATATCCTCCGAGGTGGGGACCCGGCTGCCAAGATACGCAAGCATTTCCACTTTCTTTTCTCCGTTGACGGCCAGCCGGACGTCCTCCACCATCTGCCCCGCGCTCATTTCCACGCAAAACGCCTTCTCTACCGAGGGCTGGGCAATTGCGTCATGCACGGCGGCTGACGGGAATGGCCAGAGCGTGATAGGCCGCACCAAGCCGACCTTTACTCCCCGTTTGGCAAGAAGTGCGATGGCGGATTTGCAGATGCGCGCCACCGTGCCGTACGCATAGAGCATATACTTCGCATCCTCGGTATTATAAAGCTCCACCTGCGCGCAGCAACGCTCCACTTCCCGGTAGCGCGCCTGCAAGCGCATGTTCATTTCTTCAAGCTCCTCCACCTCAATGTAGAGGGAATTCACGATCGCGCGCGGCCTGCCGCCCTCATTTGGGCGGTAACCCGTCGTGGCCCAACTTTTATCGTACTGCGCGGGCGTGACCGTTTTAATTTCCACCGGCTCCATCATCTGGCCGATGATGCCGTCGGCCAGCACCATGACGGGCATACGGTACCGGTCCGCCACGTCAAACGCCTGCTGTATGACGTCGATCGCCTCCTGCACGGATGCGGGCGCATAAACGACCAAGCGATAGTCCCCGTGGCCGCCGCCCTTTGTGGCCTGGAAATAATCCCCCTGCGAGGCCTGGATGGAGCCCAAGCCGGGGCCGCCGCGCATCATGTTGACGATCACGCACGGAAGCTCCGCGCCCGCGATGTAGGAAATGCCCTCCATCTTCAGGCTGATGCCGGGGCTTGAGGACGAGGTCATTACCCGCGCCCCTGCACCCGCCGCGCCGTACACCATGTTGATGGCGGCTACTTCGCTTTCTGCCTGCAGAAAACATCCGCCTTCCACCTGGGGCAGGCGCATGGACATGTATTCCGGTATATCGTTCTGCGGCGTGATCGGGTACCCGAAAAAGAATTTGCAGCCCGCCTGTATGGCGGCCTCCGCGATCGCCTCGCAGCCTTTCATCAGCTTCTTTGCCATAGCTCCTCCTATTTCTCCACCCGGATAACCACATCGGGACATGTGCGCGCGCAGGCCGCGCACGCAATGCAGGCCGCCATATCCGTTACTTCGGCCGGATGATAGCCTTTTTCATTGAGCTTGGTGGGAGAGAGCTGCATGATATGCTTGGGACATGCGCGCACGCATAACCCGCAGCCTTTGCAGCGCTCAAAATTGATCGTTACCTTCGCCATCCCTGATCCTCGCTTTCATCGCGTTGGTCGTTTCTGTTCCATTCCGCTTATCACGGCATATTAAATCCCCAGCCGTGTAAACCGGTCCCAATCCCTGTGCATATATAATGTAATCTGCATGGGCTTGCCGATATATTGCAACGATTTATTCTGCTGTTTGGCCCAGTCAAGAAATCTTTCAAGATTGTCTTTTGTGCCCGTCGTATAGACGACGGGTATGTTGGAGGCTTCAGCCACCTTTTTTATTTGTTCGTAACCCGCAATGAGGTGCTCCGCCTCCGTCTCCGTAGAAAGGTTGGCGTTGTTGACGAGCCCGGTAATCTCTATCCTCGCGCGCGCCCGGATGCGCTCCATCAACTCCAGTACCAGCTCCGGCGTTGCGGAGAACGGGCGAAACGGGTTAATGACAAGCAGCACTTCGAGCGCGCCTTCGGGCAGAAGATCGAAGTTATTCTTGTACTGGCCCAGCGCCGTGGCGCCGGAAGGATCGCCGCCCGCATCGATTACGACGGTATCGTACTGGTCTGTGAATATGGAATACACCTCCGGCGAAAGCGCCGGAACCTCCACGGTGGAGTAAGCGAACACGGGATGAATGAGCTTCACCCCCGCCGACGTCAGTTCTTCCTTCCGCTCCGCCGAGCGGAAATAGGGATTGATCACGTCAAGGTCCGCAAGAACCGTGCGCGAAGACAAAGCAGCGTTCACCGCAAGGTTGATCGCAAGCTCCGTTTTCCCGCTGCCGAAATTGCCCAGCAATACGTATATATGCTTCATGCGGCAGCCGCCTTTATAAGATGCATGTTCTCGTTCTCCCTAGTTGCATTATACGATATTTTACAGCCATTTTGTCAGAAAGCAAGCACAATATATAATCTATACGTGTGAGCGGCGGCTCATGTTATTGCAAGATATTATAGCGGGAAGCGACCCGTTCGGCGGCGTGCATGCCGTCCACCGCGGCGCTGACAATTCCCCCCGCGTAACCCGCGCCTTCCCCCACCGGAAATACCCCGCGCGCGCCTTCCGCCTCCCCGTATAAATCTCTGAGGATACGCACCGGGGAGCTGGTGCGGCTTTCCACCGCCGTCAGCACGGCGTCGGGCAGGCCGTAGCCCGCAAGCTGGCGGGAAAACGCCGCAATGCCGTCCCGGATCCCTGCGGCGATGAAGGGCGGCAGCACCGTATCCAGCCGCGTTGGGTAAACGCCGGGCCTGTAAGATGGCGTTACTTCCCCAAACGATTTTGTCGCTGTGCCGCGCATAAAATCCTCCTGCCGCTGCGCAGGGGCAAAATACGCACCCATTTTAAGCCCCGCCGCATACGCCCGTTGTTCAATCTCCCGTTGGAAGCGCACACCGTCCAGCGGGCCTGACCCAAAGTCTTCCGGCCCGACCTGTACGATGACGGCGGCGTTGGCGTTTTCTCCATCCCTCGCGCGGTCGCTCATACCGTTGACCACCACTTCCCCTGGGCCCGACGCCGCGCCCACCACGTAGCCGCCCGGACACATGCAGAACGTATAAACGCCGCGCGCGCCGCTTTTTCCGGCCAGACGATATTCCGCAGCCCCAAGGCGCGGATGGCCAGCAAGCGCGCCAAACTGCGCGCGGTCAATGAGTTCCTGCGGGTGCTCGATACGTACGCCCACCGCAAACGATTTAGGCAGCAGCGTCAAGCCCTTATTGAACAGCATTTCATACGTGTCCCTTGCCGCCTGCCCGGTGGCGAGTATGAGCGCGGCGCATTCGGTCCGCTCCTCCTGCCCGCCCTGCTTAACGGTGATGGCGCGAAGCGCCCCATCCTGCAGGCGGATATCCTCTAAGCGCGCCCCAAAGCGGACTTCCCCGCCTAAAGCCACGATTTCTTCGCGCATGGCTTTGACCACGCGACGCAGCAGGTCCGTGCCGATGTGGGGTTTCGCCTGGTATACGATATCCTCCGGTGCGCCGAAGCGTTTGAGCGTTTCAAGGGCCACAGCGGCGCGGGCATCCTTGATGCGCGTGGTCAGCTTGCCGTCCGAGAATGTTCCAGCCCCGCCTTCGCCGAACATGACGTTGCTGTTTGGGTCAATCTCCCCGCCCGACCAAAACCGCCGGACATCCTCCTTGCGCCGTTCGATATCACTCCCCCGCTCCAGCACCAGAGGCCTGTACCCTTCCCGCGCAAGAAAATACGCGGCAAACAGCCCTGCAGGCCCCAAGCCCGCCACAGCGATGCGTCCGCGCGGCTGCTCCTTGCCCCGAACAAGCGTATAGTCTGACGGCGCCTCATAGGGCTTTACCCGCGCGTCCCCACGTTTTAACAGCTTACCCTCTGCGGAAGCATCCAGCGTGACCAATGCGGAAACCAAAAAGTGGATGTCCTGTTTTTTGCGCGCATCCAGGGATTGGCGGACAAGCCGCAGCGCCCGCATGCTTTCCGTTGGAATATGAAACTGCCCGGCGATGATGGCGGGCAGCTCTTTTTCGCCCGCCTGGACCGGTACTTTCATGTCTGTGATAAGCAGCGCCATACGAATTCCCTTTAAACCTTTTCAAAAAATCTGTTGTTCTATCTTTGGCCCGTTGCGGGGCCGTTTAATCGTCCGGATTGTTTTATTCCTATGGGCATGCAAAAGGGCTGTCTTATGAAGCGATATCCCAAAGGCGCTTCGTGAGACAGCGGGTTCGGTGCTCTCTAAAGAGCAAAAATCGCGCCAGTGACGCGATTTTAGAACCCCGGATTTCGCCATAAGGCGAAATATCCTTGCAGTATACAGCTTTAGCATATACTGATACGGCGCCCTATTTGCGCTATGTATCCGCCCGGTTCACTTCTTGGTAATATCCACGTGGATCAGGGCTACGCTCGACACGGAGGTCAGTTCCAGGGTGGTTTCATCATTTTTGAGGTAGACGCTCACATACAGGTCGTACGGGCCTTCCTTCAAGTCTGTGAGGTCCACGTAGGCCTCCACGTCGTCACGGCTCAAGAGATCTACCAGGCTGATGCGGCCTTCCACGCTGATATCCGTCGTATCCTTGCTCAAGGTAGCCTTTAGTCCCCTGTCCAGGCCTCTTGTCTCAATGGGAACGGCTTCAAAATCCTTTTTGCTCGTCTTTTCGCGGATGTCCACGAACACTTCCACCTCCGTGGTGCTGCCCAATATCCGCACGTTGTCCGGCACGACAATTTCGGATTCCTGGTGGATGGATTCGCGCCGCCCCGCCACATCCAGGCCGGGGATCTTGAGGGAGGTGATGCTGTCCAATACCGCCTGATCGCCCGCGATATCGATCGTTGCGGGCGTTGCTGCCGCGGAAAAGAGCTCATAATTCGCGGGCAAATTGTCCGCGCCGAGAAGCGAGCCCATGATATCCACCGGCACCGTCTTTTTGGGGTAGACCGGCATCTTTACCGTAACGGATGGAGGGTTGCCCAAAAAGAAGCTCGAATCCAGTTCGTTATCGTTCTCGTCAACAAGAACCACGGCCACGGCGTCATTATAGCTTTGCCTGCGGTCGGTCAACTGGATTTTGCAGATGGCCTTTGTTACGCGGTCCACATCCTTCTTAGGGCCTCTGATGTTTACGGATGAGCTACTCAATTCCGCTGCGGGTGCCCAGTACCCGTCCGGGAGGGACCCTGGGTAACGCGCCTCCACCGGCACGTTCTTGGTCATAAGCGTATCGATTTCTACCGTAATTTTTTCCGGGCTGCTGCTTTCCACATTGGTATCCGCCGGGCGTCCGGCAATGTCGGCGTTAACCTGCAGGTCCCAATTCCCCGGGGTGGTAACCCTGTTGAGATTGACGTACGCGCTAACCTGATCGGCGTTCAGATTCATATAGTTTGTGATGGGCGTGCTCACGCGCACCGTCACGCCGCCAAGCTCTTCAAGCGGTTTCCCACGCACCACAAGATTGCGGTTGTTGAGATCGGACGTTCCTTCAAAGCTGACCGGAACGTTTTCGATTATCTTGACGCGGTTAGGATTTTGCACCGTAAGAACGACGCCCCAAAGCACGGTGGCAAACACCAAGGAAATGACCTTGATGCTGACATTTTTCAGAAAAAAGTTTTTAAAAAATGTCCCTACCTTGCTGGGCTCATTCTCTCTTTCCATTTTTGGCCCTCCGCATGAGAGAAGAAAACGCGCTGCCGCGTTCCTTCAGATAGATGCCCTCCAAGAGGTCTTTTAACGCCTTGGAATCGATATAGCGCGTCAGCTTGCCGTCCTGCGCCACAGAGATAATGCCCGTTTCCTCGGATACGACGATGGTCACGCTGTCCGACACGCCGGAAATGCCCAAAGCCGCCCTGTGGCGCGTGCCGAGTTCCCGGGCGATATCCACATCGTCCGACAGCGGCAAAAAGCAGCCCGCGGCAAGTATGGTATCGTTTCTGACGATCACCGCGCCGTCGTGCAGCGGCGTATTGGGCTCGAATATGTTCTCCAGAAGCGGGCTCGAAATCATGCCCTCGATGCGGGTTCCGGTCGCTATGATGTCGCCGAGCGCAACGGCCTGTTCCATGACAATCAGCGCCCCGATGCGGCGGCGCGCCATGCCCATGACGGCCTTGTGCAGTTCCCGCACGATCTCGTTGGGGCTGCTTGCAAAAGCGGTGAACACGTTTTTATCGAATATGCTGCCTCTTCCGATGTGCTCGAACGCGCGCCGGATTTCCGGCTGGAACAGGATGACCACCACGACGATCCCTGCCTGCACGATGGAACCCAATAAAAAGCTCAGCGTATGCAGCGCCAGGATCTGGCTCAGAAAATAAGCGCCAACCAGGAAGCCGAAGCCTTTTAGCACCTGATAGGCGCGCGTCTTTTTCGTCCATACGATGAGTTCGTAAAGCAGCACCGTGATGATGATGATATCCAGCGCGTCCCCGAACGAAAACTGGCCAAAGCCGCTGGCAATGGCATTTACGATTTCGTCTACGTAATAGGACATGGCTGCACCCCCTCAGGCTGCTTACGCGTACCGGCAAAGACCGCATATGCGGCAACCGCACGCATGTATTGCCTGCTGTTATGCAAAATGCATGTGAATATTATACTGCATGTATTCCCTTTTTGAAAGCCGTCATTCCTGCAGTGTGTCAATTTTTAAGAAACGTTCATGCTTCGGGCGCGTTTTCATACGCGATGTGCAGCATGCAGACGTCGTCTTCATGGTTCAAAAGCACCTGCCGTTCCAAAGAACTTAGCAGTTCTTCCCCTTCCTGCCGCTGCATCCGGCGCTCCAGCTCCGCTTCCGTCAGACGGCTGCTCCTGTGGTCCAGCAAGCCATCCGTATATAATAAAAGCCTGCCAAAAGCGCCCAACTGCAGCGTATGCTCCTGATAAACGGGTTCTTCTTCCCAATTGCAAAGGGGCAGCGAAGGCGAATAGAGGCAGGTCAGCCCATCCTCGTTGATAAGCAGCGGAATGGCGTTGAGTCCGGCGTTGACCCAACTGAGCGCGCCGGTTTTCGGATCCAGCATGGCCGCAAACATGGCGACATACAGTTCGTCGTCCCGTACCATGGTCAGGAATGCTCTGCGCGCGGCATATAAAAGTTCCAGGGCGCTCGCAGCCTGAAGCGTGCGCATGACATTTGCAAGCAGCAGCGTGATCATGGCCGCAGCCATCCCGTGGCCCGAGACATCCGCCACATAAAAACCAATACGTCCATCCTTTTGCTTCGGGCATCCGAACATATCCCCGCCCAAACTGCTCGCGGGCAGGTACCTGGAAGAAACCTTCACGCGCGGGTCCGGCTGGCCCTGCGGCAAAAACAGCTCGCGCTGCATGCGCGCGGCCCAATTCGTCTCGCGCAGCAGGCGCTTATTTTGCGCGCGCAACGCGTCTCTCTGGCGGATCTGTTCGGTAATATCCCGAAATACTTCCACTGTGCCGATTGGTTTTCCCGAAGCGTCATATAGCGGAGAAGCGTTTACATGGTATGTCCGTCCACGAAAACGCCTGTTCTTTTGCTGGCTTTGGCCTGTTAAAATCGCTTTTTTCGAGATGCACAGCCTGCAGGCGCCACTCATACAGA
Source organism: Bacillota bacterium (assembly GCA_023455425.1). Taxonomy (GTDB): domain Bacteria; phylum Bacillota; class Clostridia; order Christensenellales; family CAG-138; genus JAEYLA01. Next base: position 14,219 of record JAEYCM010000003.1, on the reverse strand, counting down.
ACATTCCATTGCATGCGTGGCCCGCCTCCTGCATCCCAAATTGTTCCGCATAGCTTCGGTTCACCAACACAACGCGTTGTGAAAGATCCAATACGCGCAGCATGTCCTGCATTGCGTCCATAACGCCAAACAGGATCTCAGCGCTTGATCGAAGCATATGTATCCTCCATGCGAAAGTGTGATAAGGCAGGCTTCAAACGGATTCTTCTTCGGATTTTCCTTCGTCCCGGCGGATATGACGTCTGGCGGTTTCCACGAATTGCGCGTTCAACCTCTGGAGTTCCTCCCCCACCAACGTTCCATGGGTCTCATACTCCAGAAGTGCAATCGCATTCAGGCGGACGCGTTCCGTTTCACCGATTTCGTCAAGTTCCGGAATTTCAACGGGCATGCCGTCAATAATGCTGATCCGTCGTTTCATTATATCACGCTCCTGCTGTTGCACTCAATAATATGGATCGGGTCACTTACTCTAAATATACCATAAGATTTGATGATTCTCGACAGTTTTCGACGTACGGATATGGGTTTGTTCCCTTTTCATTCCTCACATTCCGGCGGTATAATTACTTGTACAGGAAATATTCATAGATAAGGAGGTGTCGTATGCTTGTGATTGATCGCTTTGAGGGAGGCTATGCCGTCTGCGAATGTGAAGACGGCACGCGCTTACATATCGCCCGGCATTTGATTTTGGACTCTGCGCAGGAAGGCGATGCACTGGACTCCTGGGAGGACATGTTTACGCCGAACAACGCGCAAACAAACCTCAGAAAGGGGCGCATCCGCCAAAAGATGGAGCACCTGTTTTCACGCAATGAGGATTACACAACATAAATCAGAAGCAGCGCACCCATTGCAAGGGACACGAGGGAGAGAAGCCATGCGCCAAAAGCGCCAAGCCTCTGCCTTTTTTTTCTGCAATGGATGATATAGGCGCCGCCATACAACACGGCAACCCCTTCAAATATGGCAAACAACACCATAGAACATCCCGCCTTTCTGTACGCTTGAAATACTGCGGGCTTATTCCACCCTGGAGCCCGTCGGGTTGTATTCTATAAACGCGGTCACATCAAATTCCGCCCGGATCTGTTGATACACATCGTGGAACGAGTATGCCTCCCACTGCTTCGTATCCATAAACTGGCGGACGGCCGCCTCACCCAAATCAAACGAATCGCACCCGAGCTGCTGGCACGCAAGAAACACCTGCTGCATACCGTTTTCCAGGTACGCTTCAATATCCCGCTTGACCTCTTCCTTATCAAGCCCCGCGACCGCCGCCGGCTGCTCCACCGAAGCATACACGGAAACCAAGAACTCCGCTTTCTTTTCTTCCCCCAACAAAAGCCGGACCTCCGGCGTACCCTTTCTTGTAAGGAGTATGCTTATATTATCGCCATTTTCATCTTTAAGTTGAATCCTGCCGTTCTTGAAATCCCCCTTGCCCATGAGCAGCAGCTGCGTGTGCGGACCGTTCAAAAAGCCTCTCAACTCGGTTCCCCGAAACAGCGCACTCCCCATCATACCTGCTTCGAGGCCGCCCAGCCGTCCAGTTTGCCCCGGCAGATCATCGATAGCGCCCAAAGCGTCCACCAAGAACGGTTCCGGCTCATCCTCTTTTTGTTCGCTCTTCTCCTTCTGCTCTTTTTCTCCTTCCGCCTTTGCGGAGTCCTCTTCTTCGGCTTTCATGGACGTGCCCTGCCCGCTTTCACCTTTCTCGCCCGCCTTTGCCTGTTCTTCTTCGCCCCCGGTGTCCCGTTTTTCAAACCCGCCCAGCGGCAACACGACATCTCCCGCCTTGCTCCAGGCACGGTCATAGAACTCCGTGAGCGTAATGGCCGGTATCATGCCCGTCTCCTCCTTGTATTCAATAAAGTTATATTGAATTTTGGCAATATTGGGGTTGATTTCGCTTTGCATGCCGCTTAAATAATCTTCCGCGCGCCCGCCCGATACGATAAGGTTTGCAAAATAGCGGATATGCAGCGAGCCCAGGGATGCGGAAAGAAACTGCTCCAGCAGCGGTCCGCGCGCCACCTCCTGGCTAAACACGATGGCAGTCGTGCGCGCAAGACTCAACGAAAACGGCAGGCCGGATTCGATGGCCTCCACCGCCTCAAACAGGTCGTTGCACTCCACGCCGACCAAAGCCGCCATCGCCCCTTCGGAGCTTTGATTGTCCCCGTTGCCCCGCTGGAGCAGCATGCTCACAAAGTAGGGTTTGTCTTTACCTTTGTCGATCCCCAACAGCAGCGCGTACCCGTATTCATCCGGGCTGCGCGCGCCCATGCAGCCTGAGAAAACGATCAACACAAGCAACAACAGCGCCAATATGCGCCCAGTGCGACGGTACCGCCTCATGCGCCCACCTCCTGTTTGGGTCTTCCCGCGCTGCGCATGACGCTGATTAGTGATGCAAGCAACACGGGCATGACTGCAAATGCCCAACCGTAGAGGGAAACAAAGCCACCGATCGCCCTGAACCACAGATTGTCCACATGCATGAGCATGGAAGCGGCCCCGGCCGCCGCGCCCGCCGTAAGCACCGCGGGGCGGATATCTTCCTGCGCGAACGCCTCCGTAAATAAAAGCGCCGCCGCATACAGGTAAAATCCCGTTGCGAGTATGCCGGAAATCACCCATCCCATGAGCAGCAGCAGGTCAAGCCTTGGGTAATACCCGCCGGAGCGGAAACTCATGGTCAGGCGGTACATGGGCGAATGCATCAGCGCCAAGTCCTGGTAGGTATACGTCATGCCCAGGCAAATCTGGCAAAGGGAACCGAGCACGCCCGCCGCAATTCCGGCACCATAGCCCGCGCGCTTTGCGGCGGTGACCCCGTGCACGCCGCGCGCCAATACAAGAAGCGAAAGCATACCGGGGAAATAGAGCGCCACGTTTCTTAGCGCCATACCGGCCATATGGTCAAAGCCGTCGCCTAAAAACGGCGCAAGCCGGTACGGCTCATAATTATAGGAGGCAAGCGCCATAGAGCCCAATATGGAAATAAGCAGCACCCAGGCAAACAGCCGGGACATGCGGCCTATACTTTCCAGCCCAAGCCAGGCAAGCGCAAACGCCGCAGCAAGCGGATAAAGAAGCACCTGCCATTCCGAAGCGTCCGGGTAGACAAACCGCCCCAGCATCAAGGAAAACCGGCTCAACAGCGCCGCGGCGCAGAATACGAGCAAGCCCGCGTAAAAAAAGGCGGCAACGCGGCCCAATACGCCGCCCAAGCCGTGCTTTAAAAGCTCCCAGAGCGTTTTGTGGCCCCCTTTTTGCATGGCCCGCGCAACCAGCAAAAACGCCAGCAGGGCAAGCGCCGCTGCAAACGGCGTGGAAACATACGCGGAATTCCCTTCCCCGTATAGCGCGGCGTTATCGGTTGTAAATATCCCGCTCACGGCGACGGCGACCGCCGCCGCGGCAAGCGTTTCCTGCCGCCCGATGCGGCCTTGGCGAAGCTTCATTCCTTCCCCTCCCGCGCATTCATATAATCCGCCGAACGGTTGCGTTGCGTAATAGGTCCGCGCAGTATGGCGGGACGGTTTGAGTATGTCTTGGGTACGACGGGCGCAAGGAAGGGTACGCCGTAGGACTTGAGCGAAGCCATCCAGGCTGCGATCAGAACGACGCCCACAGCAATCCCAAGCAGGCCGCCCGCCCAGCCCAGCAGCACCAGGAGAATCCTGAAATATTCCCCCGCAATCTGTGTGGAGTAATCCGGTATTGTAAAATTGCCCATCCCCGCCAAAGCGACAATAATGAGCACAATCGTACTGACGATATTGGCGGTAACCGCCGCCTGCCCCAATATCAGGCCGCCGATGATGCCGATTGCATGCCCCACGCTGCCCGGCACGCGGATCCCCGCCTCCCGCAGCAGCTGAAACACCCATAACAGGAACAGCATCTCAACAGGCAGCGGCAAAAACACCATCTGCCGGGACGCAATGATCGTGCTGATAACCTCCGTGGAAAGCATGCCCTGATGATAGAGCGCCACCGCAATAAAATAACCGGGCAGCAATATGCTGACCGCCGCGCCGATATAACGCACCACGCGCAATACGCTGCCCAAGGGACGGCGCATATACGAATCCTCCGGCGTCGCCATCAGAGAAAACAGCGTGGCGGGCATGATGTTGGCGGAAGGGCTGCCTTCGCACAGCAGGGCGACATGGCCCTGCATGATATGCGCCGCCACCCGGTCCGGCCGCTCGGTATTGAGCACCTGCGGCAGCGGCGAAAGCGGATAGCGTTCGGTCAGCTGTTCCAACGTGCCATCGTTTAGTACCATATGCGTATCCACTTTTTGCAGGCGGCTCTTGACTTCCTGCAGCAGCTTGGGATTGACCACGCTTTCGCGGTAAGCAAGTACGCACACCACATTGTTTTTTCCGCCGGCGTTCTGGAATTCACAGATAAAATCATCCGTCTTGATAATGCGTCTTAACAGCGTAATGTTGGTGCGGATATTTTCCGTAAAGCCCTCCTGCGGGCCGCGGATGACTTTTTCATTTTGCGGGATGCCGACGCTGCGCCGCTCAAAGCCGCGCGTATCCATCAATACCGCCTGCGCGTCTCCTTCAATAAATACGGCCGTGCGCCCTTCTGAAATAGCCTTCTTGATTTCCGCCCAGTCCGTGGAGAGCGCTGCCTCCTGCTGGGCAAACACATGATCCACCGCGTATTGAGAAAGGCTTCCCACCGCATTGTTCATGCAGCCGGGCACCATGCCCTGGCGCAAAATAAAATCGTTGATCTGCGAACCGTCCGCCATGCCGTTGATGCACGCCGTCAGCGCGGGCGTAGTGCCGCCCAGCATAAAACGGCGCAGCAAGATGTCCGGGTTAATATCGACATGATATTCCTTCCGTAAGCGCTCTTCGTTTTCCGTAATGGAAGCGCTCGGCGGCGGCTCCGGCTGGGGCTGCGCGGATTTTTGCTCCTTTTCCCAGCCGCCAAAGAAACCGGGGTTGCCCTCCTCGGTCTCAAGCAGCTCAAATTCCTGTTCCGCCTCGTCAAAGCGGAGCCTGTCCCATAAGGATTTTTTCATATTGGACCATCCTTTCAAGTAAGAGTATTTGCAGACAATAAAAAAAGCATTCTCCATAATTGGAAAATGCTTCACTTTATCAAGCACGCGTCAGAGAGGTAGAATGCTCATTCCTCCACTTCACAAAAAAACTATAACTATAACAGTAAAATCGCACAGTAATTTTTTACAAGAAACCAAATAAATCACATAGTATTAAGCATTATTTTCTGTAGGCTTTTTTCTCCAAATAGCTATAAGCTTGACTAGTCTTAATTGATTGGTATGCATTAAGGTTGTTATGGAAAATATCTTGGGGTAACCCAGCAGTAAAGAGATCATCAATTAGCCAAATCAATTCAGAATATGGCTTTAGCTTTTCTGATACTTCTTTGGGCATTTCTCTAATATCGGCTTTATTGGGAGCGCTTGAAGGAGGAAGATCGCCTACATAGTCCAATGCAATTTTCCCAATTCCTGTTTGGTGCGCTAGAGAGCGATATTGCCAAGCAATAATCATAGCATTTCGAATTGCATCAGCCCCCTTGGCTATTTCCTGTGCATTGCGAAAATAGCTATCAATTAGCTTGATTTGTGATTGGCTCATTTTCTTAACAAACAACACTTTATATTTTTCCCAATAATTCCCCACAATTAACGTTGGCTGCCTGAATATTCCATGATTGCCCCTATACTCGGGCTTTTTTAATTGGTTGATTATATCTTCAATTTGATCAATCTGTTCCAGAATTAGTGTCGCAGCTGTTTTATACTCGCTACGTTTTTGGAGACTATAGATTAAATAGGCACTCAGCCCTCCCAAAGCAATTACTATTTACAAAGAGTAGTCAAAAATCATCAAAGTTTTTTCCTCCTGAGTATACTAATTTCCGGATTGAGAGGCTCATATGGACCTTTCATATCTTATAAACCAGTAGGGCGCATTCCTAGCACCTTATAACGATGACTTACATTTGACGCACATACCGCCCTTATGAAACAAATTTCGCATTTGAGGATAACGGTCTGCATTGCTATAAACACTGAATTGCTCCTCCAAATAACAGCGCGCCTACGATTTAATGCGCGTGCGCATGGAGTCAAGCCCTTTGTACATGCGCTTTATTACCTTGAGCGCAAGCTCCCGCTCTTCGGCGGTAAAATCCTCCAGCATATTGTTTGCAATCATGTCCACGTCCATCTCGCACCAGCGGGCAATCTCCTGCCCTTTTTTCGTAAGCGCCACGCGGTTGCACCGGCTGTCCGCTAGGTCTTGCTCGCGCTTGATAAACCCGCTTTTTTCAAGCCTTCTGAGCGTCACGCCTGCGGAGGATTTGCTCACCCCCAGCGCTTTTGCAAGCTCGTTCTGGCTCGGTCTGCCCATATCCCGGATCTGGAACAAATAGACGGGCTGCCCTTCGTACAGGCCGTATTTTCTGAGCGTATGCTGCATACAGAAGCCGTGTACCTGGTTGAGCAGCATGAACTGTTCCCATGCTTCCCGCGTGATATTTTGCTGTTCCTTGACGCTGTTCATAGCACCCTCCCCGGTCAGCGCTTGTTTTTGCGGGCGGAAACACGCTCAATTTCCCTGCCCAGGCGAATAAAGCGGAACATACGCTCGGCCGCGCCGTCAAAGCGCTCCACAAACGTTTCCAAAGAGCTTTCATCAGGCGCCTCGGCAATTACCATGCTGCTGCAATCCCGCTTTTGCAGCAGGTCCTCCCCGCCTTCCCCCATATGCCCCGCTATCGCGCAGACCGGCACCTTCATGCGCGAAGCGCGGTTGAGGATCGCGCCCACGGCGCGACCGGGCGCAAAGCTTGTCTGATCCACGCATCCTTCGCCTGTGAGGATCAGGGAGACATTTTTCGCCCTGCGGTCAAATTCGTATACATTCAAAAGCGCCTCAATACCGGATTGGCATGATGCGCCAAAAAACGCAAGCAGCGCAGCACCCAAGCCCCCTGCGGCTCCTGTACCCGGCTGTGCGAATACGTCAGCCCCGGCGGCTTCCTTCACCAAAGCGGCATATGATTTGCGTAGCGGCTCATAAAGCGATTCCTGCCTGAGCCGCTCCATATCGTCCGTCATGATTACAAAACGCGTGTTGCGAATGCGCGGGTGCAACAGCTCCGTATCGATTTTGGCGATCGTTGCGGCCTCGCTTTCCGTACTTGCCTCGGCCCCTTCGGCGTTCAGCAGCTTCACGCCCAGCGCGCGAAGGCAGCCAAGGCCTCCGTCGTTGATAGAGCCCGGCGTCAGGCCAAGGATAATTTCACTCAATCCCTCATCCAGGGCGCGGCGAATGAGCTCCCCCATGCCAAAGCTGGAATGGAGCTTTTGATCGGGCGGGACGCTGCCGCAAAAAAACTCCGGCATTTCGACCACCGCAGTCCTGCCGCCAAACACGGCATAGGCCGCTTCCTGTTTTTCCCCCTGCGGCCCGGTGATCTGCACCTTGCGCATAGTACCGTTTCGGGCCGTCAATATCGCGTCCACCGTGCCCGGCCCGCCGTTTGCAATGGGAAGCGGCAGCACCCGCACGCCGGGGATCTGTCTTCTTGCAGCCAGCATCAGCCGGCGGATCGCCTGCTTAGAAGAAAGGAAGTTAAAAAACGCATCGGGCGCCAGCAGAAACACAATGCCCTTGCCCACCGGCCTGCGCTTGCCGCGCTTTTTACAGATGCGTACGTCGAAAAGCGGCTCATCCCCGCCCGACAGCGCGCCGTCGCTCTGGACTTTACCGTAATACGTGAGGCCTTCCACTTTTTCAAGCGCGTTGTTCTGGAGGAACGAATGGGTGGCTGTCAAATACATGCCGATGCCCTCGTCCTGCTCCAGCATGGCGTATACCCTGCGCATCTGTTTCAGGCTGCCGTTCGTCAATACGCACAGGTAGCACGGCTCCGCCGCTGCGTATTCGTCAAACGATACCATTCCGCCATACAATTGCAGGCCCTTTGTATCGTTGGTGGTGAGTACGGAGAAAATCTCCTCCCAGATCTGGGCGGGCGTCGCCTGTCCTTCCTCCCCCGCCATGATGTCAAAACGCAAGCCAAGGCTGAATTTACGTGTTTGCATGTCGGCCTCCTGTCATTCCTGTGCGATCAGCGTTTGCAATGTCTCTTCCGCCTGTTCCCAGAGCGCGATACACGCTTCAAGTTCCGCCCTGCAGGCCGCGAGCCGGTTGGAAAGCATCGCCGCCTTTTCATAATCCGAAACCGAAGCGGGGTTCAGGAGCTGCTGTTCCAGTTCCGCCTGCTCGTTTTCCTTTTTGGCTACCTCCCGCTCCGCGCGGGCCACCTCGCTTTTTGCGCGGACAATCGCGCTCTGGCGTTCCTTTTTTGCCCGGTAGTCGTTAAGCGGCTTTTCTTCCTCCTGCGCCTTTTCCGGCTTCTCCTCCGCGCCGCGTTCCGCAATGTACGCGTCGTATCCGCCGATGGTCTCTCTAAGCCCGACAGGTTCCATGTAGAGCACCCGGTCCGCAAGGCGGTTCACCAAAAAGCGGTCGTGCGTGACGACAAGCAGCGCGCCGTCGTAGTCTTCAAGCGCCTGTTCGAGCGCCTCCCGTGAGGCGATGTCAAGATGGTTGGTGGGTTCGTCCAGCAATAACAGGTTCGCGCCCGAAAGCATCAGTTTCAATAGCTGTACCCGCGCGCGCTCCCCGCCCGAGAGCATGCCGACGCGCTTTTCCACGTCGTCATTGCGGAACAAAAACGCCGCGAGCGCGTTGCGGATTTCCGTTTGCCGCATGCGCGGGTACGCATCCCACACTTCCTGCAGCACCGTCTTTTCTTCGTTGAGCGAGCGCATGTTCTGCTCGTAATACGCGGGCTTCACGCCCGCGCCAAAGGCGTTCCTGCCCGTATCCGCTACTTCGCGCCCCATGAGGATGCGCAAAAGCGTCGTCTTCCCACAGCCGTTCGGGCCCAGGAGGAATACCCGCTCCCCGCGCCGGATCAGCATGGAAGCGTCGGAAAACAGCTTTTTTTCGCCATAGGCCTTGCTCAATTCTTCGGCAATAAGCACCTCGTTACCGCCGGGCTCCTTTGCGGTGAACGTAAAGCGGATGGAGGCCGCCTCTTTTTCCGGCTCCACCAATGTCGCTTTCAGGCGCTCGATCTGTTTGAGCTTTGATTCCGCCGTGCGGATGTTACGCTCCTTGTTCCATTGGCGCTGCTGCTCCACGATGCCGTAGATGCGCCGGATCTCCTTCTGTGTGTTCAGGTAATGCCGCCGCGCGATCTCGTTGGCGTTGAGCCTTTTTTCCACATGGGTGGAATAGTTACCCTGCGTCACATGCAAGCGCATGCTGCTCAGTTCCATCGTGCGGTTGGTGACCTGATCCAGAAAATACCGGTCGTGCGAAATCAGAATAAACGCGCCGGGATAGGATTTTAAATACGCTTCCAGCCATTCCGTCGCCGCAATGTCCAGATGATTGGTCGGCTCGTCCAAAAACAGCAGATCCGCGCCCAAAAGAAGCACCCGCGCAAGCATCGCCTTATTCAATTGCCCGCCGCTTAGGGAAAGGGCCAGCAGTTCCAGCTCCGCCTGCGTAAACCCAAGGCCGAGGAGCGTGGAGCGCGTGCGGCTGCGGAACGTCAGACCGCCGTTTTGCTCATACCGTTCCTGCACCTGGTGCTGCTTTTTCACCAATTGCTCATGCGGCGCATCGGGCCGCAAAAGCTGCGCGCTGATTTCCTTTAATTCTTCCTCGGCCCGCAAAAGCTGTTCAAACGCGTCAAGCGTAAAATCGTAGAGCGTTTGCTTTTCTTTGAGCGCGGGCGTTTGTTCCAATGTTGCCGCCTGTACAAGCTTGCCGCGGTGCACGGCGCCGCTATCCGCCTGTTCCACGCCTGTCAAAATGCGCATCAATGTGGTTTTTCCCGTGCCGTTCGTGCCGACAAGGCCAATGTGATCTTTTTCCGCAACCTCGAAGGACACATCCTCAAACAGCGTACGTCCCCCGAAGGATTTGTGTAGCTTATAAGCCGCCAACAATGCCATGTTTAATACCGATTCCTGACTTTTTCTGCAAACCCCAAAAGGTTCTGTATTTGTAATTGCGTACCGTCGTCCAGTACGGCGCAGCCGGAAAACCTGCCGAACACCTGGTGCTGGTCCGTTTCGATGACGACTGCGTTCGTCCTTGCCGCGCGGTCCAGAATGGGCGTAAACGCCATTTCAAACCTGCCGTCCGAAGAAGAAAATGTCCACGGCTTCAGATAGCCGTCCCCGGGGATATGGAATGTTACATGCTCCAGCTTATGGAGCTTATGGTCGTAGAGGATGGCGCTTTCGGTCGCAGCGGAGGTATCCCCAAAGCCATAACCGATGTTGAAGCCGAACGGCTTGCCGTTTACCGCGTCGTTAGCGCTGCCCCAATACCATGTGTTGTCATAGGTCCACACGCCGCGTCCCCAATCGAGCGTACCAAAGGCATCCTCCCCGGAAAACGCGAACTCCAATTCCCCCAGCCGCACGCGGCCGGAAGCCGGCATGCAGTTGATCTTCTGGTTGTAGTAAAAATGCCGCGGCTTATGAAATGGCGTTGCGATCACAATCGATTCCGTTTCCGGCGCGCTTAACGTAATATCCACTTCCAGCGTATTGTTTTCATAAAACCGTTCATAGGTGCACATAAGCCGCCGCTGCGCGCCGCGGTTTTCAAACCACACGCTGCAGCCTTGACAGGAAACCTGCACGTCCCCGCTTTCAGACGTTGCGGGCATGCGGTACTTGCCAAACGGAAACGGCTCCATGACGGTGCCCGTTTTTTCCCATGGACGCGTAAAATCCAGCACCGAGGCGGATAATAGGCCCATATATCCGTTATCCGCAACAGTGAGCGCAACGCCGTATCTGCCGTCGCTTATGATGTAATAATCCCATTCCTTGATATTCCACGCGCTCTTTTTGATTGCGTTGCGGTCATACCGCAGCAGCATCCGCCTTGACCATCCGGGTTCCCTGAGGTTGCCGACGCTGTTCAACAAGGGGCCTTCTGCCGTGATTTCATGCTGCATAACCGTTCTCCCTGCCAATTTTTTAAGCATATTGAACCGTCGCCACGCGGAATTTTCACTCGTTTATCATACCACATGATAACACAGTTTACCAGTTTCAAGCTTTTCTTCTCAAAAACCGGGCACATCCGATGGTTTTCATGCACTATTTTATGAATATACACGCGAAAAGCTAATGAAAGTGTTGGAATATGCCGATAAATTGGTATATACTCTATGTATAAGAAACAGTATCCTTTTTTAGCTTTTCTTGTACAGGGCCAACCGAAAGGAGCCTAGAATGGACAACCTCTCCCATAAGAAAGCCCGCAAGGTAAAACCCGGACGTTTCACCAAGCGTTCGCGCGTTTTCTTGTTGCTGCTGGCCGGAATTGTGCTTGTCGGCTTCATTGGGTACCCGCTGCTCTACAATGGTTACCTCTTCGCTACCCCGATACAGGAGGAGGTATTTGCCGCGGCGCCCAAAGCGCAGAGCGCTTCCTCCATGACCGTCCCCCCCGAGCCTACACCCACGCCCGCTCCCACACCCGAACCTACTTTGGCACCCGTCACCATTTCTCTTTCTGCGTATGAAACGCTGCAGGAGGAAACGGAAAGCGAAGCCGTTTCGGTATTGCAAAGCAGGCTGATGGAGCTAGGCTATTTTGATTACGACGAAATCACCACATATTTCGGCACCGCCACCAAGAGCGCCGTCATGCTCTTCCAGCGTACGCAGGGCCTGGAACAAACCGGCATTGCGGATTCTCAAACCCAGGAACTGCTGTATAGCGTCGATGCTCCGCCTTACCGCATGAAATTGGGGGACAAGGGTTCCGACGTGCGGGGCATGCAGCGGCGTTTAAACGAACTTGGCTATTATGAAGGCAAGGACAACGGGTATTTCGGAATTGCGACCGAGCGCGCCGTCAAGAGTTTCCAGGCGCGCAACAAAATTGATGAAACCGGCACGATAGATCAGGAAGCGCGCAACCTCCTCTATTCGCCGAACGCGCGGTACTTGGTCGACCCCACGCCTACCCCGAAGCCCACGCCGAAAGCGACGCCCAAGCCCACGCCAAAGCCCGCTTCCACCCCCAAGATTACGCCCAAGCCGAGCACGACCTGGGAAATTCCCATTCTGGATCCCGGCGATTCGGAGCCGTCCGAACCCGAGATTACGCCGGAAATCACGGCGACGCCCAAGCCCACCCAGAAACCTTCCAACCCGGGCTCCTACGAAACCAGCGTGGAAGGCTATATCGCGGCGGCCATGGCGCAGATGGGAAAACCCTATGTGTGGAGTGAGGAAGGACCGGATTCGTTCGACTGCTCCGGGCTTGTGTATTACAGCCTGCGCCTTGCGGGGATCAGCACCGGCCGGTACAACGCCATCGGGTTCAGCCAGGTATCCAACTGGGAAGCGGTCAACAGCTTATCAAGCTGCCGCCGGGGCGATCTGCTGTTCTATAAATCGGACAGCAACCCCAACGTCAATCACACCGGCATTTACCTGGGCAACGGCCAGTTCGTACACGCCTCCTCTTCGGCAGGCAAGGTCATGATCAGCGCTACCACGGGCTACTATGAGCGTAACTTCGTCATTGCCCGCAGAATTTTCTAAGTATTACAAAAGCAACAGGCCTGTGCGCAACTTGCGCGCAGGCTTTAGGTTGTCGATAAACCCACTTGGAGATTTCAAGGTATCGGCGCTTTAGAGCGCCGACGATAATTTTTTTTGCTTTAAGGGAACTGCGTTTCCCCCCCTTCCCTAGGAGCGCCCGTACCTCAGGGGCGCGGGGGGCGGAACCCGCCCGCTATTAAATAAAATAATCTATCGCGACAGCACGCAGGCTTAGTATCCGAGGCGTCCCCCGCCGAGGACGCGCCGCCGTAGGTGGCGATACCTTAAGAAAACAAAACATATGTGAATATCTCTTTGGCCGACTTAGGCTGCGCGCAAACTTGCGCGCAGGCCTCTTTTTTTGTACAATGATGCGGGCTAAGGTTTAGGGAGGTTTTCTATTTGACGCAATGCAATTGCTGCCCGCGGCGCTGCAACATAGACCGCACACAAAAGATCGGCTTTTGCGGCGCGGGCGATATTCCCCGCGTTGCGCGCGCGGCGCTCCACCACTGGGAGGAGCCTATGTTCAGCGGTACGCGCGGATCGGGCGCGGTGTTCTTTTCAGGCTGCGCGCTGCGCTGCTGTTTTTGCCAGAACATGGATATCAGTGCGCAGCAAAAGGGGGAACTGTGCGGCGAAGCAAAGCTCACGGCACTCTTTCTTTCCCTGCAGGAGCAGGGCGCGCACAACATTAACATTGTCACCCCTACGCCGCACATCGCGGCAATCCGCGCCGCTCTTATAAAAGCAAAAAAGAACGGCCTGACCATCCCCATCCTGTACAATACCAGCGGGTATGAAACAGTGGAGGCGCTCCGCTCTTTAGAAGGGTTAATCGATATTTATCTGCCGGACCTTAAATACGTCACGCCTCAAATCAGCCTTGCCTTCTCCGGCGTGGCCGATTATTTTGCGTTTGCAGGGCCCGCTATACTCGAAATGCAGCGTCAGGTAGGCACGCTGCAAATGGATGAAACTGGGATCGCAACGCACGGTCTTTTGATACGGCATCTTGTGTTGCCCGGCTGTATTGATGAAACCAGGCGCATACTGGATTTTATTATAGAAGCGCTTCCCAGGGAAACTTATCTTTCACTCATGCGGCAATACACGCCTAGCTCACCCAATTTAAAAGCGCCGCTGAACCGCCCGCTGACAGCGCGGGAATACAAGCGCGCGGCGGATTACTGCCTGCAGCTTGGGTTGCCTAACGTGCTGCTGCAGGAGGCGTCCGCTGCAACTTCTGCTTATACGCCTCCATTTTTTGACACACTGTAGCCGTGTTCACAATTTGTTTTCAAGTTTTGGGCAAGAAAACACTAAATATGGCCAATAATAGTCAAATCAGAGGTTGTAAACCACCAAATATGGTGGTACAATAACACCAAGAAGAACATGAAAAAGATTATTTCTTTCCGTCCGGAAAACAACAGTATTCTTCATTGACTGTTCTTCCTCCTTAAATAAGACGCAAACGAACTACTTTGTACTTCATAACCGGGACCCGGGCGGGTAGGGCAACCGAACGGGAAACGGC
>JAEYCM010000012.1 GCA_023455425.1 Bacillota bacterium | reverse complement strand
AGGCGCAAATCTTCCCGCAGAAACGTCAGCAGGCGCTTATCCTGTTGTGCCGTGATTTCTTTTCCGTTGATGTGGAGTATGAACATAGAAGCCCTCCTGTTATCAATCACCGAACGGTAACATTTAGAGATATGTCTCGTTACGATGATTATAAAAAGAAGGGCCATTTGTTATCAAATTCTTTGTCAAAAGAACTTGGTTTTACGCTGCTGTTATAAGAGCTTTCCTTGCCGGAATAACCGTTCAAACTCCTTTTGCGCATAGCCGCGCACGTTTTGTTCAAATTGCTCGTAGGCGGACAGGAACGCTTTTCCCTGGTCGGTCAGACGCGTGCGACCGCCCCGGCTTCCGCCGTGCCTGCGGTGAACAACAGGGTACCCAAGCTCCTGCTCAAGGGCGTTGAGCATTTCCCACGCCTTGCCGTAGGAGAGCGCCATGTGGTCGCAAGCGCTGCGTACGGACTGCGTATCCTCGATCAAAATAAGAAGGAGCTTCGTCCTTGCGTTGAAGAACAGCGCCTCCCGCTCAATGCTTAAACGTACCAGCGGATGGAGAATGGAACGGTTGTGCTCGTCCAAATGCTCATTGAGCCTGTCCAGATCGTAGACGTTATGAAGAATGCCTGCGTCTTCCACAGTAATCCATTTCCGCTTGCTTGCCAGTGCAGCAAGTGCACCACGAAGCCCTATGGGGCCGTCGTAGGCGAGCACATCCGGAATGACCTCCTTATGGAGCAATACCGGGTGCCCTGCCTTCCCAAGATAGGACGGCGTTATGATGCCGCCTTCCGCCTCCATCAGCTTTTTAAGCGTATCCGGTGAAAACATGGGCACGTTGACGGGCGTCACCACCACGCGGTCGCATTTGTTGAAAAGATAAGAGAGCCCGATTTTGATAGATTCAAACAGCTGCGGCTTTTCGTAGTTTTCATTGCGCAAAAATATTACGCCCGCATCCGCAAGCTGGCGCTCAATTTCTTCCGCATCGTATCCGGTAATAATGACCACAGGGGATACGCCAGCCTGCTGGAACGTCAGCACCACCCGCCGCACGGCGGTGATGGAGCCAAGCTTTAAAAGTGGATACGCGTCCCTTTTGCTGGCCGCGGCGATGATGCCGCCGGTGATGGGTTGTTCATACATACCTGATCCTCATATACGAACTGCACATATTTATACTAGTAGCATACTACATTTGTCTGTCGTTTCCAATCACAATGGCAATCATAAGCTTCGCATTTGAGAATATTGCGAAACCGACAACTTCCAGTTTTATCTGGATATTTATTATAATTCGCAGCTTATTTAATATTGTATAGTAAAATACAGAAATGGTCGATCTTCAACATTTGCCGCTTCTAAAGTAATACCTTATTGGAAGTAAGCAACGCCTGACATACGTAAATGAAAAAGCATGTCCCCGCTATTCAGGACGACGGGACATGCTTTTTTGATGCCCTGCAGCTTCTCTTATTGAAGGAATGGCTTCATATGCGCTATTAATCCGGCCGAGATTTTTTCATCCTGTATAACGCTCCAGTTACCATGCCGGCAATGTCTTCGGCATCATCGTTATTAATTGCTTACTAATTTTTGTTCTAGGAAGTAGAAGCGGTCGCTGCTGCGCAATGAATTCGTTTTCTTGCGCCTGGCGCATTTATGCGAAGGATTAGGAACAGGATTTCCTCAACCATTCATTTTACCGAGCATCTATACCCTGCGCCGCTTCTTAGCTGCCGCAACCGCGCAAACCGCCGCAAGGCCCAGCATCATGAAGCCCCACGGCGCTGCAGCATCGCCCGTCTTGGGCGGATCGGTCACAACGGCGTCCGGTACGGTCACGCCGGTGCTGAGCACCGCGAAAGGGGAAAGGCTGCTTACCGTGATTGTCGCCCTGCCATTTGCCACCACGGCGGTATAAGTCTCCACCTGACCGTTGACGTAGTGGAGGATGGTGACTGTCTGGCCCTCATATGCCGCACCTACTGGGAAGGAGATCGTAAGTTCACCCCTAAAGCCGCCGGGAAGGGTGATGTCATATCCGGCGATCATCCGGCCGGTCGCAATCTCCTCGCGCATTTTCGCAGGCAGCGACTGAACGCTAACCGCGGTTACGGTAAGCTTAGCCAGGCTTTTGATGCCGCCGCCCAATATCGTAATGCCAGATTTGCTGTCCGTCAGCGTACGAGGGCCGCCGGATGAACCGCCGCCATCTGACCCGCCAGAGTTTACTGTCAGTGTGCCGGCAACAAAGCCCGGGATGGCTGCCGTATAGTTGCCGGTGTAGGTTATCCCCGTCAGATCCAAGCTGATGGGATAGCTGCCCGCTGTTTTTCCGTCGGCTGCACAGGCAAGAGTGGGGGTGCCGATAAAGGCGGTTTCACCGGAAAGCTGTCCGTCCACAGTATAGGTGAACGCCGGTAGAGAACTGCCTGCGGTCATGCTCTTGTCATCAGCCCTGATCACTACCGGGCGCTTGGCAATTGTGAATGCGTAGCTTTTGCTGCCTGTATAGGCCAGATTGCCATTCGCAACGGAGATGGTCAACTGATACGTACCGGCGTTTTGGGGTGGAAGAGAGTTTGCGTAACCGCCGCCGTCAGTGGAGGTATACAGCACATCAAATTCAGGGATGCTCACCGGGTTGCCGCTGAGGTCCGAGGTAAAGAGCGGTGTTCCGGAATAAGCGTAGGAACTGCCATTGTATATGCCGCCCGTCATGGTCAGCCCGGAAATTGTCACTGGAATTCTATCCACCGTCCTGATGACGGCGGTAACGGTAAAATCGTTATAATTCGCGCTCGTAACCGTGCCGATGAGCGTAGCCTCCTTGCCCGCAGCCGCTATCCCCGCCACACGCATGGTGGTCGGGAAGGTCATAGGGCCGGTTGATGGCAGAGCCGCCAGCACGCCATCCGTGTTCTCGACCGAGGTAAGGCTGTAGCTGACAGTACCGAGAACCTTCCCGGTCAGGTCGGCGAGAATTTCTGCGAATTCCTGATAGCTCATGGTGTAGTCTTTCGCCAGGTTTGTCACCACATCGATACCAAAGGTGACGTCGGCAACCGTTCCTTTTTGGATCGTCTGCCCTGTCAGCATCAGGCTTCCGTTTGCCAATGTATAGTTGCTTGCTTTGGCCGTATTGTTCAACGCGGCAGTGGCTGTAATGGTTTTGCCGCCGCCTACGCTCGCACTGTCAAATGTTGCGTCGGTGATGGTGTAATCAGTTCCAAGTTCCAGTGTTTCGCCGTTTTGCAGGCCATCGAAGGTCAGGATGACCCCCGTCGCGTCGGTTGTGCCATCATATGTCTTTGCCGAAGCGCCGGTAACGGTCAGATTCGCCTTATTGATGCTATAATCGCCAAGGGGGATATCCACGGTCGTCGCGGCATAGTTTGTGCCGGCTGCGATGCTTACCGTGACGGCGTAGGTCTTGGCGTCCTTGGGCTGGGTGGCGCTGCCGTCATATTTGACCGTAATCACGCCAAGCCCCGCGGGACCGGTCACGCTGAATGGCTGCGCCAGGCCGTTATAGGTCCTGGCGGCAAGCTGATAGGTCAAATCCGCCGTCGTGGGCGTTGTTTTATCCACCGTTACGGTTACCGTGTAGCTATCAGTCGAATCGGCATACCCGTCGTTTGCGGTGAAGGTCAGCACCGTCGTGTCAGCCGACGCGGGCGTATAGCTGTAGGCTGCGTCCGCATCAATTGCCTCAACGCCGTTTACCGACACCTTGTAGGTCAGAGCGTCGGCGTCGGCGTCGGTAAAGATGTTGGACAGGTTAAGCGTATACGCGCCGCCGTAGGCCACGTTTGCTGAGGCTGTCGCCGGAACGCCGTTTTTCCGTGCGGGCGCGATGTTGTCCGTAAAATTCGCCGTGACCGTCGTAGCGGCGGCCGGCATGACAAAAGTTGTGGAGGCGGCGGCACTGTTTACAAATGTGCCGCCGTTTGAGCTTACCCAGCCCGTAAACGTATGATGTGTGTTCGGCGTCGCGGCCAGATTGATTTTCCGCCCGCCCTCGTACGGGCCCGAGGCGCCGGTGTTTATCGTGCCGCCGCTCGCGGCAACGGTCAGCGGATAGCCCTTGACGAACACCCCGCTGTCATAGTATTGATAGCAAAAATAGCCGTCGGATTCATTATAATTGCCCTGGCCAAGGGAACGGTAGTCCGGTGTGGCGCCCATTATGATATCCCAGGATCCTACCGCCCTCTGCACATAGATCCCGCCGTTTATTACGGTAAGGCTGTCCGTTGCGTACACACCTGTGGCGGAATAACCGTCCCGGCCGGTCACGCGGATATCCCCGTTAATTGTAATGGAGTTACTGCTGTTAGGATTGTTGGCGTATATACCATATTCGGCATTTACGACGGTGATGTTTCCGTCAATCACCAGCTTCGCAGCAAAGCTGTTATCAAATTTTACGCCGATGCGATCGGCCTGAACATTTCCTGAAACATGCAGGGACGCCCCTGTGTCGAGGGAGATGGCATCGTATGCGGACGAAATGCCGGAGACTGTGGCTTTGGCATTCGGCAGCACTTTTACCGCAGTTGCGCCGGGGCTTTCGCTGTTGACATTCAGCCTCGCGCCAGTGTCCTCTCCCGAGAGGGTAAGAGTCGCAGCGTTGGATACCGTCAGCCCGCCAAGGGTAAGCGTGTGACTGTTGAGGTCAACCGTGAGGCTTTTGGAAGATTGCAGTGTGACCGAATAGTCAAAGCTGATATCCTGGAGCAGCTTCAAGGTCCCTCCGATAGAAAAGGCGGCGGAAATGGCCGCGTCAGCGGAGGTGTATTCCATCCCGTTGAGTGTGCATACCGCGGCGTCCGCAGCGGCGGCAGCAAGCGCGCCGCTCTCCGCAAAAGCGGTCATCGGCAAAAGCCCCAGCATGATGAAGGACAGGGCTATGGCCAGGAGCCTTTGGAGCGGCTTACGCATATTCGTGTGCATAGAATCTTCCTCTCAGTTCGTGCCGTTTGGGATGGCTGTGCGATGCAAATGCGCTCATAAATCGGCTGATACAATTTTAGTGCTACTCAGGGGAAGGGGTTACTGCGCTCGTGAACATATTTCCTGTCTTTTACACCATCTTTCAGACAAAAAAAGACCTCCGAACCCGCTGCGGCCGGAGGTCATTTCCTTGATTCCCTTATTTTTGCGTCATCCTTGCCCGATACTTGGATGGTGTCATACCCAACTCCTGTTTGAGCTTTTTCGCAAGCTTTCCGTTGTAATCCACACCGCATTCGTCAAAGACCCGGGTTATTGACAGATTCCTGTCACACAGCATTTCCTTGCTAGTCTCGATCCTGCTGATTATCCCAGCCATGGCCCTGTCCATCCGGCAGGTGCATATTTACGGCAAGCAAAAAAATCGGGCCCGGGAGGAGAACGTCAGCGCCATTACCGAGTATCTCACCGGCAGTCAGACCCTGCGTTCCTACGCTCTGGTGGGCGCCAAGAATGCGTCGGTGACCGAGGCCATGCGGGCGTATTCCAATATCAGCTATGAATATGAGAAGGCGATTTTACCAATTGGATTCGGCTTTGTCTTTTGCAGCTATGTGGCGCTGGCCGCGGCAATTGTACTATCCGTGCAGGGCTGGCTCTCAGGCATGTTGGAACCGTCATCACTGATCCTACTCATTATGCTGCCAATCTTTGTGGCGAAACTGAACATGACATTGTTTATCGACTTGACGGCCTACCGCAATTTGCTCATCTCCAAGGAGAAGATCAGCGGCATCTTTGCGGAAGAGGAAGAACAGGCACAGGATACTTCCTTCGCCCCTAAGAGCGCCGAGATTCGGTTCAGGAATGTGGACTTCTCCTACGTGGAGGGCGAGCCGGTGCTGCAGGGGGCCAGCTTTACCATTCCCGCGCGCAGTCTCACCGCCATCGTGGGCGACTCTGGTGCAGGCAAATCCACCGTGCTCAATCTGATCGCCAAGTATTATGTCCCCCAGCAGGGGAGCGTCACCATCGGTGGTTGCGACATCGCAGGCGCTCCATCAGAGCCGGTGCTGTCCCAGATCAGTCTGGTGGATCAGGATGTGTTTCTCTTCAACGATACTGTCCGCGACAACATCCGCTATGCCCGGCCCGGTGCTACCGACTCAGAAATTGAGAGAGCCTGCCGCCTAGCCAATTGCGACGGTTTCATCCAAGCTATGGACAAAGGCTACGACACCGAAATTGGTGAAAACGGCAACCGGCTTTCCGGAGGCGAGCGCCAGCGGCTCAGCGTGGCACGGGCCATCCTGAAGGACAGTCCCATCATTTTACTGGATGAGGCCACGGCGTCTCTGGACATTGAAAACGAGCTGCTGGTGAAGCAGGCGGTGGCAAATCTTTTGAATGCTGACAAGACCGTGGTGATGATTGCCCACACCCTGCCCATTGTGAAGCACGCCGACAAGATCCTGGTATTGGACGGCGGCCGCGTAGCAGAGAGCGGAACCCATGACGAACTGGTCGCTGCCGGCGGGAAGTACGCGGCCATGTGGGCAGCGTCTCAAACGTTGAGATAGAATAGGACGTTCCAAACGGACGTATTTTTATCACTTTTGGACGAACTCCTTCTTCCCTGGTTGCGAAACCGTGACGGATTCAGTATGATAAATGCCGGGTTAGTTCTATCTAACCCAAACAATATTTTCACTCCCGTTCTAATGAAGAACGGGGCGATGGCAAGGGGAGGTTTTATATGATAAATCAAAAGGTTTCCAATCAAAAGGGCCTGACGGTCAAGGATCTGGTGACCACCGGTATTTTTTCGGCCCTCATTTGGGTGACGATGTTGATCGGTGGCGGGGTTTTTGCACCGAACCCACTGCTGACATTTTATATGCCTTTGGGCGGAGCATTGCTGGGCGGTCCTATCTTTCTGCTTCTGGTGGCTAAGGTGCCCAAGCGCGGTCCCATTGCCATTGCTGGTATTTTAGCCGGACTTATCTTTTTTGCCACCGGCATGCACTGGGCTATGGATCTGGGATATATTCTGGGCGGCATTCTGGGCGACCTGATTGCCGGAACAAAAAACTATCGCAGTGTGACGCTCAATATCGCAGCTTATATCTGCCTGTGCCTGGGGGCTACCGGCTCCTACATCGCATTTTTTGCGGACCCCGCGGCATGGAGCAGCCTGATGCTTAACGGGGGTACGGCCCAAAGCTATCTGGATGCCATGAACGGCGCGGCACAGGGCTGGATGCTGCCGGTGATCCTGCTGGGCACTGTCGTGGTCGGCGCTTTCAGCGGATTTGTTGGACGCATGCTGCTGAAAAAGCAGTTTGAAAAGGCCGGCATCACCGCATGAGCGGAAGAGTAAAGGCTGCACTGCGATTCGACCCAAGGGCAAAACTCCTGTTGCTGCTTTTGACTGTACTGGGCGCCGCTATGGCGCCCAGTCTTATGTATGAGATGGGTCTGGTGGCACTGGTGGCCTTGGTGGCGCTGCTGTGCGGCGAATGGAGGAAGGCCGTCCTCGGCTTCATAGCTTACCTGCTGTTTTATCTGATGACCCTCGCCGTCATGCAGATGGACGGTTCTGCGCTCCAAACCACATTGATGGCCTTCCTGGGCCTCTTCCATAAGGTCTATCCCTGCGGTTTTCTGGCAGGAATCATGATCGCTACAACAAAGGTCAGCGAGTTCCTCTCTGCCATGAGCCGCATCCATGCGCCCAAAAAGCTGGTGATTCCCTTCGCCGTGATGCTGCGCTATATGCCGACCATCCGGGAGGACTGGCATTTTATCAAGGACGCCATGCAACTGCGGGATGTGTCCCCCAACCTTGTTGGCCTTCTGACCCGCCCAATCAGGACGGTAGAGTGCGTCTATGTTCCCCTCATGATGGCGGCCTCCAAGGCGGCGGACGAGCTCTCCATTGCCTCGGTCACCCGGGGCATTGAAAATCCACGCCCGCGCACCTGTCTGATGCAAATCCGTTTTCGGGCGGCGGATGTTCTCGCTGTTTTCTGTTTCGCAGCCTATTTTGCTACGGGACTGCTGTGGAAGGGAGCGTTTTTATGATCCAATGGAAGGACGTTTCCTTCGCCTATTCCGGCCAAGGAGCTGACGGATTGCAGCATGCGAATCTCACCATCTCCCCGGGAGAGTGTGTGCTTTTCTGTGGCCGCAGCGGTTGCGGGAAAACTACCATGCTGAGGCTGGTCAACGGGCTGATCCCGAATTTCTTTCCAGGCGAAGGGAGCGGGACGGCCTATCTGGACGGGCAGGACTGTTCTGAAACCCCCATGTATCGTCTGGCGGAGCGTGTGGGCTCGGTCTTCCAGAATCCGCGGACGCAGTTTTTCAACGTGGATACCGACAGTGAGATCGCCTTCGGCATGGAAAACCAGGCGCTTCCGCCGGCGGAGCTGGCGCGGCGGGTGGAACAAACCACACGGGAGCTGGACATTGAAGCACTGCGGGGTAGAAGCATCTTTGCCCTCTCCGGCGGGGAGAAGCAGAAAATTGCTTTCGCCTCCGTCTATGCCATGAACCCGGACGTCTATTTGCTGGACGAGCCCTCCTCCAATCTGGATATGGACTCTATTCGCGCGCTCCGAGAACACCTGAAGCTCATCAAGGCCCAGGGGAAAACCATCCTGATTGCGGAACACCGGCTGTACTACCTCATGGAGTTGGTGGACAAGTTGGTCTATATGGAGCAGGGTCAGCTTAAAGAAATCTATACGCCGAAGGAACTGGCAGCGCTTTCCGGGGAACGGCGGGATGCCATGGGCCTGCGTGCTGTGGAGCTGCGGCAACTCCGCCTGCAAAAACGTGCGGTGAATGCACAATCACCAATTCTGGAACTGAAGAACGTGACGCTTAGCTACCAGAAAAAAACGGTGCTGGAGAACATCTGCCTTCAAGCCGCCTGCGGCGAAGTCATCGCTGTAGTGGGGTACAATGGGACCGGCAAGACCACCTTCTCCCGGGCACTCTGCGGTCTGCACAAGGGCTGTGAGGGGGGAATTCTCTGGGAAGGAAAGCCCCTTGACGCCAAGGCCCGCCGGAAGCGGTCGTATCTCGTCATGCAGGATGTGGGATACCAGTTGTTTGCGGAAAGCGTGGAAAAGGAGTGTGTGTTCGGAATTAAGAATCCGGATGTGGCCCTGGCGGATAAGACGCTGGAGGAGCTGGGGCTTTCCGCTTTCCGGGAGAAGCATCCAAATACCCTGTCCGGCGGACAGAAGCAGCGGCTGGCCGTGGCGGTGAGCATGATGTGCGGCAAGGACATCCTGGTGTTCGACGAGCCGACCAGCGGCCTTGATTACGACAGCATGGCCCAGGTGGCAACTCTGATGGAGCGGCTGGCGCAGCGGGGCGGCATCGTGTTCGTGGTGACCCATGATTACGAGCTGGTCTGCCGGGTCTGCACCCGGGTGCTTCATTTCGACGAAGGCGAAATGCCGGACGATCTGCTAGTTACGGCGGAAAATGAGGGAAAAATACGGGAACTGTTTGGCCTTTATCCGTAATGATGGATCGTTCTGTTTCAAGGCCCGCGTTCTCGAGAAAGAGAACGCGGGCTTTTTCCAAGTTGATAGGACGAAAATGTGCGCTTTACTACTTAGGTATGAAAAAGGTTTGCAAAACCTGCTTGCCGCTCAGTGCCTGAGGAACCCTCATTTATTTTTTTCAACAGACTATTTAGCTGGTTGCTCCAGATTCAGATCTCCTGCAGCTTTCATCACAGGACAGCAGCCCGTTATACTTTATGGTGGGCCACAGGGAGATTCGAACCCATGACTCTGCATTGCCAACGCAGCGCACCAGCATGTCACAGTTTATAACCCAGTTATAATCATCACCTTTTTTGCTAAATCCGGTGATTAAGAAACGCAAAGAGCTATATAAGGAACACGATTATATCTTGACATTTTAATTAAAACGAAGTTATAATAACTCCGTTATTTTAATGATGTTATATTGTATGCGGAAGGTAAATCATGTGAAGCGTCAGACGGAAGGCATTTCAGAAAAGCTGTTGGAATGTGCGGAAAAGGAATTCCTGTCGAAGGGTTTTAATGATGCATCCTTGCGGGATATTGCAGGCAATGCGGGCGTCAGCACCAGCACGATCTACACCCGCTTTGGCGATAAGCTCGGTCTGTTGCGCGCGATCATTGCTCCGGTAGCAGATGAATTGAAGGCCATATATGTGTCGGGTCTTAATTCGTTTTTTTCACAGCAGGTCGACGCGCAGAAAGCAACAATGCAGGCAATGGCAACGGTCGGCCAACGCGGGATGATCGATTTCATTTATGACAATATCGCTGTTTTCAGACTGCTGATGATTATGCCTGTGGAAGCCATGCGCTCGGAAATAATCGATGCCTTTTCTCGAATTAATGTGCAAAGTACGACTAGGTATATCGAGGCGATAGGAAGCGATGCCTTTACTGCCGGACGCATGACGCCGACGCTGCTGTATACAATTTCTACAGCCTTTTTTGCAGGGGTTATGGAGACTGTCAAGCAGGATATGACACGCGGGCAAGCTTACCGGCACCTTGCGTTGCTGCAGAATTTTTTCAGAACTGGCTGGGCGGGTGTTTTTTGACAGACAAGCATAGATCCCTTTGACCGAAATATAAACCGGAAAAACATACGCAAGCATCTGCTGCGCTGACGGCACCGACGCTTGCGTATATAAAAGATCATTGGTTAGTCTTATCTAACCAAAAGGAGACGAAACCAATGGGTAAAGAGAACATGAAATCAATCTCGCCATTCGCACGGCTGATGCACTTTGCCGCGCCCCACAAAAGAGGGTTTATAAAATCAGTCATCCTTGCGGTTACAGGTGTTGTCTGCGGCGTTTTTCCATACTTTATCGCTGCGAACATGATTGTGGCGCTCATTGACGGAAACCGGGACATCGGTTTTTATGCGCTGTGGTGCGGGGTGGCCGCCGTAAGTTTTATCATAAAATCCGTAACAGCTTCGCTTTCTACCAGCACCTCCCACGAAGCAACTTTTTCGGTTCTCAGTACGGTGCGGCGGACCCTCTGTGCAAAGTTTGCACGCCTGCCGATGGGGTTTGTGCTGCAAAGTCCCTCCGGGCAACTGAAAAGCAGCGTCGTGGAGCGAGTTGAGCAGCTCGAAATACCTCTGGCACATATGATTCCAGAATTGTCAGCCGATCTTCTTGTTCCATTGGTTATTGTCGCATATCTGTTTGTTCTCGACTGGCGCATGGCCTTATCGGCACTGGCTGTTTTTGCTCTCGCCATACTTTGCTATCTGATGATGATGCGCACCTATCCCAAGCGATACGGCGAAGTTGTAGCCGCCGGAAAACACATGAGCGCGACGACTGTGGAATACATCAACGGCATCGAAGTGATCAAGGCATTCAACCAATCGGAAGACTCTTATAAAAAGTTCTCCGACGCTGTGCGCCGCAATACAGACACCATTCTAGACTGGGCGAAATCGACACAGAGCTATAGCGCAGTCATGATGTGCCTGATGCCTGCCGTGCTTCTATTTGTTCTTCCGGTTGGAATCTTATGCCACGCCGGTGGCAGCCTATCCACTTCTGAGTTAATCATTTGCGTCATGCTCTCCCTCGGTATCATTGAGCCTTTGGCGGCGGCGGTCTTTCTGACGGATGACGTGGCAAAAATCGGAACGATGATGAATGAGTTCGGCGCAATTCTCGACGCGGAGGAAATGCATCGCCCGGAGCTTCCGGCGAAAATCGAATACTTTGACATTTCCCTCAAAAACGTATGCTTTGGATACGGTGAAAAGGAAGTCTTGCACGATGTCAGTCTGGAAATCAAAGAAGGTGAGACGACTGCACTGGTGGGCGCGTCCGGCAGCGGCAAGTCCACAATTGCGAGGCTGATTGCCTCGCTATGGGATGTAACCTCCGGCAGCGTACAAATCGGCGGCGTTGACATTCGTAAAATCCCGATGGAACAGCTTGCAGACATCGTTTCCTATGTCTCG
The DNA here is from genome assembly GCA_023455425.1 of Bacillota bacterium. Classification (GTDB taxonomy): domain Bacteria; phylum Bacillota; class Clostridia; order Christensenellales; family CAG-138; genus JAEYLA01. The sequence goes on along the minus strand of JAEYCM010000012.1, from coordinate 134,181 downwards.
CAAGATAACTACCTCTTTAATGATACTGTTCGCAACAACATTCGCATGGGCCGTCCGGGGGCGACGGACAAGCAGGTTGAGGAGGCTGCAAAAGCCTCAGGCTGCCACGCGTTCATCATGTCGCTGCCAAACGGATACGAGACGATCTGCGGCGGCGCGGGTGGAGAGCTCTCAGGCGGAGAGCGGCAGCGGATCACCATCGCCCGCGCCATGATGAAAAATGCGCCGATCGTCATACTGGACGAAGCGACTTCCTACACCGACCCCGAAAACGAAGCTGTCATCCAAAAGGCCATCGGCAACTTGACAAAGGGCAAGACGCTTATCGTGATTGCTCATCGCCTGTCAACAATAACCAATTTTGAACAGATCGTCGTTGTGGATCAGGGCGGCGTTTTAGCCGCAGAACGCCATGACGAGCTTCTTAAAAGCTGTGCGCACTACCGCTCGATGTGGAACGCGCACATCGGACCAAAGGAGGTTTGCTAAGATGATAAAAGCCTACAAAAAGTTTTTTATCTTTTCCGCCCGCTATAAAAGGGAATGGAAAAAAGCAATTATGCTTGAGATATTAAACAGCATATTGCTGTCGCTTCAGTTCCCTGCCATCATGGTGATGCTTGCATCGGTGCTTTCGGATTCCCCGCGCCCGATTTGGGCATTTGCGGCTTTCGGAATTATGCTGGTGAGGCTCATTGGATCGATTGTATGCAGGCAGTCGATCCATACGAAAGAAGGCATTGCCAGCTACCGGACCTGCGGGGACAAACGCATTGAGATTGGCGAGCGGCTAAAATATATGCCCATGGGCTTTTTCGGCGGGCACAGCCTTGGCAATATCACGGCTGTTGCAACCACGACTATGGATGATTTGCAGGCCATGGCCATGGCCGTCATTGTCAGAACGCTCAACGGCGTGATTCACACAATCGTACTCGCACTTTGTATGTGTGTGTTCAACCTGTGGGTGGGTATCATCATCTTACTTGGCACATTGATTTTCATTTTGCTAAACGGCGCTCTTTTGAAAAAGTCAGAGACGGCATCCCCCATACGCCTTGCCGCCCAGGCAAAGCTGGTAGATGCAGTGCTGGAGTATATACAGGGAATGGGCGTTGTCAAGGCCTTTCACTTAATGAAAGATGCAAGCAGCCATTTAGAACGGACCATCAACGAAACCGAGCGCGAGAATTTGAAAGTCGAGCGCTTGGCAATACCATATACCGCGGCGGAGAGTGCGGTCTTACACATTGCGGCCGTAGCCGTAGTGTTTGTTACAATCGCATTGTTTTTGTCAGGACAGCTTGCACTTTCGGTCAGCCTGATGATCATTATGAGCGCCTACATGATGTTCAATTTGTTGCTGTCCGCCGGGAAGATGTTCGTGATGATGCCTTTTATCATTGCTTCTATAGACCGTGTAGAGGCCGTGAGCAAAAGCCCCTCTATGGATGTTGACGGAGCGGAGTTAAGCCCGAGCAGTTTTGAGATCAAGCTTAAAAATGTCTGCTTCGGCTACGGCGACACGCAAATTATAAAAGATGTGTCTCTGACGATACCGCAAAACACCACAACGGCAATCGTAGGCGCGTCCGGCAATGGAAAGACCACACTCTGCAATCTCATGGCCCGCTTCTGGGATGTGGATTCCGGCAGTATCATGCTTGGCGGGCACGATGTGCGGGAATATTCGCTTGACAGCCTGCTGAAGAATTTCAGTATGGTGTTTCAGAACGTTTATCTGTTCAACGACACCATTGAAAACAACATTAAATTCGGCAAGCCCGACGCTACGCGCAGTGAGGTGGCTGAAGCGGCCAAACAGGCCTGCTGCCATGATTTTATCGCCGCGTTGCCGGAGGGCTACGATACTGTACTGGGAGAAGGCGGCGCAACGGTGTCGGGCGGAGAAAAGCAGCGCATTTCCATCGCCCGCGCTATTTTGAAGAACGCACCCATCATTATTTTGGATGAAGCCACCGCAAATGTGGACCCCGAAAATGAAAATCTGCTTGCAGACGCGATCTCATCGCTTACCCGCAACAAGACCGTCATCATGATTGCCCACCGAATGAAAACCATCAAAAACGCGGACAAGATCATCGTGCTCGACGGAGGCCGGATTGTCCAACAGGGTCAGCATGATGAATTGATGGCCCAGGAGGGTATCTATTCCCGCTTTGTTATGGAAAGACAGCAGGCGGAAAGTTGGCAGTTTGCTTCGCCGGGCCTGACCAAGACTGCCGCTGCCGGAGGCAAAGCATGACCGGGAGAATCCTAAGGCGTGTGTCGATACTTCTCATTGTGCTGTTTGGCGTGACAATTCTGGCTTTTGTGTTCAGCAGTCTTTCTCCGACAGATGCCGCCCATGCGCTCGCTGTGCGCAGATATACCCGCCCTTCGCCGGAACAGATTGAATCGGTGCGCCACGAGCTTGGTATGGATAAACCCATCGTGCAGCAATATGCACGATGGGTTTGGAATGCGCTTCATGGTGACTTCGGCAATTCCTATAATACGGGACAGCCTATTATAAAGGAGCTTCTCTCCTGCGCAAAGCCGACCTTTCTGCTCACCTCGCTGGCGCTCTTGTTTTCCGCCGTGATTACCGTCCCCCTTGGCGTATTGTCTGCGAGCAGGAAAGGCGGACTATCTGACAAGACGATCTATCTCTTTGGCATCATCGGGATGTCTCTGCCGAACTACTGGGCGGGCTTTCTGCTGCTGATGACCTTTGCTGTGAACATCCCCATTTTCAGCGTAGTCAGTGCGGGAACATTGAAGGACTTTATTCTGCCCGCGCTTGCGCTTGCCCTTCCCACTGCGGCGGGGAGTATTCGCGTGTTCCGCTCATCGCTTCTTGGCGGCTATAGCTGTGACTTTGTCTCCTATGCCAGGGCCCGCGGTGTGCCGGAACGAAGGATTGCGAGGCTTGTCGCCCGGCATGCTCTGCCGCCGATCGTCACCATGTTTGCGCAGAACTTCGGTTTTACCATTGCGGGCAGCGCGATGGTGGAATCCGTGTTTTCAATCCCCGGCTTAGGTTCGATGCTTGTTACAGCGTTGAACGCCCGCGATATTATCACCGTAAACGCCTGTGTCCTCTTTGTTGCCGCTATTTTTGTAATTGTGAATTTCATTGCCGACTTGATGAATGCCGCACTGAATCCCCGCATGGGAGGAAGGGAGGCCGAGAATGCTTCGTAAAATCCTTCACAAGCCACAGGCTGTAATCGGCCTTTTGATGATTGCCCTTGTGCTGTTCGCGGCATTTTTTGCACCTACGCTTGCCCCCCACGATCCGAACGAAATGAATATTATGAATCTCTACGACAAGCCCAGCACGCAATACCCACTCGGTACAGACGAAATGGGGCGCTGCATCCTATCGCGCCTGATCCACGGCGCAAGGGCATCAATGACCCTTGCCCTGCCGTCACTGCTGTTTCTGGCGATTGTCAGCACCGTAATCGCCGCTGTGTGCGCCTATGCCGGTGGTGCGCTAGATAAGATATTCGATATTGTTTCTAATATTTTCATGGCGTTTCCGCCCTTCCTGATTGCGGCAACCTTGGTAGGAACGTTTGAATCCAACCATACGAGCATCGTGCTTTCCATCGTCATCGCCATGTGGGTCTGGTCGGCAAGAATCATACGGACATTTGTGCTGGCTGAGAAGAACAAGCCCTATATCATAACATGCCGGATGTCCGGCTGCGGGGAGGCGCGCATTCTTTTCCTGCATGTCATCCCCAACATTCTCCCCCACCTGATTGTCTATTTCAGCACCAGTCTGGCGGGGATCATCATTATGATTTCAAGCTACGCATTCCTTGGAATGGGGCTTGACACAGGCACGGCCGAATGGGGTGCGATGTTCGTAAATGCAAAGCAATTTATTTTCAGCCATGCAGAGCTTCTCATCTACCCCGGTATGTGCATCCTGTTCGCCGCGGCCGGTTTCAATCTGTTCGGAGAGGCGCTGCGGGATATCTGCCAGCCAAAGGAGGTGTGAAAATGGCGATGCTTGAGGTTGAGAACCTGACCATCAAATCAAGATTCCCAGAGAAACCGCTGGTTAACTCCATCAGCTTTACCGTAGACGAGGGTGAAACCCTTGGCCTTGTGGGGGAATCCGGAAGCGGCAAAACCATGACCAGCAGATGCATTATGAGGCTGCTGGACCCCCGGATCTTTGCCTGCACGGGCAGCATCCGATGGCGCGGACAGGAGATATTGGCACCGGGGACGGAGCGGACGTGTGGTTATCGCGGCACACAGATCGGCATGATCGCACAAAATCCCATGACCGCCTTTGCACCCAGCCCAAGGCTGGAAAAGCAGCTTGCCATGGGTTTTACGTTGCACGGCGCACGGGAAAAAGCAGAGTTTCGTCAAAGACTCGTCAGCGCCCTTGCATCGGTCAATTTGCCGGACGCGGAAAAGATCCTGCACAGCTACCCGGATGAACTTTCCGGCGGGATGCTGCAAAGGGTCATGATCGCACAGACGCTGCTCCAAAATCCGGCACTTCTTATTGCCGATGAAATTACGACCGCCGTAGATGCGGCCTCGGAATGCCTGATTATCAAGGAGATGGAAAAGCTGAACGAGCAGGGTATGGCGCTCATCGTCATCACCCACGATTTCGGAGTTGCCGCAAAACTGTGCGACACTGTGGCCGTTATGAAGGACGGCGAAATTGTGGAACGTGGCGATATTCATGCCGTGTTCTGTATGCCGCAGCATGAATACACAAAGCGGCTTGTAGAAGCGAGTATCCTTTTTGAGTCGGCGGAGGGGATCTCATGCTAAAAGCAATTGATGTTACAAAAAAGTTCAGGATATCCGGGACGAAAGAAAAGCGCGTCTTTGAAGCGGTATCGAATGTTTCCATCGAAATCGCAGAGGAATGCGTCTGCGTTCTCGTTGGAGAATCCGGCAGCGGAAAAAGCACGCTTGCCAGGATGCTGTCCTACATTGAAAAGCCCACATCCGGCACTGTGTATTTGGATGAAACGCTGGTTTCCAGCCGCAGAAGAGATGCGCTTCGCCCCCTGCGCGGCGTTGTACAGCTTGTCATGCAGGATGCCGAGAGTTCTCTCGATCCCCGCCAGACGGTATCGGCTATTTTAGACGAGCCGCTGAAACTGCTCTGCGCTATGCCTGCGGATACGCGTGAATCCCGAAAGAGAGAGCTTCTCGACATGGTAAATATATCAGGGGATTTCATGCGAAAGCGCCCGGGCGAGATGTCCGGCGGCCAGCAAAAACGCATATGCATCGCCCGCGCGTTGGCGGCCCGGCCGAAATACATCCTGTTTGACGAATCCTTCAGCGGGCTTGATATGACGCTGAGAAAGCAGATACTTGACCTCTTGCGGGAGCTGAAGCAGAAACTGAAAATCAGCTATCTGATCATTACCCACGACCTCGATACGGCGATGTATATGGCTGATGTCATCCATGTGATGAAAGACGGCCAAATCATAGAAACGGTAGAATCGCCAAAGGCGTTCGCTGATTTCAAATCGCCGTATGCAAATGAACTCGTGAAAGCTTTGCTGTCAAAAAGACAAGCTTTACATACCATTCAAATCAAAGGAGAATGACCATGAAGAAAGCACTATCCTTAATATTCTCTGCTCTAATCTGCCTTGCCCTGCTTGCGGGCTGCGGGAGCAATGCCACAGACACGGCAGGCAAGCCCCTTGCGGATGCAGTCGGCAAAAAGTCTCTCACCATTGCACAGAACGCCAATTTCGCAGCGGGCTTTGCCGCTTCGGCAATGTCCTATGAATGCACCTTTTACGCAACAAACTGGTATGACACCTTGGTTGAGCAAAAGGATGGAGAATTCGTTCCATCTCTCGCAACGGACTGGAAGGTTTCCGATGACGGTCTTACCTACACCTTTCATCTGCGCAACGACGTAAAATTTTCCGACGGCACGGCATTTAATGCCGCGTCTGTCAAACTCTATTACGATAATATGCGCCCGTACCTCGGCGGCAGTCCCAATTACGGATTGCTCGATGTATACACCACAGAGATTACGGCAGATTCCGAATTCACGGTTTCCTTTCACCTGAGCAAGCGTTATTTTGGTGTACTGAAAGACCTTACAATGGTTCACCCGCGCGGTATTATGTCCGCCGCCGCCTTTCATGAAGACGGATCGCTCAACACGGATTATCTCATGAATAACTCGGCCGGCACAGGCCCATATATGTTTGAAAGCGTCAATGAGACCGCAACGGAGTATGTATTTGTGCGGAATCCTCATTACTGGGGTGAGAAGCCGGATGTGGATTCCTTTACCGTAAAGATCATCCCCGACTCCAAAGTTGCCGCCATGCAGGCGGGCGAGGTGGATTTTATCATGGGGTCAGCCACGCTTGATGCGGCCTCCTACATGGAGCTATCCTCCCGGGATGGTTTTAGCGGCGCTTTATCCGACATGCCCTGCGCCACCGAATTCATCGCGCTGAACAGCGAAATAGCCCCCTTTGATGATTTGAACATCCGTACGGCTATCCAGATGGGCATTGATAAGGAAGCCATTGTTGAGAAGCTTCATAGCGGTCTGAAAACTGTCGCAACCTCCGTTTTGTCCAACAGGCTTCCTTATTGCGGCAGTGTGAGTGCGGTCACGCCCTCGTATAACCCGGATGCCGCTAAGTCCATGCTCGATGCGGCGGGCTATCTCGATTCCGACGGCGACGGATACCGCGAGATGAATGGACAGAAGCTTTCGTTCAAAATCACCTATCCCTCCACCGGCGAATACGACAAGACCATCCTCGCCGTCCAAAGCTATATGCAAAAGCTCGGTATCGAAATTACCACGAACCCCATCGACCTGATGGCCTATATGCAGGATATCTTCACGGATGGAAATTATGAAATGACCTGCTATATCAGCTACTGGGTGCCATATGACCCCTATACCTTTGTGTCCAACATGTACCCCTCCCTTGATTATACCGACCCCAGCGGCATCTACTCAACCGACCCGCAGGTGGCCAAGGCTCTTGCAGCAATGGATATAGACGAAGCTAAGGCTCTGATTTCCGGCATTTATGCCACCGACGACGCCTCGGCCATTGAACGAATTTATGCCGAAGCCATTGATTGTGCAAACAAGAGTTCCGTAATCATACCCATTGATTATGCGAACGAATATGCCGTGTATAACGAGAATGTCATTGCGTCCTACACCTTTAACGATATCTCAAACCGTGTGGACGTTGCGGCGATCAATCTGAAATAACCGGAAATAGGAGGAAATCCGCATGAGCATGGATTACATGCTCAATATTGCTGGTTGCTCCACAACCAGTGGCTGGCAACAATCTCTGTCAACGTAAGAAGTCAGGAGGAAATGCATGAAGGTAAGCCACATCATATACAAAGTAAATGATTTGCATGAGGCGGTTGAGGAGTTCCGCAAACAGGGCTTTACGGTGGAATATGGAAGGACCAAGAATCCATATAATGCGGTTATTTACTTTTCCCAAGGCCCTTATCTGGAACTTTTGGGGTCAACAGGGATGCCGGGCATTGCCAAAAGGATGCTTCGGTTGCTTGGCAGCCGCAAGATGGCCGACCGGATGGACTTCTGGGACAATTATCCCTCCGGCTGCTGCGGAATGCATTTGGAAAACTATGCTTCCGATCTGGAACAGGAAAAGGCAGCGCTGAAAAAGTATAACCAGAAGTTTTTTGAGCTCAGCTCTGTCCGCAAGGATACCAAGGGCAGAGCGCTGCGCTGCCGGTGCCTGTTTCCTGATGAACTGGGTATTCCCTCTATGATGACTTATTTCAGCATTGACCCAAAGCCTAAAAACTTTGTGCATCCCAACGGTGCGGTTCGAATCGGCGATGTGTTTTTCGGGACCAAGCCCGACTATATTCCTTTGATTCAGGAGTTGTGTGATGATGACTTCCTGCACCTGTTTGTAAGCGAGCGCCCCGGTGACGACATTCGCTTCGAATTTCAATTTCTGTCAAATACAACCGAGCAACAGCCGGGGCTGGAGTTGGCAAGGTGCATGATGCAGTAGGAAAAATAGCAAGCCTATTTGCAGCAAGGAGAAAGTAACCATGGAAAACGCAAAGAAAGACAACAGAACGGAGCTGCTTACACAAAGCCCCTTTAAGCTCATGCTGGGGCTCAGCATCCCGGCCATTGTGGGGATGCTGGTCATCGGGATGTACAACATGGTGGATGCAGTCTATGTGGGACAGTTGATCAGCCCTGCGGCGATGGGCGCGATTTCGGTTGTATATCCGTTTACCCTCATCAACAGCGGGATAGCAACGCTGATCGGCGTCGGGTCGTCTTCCGTGCTGTCGAGAGCCATCGGCAAAAATGACACGGCAACCATCAATCAGATTATGGGTAATCTTTTGGTTTCCATCCTGATGTTATCCGTTCTCTCCACCTTGGCGGGAACGGTATTTGCCCGCCGGCTTCTTAGCATCAGCGGCGCGACAGGCGAAATATTAGAGCTCGCGGTCCGTTACATGAGGGTGGTGTTCTGCGGCAGTGCGCTTGTCAACTTCGCTCAAAGCGCCAACATGATTCTGCGGGCCCAGGGGATGATGAAGCGCGCCATGGTGCTGATGGGTGTGGGGGCTGTCATCGATATGATTTTATCCCCTGTTTTCATCCTCACATGGGGCGGGCATGGTCTTGAGGGAGCGGCGTTTGCCAACATCGTCGCTCAACTCATTCAGGTCATTTTGACCCTTCACTATTTTATTAAGAAAAGCGATACCGTTCGTTTCCACGGCATTCGGCTTGCGCCGAAGCTGCTGCCCCAAATTCTTGGGGTGGGTGTTTCCGCCATGCTCATGCAGGTGATGTCGATGGTGCAGCAGACAGTTCTCTACAACGTGGCCTCACAGCACGGCGGCGACTCGGATATTATCCTTTTCGGCGCGGCGCTCCGGGTTGTCGGCTTTGCGTTTATCCCCATGTGGGGGATGTCGCAGGGACTTCAACCCATTGTGGGAACCAATTACGGCGCGAAGAAATATGACAGGGTAATGAAAACCGCCAACATCTTCTTTGTCGGAGCCACGGTGCTGGCGCTCGTATTTTGGATTCCCATTCAGCTGTTTCCCGCGGGGCTCCTCTCTCTGTTCATCAAGGACGCCGCAATTGTTGCTCAGGGCATAGATAATTTCCGCTTGTTTTTCACCATCTTTCCTGCGCTGGGTGTGATGATTATGTCGCTCACGCTATTCCAGGCGCTGGGCAAAGGCACAAAGGCCGCAGTGCTTACGTTGCTCAGACAAATTGCGCTGTTTGTGCCGCTGGCGTTCCTGCTGCCACGCATATGGGGAATCAAGGGAGCATGGCTTGCAAACCCAATCACGGACACAATCGTCTTGATTCTTGCCATCGTAATGGTTGCGATAGAGTATCGCTCCCTGAAAAAAGCGGCTGTGGAGGTTTCCCTCGGTGGATAAGGTTACCCTCTTCCCCGCCCCCGGAAAATGAAGGCGAAGTGCAAACGGTGATCAGCCAATTGGTTCAGCGCCGTGTCGTCATCCCCTCCGGGCGCCCCATAAAAACCGCCCAAGCTTACTTTGCATTGAAGGATTAAAGTATTTCTTGACAGGGACAAAAAAGTAGCATACTATTTAAGCGACCGTTATTTAATAATGGTCGCTTAAATATTTCTCGGATTTTAGGGGGGAATTTTCCATGTCTCCAAAAATATTTGCGCTACAGGAAAGAGAAGAGGCCCGAATCAAAATGCTTGATGCAGGGTTTGCGCTTATTAAGCAGCATGGTATGACGCACGCCTCTGTGGAAAAGGTGACAAAGGCGGTGGGGCTGGGGAAAAGTACATTTTACAATTTCTTCCCGTCCAAGGAAGCGTTCGTCTACGAAATTATAAAATACCAGCGCGACCAAGCGAAACAGACTTTTATGGATATATTGGACGAACGCGACAAGATGACCGTTTCGGAAGCAAAAGCGTTTTTGAAGAGAATAATTTTTAGCCAGGACAGTATTTATCAATACCTGACAGCCGATGATCATGCAAAGCTCTGCGAGGCCTTGCCACCTGAATACGGGTTAAACCCTGCGGAGGAGAGCGTAGTTATGAACGGCTTGTTTGAGCATGTTGAAAATGTTCGGCAGGATATTGATTTTCATCTGGTGGCCAATCTCATAAAAATCATGGCCATTGCTATGTTCAATCAAAGCTTACTGCATGTCGACGCCTTACAGAGGACATTGGAACACATGTATCATCTCCTGTTTTCTTGCATATTTGATGAAAATCTCTAAATGCAGGGGGATTTCGGAACGTAAAACACCGGTTTGTTTTCGTTTTGAATCCTTTTTATTTTTACCATCGGTTAGACGCAACTAACTTATAATTCATTTTGGAGGAGTCGTCTCATGAACAAGGAAAAAGACAAACCAAAGGAAAAAACCGGCGTCCCCCGGCTACTGGAGCTGGCCGGATCCAAAAAGAACAAGCTCATTGCCGCCTGCCTGCTGTCTGTGTTTTCTTCGGCGGCTCGCTTAGTACCCTTCTTTACCATTTACGAGGTGATCCGGGAGCTGTTGGTGCACTATATGGCGGCCGGAGCGATGGATACGGTAAAACTATACCAGATGGTGGGCTATACATTTGCCGCTGCCTTTGTATACGGTGTCTGCGGGTTTGTATCCTCCGCACTGTCTCACGGCGCGGCATACGATATCATTTACGAGCTTCGCATGAAGCTTATGGAAAAGCTTGCCCGTATCCCTTCCGGCTATTTTACAGGCACTACCCAGGGCGCAATCAAAAAAGTTGTATCGGATGACGTAGAACAAATCGAGGTGTTTATTGCGCATCATATCGCAGATATCGCCGCCGCTGTCGCTACCCCGGTCTTTACCCTGCTCTATCTTTTTTTGATGGACTGGCGGCTGGCGTTGGTCACACTGCTTCCCATCTTTATCTCCATGTTCCTGCTCTCTGCGGGGCTAAAAAATCCTAAGGGAGCACAGACCCAGGTCGATATGCATGATACCAAGGAAAAGATGGAGGGCACTATCGTGGAATATATTCACGGAATGCCAGTCATTAAAGTGTTCAACCGTACGCTGAGCGCCTTTCAGCGCTATGAACAGGATGTTTCGGCCTATGTCGGTACTGTGGAACGCACGGCATATCACTTCGCGCCCGGTATAGGTGCATATTATGCGTTCTTTGGAGCGCAGCTTCTGTTCCTGCTGCCGGCAATTCTTCTGCTAATACCTACCGCTTCCTCTTACGTGGATTTTCTGCCGCTGGCTCTGTTGTTTTTGCTGGTCGGCGGAGGGCTGAAGGAACCCATGGAAAACATGATGCAAATGGTGATACATTCAAAGCGCATCACAGAGGGCGTCAGCCGGATCGACCGAATTTTGAAACAGCCGGAGCTTTCCACAGAAGACTCGGAACTTCCATCGTCTTACGATATCACGTTTTGCGGCGTTTCGTTTTCCTACAATGACAACGATATTCAAGCGGTTAAAAATGTCTCCTTCCATGCGCCGCAGGGTTCTGTAAGCGGTATCGTAGGGCCGTCGGGCGGCGGAAAATCCACACTGGCCCAGCTGCTGCTGCGCTTTTATGAACCGCAAGAGGGCGGTATTGAAATCGGCGGCGTAAATATCCGGAAGATTCCGCCGCACCACCTGATGCAGTTGGTGTCCTACGTGTTTCAGGATTCTTTCCTATTCCACGATACGGTGGAAAACAATATTCGTATGGGTAATCGGGAAGCTTCCCGCAAGGCGGTGGAAGATGCGGCGAAGAACGCGGGCATCCACGAGATCATTCTTTCGCTCCCCAATGGCTATGAAACGGTGATTGGCGAGAAGGATGCCTATCTTTCCGGCGGTGAGAAGCAGCGCATTGCCATCGCCAGGGTTTTTCTGAAAAATACGCCGATCGTCATTCTCGACGAAGCCACCGCTTATGCCGATGCGGAAAATGAGGCAAAGATCCAGCAGGCCTTTGCACGCCTTTCTCAAAATAAAACGGTTTTGATTATCGCCCACAGATTGAAAACAGTGGAAAATGCAAACCAGATTCTTGTTCTGGAAAACGGCGAGCTGCTTGGCGCGGGGACCCATCATGCGCTTTTAAAGACCTGCCCCCAATACGGCAACATGATATCCGCCAACGAGCGGCGGGACCGTTGGACAATTCGAAAGGAGGCGTCATTGGCATGAAAGGCTTCAAGAAATGGTTTCAGACCATCACCTTTGGCGAAACAAAAAAGTACATCCGGCTGACATTGTGGAGCTTTTTGGACAGCTTTGTCGTCAGTATTCCTTATGCCGTTATGATGATGGCCATATACCTTCTACTGATGCCGTTGGCGGAGCCGGGAGCGCCCCTGCCATTCAACAGGCTTTGGATGTTATGCGGCGTGCTGCTTATACAGCTGATCGTTTATTACTTTGTACGCCGCAAGACGTATATCGACGTCTGCGTAGGCTTTGCCGGCACAACAAAAAACGCCCGGGTTTCCATGGGGGAGCATTTGCGGAGGTTGTCCATGGGCTTATTCGGCAGGCGGGATGCAGGCGACCTGTCCACGGTGCTGCTGCGCGACTATACGGAGGTAGAAAACCTAGCCTCGGGCCTGATTCCGCAGATTTCCGTGATTCTGGTTCGCCTGACGCTGGCCATTCTTGTGCTGTCCGCCTTTGACTGGAGAATGATGCTTGCGGTTGTGCTGGTCATCCCGCTGGCACTGCCCTTGGCCTTTGTAAGCTATCATAAAATGGGCCGCGTCAGCAGCGAGCTGCTGACGGCGCAGCAGGATGCCGCATCGGGTATCCTGGAATATGTAGGCGGCATCCAAACGCTCAAGGCCTTTAATATGGCGGGCGAGCAATTTGAAACGCTGAAAAGCTCCTTTTCCAGGCAGCATAAGCACTCGGTGGGAATGGAGATGGCGGCGGCGCCCATTGGCATGATCGGACGTTTTGTGCTAAGCTGCGGGATTGGCGTGGTAATGCTTACCGGCGGCTGGCTGGTGACAAAGGGCGAATTGTCCGTTTTTTACTACATTGTATTTCTTCTGCTGGCTTTGAATATCTATGAGCCGGTGAGGATCCTGGTCGGCTTTATTGCGGACTTTTCCCGCACCAACCGTTCCGCCGCCCGCATTGATGACTTAAAGAACGAACAGCCTCTTCCTGAGCCGGTGAAAAGTCATATGCCCAAAGATATGAATATTGAATTTAATAATGTTTCTTTCTCTTACGGCAGTCAGGAGGTGCTGCACAACATCTCTCTTCGCTTGCCGGAAAAAAGTGTAACCGCGTTGGTGGGGCCCTCCGGTTCGGGCAAATCTACGGTGACACGGCTGGCGGCACGATTCTGGGATACAAGCAGCGGAACAGTTACACTGGGCGGAGTGCCGCTTAAGAATATGAAGTCGAATGAACTGCTTTCTTATATCAGTATGGTTTTTCAAGACGTATATCTGTTTCACGATACCGTCGAGAGCAACATCCGGATGGGAAAGCCGGATGCCACTATGGATGAAATCATACAGGCCGCCAAATCTGCGGCGTGCCATGACTTCATTACCGCTTTGTCCAATGGGTACCAGACTATGGTCGGAGAGGGCGGCTCAACACTTTCCGGCGGTGAAAAGCAGCGCATTTCCATTGCGCGTGCGCTCCTGAAGAATGCGCCCATTGTGCTGCTGGACGAGGCTACGGCATCCCTTGACCCAGAGAATGAGGTGCTGGTCCAGCAGGCCATCAATGCGTTGATAACCGAAAAAACTGTGATCGTAATCGCGCACCGGCTGCAATCGATCTGCAACGCCGACCAGATTCTTGTGCTGGAAAACGGAAAGATAAAGGAACAGGGCGCCCATGACGAACTGCTGCGTCAGGGCGGCTTGTATGCTCGGCTGTGGGAAGAGCAAAATCGTGCGGGATGCTGGAAGCTTTAAGTGGGGGGTATCGTTTTTATTCACCCCAAAGGTCATGTCGTAGAACACAGTACCCGCGAAGAACTGATTCGGAATGAGATTATATCACAAGCTCTTTCGCATCCAGCAAGAGGTTTTGGATGGAGCGTAGGGGCATGATGACGCTCCGGGCCGCAGGAACAAACCATAGGCACGGGAAGAAAGCGACGGGCTATCGCAGATTGACGTGGCGGAGCTTGAACCGGATACAAGCGGCCAGATAGTTCCCGGCATCGCGCTGTTTATCCGGGTGAAGTAAAATGGTTACTCCCTTCTCTATTTACAGCCGCTTATCGTTCAGATAACGATGATCGGCGTATTGTCCGAGGCTTTTTCGCATACTAACATTGAAAGGCAGGTGGTATTGCATGGACAGAGAAAGGCGATTTGCAAATCTTTCCGCGCAGGAGATTGAGGAGCTTGTTCTGCTGGAGCAGGAGTTCAGAGCGAAATATAAAAAGCGCGTCATACTTATAGCATACGAAGAGCAGTAGAGCCATTCTTATCCTGGCGACCTTTAGGTGGTAGGGGTAACTTTTTGTCTATGAAAAATCCCCGGTACAGCCGGGGTTTTAGCCACTTCAACCACTGCAAACTTTTATGCCCACCTTGAATTTGATTCTAAGAGGGAATCAGCCAATGCGATTGGTGGCAGGCGCTTAGTCTCTGAACAAGTTAAGTCTATTGACGCAAAACATGAGACTGATCCGAAGTTATCCAGCCTTGGATTACTGCACCCACCCTCGCATCGCAACATGAAAATGAGATTGCATAATCCGCCGGACAAGCACAATTACACAATCTCATTATCGAAAATGGTGAGAATGTTCATAACGACAAACTAGGAAAGCCGCATAAATAAAGGTTTTCGGCATCAGGCAAACGAATATTACGCCACTGTATACGCTAATTCCACCGGCAAATAGGAATTGTGCCTTTCCTGCTGACTCAATTTATGAACTTGCTTTTTTTAGTCTTCAATTTACAAAAAACTACAACGCAAACGGACATGGTACTAATAAAGCGGCCATAGCGGCAGCGCCTCCAAGCGTATCTTTAAATATGAACACTTCCCTTCCGGCATTCACCAGAGAATGGAGCAATGCGCACAGAAAAACGCTTTTTGTTATTTTTCTCAATGCGCCAAGAGCAAATGTCAAGCCCACAATACCTATGGAAAATAATCCAGAATTCATTGCGCTCTGGCCTGTACCAGCAATAAAAAGAGCGGTAAATGCCAAACAGCCCAGATCACAGATACAATTATGAAGGATATAATGTAGCCAACTTTTGTGTCCAGCTCTGCTGCAAGATATACCTCCAACCTACTTCTTCAAGTCCACCACCAAACAACATCAACGGAGTCAGAACGATCAGCATATAAACTGACTTCATTTCCATTAATCCAGATGTTAAAATCTGCGGGATAAATATGAAACAGCAAGAAGAATCATAAGCAGGTACATCCAGACTGGTCTTTTGACATCCAATCCGCAATCTGCGGGAAACGGCCGCCTACCAGGATTTCCCTTCCATAGTGTACCATGACAACCACTGGATTTTGAGAACCCAAAGGCTCTTAAGTGCGTGAAAATAATGGAAAAAAGAGCTTTTTCCCTTTCTTTGCACTTTCTAATTAGCTCTGTTAAATAGTATTGGATAGCGAGTATATTGCTTCCATCTTGGGCCCTCGCGGGTTAAGTCCTTTTGCCTTTAGCTTTATTAAAGCAGCAGCAGCACGCTTCATCAAGATATTGTAAAAAAGACGCTGGCAAAATCCATCAGCCAATGCATCACAATTAATGGCGGTAATCTTCGAAAACGCAGGTATAAAAGTTGCATAACGATGGTTAATGGGAAAAACATAATAAACATATATAGAAAATGCTGTCCGTCATACATAAAAGGCAAGAAGCTGTGCTGAAGGGACCAACCAGCAGCCACAATTAGAATCGCAATCCACTTATGTCCGGTTAACTGAGTTAACCTTGGCAAGGCAAAGCCCTGGTAAGTCACCTCTTCTGTAAATGACCAAATAATCCACCAAACCAATCTGCTATAGAGAACACCCCAGAGCGGTAGTTGTTTGCCGATAACTCCATCTGGTACAATAGGTTGCAGCTTCCCATAAATCAATAGGCTGGCTAAACTGCTCCCCAATAACATGGTTACGGGGAAAACCAAGACAAAAAGGCATATACCCCATAAAATATCTTCAATGATCTTTGTCTTATCAAGATTAATCAAATCAGAAAAACGGGCTTTTTCTCTACGCAAAAAACACATAATGAGCAATAGACAGGCAGCATCAACTAATGTACCGTACACTGTCCACCATTGTGTAGCAGCCATTTCCGGTGCAGGATGCTTGTAAACCGCAAAGATAAGCGTGACCAGCATTTGCGCTACAAAAGAGAAAATTGTCCGAGCGGATACAGCAATAATGCTCTAAACCATATATTCCGGTTCTGGGAAGGCGCGAGATGAGTGGAAGCGGCCTCGTTCTTCATTTTTTTGCTCTCCTGCTAAGATGGCGAAATAAAAGGTCCAGGTCCAATAAACGACGCAACAAAAAAGATGATAACATGCTTAAATTTCTTATTCAAACAACGCCCTCCCTCCAAATATAAGCTATTAATAAAAATCGCATCATCTATAATGTCTTTTGCGAAGGATCCTTTCACTCAATCTATAGCCCCTTCGTGCCCGAGGTGTCTGCAAACGGATACCGTTCCGGTCTTAAAGAAGCATATTCGTGATAAGCCCTGTGACGATTGCAAACAATACGACAAACAGCAGGTATAGAAGAAAACGCCTGACGCCAAGGACGATCTTAACCGCCCCAAGATTGGTAATTTTCGTTGCCGGCCCGGTTATCATGAACGCGGCGGCCGCGCCCATACTCATGCCGCTCTGCAGCCATTCCATCAGCAAGGGAATCGTGCCTCCGCCGCATACATACAGGGGCACTCCTATTGTGGCCGCCAGCAGCACGCCAATCCCCCGTTGCGCCCCAAAAAGATCGGCAAATGCGCCTGCCGGGACATAACGCTGAAAAAGCGCTGAGAGTATGACGCCAAAAAGGAAATAGGGCCCGGTGGCTTTGATGTTTCTCCAGATGTTTTTGAGAAGGCGCAGCAGCAGATTCGGGTGCGTATCCCTGTTTGCTGGCTCCGAAAAACCGGAAAAATTGAAAAAGCTTTTGTTCCGGTAAAAGAACCGCACACATAACCCGGCGATAATTCCGCAAACGACGCAGGAAACGACGCGTATCATGAGCGCCGTGCTGCCAAGGGCAGCGCTGTAGATGATCAGCTGCGGATTGAGCAGTATGGAACTCATCATAAAAGCGGCAAGCCAATCGTCCTTTATCCCTTTTTCAGAAAAGGAAGCGGCAATGGGGATGGTTCCGTACATGCACAGAGGGGAGGCGATCCCGAGCAGACTTGCTGGAATCACCCCCAGCGCCCCCAGTCGTTTATTCTGAATGGAATGAAGCAGCCGGTGGATTTTCTCTTTGCCGAACACGGAGAGAACGGAACCGAGAGCGATGCCAACCGCCCAATACCAGACGATTTGCTCAAACTGAACGGAAAAGTAAAACCAAAGGTATATCCCTTCCCGCCGCAGAATATCAGCCATCGATGCTTACCAATTGATAGGTACGGCTGCCCAGGCCGATTTGCGCCGCATGCTCCAGGATATGTTCGCCGTTCTTTGATTCCATTCTTCTGATCAGGTCTTGTCCGTCGGGAGCCGCATATACAAGGTCAACGCATGCCTGATCCAGGGCCACAGGGTCCAAAGATGCTAAGATACCGATATCCGCCATCGTTGGGGCGGCAGGGTGCGAGGCGCAGTCGCAGTCCACGGAAAGCTTATTCATTACGTTGATGTAGAGGATATGTTCGCCTTCATAGTCGGCCACGGCTTTTGCCGCTTCCGCCATGGATTCCAGAAAATCATTCTGCGGAGTGCTTGCGCTGATGCCGATGGTCGATTTCCCGGCGCTGTGGATCAGGCTTTTCCCGACAGAGGATGCGATACCGATGGAGATATTCTTGAGCGCACCGCCGAAGCCGCCCATGGCGTGGCCTTTAAAGTGAGACAATACGATTACAAAATCGTAGTTCTCCAAATGAGAACCCACCTGATCCTCCGTCAGGTGCTTTCCGTTTGTCACCGGCAGGCTGATAAAGCCTTCCGCATCCATAATATCGACTTCCGCGATCGCCGTATATCCGTGATCCTCCGCAGCCTGCATATGCATTGCGTTATTCCCGCGTCGTCCTCCGTAAGCCGTATTGCATTCCACGATTGTGCCGTCTACCGACTGGACAAGGTCCTTGATTAGATCGGGCGCAAGGTAGTTTTTGCCGCCCGGCTCTCCGGTGCTGATCTTGACCGCCACATTGCCGGCCGCTTCGCGATTTAGCGCTTTATAAATGGCCATCAGGCGCTCAGGCGTGATATCCGTGGTCATGTACACGGTGGAACCCACGCCCGGCGCCGGGGCGGGTGTACCTTTTGGCGTCGCCGTGGGAGTAGCTTTTGCCGGAGTCGTGGTCTCGGCCGTACCGCTTATTTGGGCAGAAGGTGCGGGACTGTCTGCTAACGGCGTAAGCGCAGAAACTTCGTTGCTTGCCCCACAGCCGGCCAACAGGGATATGCCCAGGAGTGCGGTCAACAGAATACAAATTGTCCTTTTCATAGTTTCTCCAACCCTTTATTAATATTTGCACTAAAGAAGATTGCAATAAAAAGAGCGATAGATTTATACGAAGGGGTTTATTTGTATAGGGCTTCTAAGCGATTTCGTTGTCCCGAAACCGTCTTTGCAGGTTGCCGCTGATGTCGCCGCGGTCGCATACCCTCTCAGTTAACCCCAGGCCACAGAACCACAATAACTTTCACAGCTAAAAGAAATATTGTCAAATACCTTTTTTCATGTGCTCACCTTATCTCCAAATTCAAAATTGTTTCTGATTATATAGATTATCCGAAGCCTAAGTTGTATTACAAATTGGGATTTATTCGTTAATTTCCTCGCGGTGCCGTAGGTGAATGCCGATATGCCCGATCCCCAAAATCACTACAGAAACCAGAAGCCAGACTACTCTCCCATATATGCCAAGCAGCAAAAACGCAACAACAGGCAGTGTCGCACCGGCTACAGGAATACCGCAAAAACTGCTGTAAAAGTCCGCCAGTGTCTTTGGGCTTTTGAAATATCTAACCCACCAGCCCTCATACATGAGCATTAGTACCACTGCGGCAATAAGCCACAGCGTCCATACTGACCAGGGACTAAGATTAAAGTCCGAAAAAATGAGCGCTGTACAGGTAACAAGAACCTGACCGGCACGCTCAAAGACCCGTAGGATCTTGTTTTCATTTTGAAAATCATAATCCTTCGGCCGATGTCTTATCCATAGTAGATTAGGAATTATCAACATCAGCAAGAAAATCAGCCCCACGTATGAAAAGCCCGGATGCCCCATTGCTT
This sequence comes from Bacillota bacterium, assembly GCA_023455425.1. Taxonomy (GTDB): domain Bacteria; phylum Bacillota; class Clostridia; order Christensenellales; family CAG-138; genus JAEYLA01. Next base: position 114,674 of record JAEYCM010000012.1, on the reverse strand, counting down.
TATCCTCTTTATATAATTAATCAACGGTTCTATTTGACTATGATTTGAATAGTCATATGGGTTTTGGATGCATCTAAGGTATCCTGTTCGATGTCAGATTTGTTCTTCTTGCGCTCTTTGCCTTGTTTTTAGCAGATAGCCCGTCAACAAAACAAGGATCGCAAATAGGCTGCCCAGCGTGAACAAGGCTTTTAAAACACCCGATATACTGGCCATGGTAACCGCCTGTACGGGTATATCGGGATATCCGGTTAACATAAAAATGATCCCAAAATTTTCCATCCAATTAAAGAGCATTTCCAAAAATGGGATAATTAGTAAATTTTTGGCTTTGCTCTGTGGCACAGTATGCTTTACCAGTGCGATCCAGCCGGCATAACATAGCATGGATGCAAGCGGAAACGGAAAATCAATGGGAATAATCTTTTGAAGATAAAAAGACCGCCCTTGTTCTCCTAAAGTCGTTAACATATCGTGGGCTTCGGCTGCTGAATATCCAAACCTAAAATCAAGAATGCTAGCGCCATTTGTGATTTTCAGCAGGCCCGCTACGCCAACTTCCGTAAAATTTATCAGAACAAAAAATGCCGTAAAAATAGTAGTAAACAGTAAAGCTTTCCCCAATGTTGCTTTTTTAACGAACAACCCCTCATATCCATCCTCCATTTTTAACCGAAGCTACTATCTCACTTCGCAAATTTAAGCAGCTGAATATTCCCCGCACCCACAATAAGTACTTTTTTCATTCGGATTTCCTCCTGATAATATCTGTAATCCAATTGCTCTCCGGACAGGGAGCATCGGGATTTAGTGCCATCCACTCTGCGATGCCCTGGATGGCGCACCAATAAGCAATTGCCAGTGCGTATGGATCACCGTCGCGAATTGTGCCGTTTGCCTGACCTTGTTGAATTGACCGGGTGGTCAGCGCGTAAATATCAAAGTTTGATAACAACTCTTTGATACTTTGCGGCGCCGCTTCGTTATAAAAAGCCTGACTCATCAGCACAAACATTTTTGCGGCAAACGGTTTGGCTTTTATATAATAAAAAATCCGTTCTGCGGCGCGCTCAAAAAGCTGCAGCGGCTCTGTACCGGGGGAATCCATAACGCTCATTGGAGCTGAAATACCGACTTTTATCAGCTCTTCATACAGCTTTTCTTTCGATTCAAAATAATGAAACAAAAGCCCCACACTCATACCGACACGCTCTGCAATATCGCTGATTTTTGTTGCGGCATATCCCTTGCGGATAAACAGATCAAGTCCGGCCGCAAGAATTTCTTCCCGCCGCTTTTCTCTTTGTTCTTCACGAACGCCCATAATATTGAACTCCAGTTCATTGAATATATATTTAATATTATGAACAGGAATTCTTATTTGTCAAGTTAAAGCAAAAAGATGGCACTATTTGTTTCGTATCACATCCATAATGCGCAATTACAAATTGTCACTTTTTTCTCCTAAAGCCGTGTGCGTTCTCCTAACTTACTTCTTTATGCATCTGATGCAGCATCCACAGATAGCCAAGAGCATCGCCGAATATAGCGTTCGACACTCCAGTAACCCGGCAGTTCAGTTATTGGCAGCCTTTTGCATTCCACTCGAACCATAATAATTTGCTTTATTGAATTTTTACAAACCAAACACGTCGGTATGAGCCACCTGTGAAAAGACTTTTGAGAATATGAAAATGGGCAAAATCCGAGAAAGGGCTACTTTGATGCATTAAACTATAAAAAAGCTGTTGTATAAGCCTAGCAAAGATCATGTATTATTCTATTTGATGGGCATAGTTTACTTTATCAACCCGCTTTTGCTTTAAGAAAAGCCGCAAGCAAATTATCGTAACGCGAGCTCAAACAAGCCGGGCTATTTGTTAGCATCATCAATCCGCTTATCATAAAGAAATTCTTTCCACGTCAGTACTAGATTGCTCCATCGCATTCTTCATCAATTCAAGTTAACTCATTGTGTTTTTCTAATAAACGAAACTGACTTACGGGATTTGAACCACCTTAAACAACTGAATATGGAAACCCGGCATAATAAGCGGGCGCGCCCTATATTCTTCTAGTTCAGTTAAAAGTTACATTTTGCGTCTTGTCTGGAAATGCAGAAGGTATCGCATGCTCTACCAGCCGTGCCAGTGCCCCATATTCTTTCAGTTCGATTAAGGTTCCATCTCGGTGCCTACCTAGGATGCAGATGGTGCTGCAAACTCTACCAGCTGAGCAATATCCCCCTTGATTAATACATCGAAATGACCTAAAACAACAACAGAGAAATCAGTAATTGCTAACCCAATACTGTATAAAATTATGACTATGGAGGTCCCCCTCTCTCCAACGACCTTTGTCATCTATAAAAATAGCCAAAAAATGGGCCAAAATTTGCATATTTTTGGCCTTGATTTTTGCTCATTTTCGGTCCAAAACCACAACATCTTGTGGTTGAACCCCATTATTTTTTGTCTCGACCACAATTCGTCATCATTATTATCGTCTCAACGTGCGTTGAGGATACAAAAAGGATGTCGTACCCCTCTGGTATCCCCTTAGCGGCAGATATTTGTAAGTTATTATAAAATATTTTCACGTAATAAATACCCAGTCGCCGAGCCTCTCTCCACCAAAAAGTTCAAAATACTAATGAGTGCCTTTTTCATCTGCGGCATTGTTTTGGTTTTTTGACGGTTCGCAAGAATGTATTTACGTGCGATGCATTCAAGATAATAAATGGTATTTACTTCAAGCTCCTCAGTCAGCAAATTATTATTCTTGTTTATTATTTCACTCAGCCATAATATCCCGTCTTCTATGAAGTTGCTCCCGATATCGTTAAGGACTTTAGATATAGAATATAATACGGGCGGGAAATGGCCCATATCCTCGGAGGCCTTTTTATAAAAAATTTTCTCTCGTTCTTTTAAAGAGTGCCATTCTCGTGCAGTGTTCTTCCAATATGGCCATGCCAGTAGATAATTATAAATAGTTTCTTTGGTATCATGATAATAACTTTTCGCTGTGCAGATATCCTTAATTTTTCCATAAAATAGATGCCATGTATGCCAAAATTCTTCGTATCTGTTCAATCTATCTTCAGCAAAAATAAAAGATTGAAAGAACCGCACCGTATCATCCGATACTTTAAAGTTTTCAATAAACGGCTGAAGATATGTTTCTATCATATCTTTATCTGCGGTTAAGACAAAGGCAGCAAACTTATCTAGAAATTCGTTTTTTATTGTATAGTCAAATTTTTCTTCGTCATCGTTATGCCTGTCGCGTTTAAAAACTCTCTGGGCGAAGATCGGAAATATCTCTGAAACAAAATTAATATGTTCTGGATGCTTTGTGCCTGGTGGCAACGACTCAAATGCCCGGGTCAACATTCTCAAGTTCTTGTTTTGTGCATTTGGAATATCGACATACTTAATATCATTCGAAATAATCTTTTTGATTTCACTTTCGTATTGCTCGCCAAACACCTCAAGAATTTGATTATCGGAAATTTCATAAATATGTTTCTTATAATTATCTTCTTGCAATTTCTTCGCTAACTTGTCGTATTTTGGCTTGAGGAACATGTATCCTAAAAAGAGGGAATGCGCATCTTCAAAACTGATATCCCATAAATTTTGCAAGATGGCTCGAGTGGTAAATTCAGGAATCTTTCCATGCACAAAAAGCAAGAATAACATCAGGCCTTTAATACCTTCGAACTCTTCCCTTTCTGTAGAAAAAAATTTAAGTAGGTAAGATAAAGAACTAATGGCGGGCTCTATTCCGTCTAAAGCTTGATATACATAGCGACTCGCATGAAACGGCGATGCGGAATATTCTATAAGTATATCTTTACAAAATTCTATTTCTTCCCGACTTAACTCATTGCTAAAATCCCTGACCAAGACTGCGCAGGCATAGGCCGGGATAGACCGATTAAATAATCGAAAATCTTCTGGAGATCCAATTTTTAAAGCTTGCATAATCTCTCTTAGTTCTATGACTACTAAACGCGGATTATTTTCGTATTGCTGATACTGGCTATATTTCCCCTTTTCGTTAGCGAATCTGTATCTGGACCATAAGTATAGAGGTATATACTTATTTGCGTCGTTATATTCCTGTAAAGCCTCATCGCTATATTTTTTTAATTCCGGCTCAAGCTGTGGGTTAAAGTTAATTGAAATTCCTTCCTCTGTTTGTTCTAATTCCGGATTCATTTTTCTTCGATCCATTCTTGCCAGGCACAATCTCCATATTTGGTTGTCTTCAGTATCTTCAGGCTTTCCCTCTAGTTCTTTATAATAGACATCAAATATTTCCCATAAGGCCTTTTGCCTTACTTCCGCTTCTTCGGCACTAACGTTTTCCGACCTAAAGAACTGATATTCTACGGCCAATTGTTCAAATCTTTTCTTCCTGTGTTTGTCTTCGCAGGTCTTGATTCTTTCGTCCGAATATATATCACGTTTAAAATTTAAGCCGTGTCCAATAGAATAGGTTAACTTAGCGGATTCGTCTAGTACTATTCTCTTGGTATCATAATAGAAAAATTCCTTGGTTCGAAAAAGAATCTTTGCAATAGTGAACAGCTTAGATGGATAGGCCATGACAGCGCTGGCGACTACAGCAGTGATGGAGGCTGAGCAAGAATTTTTTATAAGATAATAACACCATTCTTCCAGATGCTCAGTCTTTCCATATTTGGCGTAATCCAGCAGCCATTTTTCCAAGGCCATATGCATCGATTCCAGAAGATGTGTGGAAACCTGAGTGCCTCTGTAGGTATTCCATAACCTATTACTGACGTATTGATTAATCTGACAGTCGCTATCGAGAAAAACTTTAACTTCTTCCACTTCGTCTTTGAATTCAGACTTTACATAATTTTCGACTGCCATATTCATAAATTTTAAAATAAAATTTACCGTCATATTGGTATCATGCCTTAAAAGCTGGTAAAATGGCGTTTGCAAAGCGCTTGGAGGAAAGTACCAATCATCAGGTCTATGGGAGAGGCCAAAATTTTCTTCAAGTTCCGATGACCTAATGTTCAAAACTTTATTATCTTTTTTCGGCTTATATACCCAAAATAGTTCCGCCAGCTTAATAACATAGTCAGGAAGTATTTTTATGACTTCATAGTTATCGGTGATTGAGGTCAGTATTACTTCGACCAGTTCATAGTCTCTATCTTTATGATTAGGTTCGTTTCTAGTAAGTATTCCATCGAAAATATGTTTCAGTTCTTCTCTAATTTCTGCTGAGCCCTGTAGTATAACCCTGATGAGTGGTTCCTTTATTTTCCCTTCGGATCTATACCCAAATCCTCCTTGGCCTACTATGTTTTCATAGTAGAACAGAGCAATCTGACTTGCCTTCTTTGTTGTATTTCCATGAGTATTTTTATCATTCCAATCAGCCAGCATGGGAAGAATCGTTGATATATGTTCGTTACCAAGAGTTTCTTTGTGACTATGGATGAAATCGATTACATATGACCATCCGCTGCCTTTTGGTTGAGTAACTATCACGGGCAAAAAACTATCGGCAATCTCTTTGCAGGCAATTCTAAGCAAAAAAACAACCCGTACCAAAAGTGCCTGTTCGTCCTCCATAAGTTTTGTTTTGAATAATTGGAAAAATACTTGCGAGTATTCCGACAGCAAAACAGAAACAATCAGTTCATCTTTCCAGAATGACGCTACCGCGTCATTGGCAAAGGAGTGTTCGATTAATAACTTAATATCTCCATAATTGATAAATAGCTTTTCGGACAACCAGTTTCTGAAAGCCCTACGAATAGGCAAACTGCTTCCCAATATTGCAAAGAAGCTCTCATAAGTTAATAATGAAGCGTAGTTCCGTTCGATTATTTTCCCTAGCGCCCATTCTTCATAAATATCATGAGTAATAAAGTATCCGCCTGCATTTGCATCATATCTGATTATTTCATCCGCTTCAAGAGATTGTAGCGTTTCATTATCATAGTTCTCTATGTTTACAAAAAACTGTCCTTCATCGGCTCTCTTCCGAGCAATCTGTAAAAAGCAAGCTTCTCTCTTGATATGAATATTATTTTTTCGGTAAGCCGACTTTACGATATGTTTATTCCATAGAAGATTTCTAAAATCCGAAAGGCTTGCTGAGGCTTTTATATTTTTATATTCACTCAAATATTCCGCGAGATAAAAAGGGTTCTGCAACAGTTCAAGTAGTCTTGCATTTTGCGGAAGGTTGAAAGAATACTTGCTGGATAGCTCCGCAAGTTCTTTTTCACTGATTTCTTCAATATTTTGTGAAGTAAACGATAGCCGGTACAATTCCATTAACAGAAATTTTAGGTCATCAAGATAGCTATACCTTGTTGTAAATATTACCTTCCATTTGTTGTTGATTAGTCTAGATAAAAACTCTTGAAATGGATTCTGATCTTCTATGTCGGATAATTTTTCAGCGGAATCAATGACAATATATTTTTCTTCTATACGCTGATACTCAGATATAAAATCAGCTAATGTGAAATCTCCATAAACATTAAAAAGGCAATTAATATTAGAGACATTAAACTCTGCAGCCTTAAACATAATAATCGGTATCGATTCTTTGAGTTGAGTATAAAAATCTTTAATTACCGCGGTCTTTCCGACGCCGCCTTTTCCGCTCACAATGACAACTGGAGGTTCGGTTAGGGTTAAAGCAGACTGCAAACCGGCCAAGATGGCTGATCTGTCCAGCTTTATTGTATTGCCCTGATATTCTATGTCTGAACGGATAGGGGCAAGAATAGATTCCGTATGCTGAATCAAGTCCTGCACGAGGTCAAAGGTACCTTTATCTATAGCAAAAAAATGCTTTCCAAAGGAAATGTTTTTCTCAAGCGCCAGTTGTCTTTCAAAATAGCTGGGTACTCTCCACTCGATTTCGATGCCTTTACTTGCCGCAAACTCCTCAATAATAATTTTGTATCGGGGTTCTTTTTGCCCTATGGTTGTACTCTCAGAAAACTCTTGATTAATATAAAATAATACTTTATTTATATTTGGATTTTTTTCTTTCGCCTTCTTGATAGAATTCTTAATATCCGGTATGTTATCGCTGATTTTAGTCTCATAAAATTTAGCTTGGAATCCAATGATTTTTCCATCATGCTCGATTGGCTCTGTTTCTATTCCTGCCTGATTTTTATAGCGAAAGATTCCTGTATCCTTATTAAACTCGTCACAAAATAGAAGGTAACTTAAGTTCTCGAACGTTTTTTGTTCTTTATTATTAAATTTTGCTTTGAAAATGTTCCAGTTTATTTCAAGCATTCTTTATCTCCTGATGTTGATCTGATTCAACATTTATTATCGTTGGTTGTTTGCATATGGAATAACTTTATTCAAAGAACTTTTAAGTTTTTCTTTCCATTCAAGCATCATATTTCTATTCAGTTTTGCAATATTACAAAAATGCTCATTAACTGCTAATGGATCTCCCAAGGGGTCTTCATTTGCATTTCTAACCATACACATGGTACAAAACTCTTTATCATGGCATTGAATACATTTAGGAAAATCTTTTCTTCTTAAGCCTCTGAGATATTGTATTTTTTCAGAATTATTCCAAATATCTTTGAGAGAAGCTTCTTTCATATTACCGATATTATAATCCTGCCAGCCAGCACATGGATATACATTTCCATTCTCTGCTATGCAAATGGATGAATGACAAACACTACAAATATAATCGTTTGGTGTAAGATCTTTTTTACTCTCTGCATCTCTTTCCGCTCTCTCCCAATAGCTTGTATCATTCACAACAATCTCTTTAATTACTTCTTTGATTTCATCAATGGATAGACGGTTACTCAGATTTTGTGTTGTATGATTATATTGTGCTATGATGACATAGTCATCTCTAACTTGAACATTATGTGTTCTTGCCCAATTTTTAACGTCCCCATAGCAGTTTTTATTTTGTTTCATTATTGGACAGCTTATTTGTAAAGGTATATCGTTTTCAATAAGCTGCAAAATTGCGTTCTTTGTCTTTTCAAAGCTTCCTTTCATTTGGGTTATTCCATCGTGAATATTGGAATCCATTGAATATAGTGAGACTTGAACCCCTAAAAGAGGGTTTACTTTCATTGCTTTGATTATTTCATCATTAAGTAAAGTTAAGTTGCTAAGAATATTTACTGAAAAATCGTATTCCTTACATTTTCTTAAAAAATCACAAAAACTTTTGTGCAATAGTGGTTCACCACCGCTTATTGTCAAATGTAATAATCTCATAGCTTTACATTGCTTTAAAACATCATAAAATAAATCAGGTTCGATATCACTTGCTTTGTTCTCATGCGGAATATAGCAATGTACGCATCTTTCATTGCACTTGCTTGTAATTTCTATATGTAAATTTGTAAGTTGAGGCTTGTCATTAAAATATTCTTCTAAAAATTCCTGTGTGGATCTTTCAGGCCGCATAATAGTCGGAGAATAGTCATTTTTTATTATCTCGGGTTCAAGTATTTTGTACGAAAACTTTGTATCTTTTTTTTCGCACTCCTGCATTGTTTCGCCAGATACAATAAATCCATTTTGTTCAAGCATAAAGTAAAAGTCTCTGGCATCATTCTTTATTGTTTCGATATCAACATCTGTAAATTTCTTATTTATTTTTTGAGCAAGAACGTCAAGGGTTTGAGGCTTTCTGCTTAAAACTGAAAAAAACACAGCTCCACTTTCCGATAGAATTTTATCCCCGATGTCATTTTTGTTATCATCTGCTTGTTTATATCCGAAATTCCTATTGTCCGTTATATATCCAAAGGACTCATAGTTTCTGAATAAAATATTAGATTTTTGTTTGAAAAACATACAATTTCTCCTTAGTTAATCAGACGACGAGTTTTTATTAAAACTTCGTCGTCTGATTGAATTGTATTACCGTCCACCTGGCCTTGGTGGATCACAAGGTCTTCCACTCGGTTTACTATTGGGAGTGCATTGTGCCATCCGTACAGTACTTTGTGCTAATACCGCAGGTTTTGTGTAACCCATATTGCTCACCTCCTTTTCGACAAGAATTACTTTTCCATTATACGAATATTATACCATGGTTTAGTGTAAATTAAATAATATTATCTGATGTCAATCTTGAACTCTGAAGAATTGGCGGAATTAAATGTAGATTGTGGTAATTGATTCTCCCGCTTAACACTTGAGGCTCGGATACTTTTGTTTGAATCGCCGTTTTGCTTTTGAGTATATTTTTGTCAGTGCTTCAGTGTTCTCACAAACCTCCCCAAGCACAATGTCTACGCATTCTTCAGGGGTGAAAAGATGCAACGGCGCACTTAGTCTCCTCATATGATTAAGCAACTCAGATTTTAACTCATCTTCAACAATGCCAAGTTCCTTTTGGCATTGCAAAATCGCATCTATTATGCCGGGCGCCGTTGTTGCGCTCGATTCCTGGTATGGAAAATAACTTTCAGCATAAATGTCAAGATATTTCGGATCGTAATTATTGCTAAGCCCACTCAAATCGTAAAAAACAACTTCCGCCAACATACCGAGCGCATCCATATACCGTTTCTCTTCTTGCAAAAGTACTGACATACTGTAACGACAGTTTCTATAAAGCCCAAAATTCCCAGCGGAGATATGTTCTGTGCCACGTTGATAAAGATAATCCAAAATTTTATCTCGAAATGACATGTACGGCGGAGTATACATAATTCTGTTGAGCGACCAGATATCTAACCCTTCGAACGGATGACGATGGATGTAAGGTACATAAGCTTCTTCTTCAAGCGCCCGCTTTCCAAGCTCTGTTAATTGGTACATTCTTTTTGTAAACCGAACACTCAGCTCGTCATGCGAAACCTCATTTATCAACCGATGTACCAATTCCGCTTTTTTACCACTCACTTTGCTGCCATACTTTTTGAGTTCTTCCTTTAGCACCACAGCATTTTCATTCTCAATAGCGCTCTGCAAATCGCCGACCTGCAAAAATCCTCTGTCGAGGAGGGAACGTAGAAGCGCGTCAACATTACTCACACCGTATCCATACCACCAGAAACTTTGATAATGGTTCCCTTCCGTATAGTATGAGTGGGAATAATCAAGTACCAGCACCTCATGGGGGTATAATCCGTGCGAACTAGCGATGGCGTCTTTTATCCGTATCTCAGCAGGGATGACATCTTTCGGCGTTGAAGAAATGATTTGGGGTATTACTTCAATAGATGGCATCGCAGCTTCCGCACTTACTTGCTTGGGCAGCAATATCGGTTGAGGTTGTGATGCTGGCATTTGGATGCCCTTAGAAGACTCCAATTCTTCATTCCACCACGGGCTTGCTTTGTATTTGTCTAGTTGCTGTATTAGTTCAACGCCCACATCCTGCTTAGATAATTCGATTAACTCGTTCAACCCTGTATCGCTCTGAAAAGAGATGTCTGAATATATCAAAATGGGAAGTTTTCGATTATCCTTGAATCGCTTATCTGGACCGCCAGACTTGTTAACATAGCGCCAAGTATGATCCACAATTGTTCCATCCTCCGGAACAATCCCATCCTCGATGAATCTTTGCCCCCTCTGCCTAATAGACAAGTTTGCGTAAGAAATACCACCAACTTGTTTACCCTCATAGATTAGTATCCTATCGGGGAAGCAATAGAGTATCTGTTTTCCAACAGGAATAGCAGGCACCTTCACATTCGTTTTAAGGTAAGGAGGAGTCTTGTATTCTATTTTGATTTTTGTTCGTCTGACTACTGTGCTTGCGCCTGCATGATATTTTCTATCCTGCACAGCTGCTTGAGAGGCAATGTGCCATACGAAACTGCAATTCATCAGCTGCTCAAAAGCGTTGTAAAGTTGTTGTATCTCCTGCTCTGCCTGTTCCTCGATATCGTAAAAGATAATAGTTGTCTTTCGTCTTTTGTCGATGAGCACATTAATTAAAATGGCAGCTATAATCGCGATAGGAATACCCACCGACGGAATAAATGCACACAAGATTGCAAGAGGCCAACATGGTGTCTTTTTACACTTAGCGTTGATCTCATTTACAATTTCTTGAGAAGATGAATCAATGATAAAGGAAATATCACCGCTTTCAATTTCCTGGAACAGCAAACCATCGCCTTTATCCCTTTCGCCTTCAGGACGAGCAGGTTGCGTACGTTGTACGTTACCTTTCTTTGCTCCGAGTACGGCGCGATAATAGATGCCACCTCGCCCCATATGCACGTAGTTGCCTCGTAGACCCATTCCGAAACGGAAACCCTTTACTCCAACCGATGCGCCGATACCAGATTTCGAAAAGTCGAACCGAACGCCACCAAAACTTATTGATTTTCTTAAGTAGAATCCCATAGCAGGCTCCCTCTAGCTTATAGATTCGCACACATAATTTTATGTCAACACATAGTAATCGTCTTTTTGTTCCACAATTTTCCTTGTTTTCACTGCATACACTATACCTGCCGTTACCGACGAGATAACGTTATTGCCCAAACGAGTGTACCCCAGTAGATTTGCTGTTTCCCGTAATAGATCATCCTTCGGCATTGCAATTTGTCGTTCAAGCGCAGCGCAGACGGCGTTAGCTATTTCCTGTACCGGTATATCGCCAGCCTCCCGAACACCCGAAGCAGAAACACGAAAGCTGGAATAGGTATCCGGATGCTGGGAACTAAGCCAGTAATAGGTCTGGTCACCATGACGGGTACAGAGCAGATTCATGCTACGAAGAACCGCCGCTGTTCTTTGCTGAATACGCGAACCTGCTCGAGAGATGCCAAAGCTCTGTACAACACGCCGGGTCAACAGTGGTTCGCTGATAGGCGCTTCCTGCTCAAGGATCGTATGAATTGCGCTTTTGATCAGGCCGACCTTTTGGGGGAGCAGGTATTCGTCCGGCGTCATGGGCCGTACCGGCAAAGTAGCTGCTTGATACAACGCGGTCTCTGACGTGGGAGCGGATGATGTCGACAATATACTTGCCTCGTAAAGAGAATGCTCCAGCTTCTGGTTTGGGACGGGTTGCGCAGCGCCATCCATCGGCAAACCGGTTTTGAGCAATAATGGATCCGCACAGGACACAGGTGCCTTCAGCAGGTCTATAATCTTAGCAAATTCTTTGTCGCTGTTGTCCCACCAGTCCACTGACCAAAGCCGATGAATGCGCCATCCCAATCCTTTTAGTACGCTGATTTGGGACAACTCCCTGTCTCTCGTCGTTTTGGCAGATTGATACGCCTCTCCATCCAACAGAATTCCCATCAAATATCGGCTTGGTTTTTTCGGATCAATGACACCTAAGTCAATTTTATATTTAGAATGCCCCACCTGCAGCTGCGACTGATATCCTTCTCGCTCCAGCCTACGCTTAAGCATAATGGCCACGCCATTTTTGTCATCTGCGGCTTTAAAAAGGTTTTGGGCATTATTAGTCAAGGCTGCACCGGAAGCGTATTCTAAAAATGCCTTCAGTGCGACAACCCCCTCGGCGGCGGTGCGCGCGAGATCGATCTGATCCGCCCGAATCGAAGAAAAGACTTTCATTTCCTGCCGTGCGCGGGACACGGCCACATTGAGCCTCCGCCAGCCGCCCTCTCGGTTTAAGGGGCCAAAATTCATATACGTCTTGCCCGTAGCATCCGGACCATAGCCGATGGAAAACAGGATGACATCCCGTTCATCTCCCTGAACATTCTCCAGGTTTTTAATGAAGATCGGCTCCGTCGACTCGTAGGCCCATTGCTCCAACTCAGAGTTTGATTTGCAGGCCTCGGTAAACAGATCGTCAATCAGATTTTGCTGTTGGATGTTGAAGCTGACGACACCCACGCTCTGCTCCATACAAACCGGATCCTGGCTGCGGCGGATCAGTTCGCTTACGATTGCCTCCGCCTCCGCGCGGTTCTGCCGCGATTTTCCCCGGTCAAAGAAACCGTCGATAGGCACCAGCGTCACCTTCGACTCCCGATCATTGATGGAAGGGAAGGTGTATAGCTTGTCCGCATAAAAGTGATGATTACTAAAAGCAATCAAGCTTTCATGACGGCTTCGATAGTGCCATAGCAAATGAGACTGAGGCATGTTCAACGCCAGCGTATCGTCCAAAATGCTCTCCAAATCCTCAGTTTCCAAATTGTCCTCATCTAGCGCGTTGCCCGAAAAAAAGCTTGTGGGCGGCATCTGCTTTGGGTCACCCACAATAATCGCATTGGCCCCCCGCGCCAAAGCACCCACGGCTCGGGCTGTAGGCATTTGAGATGCTTCGTCAAAGATGACAAGGTCAAATGGCTTTCGGTTCGGGTCGAGATATTGTGCGGCAGAAAGAGGACTCATTAGCATGCAGGGGCAAAGCCTAGGCAACAGGTTAGATATCTGCTCAAACAGGCGGCGGATGCTAACACCTCGACCGCCGCTTCGGATTGCGCGCTGCAGCACACCAACTTCCGATTTCTGTGATGCTTCCTGTGTGAAATTTGGAACTTGGGACGCAAGGCGGTAAAACACTTCCCTTTTTGCCAGTTCGGTCAGTTCTGCATCCAACTGCTGAAACTGGCGAATTTTTTCATGGAATACCACACCGGAAAAACTATTAAGCACAGGACTTTCCTCTACGGCTTTATAGATCAGAGCAGTATAGAGTCCCTTATAATAAGCTGGTACGGCGGCTTCGTGAGACAGCCCCTTTCGGTAAGCGTCAACCAATGGCATCATACCAAGAAGATCAGCTTCTTTTACAGAATCGACCCAAACCATCCATTCTTTCAGAACGTTCGAATGCGCTTTGATTTGCTTGCACATGTCAAACTGCATCGAAATCCAATCACCGTCAGGCTGCGTATCCTGCACAATTTCCAAAAGTGCGTGCAAGTCATCCCTAGGCATAAACATCTGCTCGTAAGCCTCTATATATTCAGTGATGATCGGAAAGAGCTCCTTTACACCCGCAAATGCAATACGCAAATCATCATTCCCCGTCAGCGCGTTGAGCTCTGCGTCACTGTGCTTGGCATCATTGGCATAAGCCCGTATTTTTTCCCAATCGGTTTTGACGTCGTTGTATAAGCTTCCCAGCTCCGCACCGTATCGCCCGAAAAGCGCCTGTCCCGCCGCATAATTTGACTGATATTCGGCTAGGTCGGAGAAGGCCTTGAAAAACGAATCGGCGAGCATTCTTTGATCCGGCGTTTTCCAAAACACCTTGACAGCCTTCTTCAGCTTGCTTTGCTGCAGCAATTTAGGAAGAAACCATTTGGTCTGCGAGCTTGTCCATTCGCTTTTGAGCATAGCCCCATCCAAGTTAAAAAGACCCTCCTCCCAGTGGATGGACAGCTCACCATAGAGCCGTCGTGCCGCATCAAAATGGGAGGCCATTGCTTGAATATCCATACAGGTGCGTGTCCAGTCCGAATCCCTACCCCAGTATCGGGGCAACGGTATCCAAACCTGCAGCTGACAGGCAATCTGGTAAATCCTTTCCCAATCCGAAAATATAAGGGGTGTCGGCTGTTTCAGCTTTTGCGTTAAAAGCATACCGACATCTGATAGTTTTTCAAGCGCGGACATATACGCATCCAACTTCTGCGGTAGCTCGCTCTTGATCTGCTGCGTATAGACAGATCTGCCTACATTTCGCAGGGGATGATGGCAAGGATGGCCGATAAGGCGCGCGGCCGCAATCAGCCTATCCAGCATCATCTGCTGCTTCTGCATGCGGTCTTCGTCAAGGCTTTCGGCAAATTTTGGAGAAAAATCAATGGTTTCCGAGCATTCGGTATAATTCGTATATGAGCCGATCATCGCAAATAGGGATAGGCCGCATTTTTGTTCTTTATGCAACGCCTGCGCGTAAACATCCAACTCGCCTCGCAGTTGCGCAGTCTGCTCGGCTTTTTTTAGCCAGGCGCTCGGCACATTCTGCTTTGCGACCTGCGCAGCCTCATTTAGTTGATTCAAAACGTCTCGCTTATTGGATTTGTTGGAATGTAGCTCAAGGCAGAATGGTCCAATGCCAATATTTTTCAGCCGTTGCTGCACCACTGACAATGCTGCCATTTTTTCTGCGACGAACAGGACAGATTTTCCCTTAGCCAGCGCGTTGGCAATTATTGCGGTGATCGTCTGAGATTTTCCCGTGCCGGGAGGTCCATGGAGCACAAAACTTTGGCCTTCTGCTGCCGCTCGGATGGCGTGCAACTGTGAAGCATCCATCGGAATAGGCAGAAGCGTGTCACCTTCGGGCACCCGCTCGTCGCTCTCCAACTCTCGTGCATGCCAAGAGAGTCGTCCGTCCATCAGGCTGCGAACAATTTTATTCTTTTGAAGATCCTCGGAACGGTTTCGAATATCGTTCCACATCACAAACTGGGAAAAAGAAAATATCCCAAGGAATGCGGCTCCGATGACATCCCAGCGCGGTTGATTCATCACCGCTTTGCGCATGACGGTAAATACAGTGCGCAGATCGATCCCCATTGCATCCAGAGGAAGCGGGTCCAGCCCTTGAATCTGTATGCCAAAATCCTGCGCTATCATCTGCAGCAGAGTGATGTTCATCTGCGGCTCTTCGTCTCGTATACGAATTACATACCCTTTAAGCGCAGATTTGCGGACAATTTCTATTGGCAACAGGATCAGCGGCGCATACCTCGGCTTTTGGCTGGTCGGGGTTTCATACCAGCGAAGAAAACCAATGGCAAGGTACAGAGTGTTGGCCCCGTTTTCTTCCAATGAGCTTTTGGAGGCGCGATAAACGTTAACGATTGCACGGGAAAGCTCACCTTCGCTTAAAAATGAACGCAGACGCTTGTTTTGAAACTCTACTTTTATTAGGTCTCTGAAATCGCCTAGATCGGTCAAACGTTCAATGCTGCGGCGCTGCTCCTCCGGCAGTACCCATTCAGAAGGTCGGGGACTGATTCCGTACTCCTCTCCGTCTGCCAGTGCATCCTCTAGATCCGATAATGATTCGCAGAGGATAGGGATAACGCTTTGCGACCATCTTAGATTGATGAGCGTATTTCGCAGGCTTAAATCCAGCAGCTTACGCTCCCATTGCAGCATTTTGCTCCACGTTTTTTTAGTCGAGGTTTCGTCTACATGGATAATCTCACCGAGTGATTCAGGAATGCGCGTTAATTCCTTTTCACTTCTTTTTTGCGTTTCGATTTTCCATCCGGTTTCACTCTGAATACGCAGGGGAAGCGGCCGTATCCCACTCAGTCTGGAACGGGAAACATCGATAATGTATTCCAGCGGATCGGGGTCGCGAAGCTTGCTTACAGCAGCAGCCATTGCTTCATCGAAGCTCATATTTTTGCCTGCAACCAGCGCGGTACACTCTACCACCGCAATCTCGTTCACACCCTCAGCAATACGCTTGGTAATTAAAGAAGGATCATTTTCAACCGTCTCCGAAAACGAGCGGTTCTCCAGCCAAACACCGGCAAAGATGTGTCCCTGTTGTAACAAAAGAATCGGGTGAAGGCCAATTGCTTCCAAGCAAGTAGCATAGAACAACGTTAAATCCAAACAAGTACCCAGTTTCTGCTGGATGACCGCATCACAAAGTCTTACCCGCTGCCCAATGCGTTCAAAACTGGCAGGCGGTACGGAGTAAATAATATTGGCTTCCTGCAAAGCACCGTAAACTGCCGCTGCCTGCATGAGCACCCGATTAGGATCTTGGGTCTGATAAGCGTTTAGTGAAGGATCGCCGCTCCAGTTGCCCAAAAGCTGTGCTGAGCGGGCTGTAATCTTGATAGCCTCCGGGTGGTTTGGCGTTACAAATGCGCAGAGTAACTCGGGATAGAAAGCAGTTCCATGCCACTCGTCAAAGGCGAGCGCGGTAATTTCATATTGGCATGCGGCAAGAACTTCACCTTGGTTACCCTCTAAAGCAATATCCAGTCTGCCTATCATGCGTTCGGTCAGTTCCGCCAAGAAGGAAGCGTTGATCTGTGGCTGAAATCCGCTGAGAGAAAAGGATGCACCTGCCGGAATCGATGCGACATTCATCTGTGCGGAGCAAACAAACTCTGGTTCACAGCGCAATTTCACCACAGCATTTTCTATATCATCGGTACTATTATTACAAATCAGAATTTCCCGTATAACAGGAATCCGGTTTTGCTGCAAAGCATAGTTGATAACCGAAGTAAGCTCAATTTTAAGATGTACTCGCCCTAGGGCAGATGTCGGTGTTAGGCATACTTCACTTGGAAGGCCGGTGGTCTTTGAGGTATCTGTCATAGGAATTCCTTCTCCTCTGAAAAAATCATGCTTGACTATTCTACAACGAAAGCGGGGTTGGCGTGTTTGTGGGCCTATGTGAGTGTTATCAAACAGGATATCTGTTTGGTTTTTGGGGATAAATATAAATTCGCATGGCTTAACCTGCCAAAGAGGTTGCCATATCATTCAACTGCATAAAGATGGAAGATTTCGCTTTTATACTTGCACCTTATAGAATGGGTTGCTTGCCCACTCATTTTACTAAACTTCAACCTATAGTTTCAGAGCAAACTCCGAATCACATATTCCCGAGAATCAACATATTCCTTACAGGCAATGTTGGTCAAGCTGCAATAGACTTTTTTCTTGTTTCTTCTATTTGCCATTGAAATCTCCATACAGCTCTTAAGCCCTTCCGTATTGCTTTACAAGAGCTATTATAGTAGATATTCCAACATTTTCATAGTAAAAATGACAAGAACTATTCTTGCTTGGCATGAAAAGTATTTTGCTGCAGACGAAATTTATCCATTCTTTATGGATCAGTTTCAAAATCCAGTTCCGTAATATTCAAGGCTTACAAAGAAAAACTCTATGGTTTGCTCATTACTGATCATTGGGAAGTGGCGTCAGATTTCTTTCCATGCTCTCCCCGGCTTGCGCAGCACCATACAACCTCACCCGAGTTGCGTGTAATAGTTCCTTGTCAATGCGCTGCGCACTTTTCTTTCAAATTCATTATTCTTTCTTCAACTTTTCTTTTTCTTGATTTCCAAAATCTCAACGTATCATAGCATTTCCAAAGTTCATATATATACAGGAACAAAATACAAAAAAAGATAATGGTATAGGCATTTAAACTTATCTTCTTATTTTCCAATATAAATCCAGCTATTAGGGGTACTAAAGAAACGGGTGCTAAGGATTTCAAAATTCCAAGTTTTTCAAGTTCCAAGTCATAATTATTTTGATATTGTTTTATCATAAGCTCAAATTGCAGGCTTGGATTTTGCCCTTTTTCAATTTCATCTAAAAGCAATTCGCGATTTACATACTTGTAGATGCTTCGCCCATTTTTTATATGAAATATGAACCAGAAACCGATAATTAGTTTCCAGGTTTCATTTCTTATGAAATCTAAAATATCTATATTAAAACTATCTTGTATTAATATCAATAGCATAGAGATTACTACGAATTCGGCAATCATCCGTAATGCCTCTTTTTTCACTGCCGCAACATAAGTATCCCATCTTTTATTATATGTTTTATTCATTCTTTTTAATCTACAATATACCATTAAGGAAAAAAGCAGTAGCAAACCAATACTTATAAATATTACTCCAAAGATACTATTGTAGATATCTTTTAGAAATAAAATCGCATTAACTATCTTCTCCAAATCCTTTTTCCCTTTAGAGTTATTATTGGAAGTTCTAAAAGAACACCCTGTAATAAGTATATAATAATAATGGAGCTATTTCTAATCGAAATGTTTTACGGTGTGATTGGATCCACATCCACCTTGTAAGGTTTCCAGGCACGGACACCGCCTTAATCGAATATAAAACCCGCTGGCTCAATTTAGATTTGAATTGGATCCTATCAGCTCGTCTTTGACTGAGACCAAGCCTCCGACTGCTTTGCTATATGCTTGAGTTTGCCGGCTTCAATACTACATCTTTGCAGCTATTATAATAAATTTTTCAAAAATCTGTATCTTATCGACCTTGCTCCTAATTATCCCCTCATCATAGACACCGCCACATACTGCCTCTGCCAGTTGTTCATTCAATTGTGCTTCATTTATCGTAGGAGAAGTAGCGCAAGCATCTTTACCCTTTTCGATCCTTGTAGCACATCTCCAGACCACCTTACCGCGTTCAGTCCTTCTCCGATAAGATGCGCCACAATCGCCGCATACGAGCAAATTCCCCAATATATATTTTCCGTTATATTTGCTCCCGCGGGTTTCTACCGTACCATTCTCATTGCTGACAAGCCTTGCACGCTTCGCCATTTCCTCCTGCACCCTATCAAATACTTCGTCGGAAACAATAGCGGGGTGACTGTTTTTCACATAATACTTATTTCGCTGCCCGATATTCTTACTTTTCTTACCGGTCATAAAATCCTCAGTAAAGGTCTTTTGAAGCATGGTATCGCCTTTGTATTTCTCATTGGTCAACATCCTCTGGATTGTTTTTGTATCCCAAATCTCCTTGCCCGTTACAGTTTTAATCCCCTGGGCTTCCAGGTAAGCCTTGATTTGCCCCAACGACAGGCCTTGTAAATATAAGTCAAAGATTTTTCTAACTACTTCTGCCTGTTCTGGTACAATGACAATCTTACCGTCATCGCAAGTGTATCCCGTAAAATTCTTATACTTCGTATAAATCTCGCCTTTTTCAAACTTGCGCTGAATTCCCCATTGAATATTCTCGCTGATATTCCGACTTTCGTCCTGCGCCAGCATAGCTCTCAGCGTAATCTCAAATTCTTTTTCTGCCTCGATTGAATCCAGCTTCTCATTTTCAAAATGCATGTTGATCCCTCGCTCTCTTAAGAATCTTATAATCTTCAAAACCTCAAGCGTATCTCTCGACACCCTGCTGATTGACTTGGTGATAATGTAATCGATTTTGCCCTTTGCCACATTCCCCAGCATTTTGTCCAGTCCACTTCTGCCACTTCGCCGCAGTCCACTTTCGATGTCGTAAAACACACCGGCATAAAGCCAGTTGGGATGGCTTTTTATAATGTTCGTATAGGCTTTTATCTGAATCTCAAGGCTGCGCAGTTGTTCCGGTCCGGATGTGCTAACCCGACAATAAGCTGCAACTCTAAGCTTTTTATTCTCTTTAGGTATTACGGGTATAATTCTTACATTCTTCATATGCTTCCGCAGGCATTTATTTAAATGGGCAGCCTACTTATATTTTATCGAAAATAAAAGACGTGAAAGTATTCTCTCACGTCAAAGCATTCTGTCGCGCATAATTCCTTTATTTATCAAGGTTTCTGTCGTTGCAACAGGATCACGGCTTCCACATGCGCCGTCTGGGGAAATAGGTCAAACGGCTGAACGGTCTCCACTTTGTAGCCGCCTTCGGATAATATCTTGCAGTCCCGCGCCAATGTCGCGGGGTTGCAGGAAACATACACAATGCGGGGTACGCCGCTTTCGATCACCGCCCGCAAAAACGCTTCTTCAGCCCCCTTTCTTGGGGGGTCCAGCACCAGGGCGTCGACCTTCACCCCGTCCGCAAGGAGCTTGGGCAGCGCTTCTTCCGCCGGAGCGCACAAAAAACGCGCATTCGGTATGCCGTTCTGTGCGGCGTTGCGTTTTGCGTCCTCCACGGCCTCCGGCACGTTTTCAATGCCAATGACCTCACGCGCATGCTTTGCAAGGAGTAACGTAATCGTACCAATGCCGCAATAGGCGTCCACCACCCGCTCGGTTCCATTGAGCGCAAGAAGCTCAAGCGCTTTTTCGTAGAGTTTCTCCGTCTGCACCGGATTCACCTGCAGGAATGAGGCGGGGCTGATGGAAAACGAAAGCCCGCAAAGCGTCTCCGTGATGCACAGCTCGCCCCACAGCAGGCGGTACTCCGCACCCAGTATGACGTTTGTCTGTCCTTTCTGAACATTGAGGTATATGCTCTTTAACCCCTCCACGCGGTCGCGCAGGGTTTCTATGAGCGCCTGCTTTTCCGGAATGGAAGCGGAGGTGGCGACGATTACCGCCATCACTTCCCCATTGACCGATGTACGTGTGACCACATGCCGGAGCACGCCCTTGTCCGCCTGTTCGTTATATGCTTTAACGCCGTGCGCGTTCGCCCAATCCCGTACGGAGAGCACCGCCAAAAGTCCCGCCTCTTTTTGGATGAGGCAGTCCTCGGTGGGAATGAGCCGGTGGCTGCGCGGCGCAAAAAAGCCCGCCTGCACGCGTCCGTCGATTTCTGCAAGCGGGAAGCTTCCCTTGTTGCGGTACTGCCACGGCTCGTCCATGCCGACAACAGGCAGAACGGTACTATCTTTGAAGCCGCCAAGGCGGGTAAGGGCATCCTCCACCGTCTTGCGCTTATAGGAAAGCTGCGCGGAATACTCCAGGTGCTGCAGCGTACATCCGCCGCATTTATGAAATATGGCGCAGGGCGGCTCCACACGCTCCGGCGCCGGAGTGAGCACCTCCATCAGCTTTGCGACGCCATAGCCAGAATTGGTCTTGATGACATGCGCCGCAACAAGTTCCCCCGGCAATGCGCCGGGCACGAATATCGCGTATCCGTCGACCCGGCCTATCCCTTCCCCCTCCGCGCCCAACGCGTCGATTTCCAGTATAATATCGTCGTTGCGCTCGACGGGCGGACGTTTTTGTTGCATAGGATGCTCCTTGGTTTCACTTAGAATTTGGTCAGGAAATCATTCATTTCATAAAGCTCGGAGTCAAAGCGGTCCACCTTTTCCACAGCCTCCTGCAACGGCACCTCTATGATCTTGTTGTCCCGGATGCCGATGGCAAGGCCGCCCCTGCCTTCGTTCAAAAGGTCTACGGCGCGTACGCCCATTCGGGTCGCCAAGATGCGGTCAAACGCGGAAGGATCGCCGCCGCGCTGGATGTAGCTCAATACCACGGCCTTGATTTCCACATCCGAGTGTTCGCGCACATAATTCGCAAAATCCTCCGCGTGACCCGCGCCCTCGGCGATAATCACCATACTGGTGAGCCTGCCGCGAAGTTTGTTGTCCATGAGCCTTCTCGTGGCGTCTTCCCATGAGTATTCCCGCTCAGGTAAGAGCGTAAGATCCGCGGGGCCCGCAATGCCAGCCCAGAGCGCGATATCCCCGCAATTGCGGCCCATGACCTCCACCACGCCCACGCGGTCATGCGCGCGCATGGTATCACGGATTTTGCCGATTTCATGGATGACATTGTTGACCGCGGTATCAAAGCCAATGGTGTAGTCCGTATATCCCATATCGTTGTCTATGGTGCCGGGGAGCCCGATGGTCGCAATGCCCGCGTTACTTAGCGCCTGCGCGCCCTTGTAGCTGCCGTCCCCGCCGATCACGACGACGCCGTCTATGTTGTATGCCCTTAAAACCTTGATGGCCTGTGCCTGACCTTCCGGCGTTTTGAACTGCTCGCTGCGTGCGGTTCGCAAAACGGTGCCGCCCTTTTCGAGGATATTGTGGACGTCGTCATACTGGAGCTGCTGGAGCCTTCCCTCCATTAGCCCCTGATAGCCGTGGTAAATCCCCATGACGATCATGCCTTTATCCAATCCCGCCTTCAATACGGCGCGGATTGCCGCATTCATGCCCGGGGTATCTCCTCCGCTCGTCAAAACGCCGATCCGTTTCATGTACATGCATCCTTTCTATAAGACAACAATATTATATCTGAGAATAAAGCCGCTCCCTTGCCCGGTCGCGCTGCGGCTCCGGGCTTTTTACGGCGATCTTCACGTTTTGCGCGCCGATGAGGTCCCGCATATTTGTAAGGAATCCTTCCGAAAGATTAACGGCATATTCCTTCGGCAGGCGCTTACCGCAATTGCCCGCTTCGCACAGTACCACCGGCACATTCCCGGGGTAGCGGGCCAAAAGCTCCACGGTTTGCGCGTAAAGCTCTTTCGTCAGCTGCTCGTATCTTAAATACAGCGTGGGTACGACTTCGTCAAGCGGAACCATTTCGTCTACCAGGATGCTGTTCTTCTGGTTTTCCCGCATATTGAGCTTACCTGTCACCATGACGGCGCGGGCAGGGTAAAACGTGTTTGCCACCTGCGTAAGCGTGCGGGGGAACAGTACAAGTTCCACCGTACCCGTGACGCCTTCGAGCACCGCATACCCCATCAGGCTGTTACCCGCGCGGGTGGGCTTGCGCTCCACCTGGGACAATAGCCCGCCGGTGCGCACACGGTCATTGTCCCGCGGACTTTGTGAACCGTCCGCCTCCTGCAAATCCAGCACGCTATACTCCATGGCGGATAATATGCCCTCATAATCGTCGAGCGGGTGGCCGCTGATGTAGACGCCGATCGCCTCACGCTCTTTGTCCAGTATGGTTTGGTGGGAAAGCTCCTGAATATCCGGCAGTTGAATGGAAACGCCCTCGAACGCAGGCGCGGCCCCGCCAAGATCAAACAGCGATATCTGCCCCTGATCGCGCATTTTCTTTGACTGCGCGGCGCTTTCAAGCGCCCGCTCATATACGGCAAGAAGCTGCGCGCGCCTGACTTTCATACCGTCAAAACCGCCCGCATAAATAAGGCCTTCCAGCGCGCGCTTATTTAAGCCCTCCGAGCGGTCTACAAAATCAAAAAAATCTCGGAACGCTCCGCCGCGCTCCCGTTCGCGCACCATCTGCTGCATGGCGCTCTCACCGACATTGCGCACGGCGCAAAGCCCGAAGCGGATGGCGCCGTTTTCTACCGAAAAGCGCGCGCGGCTCTTGTTGACGTCCGGCGGCAGGACTTTGATGCCCATCCTGCGGGCGCTGTAGACGTATTTGGCGACATCGTCCGCGCTTCCAAGGTAGCTGTTCAAAAGAGCCGCCATAAACTCCGCCTTGTAGTAGAGCTTTAGGAATGCGGTGCGGTAGGCGACCACGGCATAGCAGGCCGCGTGGGATTTGTTGAACGCGTAGGAGGCGAAATCCATCATTTCGTCAAACAGCTTGTTAGCCGCCTCGGCGGGCACGCCGTTTTTGACCGCGCCTAGGATTCCTTCTTCCTCGTTCCCGTATATGAAGTTCGCGCGCTCCTTCGCCATGACGTCATGCTTCTTCTTGCTCATGGCGCGGCGCACAAGATCGCTTCTTCCTAAAGAATATCCGCCCAAATCGCGCACGATCTGCATGACCTGTTCCTGATATACCATGCAGCCGTAGGTGTTCTGCAAGATCGGCCGGAGCTTTTCGGTTGCATAGGTGACGGGCACGGTGCCGTGCTTTGCGCCCACATACCGCGGAATTTGCGCCATGGGGCCGGGGCGGAACAACGAAATGCCCGCGATGATATCCTCAAAACTGTCCGGTTTTAACTGTATTAAAAACTGGCGCATGCCGGCACTTTCCAACTGGAACACGCCGTCGGTATCGCCGCTTGCGATCATCTGATATACCTTGGGATCGTCGTATGGCATGCCGTCAAGCTCGGGTGGCTCCTTGCCGTTCTGGCGGATAAAATCCAGCGTATCCCGGATCACCGTGAGCGTCCGAAGACCCAAAAAGTCCATCTTCAAAAGGCCCAGCTCCTCAAGCGTCCCCATGGGGAACTGGGTGGTAACGGATTCGTCGTTCTTTTGGAGCGGGACCACTTCCATGACGGGATTTTTTGAAATCACCACGCCCGCCGCGTGCGTGGAAGCGTGGCGGGGCTGGCCTTCGAGCCTGCGGGAAAGATCGATGAGGTTTTTGACCTCCGCTTCATTGTCGTACGCCGCGCGAAGCTCGGGGGACATGGAAAGCGCGCGTTCGAGCGTCATATTCAGTTCGTAGGGCACCATCTTGGCAACCTTGTCGACATCCCCATACGGCATGTGCAGCGCCCGGCCCACATCGCGCACGGCTGCTCTAGCTGCCATGGTGCCGAACGTAATGATCTGCGCCACATGGTCCGCGCCGTACTTGCCCACCACGTAGTCGATCACTTCCTGCCGGCGCTCGTAGCAGAAATCCACGTCGAAATCCGGCATGGAAATACGCTCCGGGTTCAAGAAGCGCTCGAACAGCAGGCCGTATTTCAGCGGGTCCACGTCCGTAATGTTGAGGCAGTACGCGGCAAGGCTGCCCGCGCCGCTGCCGCGGCCGGGGCCCACGATAATGCCGTTGCGCTTGGCAAAATCGATAAAATCCCAAACGATCAAGAAGTAGTCCACAAAGCCCATGCGCTCGATCACGCCCAGCTCGTATTCGAGCCGCTCGCGTTCCATTGTACCGGCGTTGGGCATTTTTTTCTTTAAGCCCTCGTCGCACAGCTTTCTTAAAAACGCGTCGTTTTCCATGCCGTTTGGCGCCTGGAAGCCGGGCAGGTGCTTCTCCCCGAACGCGATGGAGAGCGCGCATTTATCCGCAATCTCCTGCGTGGTGGTAAACGCCTCCGGATACTGCCCCAGTACGGCGCGCATTTCCTGCTCGCTCTTTAAATAAAATTCATCCGCGTGCATGCGCATGCGGTTGGGTTCATCCACAAATGTATTGGTCTGCACGCACAGCAGCACGTCCTGCACCTGCGCGTCCTCTTTGTTGACATAGTGGATGTCGTTGGTGGCGACAAGCTTCGCGCCGATCTCCCCGGCAAGCTTCACCAAGCCCGGCAAAACTTCTTTCTGCTCGGGGATGCCGTGATCCTGTATTTCAATATAAAAGTCTTCGCCGAACATGCCCTGCAGGCGCTCGGCCAGTTCCTTTGCGCCGCTGTAGTTGCCCTGCAAAAGGCGCTGCGGAATATCCCCGGCCAAGCAGGCGGAAAGACAGATCAAGCCTTCAGAATGCCGGGACAAGAGATCATAATCGATGCGGGGTTTGTAATAGAAGCCGTTTAAAAAGGCCTCGGAAGACAGGCGCATGAGGTTTTTATATCCGGTCTCATCTTTACACAGCAAGATAAGATGGGCGTATTCCCGGTCCTTTGAACCTTCCCTGTCCATCAGGGAGCGGGGTGCGACATACGCCTCCATGCCGATGATGGGTTTGACGCCCTCTTTTTTACACGCCTTGTAAAAATCAACGACGCCGTACATCACACCGTGATCGGTGATGGCGAGCGCCTCCATGCCGTGCTTTTTCGCGCATGCGACAAGCTCCCCGATGCGCGCTGCGCCATCGAGGAGGCTGTACTGCGTATGGACATGCAGATGGGTAAAGGCCATTTTAACCGTTTTAACCTTAGCCTTTGCGGGTGAGTTCTACCATCGCGCTCATGGCGACGTCTTCGTCCGGCCCGTTTACAAACAGATGGATGGTGTCCCCCTGCCCTACGCCAAGGGACAATACGCCCATAATGGACTTCGCGTTGACCTTTTTGTTGCCCTTTTCAATGAGCATCTGGGAGGTAAAGCCGCTTGCAATCTGTACAAACTGGGCCGCAGGGCGCGCGCGGAGCCCTTCTGAGTTCTGGATGGTCAGCACCTTATGTATCATCACGACGCCTCCTTTTGATCTATCAATACCCGCCTTAGGGCAACTTCAACGTAAGTGTTCCGCAATTTGCAGCAATCTTTGCAGGCGGTGGTTCATGCCGGATTTTCCAATGCCCGCAAGGTCCGCAAGCTCCTGTAAGCTTGCGTCGGGGTGATGCAGGCGCAATTCCGCCGTTTCCCGCAGCGCGGGCGTCAACCGTTTGTGGCTTTTATGCCGCAAAATCCGCTCTATG
Organism: Bacillota bacterium; assembly: GCA_023455425.1. Taxonomy (GTDB): domain Bacteria; phylum Bacillota; class Clostridia; order Christensenellales; family CAG-138; genus JAEYLA01. The sequence continues at coordinate 88,027 of JAEYCM010000012.1, read as the reverse complement.
GCCTCAATCTGTTCGCCCGCCGCGTTTACGGTCTTACCGATATTGGCGGTCTCGCAGTTGCTCATGCGGTTGATATAATTGCGCAGTTCCTTTTCCGCCCGCGTATCCTCAAAGGAAAGCGTTGCGGTGGAAGCGCCGAGTAACGCAAGAAACGAGGCGATGCGATCGCCCTCTTTTAAGTATATCACAGTTCGTTCCTTGCGGCGAACCGTTTTTGCCTCCAGGCTTAAGGCTTCCATCAAGCCGCAAAGCGCCTGGGCAAGTTCTTCGCTGCGGCAGACAATCTCCAGATGATAGGCGCGTTTGGGGTCGGAACAGGAGCCTGCGCCCATGAATACGCCGCGCAAAAACGCCTTTTGCAGGTCCTCAGTTTTCAGCTTTGCGTGCGGGATTTCCTGTGTGAGTTCCACGCCCGCCTCGGTCCTTTGGAACAGGCCCGCATCCGTGAGCAGCGCCTCGCATCCTTCGCCGTTTAATGCGACCACGGTGAGCGTCAGCCGACGTTCCGTATCCCGCAGCGAAATCGTCGCGTCCACCTCATAGAGGGAAGTCGCCAGCGCCGCGATGTGCCGCCCGACCTCATGCGTTTCCGTCACGTACTCGATGCCAAACGTCCGGCCCAGTTTCAATGTGCCCGCCGCATGCGTCAACCCGTAAAGCTGCGCGCGCTTTAGCGCCTCCGAGCGGAGGCGGATATGCGCAAGCTCCTGCTTCACGCCCCTGGAAAAGGACATGGACTACACTCCCCCATCATTCTCAGCTAACACACGGCGGCGTAACTGGCCGCACGCACCCTCGATATCCGTGCCCATCTCCCGCCGCACGGTGGCGGAAACATGCCGCTCCGTCAGCCAAGCCGCAAACTGCATGGCCTGTTTCCGTGTCGCCCCTTTTAAATCCCGCTCCGGCACGGGGTTGAGCGGAATGAGGTTGACATGGCAGTTGATGCCCCTAAGCCTGCTTGCAAGCGCGTCAGCGTCCTCTTTGGACGCGTTCACGCCCTCGATGAGCGCGTATTCGAATATCACGCGCCTACCGGTCTCTTCCGCGTACGCCTTGGCGGCGCTTAATACCGCATCGATCGGGTACGCGCGGTTGATGGGCATGATTGCGCTACGTTGTTCGTCCGAATGCGCGTGTAAGGATACGCACAGCGTCACGTGCGGCGCTTCCGCTGCAAGCCGCTTCATGTTGGGTAAGAGCCCGCAGGTGGAAAGCGAAATATTGCGCGCGCTGATGCCCAAGCCTTCCGGCGATACGGCCCTGTGCAAAAACGCGACCACGTTATCATAATTATCGAGCGGTTCGCCGCTGCCCATGAGCACAATGTTGGTGACCGCGCGGCCGCTTGCCGTTTTTGGTTCGTCCCGCTCGATGGCGGTAACCTGGGAGAGCATCTCCCCCGCCGAAAGATTCCGCACACGGCCACCGAGCGTGGAAGCGCAAAACGCGCAGTTCATCCGGCATCCGACCTGTGTAGAAAGGCACAGCGTATTGCCGTGGTGGTAGCGCATCAGTACGCCTTCGACTAAATTGCCGTCTTCGAGGGCGAACAGGTATTTGACCGTGCCGTCCTGCGCGGACGCGTATTTTGCGTGGATGGACGCCCCGCCAAAAGGAATTTTGCTCAGTTCTTCACGTAGCGCCTTGGGAAGGTTTGTCATTTCCTCCGGCCGCATGCCGCGCATGAGCCATTCGTTTACCTGCTTAAAGCGAAAAGCGGGCTGACCCAGGCTTTTTACGAGTTCCTGTAATTCCTCCGGGGTATGGTCCATCAAACGTTTCATGTTTCCTCTTTGCAATACTACTCTCAAGCATAAATAGGGACATCTTTGCGGTCTTTTTGCCCCCCCCAGCGGTGTCGCCGTCAGTCGGCGTAGCTGCCGGCTACGTCTCCTTCCCGTTCCTTGCTGGACGACAAAAATCCTCGCAAATCTAATCTCAATTTTTACTTGAGACTAGTATCACGCGCCAAACGCGCGATAAAAAAGCCTTCTGTGTGGTGTTTGTGCGGCAAAAGCTGCACCATGCCACTTTCTAAATTCCCTAAAGCGGCGGGCAAAAACGGTGTCAACGGCTCCAGCCGAAATTCTTTATGCCGCGCGAGGAACGCTTTGACCTGTTCCTCGTTTTCCCGCTCCGAAATCGTACAGCTTGCGTAAAGCAATGTGCCGCCTGGTTTGACATACTGTGCGCAGGTTTCTAAAATCCGGCGCTGCGTTTCGACCAACGCCTCCACGCCTTCCGGCGTTTTCGTGTAGCGGACGTCGGGCTTGCTGTGCGCCACCCCAAGGCCGGAACATGGCACATCCAGCAGTACCACGTCATACGCATTCCTGCACGCCGCCACATACTCCGCCGCGTCCTGTACGCTGGTCTGTACGGGAACATACAGCCGCGCAAACGTTTTGTCCATCAATTCCTTGCGGTGCGGGTGCAATTCCCAAGCGGTAAGCGCAATATCCGGCTGCAGCGCGTAAAGGTACGCGCTTTTCCCGCCGGGCGCCGCGCAGGCGTCCAGTACGCGCATGCCCGGTTTCACGCCGCACGCGCGGCAGACAAGCATGGCGCTTTCGCTTTGCACGGCGAAGCTTCCGTTTAGAAACAGCGGGTCGTTCGCTACATCAAACCCCTGCTCCAGCTTGAAACAGTCAGGCACAAACGCGCCGCGCGAAAATCCGATGTGCCTGTCTTTGAGCAACTCATCCAGCTCTTCCGTCGTAAACGGAGGATGCGCGCGCAACGTCATGGGCTGCGGCTGTTCCTGCAGCATGGCTTCCGTTTCCGCCTCGCCAAAGCGGGAAATCCATTCGGTGACGAGCCACTTCGGCCAGCTGTACTGGATGCTCAGCCGCGCAGCGGGTTCTTTGGGGAGAGACGGCAGCGCGTCCATATCCCGCGCAAGCGCGCGCAGCACACCATTGATATACCCCGCCATTGCGGCTTTGCCGACTTCCTTTGCAAGCTTGACGCTTTCGTTGACGGCGGCGGAAGCAGGCGTGCGCATAAACAGGAGCTGGCACGCCCCCATGCGCAGGATGCCGCGGATCACCGGCTTTTGCGTCCCCTTGGTCATATGCGAAAGCATATAATCAAGATAAAGCAAATGATCCAATGTCTCGTAAACCGCTGCCGAAACCCACTTGGCGTCCGAAGCGCTCAAATTCTGCTGCGCTTCCTTAAGCCGCAAGTTTGCATATGCGCCGCGGTCGGTAATGTCCAATAGCGCTTCGAGCGCAATTCTTCGTATGCTCATATGAGCTTCAGTCCCGCAAGGGGCTTGCCGCGCAGGTACGCTTTCGCTTCCATGCGCTTTCCGCCCGCGGCCTGCAGTTCCAGTATTTCTAAAACGCCGTCCGCACAGCAGACGAACAGCCCGCGTTTTTCATCGCCATACAGCATGCCGGGTTCTCCCTGCGGCTTTTCTTCCGTCATACGGGTGCGCCATATCTTGAGCGTGTCCATTCCGTCTTCCATATATGCGTATGCGCCGGGCCACGGGTTTACGCCACGCACACGGTCGTGCACGCTTTTGGCAGATTGATTGAACGCAAGCTTCCCATCTTCTTTTTTGAGCATGCGGCATTTGGTCGCCTGCTCTTCCTGCTGCGGGGTGCGGGCCAGCGTGCCGTTCGCAAGCTTTTCTATAGTTTCTTTGAGTACCTCTGCGCCCAATTCCGCCATGCGCGCATACAATTCCCCCGCCGTCTCGTCGGGCAAAATGGAAAGCTCACGGGTAAGGAGAATGTCCCCGGTATCCAAACCCACGTCTGTGAGCATGGTAGTAATGCCCGTGACCGCCTCGCCATCGATCACCGCCCACTGGATGGGCGCGGCGCCCCGGTATTTGGGCAAAAGCGAACCGTGCACGTTGATGCAGCCGTATTGAGGGATGCTCAGGTTTTCCGCGCTCAATAGTTGTCCGAACGCCGCCGTCACCATCAGATCCGGCTGAAACGCGCGAAGCGGCTCCAACCCTTCCGCGTCCCGCATGCGCCTGGGCTGGTATACAGGGATGCCATATTGCTGCGCAAGCACTTTAACAGGCGGCGCGGTCAGTACGGCGTGCCTGCCCTGCGGCTTGTCCGGCTGGGTAAACACGCAAAGCGTATGCTCCGTATCAATGAGCATTTGAAGCGACGGGAGCGCGAACTCCGGCGTCCCCAAGAAGGCAATCCGCATCAGATTTTTTCCTCCGGCGCGTCGGGCGCGTCGTCCGCATCCGGCTCGTCGCATCCTTCTTCCTCGTTGTATCCTTCGGGCGGGTCGGTGACCAGATCAAGATACACCTTGCCGTCCAGATGATCCGTTTCGTGCAGAATGGCGCGGGCGAACAGCCCCGTCGCGTCATATTCCACCCATTCCCCGTTGCGGTTCTGGGCGCGGGCAATGACATGGCTGGGGCGCACCACATAGCCGGATTTACCGGGGAAGGAAAGGCACCCTTCCATGCAGCCCTCCTCGCCCTCGGTAAAGAGAATTTCGGGGTTGATCATTTCCACGGGGCCGTCCCCGCAATCGATCACAACGACGCGCCGCAGTATCCCCACCTGGGACGCGGCAAGGCCCACGCCTTCGGCGTCGTACATGGTTTCGAGCATATCGTCGAGCAACGTGTGAATGCGCTTGTCGATGCGCTCCACCGGCCTGCAGACCTTATACAATGCGGGGTCCTTTTCCTGCAAAATCCTTCTCAATGCCATAGTACCTTCTCCTCTTTGGGATTAACCCGCTTTCAATCTAAGCGCCTTCGCGCTATTCCATCATTTTATTATAATACGCATACGCACCCAAGGAACAGCCTTTCTTGGAGCGCCGCCTGAATTTCATAAAAATGCCCAATTACAATTAAAACAGATCGCCGGGGTTGATTTCAAGCGAAGCGAACCGCTCTCCCCGGTGCGCGGAGGTGTATTCATAGATGGCCTTGAGCGCCGCGGCCGTGCGCGGCGTACGCAGAAGTTTGACCAATATGGCAAAACGGTATACGCCCTGCTTCTTGTATATGGGCGCGGGCGCGGCGCTTAAAAACAAAAGCTCTTCTTCATGGCCGCCTAATGCTTCCTTCACCGCCGCCTCCAGCCCTTTTGCGTAACGGACGCCGTCTTGATGCAGGGCATCCTCCTCAAGGCCCGTAAAGAGCGCGCGTACAAACAGGGAAAATGGCGGAAACAGCGCGGCCTTGCGCTGCGCAAGCTCATAGGCGAAAAAGCCCTTATAATCATGCGTGCGCGCGAACGCGATGCTCGGATGCCCCGGCGAATACGTCTGGATCACGACCCGCCCCGGCGAAAGGTCACGCCCGGCGCGCCCCGCCACCTGGGTAAGGAGCTGAAACGTGCGCTCGGCGCTCCGGTAATCCGGAAGATAGAGCGAAGAATCCGCTGCTACTACGCCAACGAGCGTCACATCCGGGAAATCAAGTCCCTTCGCCACCATCTGCGTGCCGATGAGCACCTGCGCATCCCCCCGCGCAAAGGTGGAGAGGAGATTTTCGTGCGCATCCTTGGTGCGCGTGCTGTCCATATCCATGCGCAAGGCTTTTACCTGTGGGAAATGCTCGCGCAGTTGTTCCTCCACCTGCTGGGTGCCCACGCCAAAGTATTTGATAAACGGCTGGCCGCAGTTGGGGCAAGTGGTCGGCACCGCCTCCGTATGCCCGCAGTAGTGGCATTTGACGCATTCCTCCGTGCGGTGGTACGTCATGGAGATGTCGCAATCCTTGCACTGAAACACATGCCCGCAGGCCCGGCAGGAAACGAATGTGGAATATCCCCTGCGGTTGATGAACAAAATCGCCTGTTTTTTCGCGCGCAGGCAAGAATCCAACGCGCTGTATAATGCGCTGCTGAATATGCCCGTATTGCCGCGCAGGAATTCCTGCCGCATGTCCACAATTTTGATATCCGGCATGGGGCGCTTCTGCACGCGCTCGGTCAGCTCAACAAGCGTATAGACGCCCGTTTTCGCCCGGTAATAACTCTGGATGGAGGGCGTGGCGCTGCCCAATATGAGCGGCGCATTCGCCATTGCGGCGCGCTTTCTTGCGACCTCCACCGCCTGGTAACGCGGGGAAAGTTCGCTCTGGTAGGTGGGCTCATGCTCCTCATCCACAATAAGAAGGCCCAGGCTTTCAAACGGCGCGAACACCGCGCTCCTGGCCCCCACCGCCACCTGTACCATGCCGAGCCGGATGCGCCGCCATTCGTCAAAGCGCTCCCCTGCGGAAAGCCTGCTGTGCAGCACTGCCACATTGTCCCCGAACCGGGCGCGGAACAGCCCCATGGTCTGCGGAGTAAGCGCGATTTCCGGCACCAGCAGAATGGCCTGTTTTCCTTCTGCAATACACCGGCTGATGCAGTGCATATAGACTTCCGTCTTTCCGCTGCCCGTGACCCCGTGCAATAAATAGACCCCGTCCCCCTTTTGCATGCCTTCGCTTACCGTCTCCACGGCCTTATGCTGTTCGGCGGTCAGCTTGACGGGGATAGATTCCCGGCTCTTTATGGCCGGTCGGCGGAACGTGACGCAATCTTCTTCCGCAATCAGCCCTTTTTTGATGAGCGCGGAGACCGCCCCTTCCGCGCCGGGCAGGAAAGCCGCAATATCCTTCACGGACATCGGCGCATTCGTTTTAATTAAAAGCTCCAATACTTCGGACTGGCGGGGCGCTTTGGGCGTTCCGTCCTTTTTAAGAAGTGAAGCGCGCGCGGCCTCAATACTAAGATCATCCGCACGCTGGACGGTGCGCACCGTCTTTTCCCCAATTCTTCCGCCGCGCAACTGCGCGGGAATCATCAGCCGCAGCGCATCCACCAGCACGCAATGGTAGTTCTGCTGCATCCAACGCGCAAGCTCCAACTGCTCTTCTGTAAAAATCGGGTAAGGCGCAAGGACGCGCAAAATGGGCTTGATGCGCCCCGCCATTTCTTCCGGCGCTTGCTCCATAACGCCCAAAATAAACCCTTCGAGCGGCTTGTTGCCCCGGCCAAACGGCACAAGCACATGCTGGCCCAGTCTTAATTTCATATCCTCCGGAACGGCGTACGTAAAAAGGCGGTCCACCTCTGAATGCGCAATATCTACGATAACCTGCGCATACATGTGACCACCTCCCCTGCCTGCCCAAGAGTTCTTTGCAGCGTTCGCCCAAGACCTCCATTAAGAGTTGTACTCAATTGATAAGAAAAGAACGTGTCAGCCTTCCTGCCGTTTTTCCATTGCGTCATGAAGCGTGTCGAGCAGCCAATCCGCCAGCGCGGATTTTTGCATCAATCCGCTTTCCCGCTTGCCGCCATCGGCGGAATAGAGCGTCACGGCGTTGGTATCCACCAAAAACCCTGCATCGCTTTTACTCACGTCGTTGGCCGCAATAAAATCGAGCTTCTTTCTTGCCAGCTTGTCCGTGGCGTTGCGCTCAATATCCTGCGTTTCCGCAGCAAAGCCCATGACGATCTGGTCTTTCTTTGATGTACTGATACGGGCGAGGATATCAGTAGTAGGCGTGAGGGAAAGATTCAACCCCTCGCCGTGCTTTTTGATCTTCTGTGCGGAAACGACGGGCACGGTAAAATCCGCAGGGGCCGCAGCCATAACGAGCGCGTCGCAATGCGGGAAGGCTTCCTCCACAGCGCCGCAAAGCTGCGCGCTGGAGGTAATGTCCACCCGGTTGACGTTTGCAGGCGTGGGCAATGTGACCGGTCCCGCGATAAGCGTCACGCAGGCCCCGCGCTTTGCCGCGGCTTCCGCAATGGCAAAGCCCATTTTTCCGCTGCTGCGGTTGGACAAAAAGCGTACGGGGTCGATCGCTTCCCGCGTAGGCCCGGCGGTTACTAAAATCCGCTTGCCCGTAAGGTCGTTCTTCTTGTGGAGTGCCGAAAGAACCGCCTCCACAATCTCCTCCACCGGCGCAAGCTTGCCTCTCCCGACGTCCCCGCAGGCGAGCAAGCCTTCCGAAGGCTCGATAAACACGCACCCCCGCTCGCGCAGAAGCTCCATGCTTCTTACGGTAGCCGGATGCAGCAGCATATTCGTGTTCATTGCGGGCGCAATGAGCACAGGCGCTATGGTAGCAAGATACGTGGTCAGCAACAGATCGTCCGCGATCCCGTTTGCCGCCTTGCCGATAAAGTTTGCCGTCGCGGGGGCGACCAAGAACACGTCCGCAAGCTTCGCAAGCGCGATATGCTCCACCTCATAGGGCGCTTCGCGCGTGAACTGGTCCGTATACACGGGCGCGCGCGACAGCGTCTCCAGCGTGAGCGGCGTGATAAAGTGTGCGCCGCCCTCCGTCAGGATGACGCGCACATCGATATCTTTTTTCGTGAGCATGCTCACGATCTCCGCAGCCTTATACGCCGCGATGGAGCCGGTGACTCCCAGCACCACAGTGGGTTTCTTTTGCATGTTCTTTACCGGAGCGTATATTCCTCGGGATACTCGATGTTGATACGGTCGTTGTAGAGATCCTCCACCGCGGCGGTCACCGGGTTTTTATCCCCCAGCTTTTCAGGATCGTTGAGGAGTTGGCGCGCGCGGCGCGCGACCGACATCACCAGCATATAGCGGCAGCCGACCTTGTCTACAAGTTCATTGACACCGGGTTTGTTCATCATACAGGGTCACATCCTTCCAATAACAAACTGATCAGATCATCACTGCGGGCAACGCGGCTCTTTTCCGCGTGTATGATGGCCTCCAGACCTTCTACGGCCTGTTCCACCGCGCAGTTGATTACAACATAGTCATAATAGGTAATGCACTGCATTTCCGAGTAGGCGACGTCGGTGCGGCGGTCGATGGATTCTTCGCTCTCCGTACCGCGGCTAATGAGCCTGCGCTTTAATTCTTCCATGGAGGGCGGCGCTAGAAACACCAATACCGCCTCGGGACAAACTTCTTTTACCCTAAGACCGCCCTGAACGTCGATTTCAAGTATAACATCCCGCCCTGCGTCAAGCTGCTCCTGCACGTATTTCTTCGGCGTGCCGTAGGAATGGGTGCCGAATACGCGCATATACTCCAAAAACTCGCCGTCGCGCACCATGCGCGAAAATTCCTCTTTGGATCGAAAAAAGTAATCCCTGCCTTCTTGCTCCCCTTCCCGCATCGGGCGGGTGGTGACCGATATCGAAAGCGTCATACTCGGGTTGCTCTCCAAAAGCTTGCGGCACACAGTGCCCTTCCCCACGCCCGACGGTCCCGAAAGAACCACGAGCAACCCCTGACGTCCATCCCTCATATTGTATTATCCTCCTAAGCCGCGCGCAACCGGCGGCTGTTATTCCCCAATATCGGCGGTGTCCTTAGTATCCAGCCTGTGCGCCACGGTTTCGGGCTGCACGGCGGAAAGCACGACATGGCCGCTGTCCATCATAATGACGGCGCGTGTACGCCGCCCGTATGTCGCGTCGATCAGGCGGCCGCGCTCGCGCGCCTCCTGCACAATGCGCTTAATGGGCGCCGAATCCGGGCTGACGATCGCGAGCAGCCGGTTGGCGGAAACAATATTACCAAAACCAATGTTAATCAGCTTGATTGCCATGCCTGTCCTCCAACGGATTATTCTATGTTCTGTACCTGCTCGCGGATTTTTTCGATTTCACCCTTGCCGCTGATAACGGCGTTGGTCAGTTGGGCGTCGTTTGCCTTGGAACCGATGGTGTTGAATTCCCGGTTCATTTCCTGCACGATAAAGTCCAGCTTCCTGCCCGAGGGCTCACTGGAAGTTAATGAGGTAATCATCTGCGCCACATGGCTTTTGAGCCGGACGATCTCTTCGTCTATGCTTGCGCGGTCCGCAAACAGGGCGACTTCGGTCGCAAGACGCGCGCGGTCCACCTCGACCGCTCCCAAGAGCGCTGCAATGCGTTCTTCCAGCTTCGCGCGGTATTCCTGCACCACGAGCGGGGCGCGCTCCTCGATCTCGCGCGCAAGCCGCAGCACGGCGTCTGTACGCTGCTTCAGGTCTTTCTGCAGGCGCTCGCCCTCCACCAACCGCATGGCCTTGAGCTCCTGCACGGCGAGCGCAGTCGCCTCCCGCGCCAACGCGGCCACCGCTTCCCGGTCTTCCTCCGCTTCCTGAATGCTTGTCACATCCGGCAGGCGAAGGGCGTTGGACAATGTCAGGTCATCCGTAAGCCCCAGATGCTCCGCCGCCTGGCGGGAAGCCGTAAGATAAACGGAAAGGAGCGCTTCATCCACCGATACGGTGCGGGCGTCGGAGCGCTGGTTGTTGTAGCTGACATAGATATCCACATGCCCGCGGCTAAGCGACGCGGAAAGCTCGGTACGGAATACGTCTTCCAAAAACCCAAGATGCCGGGGAAGGCGCATGCCGATATCCAGGTACCGGTGGTTGACGGACTTTAGTTCCACAGTCATTTCCCGTCCGTCGCGGGCAACTTTGCCACGCCCATAGCCTGTCATGCTGCTGATCAAGCGCGCTTCCCCCTTTGTGCATACTGAAATCATTATAACACACGAAAAAGATCTTTGTCGAAGGGTTGCTCCCTGACATAAAAATAACTTAACGCGGGTTTAACGCCGTCTTGCCTTTTACTTAACCTTCTGTATTGGAAGGCTGCGCCGGATCCATGCCGACAAGCTTCAAAAATGCCGGCTCATCCAATATGGGGATGTTCAGTTCCACAGCTTTTGTCAGCTTGCTGCCCGCGTTTTCCCCCGCCAGCACGTAATCCGTCTTTTTGCTCACGCTGCCCGCCGCCTTGCCGCCCAGGCGCTCAATGAGCTGTTCCGCCTCGCGCCGCCCCATGGTGGGGAGCGTCCCCGTCACCACAACCGTCTTTCCGGCGATAGGGCTTGACTGCTCCTGCTGTTCCTCGGGTTCAGGCGTTACGCCGTGCTGCAGCAGCGCGTCGATCTGCGCTGCGATGGAAAAATCGGAGAAGAACGCCACGATGCTGTTTGCAACAATCCCGCCGATATCCGCTACGCACAACAGTTCTTCTTCCGTAGCGGCACGCACGCGTTCGAGCGTCATAAAATGGCGGGCAAGCTCCCGGGCGGTCTTACTGCCCACATTCGGGATACCCAGCGCGTATAAAAACGCGCCCAGCGTACAGCGCTTGCTTTTTTCAACGGCGTCGAGAAGGTTCTGCGCCTTCTTTTCCCCAAACCGCTCCAGCGGCAAAAGCTGTTCCAATGTCAGTTCATACAGCTGCGGGATGGCGGAAAACCCGAACTCATCCACGAACTGCTCCGCCGTCTTGCCCGAAAACGTTTCAATATCCATGGCGTCACGGCTGGCGTAATGCTTGAGCCTGCCCACGATCTGCGGGCGGCAGGAAAGCGAGTTGGTGCAATAGATATGCGCGCCGCGCTGCTCCACATGCGCGCCGCAGGCGGGACAGCGTTCGGGCTTTTCCGCCTGCGCTTGGGGCACATCGTCCGGCACGCTGCCTAAAATTTCCGGTATCACGTCGTTGCTGCGCCGTAAAAACACCGTGGAGCCGATGCCTACGCGCTTGCGGCAGATATCGTCAAAGTTGTTAAGCGTTGCGCGTTTGATGGTAGCGCCCGCAAGATCGACAGGGGCCAGGTGGGCAAGCGGCGTCAGCTTGCCGGTACGCCCGACCTCCCACGTGATATCCTCCACGGTGGTGGTGACCTCTTCGGCCGCGAATTTAAACGCAATGGCCCAGCGCGGGAATTTATCCGTATGGCCCAGGGCTTCCCGAATGCGGAAAGGGCGCACCTTTATAACCATGCCGTCGATCTGAAAATCTAAAGCCCCCCGGGTGTGTTCCACTTCCCGGATATAGGGGAGCAATTCCTCCACGGTATCCGCTTCTATAAAATAGGAGTCCACGGGCAATCCGTTTTCTATCAAAAAGCCGCGCATCTCTTCCTGCGTGGAAAGTATCTCCCCTTCCAGAAAGCCGATGTTGTAGCACGCGCAGCTTAGTTTTCGCTGCCGTGTGGTCTCCGGGTCCAGGTTCCTGAGTGCCCCCGCCGCGGCGTTGCGCGCGTTTTTCAACGGCTCATCGAGCGTACGGTTGAGCTCCTCCAGCACCGAAAGGCGCATGAACCCTTCCCCCTGCACCTCCATGCGTCCGGAAAAGGGAATGTTCTTGGGCAAATCTGAAATGGTTTTGACCTGATCGGGAATGCCTTCCCCCACCACGCCGTTGCCGCGGGTAGCGGCCTGCGTAAGTTTTCCGTTTTCATAGGTCAGGTTTAATGTCAGGCCGTCGAACTTGTATTCAAGGGCATAATTGACTTCCGGCAAATCTTCCCCCGTGCGGGCGAAATATTCCCGGCACAGCCGCCTGACGCGGGCGTCCCAATCAAGAAGCTCCGCTTCCGTACGGACTTTATCAAGGCTCCACAAACGCGCGATATGCCGGTGCGGCAAAAAGCCGCGGCTCACCGCGCCGCCCACGCGCCGGGTCGGAGAACCCGGCAACGATATGCCCGACTCCGCTTCGAGCGCGACAAGCTCGTCATAGAGCGCGTCATACTCCGCATCGCTGATTTTGGGCGCGTCCTCGTCGTAATACGCCTTTGCGTGCATAATCAACTGCGCGGTCAATTCCTGTTGCCGTTCGCTTGCAGGCATACTCTCCCTCGCTTTATTCATCCGCTTGAATGGGCGCAAACGCGGCGGCGAACTTCTTGACGTCTCCGCCAAAGTCTATCGTGATGACCTGCGCGCTGCCCTCACCTTCCACCTTCAATACCGTACCCGCGCCGAACTTTGCGTGGCGCACGCGCTGGTGCTGGTTGTAACCCTTTGCCGCGGCGCCGCTGCTCGGCTTCGCGATATGGGAAAGATCGGGCTGCGCCTTGACTCCAAAGCCGCCGTAGGTGTTTTCATACGGGCGCTCGGGCTGCTGCCTGCGGGCGGGACCTGTCGTCTTGGGCGTGGGCCTCCCGCCATTTTCCTGGTCAACAAGCTCCTCCGGAATTTCTTCCAAAAACCGGGAGGGCGGGTTTGCGGAAAGCTCGCCGTACAGATTGCGCTGGTAGGCGTGGATCAAATGCAGCTCCTCCATCGCCCGGGTGATGCCCACATAGCAAAGCCTGCGCTCCTCCTCCAGCTTTGCGGGCTCCAGGCGTGACCTGCGGCTTGGGAATATATACTCCTCCATGCCGGGGATGAACACCACCGGGAATTCCAACCCTTTCGCGCTGTGCATGGTCATCATGGCCACCTGGCCGTCCTGATCTTCCATGTTGTCGATATCCGAAATGAGCGCGACGTTCTCCAGATACGCGCCCAACGCGTCCGTCTCCCCGTCATCCGGTATCCCTTGTGCGAATTCCTTCAACGCGCCCATCAGCTCGTTGATGTTTTCTCTGCGGGTTTCATAGTTCTCCTTTTTGTCTTCCCTTAAATAGGCGTCATATTCAATCTTTTCCAAAAGTTGCTGTACAAATTCGTGGAGCGGCAGCGTATGCCGAAGCGCCAGAAGCTCCGTCATGATCAGAGCAAACTGCTGCATCTTGGGGCGCACGCGCTGGGAAAGCCTGTCCCCCTGCATGGCGGCCAGAAACATGGGAATCTCCGCCGAGGCCGCGGCAGCCTCCAATTCCGCAATCGCGGCTGCGCCTATTCCCCTTCGCGGCACGTTGATGATGCGCAGCAGCGCCACGTCGTCCGCCGGGTTGTATAACAACCGCAAATAAGAAAGCAAATCCTTGATTTCCGCGCGCTCATAGAAGCGCAGGCCGCCATACACCCGGTATGGGATGCCGTAGTTGGCCAGGGCGGTTTCAATGATGCGGCTCTGCGCGTTGGTGCGGTACAGTACGGCGAACTCATCATAGCGTCTGCCGCCCTTTGCCCCTGAAAGGATATGGCTGCAGATATAATCCGCTTCCATGCGCTCATCCGGCGCCTGATAGACACGGATCTGCGCGCCGCCCGCGCGGTCCGTCCACAGCTTTTTGCGCTTCCTGCTTTGGTTGTTGCTGATCACACTGTTGGCGGCGTCCAATATGACGGAGGTGGAGCGGTAGTTCTGCTCCAGCCGGATAACATTGGCACCCGGAAAGTCCTTTTCAAACTCCAGAATGTTGCGGATATCCGCGCCCCGCCAGCCGTAAATGCTCTGATCATCGTCGCCGACCACGCAGACGTTCCGGTGCTGCGCGCACAACAATCGGATAAGCCGGTACTGCGCCATGTTGGTATCCTGATACTCGTCCACCAACACATATTGGAAGCGCTGCTGATACCGCGCAAGCACATCCCGGTTTTTATCGAACAGTTCCAGCGTTTTTAACAAAAGGTCGTCAAAGTCCATGGCGTTGTTCGCCTTGAGCTTCTTTTCATAGAGCTTGTACACCTTTTGGTAAATATCCCCGAACGCGTCGTCCTTCAAATACGCTTCGACGTCCGTCGTCTGGTTCTTTGCCTGGCTGATGCGCTCGCGCAGCAGGCGCTTAGGGAATTTGTCGTCGTCCAGTTCCAGTTTTTTAATAATCTCCGTATAGATGGTGAGCTGGTCCGCATCGTCGTATATGACAAAGCTCTTTTCATACCCGATATGTTCCGCCTCGCGCCTAAGAATACGCGCGCAGAAGCTATGGAACGTCATCACCCACAGATCAGACGCCGTATCCTCCACCAGCGCCTCGGTGCGCTCGCGCATTTCACGTGCCGCTTTGTTGGTAAACGTCAACGCCAATATATTCCACGGCCTTACCCCGCAATCCGCAATCAAGTGCGCAATGCGGCTGGTGAGTACGCGCGTCTTGCCGGAGCCCGCGCCCGCAAGCACAAGAAGCGGGCCCGCCACGCATTCCACGGCCTGCCGCTGTTCCCTGTTCAGTTTCGAAAGATCCAAAGATTCCCCCTCCAATCATCCTTTCCATTATATCATGGGAAGGGAAAAGCATGAAGCCGGAAAAGATTGTGGCACTGATTGCTTTACGAGAAAACATTGCAAACCGGCCATTGTGACGATTTTTTTATTTCCTTTGCTGGAGCGTGTTATAATGGCAGCGGATGATATGCAGGGAACCCCGCCCGACATGAAAGGAGCATCGCATGGCTACCCGGTATGTGCATACAAACATCATTGCAAAGGACTGGAAGCGGCTTTCCCTCTTCTACCAGTGCGTGTTCGGCTGCAGGCCCGTTTCCCCGCCGCGGGATTTGAAGGGGGATTGGCTGGACAAGCTGACCAACATCAAGGATGCGCATATCGTAGGCGAACATCTTGCCCTGCCCGGATATGAAGCGCAGCCGCCCACCCTTGAAATATTCTCCTATGAAAGCATGGACGAAGCGTCCCCCAAGGCGCTCAACCGCGCGGACCTTGCGCACCTGGCCTTCGAGGTGGACGATGTTCGTGCCGTGCTGCAGCGGATTTTAGAAGAAGGCGGCGCGCAGATAGGCACACTGGTACAGGCGCCGTACCCGGGCGGCGTTACCGCCACGTTTGTGTACGCCGCCGACCCGGAGAAAAACATCATCGAACTGCAAAGCTGGAGCCAACAATAAAAAGAGGCCAACGGCCTTCAGCTCAGCAAAGAAGTATATTGAGGGCTCTGCCCTCAAACTCCCGCTTAGGACCGTAACGGCCCTAAGAACCCATCTCCGGAAACGCCCTAAAACAGGACATGTCCCTTGGGTGGGGGTTCGGCGGCAAAGCCCCTAAAAATGGGTTTGTTGACAGACTCAAAAGTGACTATGCCCCTTTTGTGACTTATCCTACCCGTCTTCCCTCACTGAAGCGCGCCGCAACGCAGCGTCCCTCAGAAAGATACAGGATACGCTCCAGCCGCTGCGCCAAAGAAAGCTCCCTTTGCGGGAAAGCGCCGTCGTCCAATACGAGCGCGTGCAGCGCATCCCCCTTCTGGAAACCGGGGCCAGCGTCAAAGTATTTCTGCCCCGCGGAGGTGATCAGATAGAACGCTTCCGCTACGGTCAAAAATGCCTCCTGCTTGCCAGTATCCAGCCAATGGCGTTTGGAGGTGCGGATGGCCTCGGTGGCCACATCCATCATACTAAGCCGCGCGCCGCCCGCGATATCCGAGCCGAGCGTCACCTGCATGCCCTCACTAAGCATGCGGCGGATGGGCGCGATGCCGCTTGCGATATTGATGTTGGAATCCGGGCAGTGCGCCACCCAGACGCCGTGTTTGCGCATTGCCTCGCGCTCCCGCTCATCGGAATAGACGCAGTGCGCCATGATCGTCTTTTCTCCAAACAGGCCGAACCGCTCATAGCTTTCCCAGTACTGGCCGCAGCCCGGGCAAAGCGCCTTGACCCATGCGATCTCATCGAGATTTTCCGAAAGATGGGACTGTACATATAGCCCGCGTTCTTTTGCGATATCGCCCAGGCCACGCATCAATTCGTCCGTACAGGAGGGCGTAAAGCGCGGTGTGAGCATGGGGCGGATATGTTTGTAGCGCCCTTCGCACTCCGTAAGCCAGCGCAGGGTTTCATCAAGCGATTCTTCGGTGGTTTCCCGCAGGATATCCGGGCTGTTGCGGTCCATGTTGACCTTGCCCACATAGCCGGTAACGCCCGCGCGCTCGAGTTCTTCCATCAACACATGCGTGCTTTCGCGGTGGATGGAGGAAAACATGCAGACCCGCGTGGTGCCCACGCGGATGAGTTCCGACGCAAGCTTACGGTAAAGTTCCCGCGCGTATTCCGGTTCCCGGAAGGCGGATTCAGTCGGAAATGTATAGGTATTGAGCCAATCTAACAGCTGCAGGTCCATGCCCATGCCAAGCATCGCAAATTGCGGGGCGTGCAGGTGCATATCCACAAACGCGGGTACGATCAGTTGATCGCCAAAATCCTCGACTGCAGCACCCGAAAACCGTTCCGGTAAGCTTTTATAGACGCCTTCAATCCGGCCGTTCTCCGTCACGAGATAGCCGTTTTCCACACAAGCAATCGCGCCCATGACCGGCGCATGCACGATATTGCCCTTGTATATGGCTGTCTGCATACGGGCCCTCCTTTATCTTACTACTTCGCTTATAAAGCGAAGGAATCTTACTTCCGATACCCCTGGCACGGTCCACAGAACACATACTTGCCCAATCCGGACTTATGCATATTCCCGTCCTTGACCGCCAATCCGCCGCCTACAAGCACATCCCGCGCACGCCCGCGCACACCGAAGCCTTCATACGGAGAATTGTCGCAATTGTGCGCAAGTGTTTTATGGGAAATGGTCTCCTCATGCCCCGGGTCCCAGATGACGAGATCCGCGTCGGCCCCTTCGGCAATGACGCCCTTATTGGGGTACATACCAAACAGCTTTGCCGCGTTTGACGAAAGCTCCGCCGCCATCTGTTCAAGCGTCAGCTTGCCGGAAAGTACACCATACGTGTAATAGAGCGCCGCCCTGTTTTGTACGCCCGCCCCGCCGTTGGGGATTTTCGTAAAGTCGTCTTTCCCCAAAGCTTTTTGTTCCATGGTAAAGGAACAATGGTCGGTACCCACGGTATCAATCTCATTTCCGGCAAGCCCCGCCCACAGCCTATCCTGATCCGCAACGGAGCGCAGCGGCGGGCTCATCACGTATTTTGCGCCGTCAGGCTCGCTGTAACGGGAGCTATCCAGCACAAGATATTGCGGACAGGTTTCCAAATAGACCTCCTGCCCGCGCGCGCGCGCGTGGCTGGCTTCAAGCAGCCCTTCACCGGTGGAAAGGTGCACGACATATGCGCTTGCGCCCGCCATCTGGGCGATACGCAGATACCGGCTGATGGCTTCCGCCTCGACTTCGGCAGGACGCGAAAGCGGATGCGCCGCGGGGCCAAGGTTCCCCGCCGCCTTTTGTTCTGCGATCTTCGCGTTAAGCACATAGTAGTTTTCGCAATGCATGCTGATGAGCGCGCCGATCTCCCGCCCGCGCTGCATGGCAAGGTAAATTTCCCCATCGTTGACGCGCAGGGCAGGATACACCATGTACATTTTATAGGAGGTGATCCCTGCCTTGGTCATGTCGTCCATTTCGCGCGAAATGTTCTCGTTCCACTCGGCCAGCGCCATATGGAACCCATAATTGCAGGAGCTGCCGTCTGCCTTTTGATGCCAAACGTCCAGCGCCGCCTTAAGCGTGCCGCCACGCACGGGTGTTGCGAAATCAAGTATTGTGGTGGTACCGCCCAATACCGCAGCCTTTGTACCGGTGGGGAAATTGTCCGCCGTGACGGTAACGCCCAAATCCAGATCAAAGTGTGTGTGCGGGTCGATGAAGCCCGGGAAGACATAGCAGCCGGAGGTGTCGATCACTTCCGCATTCGCCTCGTTCAATTGCTTCCCCACCGCAAGGATACGGCCGTCCCCGATCAGAACATCCGCTTCTTTTCTTCCGTCCGCATTGACGATCAGTCCGTTTTTGATGATATAACGCAAATAGGCCACCCCTTTCTGAAAAAAATAAAATGAGCGCCCTTCGCAACAAAAGAACGCGCGAAGCGCCGTTGCGAATGAGCCCTCATAGCGGGACACTGGGCTGCCCCGTAGAAACGTTTGCGCCATACATGGCAAACCTATACGAGAGGCTGGAGACGAAAAAAATTTTTAGCCGTACATTAAAAACGTCTGACGGGAGAACATTCCCCGTATGGTATAAGTATAGCAGTTTACAGAGGGGTTTTCAAGATTAGGTCCGCGCGTTTCTCAATAAAAAAGCGAAAGTTCGCTTCGGTTCGCCCGAAATTTCCGCTTTCGCATCCAGCTCCGCCCCCTTGAACAAACCGGAAAGCATGCTATACTACAACAAAAAGCAGGTGAACCATGCATTTACACAAATTGCAGTCTACCATTGCACAGGCGATTGAAGGGAATGCGACATTTGTAATCAAGAATGCGCGCGTTGTCAATGTGTTCACGCTGGAAATCATACACGGGGATATCGCGCTTGCGGGCGAGCGTATTCTGGGCGTGGGCGGAAGTTACACGGCGGACCAGGAATATGACGCGGCGGGCGCTTTTGTTTGCCCCGGCTTTATCGATGCGCATGTACACATCGAAAGCTCCATGTCCACGCCCGTCAGCTTTGCGCGCACGGTGCTGCCGCACGGCACCACGACCGTGATTGCGGACCCGCATGAGATTGCAAACGTCGCGGGCGGCGCGGGGCTGACCTATATGCTGGAGCAGTTTGAAAACCTGCCGCTTTCCGTTTATATGATGCTGCCCTCCTGTGTGCCCTGCCTGCCGTTTGAGCACAACGGGGCCGCGCTTTCCGCCAAGGAACTTGCGCCTTTTCTTTCCCACCCGCGCGTGCTGGGCTTGGGCGAGGTGATGGATTATCCGTCCGTCGCCGCAGGAGAAACCGGCATGCTGGAAAAGCTGCTGCTGTTTTCCGGCCGCCCCATAGACGGGCATGCGCCGTTAGTAAACGGGCGCGCGCTCCACGCTTACCGCATTGCGGGGCCTTCTAGCGACCACGAATGCTCCAATTACGAAGAGGTCCTTGAAAAGCTGAGGACCGGCATGCATATCCAGCTTCGCATGGGTTCCGCGGCGCACGGCATTGAAACCATACTTCGCCGCATCGCCTACGAGGAACTGCCCACAGACAATATGTCTTTCTGTACGGACGACAAGCACTTGGAGGATATCAGGCGGGACGGCCATATCAATTATATCCTGCGGCGCGCCGTGGCCTGCGGCCTCAATCCTCTCATTGCGGTTCGCATGGCGACATGGAACGCCGCGCGGCATTACGGCTTAAAGGAACTGGGGGCCATCGCGCCCGGCTACCGCGCGGATCTGGTGCTGCTGCCGAACTTAGACAGCTTCCGCCCGCTTGCGGTATTCACGGGAGGCGTTCTTTACAAGGATGCGCCGCTGCCCATCCCCACTCCTCCCGCCGAGGTGCTTAACAGCGTACACTTAAAGCCCAGAGGCGCAAACTCGCTCATGCTCAAAGTGGCAGAAGCCATGCCCGTGATCGAGTTAATTCCGGGTCAGCTTGTCACCAAGCTGAGCGTGCGCGAAGTGCCGCATGAAAACGGACTGTTCCAAAGCGGATGGGGGCTAAATAAACTGGCTGTGCTGGAGCGCCACCATGCCACAGGCAATATCGGTCTTGGCATATTAAGCGGGCTTGGCCTAGTCAACGGCGCGCTGGCTTCCACCGTTGCGCACGATTCCCATAATCTGATCGTAGCGGGCGACAACGATGCGGATATGTACATCGCGATTGACGCACTGGAAAAAAGCGGCGGCGGTTATGTGGTGGTACGCGGCGGTAAGGTGCGCGCGCTTCTCCCGCTGCCCATCGCGGGGCTGATAACGGAAGCGCCGCTTGAAGAAATTTTAGAAACACAACGCAGGCTTTTACAGGAAGCGGCGCTATTAGGTATACAGAGTTCTTCCGATCCGTTTATCACGCTCTCCTTTTTGGCGCTACCCGTCATCCCCGAGGGCAGGCTGACAGATATGGGCGTATTTCAGGTCTCCACCCAGCGTTTCCTATAGATGATAAAACAAGAATTGCATCATCCATAACAAAAAATTGCATGCAAACTCCAAAAAGTATGGTATACTCATACGTAACCCTCCGTTTCGCCGGCCCGCAGGGTCGGCGATGCTTCTATGCAGCGCGGTAGAATCGCGCATTTTTATGGCAATGCGGCCTGAAACGGATACCAAGACGCGAATGCAGCCCATTCCATATCTTCCTGCAAAGGATGCGGCAGGCGGGTACATGTTAGAAACGCAACGCTGCGTGGAGATCCGCAGCGCGCGAATAAAAGTTAAGCAGGAGTACAGCATGCGTTACAGCGATTTCTCCCTTCTACAGCTGCAGGCAGAACATCAGAAGGTACAATCCGCATTTGAGGCGGCAAAGGCAAAAGGCCTCAAGCTCGATATGTCGCGCGGGAAGCCGGGAAGCGACCAGCTTGACCTTTCCATGGAGCTGCTGACGAACCTCGTTACGCCGGAAGATTGCGCGGACAATGGCCTTGACGTGCGCAATTATGGGTTGCTGGACGGTCTCCCCTCCTGCAAGCGCCTGTTTGCGGAGCTTTTGGGCGTAAAGGAGGAGCAGGTGTTTATCGGCGGCAACGCGAGCCTGCAACTGATGTACGATACCATTGCAAAAGCGTATACGCATGGGCTCCTGCATAGCGAAAAGCCGTGGAGCCAGCTTGAAAAAGTCAAATTCCTTTGCCCGACGCCCGGCTACGACCGGCATTTCGGCGTATCCGAAAGCTTTAAAATGGAGCTTATCTCCATCCCCATGACGCCGGAAGGTCCGGATATGAACGCCGTGGAGGAAGCTGTAAAGGACCCGGATGTCAAAGGCATGTGGTGCGTACCCAAGTATTCTAACCCCGAGGGTATCATCTATTCGGATGCCGTCATTGCCCGCATTGCGGCCTTACAGCCCGCGGCGCCGGACTTTCTCATCATGTGGGATAACGCGTACTGCGTGCACGAGTTCGATGGGCCGTTCGTTCCCTTTGCCGAGATTCTTTCGCTGTGCGAGCAGGCAGGCAACCCGGACATGGTGTTTGAATTCGCTTCCACCTCCAAGATCACGCTGCCGGGTGCCGGCGTCGCGTGCATGGCGGCTAGCAAGGCGAACCTCGACCATATCAAAAAAATCGCCAACTATCAGACGATCGGCTTTGATAAGATCAACCAGCTGCGCCATGTAAAATTCCTTAAAAATAAGAAAAACGTGCTTGCATTGATGAAAAAACACGCGGCCATACTCAAACCCAAGTTCTCTGCCGTATTGGACGCTTTGGACAGTGAGATCGCGCCTTTGGGCATCGCAAGTTGGAACAGGCCCACAGGGGGATACTTCATCAGCCTTGATTCGCTCCCGGGCTGCGCCAAGCGTACGCTGGCGCTCTGCAAGGAAGCGGGCGTGGTCATGACGAGCGCGGGTGCGACGCATCCCTACGGCCGTGACCCCAAGGATATCAATATCCGCATTGCGCCTACCCTGCCGCCCGTATCCGAGCTTGTGGAGGCGATCTCCGTATTCTGCATCAGCCTCAAACTGGCGACGCTGGAAAAGCTGATAGCGGAGAAGGCGTCCTAATCTCTGTTTATATCGAAACGAATCACGGGACGGCATAGCCGCCCCGTTTTTTAGTTGTCCGCATCCATATGTTCTACATATTTATGCAGCGTATCCACATGCATGGGGTACAGTTGGCCCGGCTCTTTGAGCATGGTGCTCAGTTTCTTGACGGGTACCCACTGGTAATGCTTCGCCTCTTCGGAATAGGGCAGCAGTTCCCCTTCTACATGGCAGAGGAACACAAACACCATGATGGAATATACCCCCGCCACATTCTGCGCGCAGGAAAACGGCGTGAAATTGATGACCCTATATTCGCCCGCTTCATAGATTGGCGCACGCTCCTCCCCCAGAATTTCTGTTACCGTAAGGCCTGTTTCCTCTTTGATTTCCCTTCTGAGCGCGTCAAATATGCTTTCAAACGCCCGGATTTTTCCCGCGGGGATTTCGATGAGGCCATTTTCCGACGGCGCGTCCTTTTTCCATCTTGCCTGCATCAAAATATGAGTCTCCCCAAAGCGCTCCTTTAGGACGATTCCGCCCACGCCGGGTATGGCGAATAATTCTTTTTGTTCAAATTCCCGTAAGATGATATCCAAACTGCGCCTCCGGTACGTTTTTTTATATAATAGCACATTTACAAAGAGCCTCCGCATCAAATTTATATGAATATCACGACGTATTGACAAATATTTATCAAAGTAGTATGCTGACTTTGTCAGATAATTAACAATTATATCTGACTACAACCGGCAAGCATAAGGAACCCGCCAAAGCGGTCCTTGCTATATATTTTCATTTTGAAAAGGAGCATGAGTTATGGAAAAGCTCAAAGAGCAAAAGGATCAGAGGCCGGACATTAGCGGCATGGCCGACGCGCTGGTAAAGAAAGCCGAAGGCGCTCTCAACGCATACATGCAGCTTGACCAAGAACAGATCGATACCATTGTACACGCCATGACGCTTGCGGGCCTTGACAACCACCTTACCCTGGCCAAACTCGCCTATGAGGAAACCGGGCGCGGCGTGGTGGAAGACAAGGTCATCAAAAACATGTTCGCAACCGAATACATTTACCACAGCATCAAGAACGAAAAGACCGTGGGCGTTGTTGCGGAAAACGATTTGGAAGGCTACGTGGAAGTCGCGGAGCCCGTGGGCGTCATCGCGGGTGTCACGCCCGTGACCAACCCCACCTCCACCACACTCTTTAAGTGCCTGATTTCCGCAAAGACGCGTAACCCCATCATATTCGCGTTCCATCCCTCCGCGCAGAAGTGCTCAAGCGAGGCTGCGCGCATCGTGCGGGACGCCGCGATCAAGGCGGGCGCGCCGAAAAACTGCATCCAGTGGGTGGAAATCCCGTCCATTGAGGCGACCAACGCGCTGATGAACCACCCGGGCGTGGCGCTCATATTGGCGACCGGCGGCTCGGCCATGGTCCGCTCAGCTTACAGCGCGGGCAAACCCGCGCTTGGCGTGGGCCCCGGCAACGTCCCCTGCTACATCAACAAAAATGTGGATGTGGAACGCGCCTGCAACGACCTCATCCTTTCCAAGACGTTCGATAACGGCATGATCTGCGCCTCCGAGCAGGCAGTGATCGTGGACCGCGAGATTGCGGAACAGTTTGAAGCCACCATGAAGAAATATTCCTGCTACTTCCTCAACGAGGAAGAAACGGAGAAGGTGACAAAGTACGTCATCAACGTGGAAAAGCTGGCGGTCAACCCCGCCGTCGTCGGCAAGCCCGCGGCCTGGATCGCGGAGCAGGCAGGCGTAAAAGTGCCCGCCGACACCAAAATACTGCTTGCAAAACTCCCCCGCCCCTCCCGCGAATTCCCGCTTTCTCTTGAAAAACTCTCCCCTGTGCTTGCCTACTTTGTTGTGGAAGACGACAAACAGGGCTTTGCATACGCGCAAAACATGCTGGAGCTTGGCGGCCTCGGGCATTCCGCCGTCATCCACTCCAACGATGAAGCGCTCTGCAAGGCTTACGGTGAAGCGATGAAGGTTGGCCGCGTGATTGCCAACTCTCCCTCTTCGCACGGCGCGATCGGCGATCTGTACAACACCAACACGCCGTCGCTGACGCTTGGATGCGGTTCGTTCGGACGAAACTCTACGACCTCCAACGTATCTTCCGTCAACCTCATCAACAAAAAACGTATCGCGCAGAGGAAAGTGAATATGCAGTGGTTTAAAATCCCCCCCAAGATTTACTTTGAGGAGAACTCCGTGCAATATCTGGAGCACATGCCCAACATCAGCCGCGCGTTTATCGTAACCGACCCCATGATGGTGCAGCTTGGCTATGTGGATAAGGTGCTCTACTACCTGCGCAAGCGCCAGATTTACTGCCACAGCGAAATCTTCTCCGAAGTGGAGCCCGATCCCTCCGTGGATACCATCATGCGCGGCGTCAAAGCCATGAACGTGTTCCAGCCGGACGTCATCATCGCTTTGGGCGGCGGTTCCGCAATCGACGCCGCAAAGGGCATGTGGCTGTTCTATGAATACCCGGAGACCTCATTTGACGGCCTCAGGCTTCGGTTCCTGGACATCAGAAAGCGCGCCTTCCACTATCCCAACCTGGGTAAGAAGACGCAGATGGTGGCCATCCCCACCACCTCCGGCACGGGCTCGGAGGTAACCTCCTTCTCCGTCATTACGGATAAGGCGAACGGCAACGTGAAATACCCGCTGGCGGATTACGAACTGACACCCGATGTCGCGATCATCGACCCGCAGTTTGTGCGCACGCTGCCCAAGACCATCGTCGCCGACACCGGCATGGACGTATTGACCCATGCGATCGAGGCGTATGTTTCCATACTCGCCTCCGACTATACGAACGGCCTTGCCATCAAGGCGATCGAACTGGTGTTCAAGTACCTCTACCGCTCCTACAGCGACCCTGCCGATACCGTGGCGCGCGAAAAGATGCACAACGCTTCCTGCATCGCGGGAATGGCGTTCACCAACGCGTTTTTAGGCATCAACCACTCGCTGGCGCATAAGCTGGGCGGCGAGTTCCACATCCCCCACGGCCGCGCAAACGCGGTGCTGCTGCCGCATGTCATCGCCTACAACGCGCAGAAGCCCACCAAGTTTGCCGCCTTCCCCAAGTACGGCAAGTTTGTGGCGGATTACCGCTATGCGCAGATCGCGCGCTACCTTGGTTTCCCCGGCGCAACCGAGGCGGAGCAGATCCAAAGCCTCATCAACGAAATCAGGCACCTGATGAAGCTGATGAACATGCCGCTCTCCATCAAGGCCTGCGGCATTGACGAGGCGACCTTCTTTTCCAAGGCGCCCGCACTTGCGGAGCGCGCGTTTGAAGACCAGTGCACCACCGCGAACCCCCGCTACCCGCTGATCAGCGAGCTTGCGGACATCTACAAAAAAGCCTACTACGGGGAATAAGGAACCGCTTTCAAAAGCAGGAAAAGCGCGCTCCGAATGGAGCGCGCTTTTCTATATATAGCGTTGATTACAGAAACAGCTTCAGAATGACGAGCAACACTACGCCCGGTACGCCGAATATGCCTGTCACAAGCGCGTTGACCGCGTTGAGCGGCAGCGTAAACTGAAATAACGCGCCGCCGACAAGATTGATAACGGTGAGCACGATAAACCCGATGATGCTGCTGAAAATGAGCTTGCCGATCCATTTGAGCGGAACGACCAGCACCATGGCCAGCACATAGAGCACCACCAGCCCCGCCGCAAACGCCAACAGTATTCCTACGATATCCATACCCTCACTCCATCCGGATTGCTCCCCCAACGAAATCCTGAAACATCTTGGCTGTCTATTTGCCGCCAATCTGAATTCGCTATTTCATTGTGAGAGCAATATGCCTTCGTTGGAAGCATATGCACGGGCGGGGCAGGCTATGCCGCAGGCCATGCTGCCTTAGCAGCCTTAGCCGCCCATGTTGCGGTCTGCATTGCGCAGCAGATAAATATAGCGTTTCTTCGCCGCTTCCATATCGTAAACGGCATAGTCCACCAATTCCGGGTCCGAAACGCTTTCAAAATAGGCCGTGGCCTTCTTCCAGTCCTCCAGCGCGCGCTGCACCTGTTCACGGTAAGCGCGATCCTCCTTCCTCAACGACGGCATCGGCTGCGGATTGGACGCGGGCGTTTCCATTACCAGCTCCGGCCCTTCCTCCTCTTCCGCGCGGAACAGCCAGTCCTGCAGGCGCTGCGACAGCTTTTTCTTCCTAGGCGCGGGTGCTGGAACCGGCCCGGTTTCCGGGGAATAGGATTTTTCTTCGTCAGCCTCGCTAAAATCCAGCGGGTCGTAATGGTTCCAAATCTTTCTCATGGGAATCCTCCTTGTGTACGTTTGCTTACACAAGTATTCCCAAAAAGATAGGTGTCATAACCGGTTGAAAACAGAAAAGCGCGGCGCTTCTATCGGGCTACCTCTCTGCAAGGCCCGCAAGGATTTCCTTTGCCCAGAAAGATGCACGTTCTTTTGCCGCTTCCTGCCCGACCGCTTTTCCCTGTACTGGCAGGGCAAATACCCGTTTGAGCGTTCCCCCGCGCTTTTCCACAAGCTTTGTAAGCCGGTCAACAAGCTTTTGAGGCAATTCCGGGGCTGGGTCCGCCTTGGTAACAAACGCAAACACCGTCTTCCCGCTGCAATCGAGCGTTTGAAGCAGGGCGTTAATAGCTGGCGGCGTGGTTCCTGCCCACACAGGCATGCCAAGCACAAGGACATCGGAAGCCTTTGTATTGGGCAAAGCCTTCAATTTTGAGTTCATACGAAATGTCGCCTGCATGCCGCCGACAAAGAAATCCTTCTCGGGTCTCTTGCGCGTTTCTTCCAGCAAAAAAAGCTGCGCGGGCAGCGCGTTGGAAAGCGCCCGGGCGCAGGCTGCGGCGTTGCCGGTATTGGAGTATGCGATGATGGTTGCGTTCATTGTATGCCCTCCTGTATGGAAGAAGATGTCGCCACAGCAGCCGATAGTGTTCCGTCTTTGAGATGCCAGTTTGCCCACTGTTCCCGGGGAAGCGAGGAAACCGTGGCAGTCGCCTGCATGCCTGTCCCAAAGGAAAGTGCGTCGTCCTCAATCAGCAGCAGTACATTTTCGCCGTCCCAGCTTACGGAAGCGGCATAACCGGTATCGGTTTTGACGATCGTCCCGCTGCGGGCTGCAGCGCCTTGCTGTACCCACTGCGCCAAAAGAGTTCCACTCTTCAGGCTTCCCGTAATGCTGCCAAGCTCTGTCAGCGCGCAGGTAAACGTACAGCCGTCCAACGTCTTTTGTACGCTGCCCGTGCCTTCCATGCCGCCAAAAAGGATGCCGTCCCAAGTCTCTTTGTCGTTCGGGTTTTGCCATAGCTCGGCCTGGGCGCTGAACAACTGCTTCAGGCGCAGGATGTGCCGTTCTGCAGCCAGCGCTTCGTCAACCGCCGAACTGTCTTCTCCCGAAAGCGCGCGCAATGCGGCGTCATAGGGCGCATACGCCTGGTAAAACCCGTTCAAAAATACTTTGAGCGGGTTTTCTTCCTCCGGTACGGGCGTTTCTTCCGGCTCCTCCTGCACCGCCTCGAACAAAACCGGGGCGGGCGTCGGCGCGGGCCGAAGCATGGCGCAGCCGGAACACAGCAGCATTATGGCAAACGCGCACGCAAACGGCAGCAGCCTGTTTCGAAAAGCGCGCGCATGATTGTTTTTTTCCCATCCTTTGTGCAGCATAAGCGGTCAACGGACCTGGCCGTTCCCCCGTACGATATATTTGACGCTGGTCAGTTCATCGAGCCCCATGGGGCCGCGCGCATGCAGCTTCTGCGTGCTGATGCCGATCTCCGCCCCAAAGCCGAATTCTTCGCCGTCCGTAAAGCGCGTGGAGGCGTTGACATAGACGGCGGCGGCATCCACCTCGTTTAAAAAGCGCTCCGCGCTCGCATAATCGTTGGTGACGATGCACTCACTATGCCGGGTGCCGTAGCGGTTGATATGATCGATAGCTTCGTCCAGCGTATCCACAACCTTGAGCGCCAGAATATAGTCGTCATATTCCGTGGCCCAGTCTTCTTCCGTTGCTTCCCTGATGCCGGGAAGCAGCGCGCAGGCGCGCGGGCAGCCTCTTAATTCCACTTTGTGCTCCAGCATGGGGGCAACGATAACAGAAAGATTCTTCTCCGCCATATCTTTTTGCACCAGCAGCGTTTCCATGGAATTGCACACCGCCGGGCGGGACACCTTGGCGTTATAGGCAATGCTCCGCGCCATTTCCACATCCGCCGTATCGTCGATATACGTGTGGCAGTTGCCTAAGCCCGTTTCGATGACAGGCACCGTCGCTTTTTCTACCACCGAGCGGATGAGCGTAGCGCCTCCGCGCGGAATGAGCACGTCCAAGTAACCGTTCAGCCGCATCATCTGCGTCGCCGTTTCCCTTGTAGTATCCCGCACCAACTGGATGCAGCCTTCCGGCAGCCCCGCCGCGTACGCCGCGCGGGCAATGACGTCCGTTACGGCGGAATTGGAGTGGATGGCTTCCGACCCGCCGCGCAGCAGCACCGCGTTGCCGGATTTGACGCACAGGCCGACCGCGTCCGACGTTACGTTCGGACGCGCCTCATAGATGATGCCGATGACGCCGAGCGGCACGCGCCGTTTGCCGATAGCAAGGCCGTTGGGGCGTTTTGCGACATAGTCCTCCCGGCCGATGGGGTCGGGCAGCGCCGCCACCTTCCTTAAGCCGTTCGCCATGCCAAGGATACGCGTTTCATCCAGGCGCAGCCGGTCCAGCATGGCCTCCGGTTTTCCCGCGGCGCGGGCGTCAACCATGTCCAATTCGTTCTGTTCCAATATAAAAGCCGTGTTCGCAATCAGCGCATCCGCCATTGCATGGAGCGCCGCGTCCCGCACGGGCGCGGAAAGCGTCAGCATTCCATAAGAAGCTTTCTTTACCGCAGCGGCTTGTTCGTGTAATGTCATAGTCTTGCCCTCCACTAGGCGCACGGCATATCATGCCGTTTTTTCCAGTATACGCCCTCTCTTCCGGCCATGCAACACAAAGGATGTGGACGCGCGAAAGCGGCGCCTATAATAGGACGCCGCTTGTTTAGTCCTTATTCGAATTAGGGTTCCAACCCTTCCAGATAGATGTTGATTTCCTCCAGACTGTCAAACACCAGCCCTTCCTCCAGCTTGGAGAGCTCCTCCTCTGGCAGGTAGGAAACATCATAAGTCAGGGTCGTGATGTTTTCCTTTTCCAGGTCTGTTTCATCCGTCTGGGAAATGGAAAGCCTGTTTTGGTCATCCAAAAACAACACTACATGCTTGGGGCAGTAGCGCTCAAGTTCCCGTTCTATCACGGCGCGCTTGTTTGTCAGCTCCGCCACTTTCGCATCGGGATACTTTTCCTCAATCTGCGTTTTGTTCAATCCCACCAATGGACCGCCCGTTTCCTGCCGCTGCTCCGTATGGCCGCCGCACAGCAGGAACGTATATTTTGTAATCACCAGCGTATCCGGCAAAATACTTTGTTCGCCTATCTTGTCTACGGGTTCAACCAGGGGCGTTTGCTCCGGCATTGCGCCAATCTGAAAGTCCCTTATGGTAAAGCCGCCCCATACGCCAAGCGCAAGTACAAGCACCATATAAAGCAACAGTTTCCCGTTTTGTTTCCACCACTGCATGAAACCCACCTCCTCCTACAGGGCATTCGGTTCTCCATTATGTATGCCCAAGCTCTTTGCAGTTGATACCCATTTGGAGTATAATACCTGTAAACAGCAGGATTGGAGCGTGAAATGAATGGCCAAGCAGCCATACTTGAACGAAATTTCGGAAGAAAAACCGCTCTGGCGCGACCGCAAACGCATCTTGGGCATGCCGCTGAGCTTTACCGTCTATGAAGTGGATAAAGACCGCTTCACTACGCGCAAAGGGCTGTTCCGCACCGAGACCAACGAAATCCTCCTGTATCGTATTCTGGATATCAAACTTGTGCGCACGCTGGGGCAAAAGATATTCGGCGTAGGTACCGTCACGCTCTACAGCGCCGATCAGACGCACGAAACCATGGAAATTAAAAATGTCGCAAAGCCCGAGGCGGTACGCAAGTTTTTGAGCCGCATCATTGAACAGGAGCGCAGAGAAAAGGGGCTGACCGGCCGCGAAATCTACGGCGCGGCAGGCCTCATACAGGATGGGGACGCAATCCCCAACCATCCTTTTGCGGATGTTGACGGGGACGGGATACCGGACTGATCATATGCTGTCTGACATGCTTGCGTTTCTTTACCTGTTCGTATATCTTGCGGCAGGGCAATTGATTGCACGCGCCTTATTCCCGGCGGAACGGCCTCTGTTCCGCTGGTGGATGGGGGGCGTTTTCTCGTTGTTGCTGCTATTGTGGCTGCCCGCGCTGTTTGGGTTTGTATTTCGCTTTACCTTGCTGGCCCAAATGCTTGCTTTGCTTGCATGCGCAGCCGCAGGACTGGCGGCGTTTCTGTTTGGAAGAAAAAAGGCGGTCATCTCCATAACGGCTGTGGAGCTTCGCCCGGCGTTAGTTACCCTGCTGCCATTGTTCCTTTTGGGCGGATACCTGTTTTTGACCCACATCGTCCGGCCTGTTGATGGAGCGCTGCATTCCGGGCAATCCACATTCGGGGATCTGCCGCTGCATCTTGGGCTTGTTACCAGCATCGCGGAACAGGGGATATTTCCGCCGCAGTATTCCATATTCCCGGGCACGGCGGTCGGCTATCCATTTCTGTGCGACAGCATCAGCGCCACGTTTTATGCGCTGGGCGCGTCATTGCGTCTTTCCATGCTGCTGCCCGCGCTGCTTGCGTATGCGCTGGTACTCTTAGGCGTTTACTGTTTCTTTTTGCAGTGGCAGAAAAAAACCGGTACCGCGATATTTTGTACGCTGCTGTTTTTCTTAGGCGGAGGATTTGGGTCCTGGTATTTTCTTGATCTGTGGAAGACAAACCCGGAGGCGTTTACCCGCATATTCACCGGCTTTTACAATACGCCCACCAACCTGCCCGATATCGGCCTAAGGTGGGTCAACCCGATCGCGGATATGCTTGTTCCCCAGCGCGCCACTCTGTTTGGATGGGCGCTGCTGTTTCCCGCACTGTTTTTATTGCGGCGCGCGGCGTTTGAGCGCGAACCGAAGCTGTTCGTGCCGCTGGGCGTTATTGCGGGCTGTTTGCCGCTTGTCCACACACATTCCTTCCTGGCCCTTGGTATGGTCAGCGTGGTGTATGTGCTGTACGCGTTCATTTCCCGGCAAAACAAGGACATTTTACTGGGCTGGGTCAAATACGGGCTGATCGCTGCCGCCCTGGCGCTGCCGCAGCTCGTGTTGTTTACATTCCGGCAATCCGGGGATTTTCTTCAGCCGCATTTCAACTGGGGGAATGAGACGGACTCCTACCTGTGGTTCTATATCAAAAACCTGGGTCTTCTTTTCCTGCTGCTGCCCATCGCATTCTTCCGGCTGCCCAAGGAGGAAAAGGTCTTTTACGGCGGAACTGTCCTGATCTGGTTCTTTTCGGAGTTCCTGCTGTTCCAGCCCAATCCGTACGATAACAACAAACTGCTCTTTGTCTGGTTCGCGTTTACCTGCGGCATCGTGGGCCGGCTGCTTATCGACCTGTACAAGCAGTTAAGCGGCTTTGCGGGCAGACGGTATCTTGCGGCCCTTACGCTTTGCGCCCTGTTCCTTTCCGGCACATTGACGCTTGCGCGCGAGACGATCAGCGATTATGAGCAATTCAGCGCCGATGAAACGGCAGCCGCAGCCTATATCAACGAGGGCACCGCGCCCGACGCGCTGTTTTTGACGGCTACCAACCACAACAACGCCGTCTCCTCCCTCACCGGAAGGAACATCCTGTGTGGCACGGGTTCCTACCTCTACTATCACGGGCTTGATTATGAAACCCGCGAACAGCAGGTGAAACTGCTGTTTGAGCAGCCGGAAGTTTGCTTTGACGCGCTGCAAACAACATACGGCATCGACTATGTGTTTATCAGCAATTATGAGCGCTATACGTATGCGGTGAACGAAGGATACTTTTTGCAGTTCCCGGTGGCGTATGCAAACGATACGGTGACGATTTATGATGTGAGAAAATAGCAAGAAGGAACGGCTTTACCGTTCCTTTCTGCATTCAACAAATTTGCTAAGAGTTTCAAGGTATCGGCGCTTCAGTGTCGACGGATTTTGGGAAACTACATGCCCCTGAATGGTACATTCGAAGATCTTACAAATATGATATGCAGCCTTTGGCGGCACAATCGATTCCCATGCCCCTTCCTAAAGAATGCCTGTATTCAGGGGGCGCGGGGGGCGGAGCCCTCCCGCTATTAAATAAAATAGTCTATCGTCGCCGCCGCAGGCGGCGATACCTTGTGAAAATTCAAAATACGTGCCACGCGCTTTTTTATTCGCTTTATTACTTTTCATTCAGACCCAGCAGAAAACGGTACAACGGCTTTAACAGCAAAAAGCCTTCGTTGATTTCATCCACCAGTTCCGGCTTCATGGTATTCGAGAGTTCCTTGGAAGAAAAGCAGAAGGACAGGCTGCGCTTGTTGAGCCAGGGACGAAGTTCCTCCGGCGCGTCCAAAAACCGCTGCCGCTTGAACTCCTCCCCCTGCCATGAGAACCGCTCCGCAAACGCGGGGTTGTTGACGATCTCTAAAAACTTCTGCGGCCGGGCAAGCATGCGGCGTCGGGCATCCGCCATGAACTGCGGCAGTGGGTAGTACATGCCCATGCCATAGCCGTAGGCCGTGCGCTCAAACTCGGCGTAGAGCACAAAGCTCTCCCCCGTGGACGCACCGGGATATTTAAAAGAAAGGAACGCGTGATCCCGGTACGGGGACTTGTCCTTGGTGTAGCGGGTATCCCTGCGGATGCGGGATACGACGGCGGAGGGTCGGACGTTAAAATTGGGGTCTACTTTCAGCGCGGCTTCTCCCAAAGCGTCCGCCAGCGCAAGCATGGGCTCCTTGACGTTCTTTTCATAGCGCTTGCGGTTTTCTTCAAAGAAGGAGTGTTCATTGTTGAACGCGATTTCCCAGAAAAAGCGGTAGGTATCCTCCGTGAGGCCGGAAAATGTTTGCATGGAATTGACCCCTCTTATCTTTTCTCTCTTTTGCATGCAACAGCGGAGGAGGCGATGCCTCCCCCGCAAGACGATCAAAAAAGTGCCTGCGGCACTTTTTTGAGTTTTACAGGAACCGCCTGCACCTTCGGTGCGGTCGACGGTTCCTGCAAGGCTTCACGCTCACGCCGCACATGTCGCCGCTCGCGAATAAAGTCTATAACCGCGGTATCTTAAAAGGCCATCCAGTTCTTTTAACAAGCTTGCGGAGGAGGCGACGCCTCCCCCGCATGAAACTATTTCGTTATCGCTGGTCGTCCGTGCTCCGCACCCGATGCACCCGGTTACGGATTTCCGGCGAGGCCTGAGGCGGCCTCTGCTCGGGTTCCGGCTCCACATGGCGTATCTGCGGCTGCTGCGGAACGCGCGGCTGGAAAGGAACTCTTTCCTGTGGCTGGATGGGTACGCGCTCCTGCGCCTGAACGTATGCCCTTTCCTGCTGTTGAACGGGCGTTCTCTCCTGCGGCTGGACCGGCGTGCGGGAAGGCGCGGGCTGGAACACCGGCTTTTCCGTGTTTCTCTGCACGGGAACGGAGGTCGTCTGCGCGGAAAAGTCCACCGGTTCTCTCTGCGGCTGCGCAAACCGGGAGGCCCGGCCCGCATTCTGTTCCAGGGGATAAGGCTGGGATTGCGCTTCGCGTTCCGCAGCGTTTACCCGTGCCTGCGCGGCGTTGCGCGCACGGGGCAGCTCATCCGGCTCTTCTTCCTCCAATGTAGCGTTGCGCCTGCGCTCGTAGATGGAGAGCGCCAACAGCGCAATGCCCGCTACCGCCATCAGCGCCGCAAGCACGATCAGCACGGTAACCAATGTACCGCTCATGCCGCCGGCGCTCGCCGGTTCTTCCTCCTGCGCGGGGGTAGCGCTGGGCGCGGGCGTAGCCAAAGAGACATAGTCCGCGTTAAGCTTGGCTTCATAGGTATGCTGGACGCCGGAAGGATCGGAAGCGGTGAGCGTAAACTGCAGTTCGCGCGGCGCGCTGATGAGGAGTTCCTTTTCTATTTGGGTTTCACCCAGGGGCAGGATATCCATCGGCTCAATGTTACCCAGCTCTTTTTCGGAAATGAGCGCGTTTACCATATCCACATTGGAATTGTTCTGTATGGTAAAGCGCACCTTCATGCGTCCGCTGTCGGTAAGCGGCTGGAGCACGGTGGCGGAAAGCGAAAGCGAGACATGGCTCGGGTCTACATACGGCCAGACTTCATAGCTTGTAGTCCTGTTTTCATATGGCTGGCCGGAAGCGTCCGTGCCCGTCACCACAAAGGATACGTTGCGTAGTTCCGTTGTCGTAACGGTATAGCTGAGCGTCCGCTCCTTGCCTGCTTCCAACGCAAAGGCTTCGGGGTTGACTGTGTTGCCCAGCTCATCCTTGACGGTAAGGTTACTGATGGTCTGATTGCCCTTGTTGCTCAGCACAAGGGTAAACACCACGCCCTCCGGGGAAGGGTCGCCCTTGGTCACAGTGAAATCCATCTGAACGTTCATCACGGTGATGGTGAGCGGATCCATGGAAATCGCTTTGCCTTCGCCGTTGATCTGATAGGTAATGGAAGGTTGGCTGACGACGTCCTGCCCGCCCAAAGTCAGCTCGTACGTCACGGTTTTCGACGTGCCCGGCGCGAGGGTCAGGTTGCTTGCAACCGCCGCCGTTCCCGCCGCCGTATCCTTGACGGTGATGCCCGTCATATCAGCGGTCCCTGGGTTGTTGAGGGTATAGGTCAGCGTCACCTTTTCGCCGGATTTTCCGGATGTCTTGCTGGCGGTGCGCGTCGCCGTCATTTCTGCGGCGGGCGCCATGCCCAGCGTAATGGATACGTCCTTCGATTTTGGCGCGCCGTTTTCCGTCCAGATAAGCGTATAGGTCATCGTCTGCCCCAGCATATCTTCTGTAACTTCGATACTGCTGATGGTAAAGTTCAGCTTGCCGTTGGGCGGCACCACCTGGCTGGACAACTGGCTGCTGCCGGATAACCCGTTCCCGGAAATATTGATATCCCGCATCTCATAGGCGGAATCGTTCACGACGGAAAATCTCGCGCTAATCGTTCCGGCCGAGGTAATCTGCGCAGGCTCTGTTGTGACCTGCACAGTCGCCGCAAGCGACACCGGCGCAAGCAACAGCAACAATAGTAATACGCTTAATGCGGAAACAATTCTTTTCATGGGATTATGGTATCTCCTTTTGCGGTCTTTGGAGTATATGTATCTTTCAATACGATACTACCACAAAATATGCTTTTTAAACCCGGGTGACCCAGCCGTGCGTATCCTCGATCTCCCCAAACTGCAGCCCGGTGAGCGTATCGTAGAGCTTCTGCGTCACGCTGCCGATCCTGCCGTCGTTGACAATGACGCTCTTGCCCTTATAGTGGAGTTCGCCAACCGGGGAAACAACAGCCGCCGTACCGACGCCGAACGCTTCCTTAAGTTCGCCGCTCTCCCCTGCCTCCACAAGCTCGGAAATTGCGATTTTACGCTCGGCCACCTTGAAGCCCATCTCGCCAGCAAGGGTGAGTATGGATTTGCGGGTGATGCCGTCGAGTATGCTGCCTTCCACGGGTGCGGTGCAGATGGTATCGCCGATGAGGAACATCATGTTCATGGCGCCCACTTCTTCGACATACTTGCGCTCCACACCGTCCAGCCAAAGCACCTGGCTGTATCCGCGCGCAGCGGCTTCTTCCGCAGCCTTGATGCTTGCGGCATAGTTGCCGCCGGTTTTTGCATTCCCGGTGCCGCCTTTGACGGCCCTGACGTAATTGTCCTCCACATAGATGCGGATAGGCGCAAGGCCCGAAGGATAATATGCGCCTGACGGCGAGCAGATGATGAAATAGAGAAAACGCTCCGCTCTGTGTACGCCAAGCGCCGCGCCGTCGGCAATCAGCGTGGGACGCAGATACAGCGTCGCGCCGGGGGCATGGGGCACCCAATCGCGTTCCAGATCCACAAGCGCCGCCATGGCTTGATAGTTGTCTTCCACATCGATCTCAGGCATGCACATCCTCTGTGCGCCTTTGTTCAGACGGCGGGCATTGTCCCGCGCGCGGAACAGAAGGATCTCGTCCTTCCTGGAGCGGTAGGCCTTGAGACCCTCGAATATCTCCTGCCCGTAGTGCAGCACAGGGCTTGCGGGGTCGATCTGCAGGCTCTGGTAGGGCTGTATTCTTGCGTTGTGCCAGCCTCTGCCCTCTTCAAATTCCATAATAAACATATGATCCGAAAAGACTTTGCCAAACCCAAGCTTGGTTTCATCCTGCGGCTTCGCTTTAGGCGCCGCCGTCCTGCTGATGGTGAATTCCATACGATCCCTCCGCTGTCTTTAAATTCGTTCCCGTCTGGCCGGGAAAAATCAGCTTTTGTTGGAGCGGCTGCGTCTTTATAAAGGAAACGCGCCATATGCCCTTCCGGTTTCCTGCGGCTGCACGCGGCCGTCAGTTTTTTCGATCAGCAGCCGGGAAAATGCCGCAACGTCCTCTTCGGGCACCACCAGGTCCGCCTCCACATCCTCCGTGTAACGAATATCCTTCAGGTTGCCGTCCTTGCGCAAAAGCGGCTCGATAACGGCAAAACGGGAATAATCGGTCTTAATCAAAAGTGTGACGCACGGGCACATTTCCACGATGCCCGCAGCCTCCATGCTCATGGAGGCCGCCCTGGAATAGGCGCGTACCAATCCGCCAGTTCCTAATAACACGCCGCCGAAATACCGCGTGACGACGCACAATACGTCAACCAATCCTTTTTGGCGGATGGCTTCCATCATGGGAAGTCCGGCGGTTCCCGCAGGCTCCCCGTCGTCGCTAAAACGCGCGGCGGAAACATCCGCGCCAATGCAATAGGCAAAGCAGTTGTGGGTGGCGTCCCAATGCTGTTTGCGCAACTCCGCAAGCTTAGAAAGCGCCGCATCCTCCTGCGTTACGGGAAAGCAGCGGCCAATAAAGCGGGATTTTTGGATCACCAGCTCGATTTGAGCCTCTTTTTGCACCGTGCGGTACGCGCGCATCAGCTAAGACGGATACGGCAGAAGCCCTTCTTGCCCTTCCTCAGAATAACGCCGTCCCCCTGTACGCTTTCGGGGGAAAGCGCAAAGTAAACGTCCTCCACCTTATCGTCGCCAAGGAACACTGCGCCGCTTTCAATGAGCCTGCGCGCGTCGCTCTTGGATTTTGCAAGGTTGCCTTTCACCAGAAGATCCGTCACCCGGAGGCCGGTTTCTTCCGCCTCCGCCGCGGAAAGCGCTACGGTAGGCATATGGGAAAGATCGCCGCCGCCGGAAAACAGCGCCTCTGCGGCGTCCATGGCCTTTTGCGCTTCCTCTTCGCCATGCACCTGCTTGGTCAGTTCAAACGCGAGCACGCGCTTGGCCTCGTTGATGGCGCTGTCACGAAGCGCACCAAGGCGGCGTACCTCGTCCATAGGCAGGAATGTCAACAGCGCAAGGCAGCGTTCCACATCCGCGTCGTCCACGTTGCGCCAGTACTGGTAGAAATCGAATACGGGGCACTTTTCCTTATCCAGCCAGAGCGCGCCCTTTTCGGTCTTGCCCATTTTGCGGCCGTCGCTGGTGGTTAGAAGCGTGCAGGTCAACGCATACGCGGGCTTTTGCTCCTTTCGGCGGATCAGATCTGCGCCCGCCAGGATATTGCTCCACTGGTCGTCCCCGCCCATCTGCAGCACGCAGCCTTCCATGCGGTTGAGCATAAGGAAATCATAGCTCTGCATGAGCATATAGCCCATTTCAAAGAACGTAAGGCCCTGCTCCATACGGTTTTTATAGCAATCCGCCGAGAGCATGCGGTTTACCGAAAACAGCACGCCGATGTCGCGCATAAACTCCAGGAAATTCAGCGGCAGCAGCCAGTCCGCATTGTTCCGGACAATTGCTTTGCCTTCGCCAAAGTCAAGAAGGCGGGACATCTGCGCCTGAAACTTGTGGGCGTTACTTTGGATTTCTTCCTGCGTCATCATGCGGCGCATATCCGTTTTTCCGGAAGGATCACCGATCATGGTGGTTCCGCCGCCCAAGAGCGCGATGGGCCGGTGGCCTGCGCGCTGCATATGCGCCATCGCCATCAAGGCGACGTAATGACCAACATGCAAACTGTCCGCCGTGGGGTCAAAGCCTATATAAAACGTGATGCGTTCTTTGCCCATCAGTTCCCGAAGCTCTTCGGGATGCGATGCCTGCTTGATAAACCCGCGTTCTTCCAATACGTCGAATGCGTTTCTCATGATCTCGTCATGTCCTCCCCAATCATGCGCGTTATGCGCCTTTTGGCCCCGCAAGGCCATTGCGTCTAAATAGAATATCAGATGCCGCGCGCTTTTGCAACGAAAGCGGCTCCGGGAAGCTCCCGTATTACGATATCATCCAGTATCGACGCCGCTTCCAATATTACATCGCGGCATTTAATTTCTTCCGTGCGGTAGTGTTCCTTAAGCGGGATGCAATCCACCTCGCCCATCCTCTGCCGGTACCGCCCGATCAGCTCCGCAGTGAGCACCTTTATTTTTTCGCCCTCATGCGCGCGTTCCTGTACAAAAAGCATGCCCAGCGCCATAATGGCGCCCGTGAGCGCGCCGCAGATACCGCCCACCGCCATGCCGCCGCCAAACCCGGCGGCAAGCTTATACGCCTCACGGTCCAGCTTCAATCCATATACACGGTCCGCGCCGATGAGCATATGCTCCGCACAGTTCCAATCCTCTTTGTATAAAAACTCGTTCTCAAGATACTCCCGCAGCATCATTTCTTTTCCTCCAGCATGGAAGTACAGAACGGACAGCGCGTTGCGCCTTCCGCGATCCCGCTTTTGCAGTACGGGCACTTTCTTTGCTCCGGAGCGGGCGCGGAGGCTTCCGCCTTCTTCAGGCGCAGCTTGTTGATCAGCTTTACGAATAGAAATACGCTGAGCGCAATAAGCAGGAAGTCGATGACATTGGTAATAAACGCGCCGTAATTGAACGTCGCCGCGCCATCGGCTTGCGCCAACTGCAACGTATCATACCGCTTCCCGTTCATAGGAATAAACAGCTTCTGTGAGAAATCCAGGCTGCCCGTTATGAGACTCAGCACCGGCATGAACAGATCGTTTACAACGCTGGTGACGATTTTCCCAAACGCTCCGCCGATCATCACGCCAACCGCAAGGTCAATCACATTCCCTTTAAAGGCAAATTCTCTGAATTCCTTCCACATATGCTCACTCCCTTTTATGAGTACCAATATAGCACATTTCAAAGGGCAAAACAACGAAGGTATGGAACGCAAATGCTAACATTTCCTGAATTTTGAAGTCCAATCCCTTATGAAAAAAGCGGCCGAAGCCGCTTCAGCATATCAACAAGCCACTTGAATTTTTAAGGTATTGGCACTTTAGAGCGTCGACAACTGTTTTGGGGGTTGTGGGCTACCGGATGATATATTCGGGGACCTTACAAGGATATGCAGCTTGACTACATAATCGATCCTCAAACCCTTCCTTAAGGATGCTCGTGCTTAGGGGGCGCGGGGGGCGAAGCCCTCCCGCTATTAAATAAAATAGTCTATCGTCGCCAGCCGCAGGGGGCGATACCTTAAGAAAAGAATATATGTGAATTCTCTTTTAATAAACTGAAAGCGGCCGAAGCCGCTTTCTTTGCGTATTTTTATTCAGAGCGTATGGCCGAAAGCGCGGAAAGCTTCATGGCCCGGATGGCCGGATACATGCCGCTGATGAGCGCGACCACAATGGAAAACAGCACCGCGCCCAAAGAGAGGTAGAGCGGAATGACGCTGCGCATGCCAACGGACTGCATGACGAACTGGTTCAACAGCGTCGAAAGCCCATAGCTGATGCCCAGGCCAATAAGACCGCCGATCAGGCCAATATAGGCCGCCTCCGTCAAAAACAGCTCCGCAATGTTGCGCATGCGGCACCCGAGCACCTTGATGATGCCGATTTCCTTGGTTCGCTCGTAGATGCTCATCATCATGGTGTTCATGATGCCGATTGCCGCCACCAGCAGCGATACGCCGCCGATCGCGCCTAACAGCATCTGGAGCTGCGACGCGCTTTCCTGCGCGGCTTTCAAGGCATCCTGCAGGCTGTACGCGCCATAGCCCATGTCCTGGATCTGCTTCTGAATCTCAATGACCTCGTCGATATTCTCGCACTTGACCCAAATCTGGCTGTACTTTTTCGTGTCAAGGTTCATGAAATCCTTGTTTTCCTTGGCCAGCTTGCGCACGGCGGCGATATCCATCAGCGAATAGTAGGCGTAATTGTTGCCCTCCTCCGCCATCTGGCCCACAGCCTTCACGTCATACATCTTGCCTTTGGGGCGGGATTCTCCTCCGCCCGTGTCCCAGTTGGAATAGACGTTGCTGTAGTCAAACGTCAATTGAAAACGGGAGCGCTCCATATTGATTTTGGAGTTGCCGTCGCGATCCACCGCCTGCTTGCCGGTGGTGGGATTATAAAAGTTCTGCAGCGCCCAGGAACCGAGCACCATCTCATATTTGGAACCCGAGCCGGTTTTGGGCATGCGGCCATTGGCAAGCGTAAACCCGAACTCTTCCGCCACCTTGAGGTCCACGCCCATAATGGAAACGTCCGTCATGTACTGGCCGCTTTTGAGCGCGCCCCAGGTTTCGAGCATGGGCATGACGGCCGTGACACCCGGTATCTGCCGGAAGGCCAATACGCTTTTGTCATCAAGCACCACCTCCTGCGCAGGGCCGGCCATCGCTACGCCCGCCTTCGCTTCCACCATGCGGTAGCTGTTGACCTGTATGGTGGTAAGGCTGCCCGCGCGCTCATAATTTTCCCGGAAGGATTCGTTGATGCCGATGCCGAGCGAAACCATCACGACAATGGACGCCACGCCGATCACCATGCCCAGCACCGTCAGGAACGCGCGCAGCTTGCGCCGCCACAGGTTCATGAAGGCCATGATGAACAGATCTAGCGTTTTCATACTTCCTCCAGATGTTTTTTACGGCGCTTGCGCTTGAGGGAAACGAGCAGGATGATGACGCCTACGACCACGACGGCCGCAATAGCAATGATCAGGCCGGTGGGGAACCCGCCTTGCGGCTGTGCCTCCATGCCGGGCTTAAATACCTCGCCCTCCGGCCCCATCATCCCCTCTTCGGGCATGAAGCTTTCAAGCACATTGAACGAAAGGGGCTTCTCCACGCGCGTTTGTTCGCCGTAAACGTCCTCATAGGTGATAATGACCTTGCCTTCGATTTGGCCCGCCGTGGAAGGAATTACGTTGAAATCCGCGCGCATGGTATTGCCGGAGGAGATGTTGCCGCCGTAGAACGATTCCTCCATCTTCAGGCCGGTGCCCTCCACATCCACCATGCAGTTGTAGAGGGTGGATTTGCCCATGTTATAAAGGCTGAAGGATACGGGGGTGGATTGTTCGAGCATGGCGTCGCCGTACACCATCGGATCGTCGATGCGCACGCGCATG
This sequence comes from Bacillota bacterium, assembly GCA_023455425.1. Lineage (GTDB taxonomy): Bacteria > Bacillota > Clostridia > Christensenellales > CAG-138 > JAEYLA01. The sequence goes on along the minus strand of JAEYCM010000012.1, from coordinate 46,414 downwards.
CGCTGCGCAATGGGCAGCGTGATGGTTTCCGTTGCCTCATAGGCTTTTAGCGTCTTGGAGCTTTCGTAATTGAACTTGGCTACAAGGGATTGCGCCTTGGCTTCCGCATCGGGCGCGGACTGGAAGGTGAGCGTTTTTTCCACCGTCTCCCCTGAGCCGATCTTATCGATATAAACGGTATTGCTGCCGTTGTCTGCGGGCAGTATCACGCCGCCTTCATTGGAAAGCGTAAGCTGGATGTTCTTGACGGCTTCCTCGCTGGAAGTGTTGAGTATGGCAAGCTTGATGGAGAATTTTTCTCCGGCAAACAGGCGGCCGCTCTGCTGGTCCTCTGTGTTGAGCGGCGTAATGGTATACCCCTCCAGTATGATCTTGGGGGTGGTGGCGATGATGTTGCCGTCCTCGTCGGTCTTATCCGGCGTATAACCCTTGACCACCGTGACAAAAACGGAGAGCGTGGCCGCCTCATAAGCAAATTTGAGCTGATTGTAATAAATGACGTTGAACTTTACTTCTTTCACGCCGCTTGTTACCTTATCGGCGAGCGTAAAGTCGTAGTTGACTTCCCTTGTTTGACCGGGTGACATATCTTCAACACTGACGGTATAGTTTACAGCCCCGACATCAAACGGAAAAGAATCAAGCGTCGCGGAAATCTGTGGCGTTACCAAAATATTGCGGATACGGCTTTTCGTCCTGTTGAATATAGGTAAGGTAATGCGAATGCGGTCCCCGATATTTCCCTTGGGCGCAGGCACAACTTTACCATCCATGCCAACTGAAGATAGAATCAATGCCGAATTGCTGTCGGCAGGATAGTCTAAGGACGATTCTGTCGCAACTTCCGCCAACGATATTGTTGGCAGCATCATAAGCGCCATCAAGACGCACAAAATCAAAGCAGCCGTTCTTTTACCCCACATAAGCCATCCTCCTGTATCCGTTCCCCGTTATTTGGTTTCTATATCCGTGATCTTTCCGTCCAAAATATGCACCGCCTTATCCGTAAAGGCGGCCATGTTCGCGTCATGCGTGACCATGATGAGCGTCTTTTCCCGCTCGCGCGCGATATCCGTCATGAGATTCATGACCTCGTCGGAGGTCTTTGAATCGAGATTTCCGGTTGGTTCATCCGCAAATACGATCTCCGGGTCGCTCACAAGCGCGCGCGCAATCGCCACGCGCTGCTGCTGGCCGCCGCTCATCTGCATGGGTTTGTGGTTGATATGTGTGGCTAAGCCCACGGCCTTCAACATATCCCGCGCAATCTTATCCCGCTTTGCTCTGCTGACCCCGCGGAACGACAACGGCAGCGCCACGTTTTCGAGCGCCGTATAGTAAGGCATGAGATTGAATGATTGAAAAATAAAGCCGACTTTTTTTTGCCGGAACACGATGAGCTCGCTCTGCGTCATGCGCTCGATATGCATCCGGGAAACGACGATCTCCCCGCTGCTGGGGCTTTCAAGCCCGGCAAGCAGATTGAGTAAAGTCGATTTGCCCGAGCCGGAACGACCCACGATGCAGCAGATATCCCCTTTTTCCAGCACAAGATCCACGCCGTTAAGCGCATGAATGGCTGCGGAACCCACACGATAGGTTTTGGTGACGTTCCGAAGTTCGATCAAGTGCGCGCCGTTTTGCTCCATGTACCCCCCAATGGCTTCCGCCCTACGCTGTATTGACCATCTAAAGTATAATAACGTTTCACATATGGAAATGGTTTCATAAGAAATCCGTTATTTTTATAACCCCGTGTATTATACCTCTCTCAAGGCTTTCGCGGCAAACAACAATTTGTAAACATTTCCCGTAAAGCGTATTGACTTTTGTCTATATAGACGGTATTCTATATCTGCAATCGTGAAAAAAATATCAAATATTCCTCTCTTCAATAAATGCAGCAACAGAAAGGAAATGCGCATGGTCAATATGATAATAGACGGCCGCCCCGTCACAGTGCGTGAAAACGCCACGGTACTTGAAGCAGCGCGAAAAGAAGGCATCCGCATCCCCACGCTCTGCAACCTCAAAGGGCTCAACAACATCGGGGCATGCCGCATGTGCCTGGTGGAAGAAGCAAAGACCGGCAGGCTCCAGGCGGCCTGCGTGTTCCCCGTATCCGAGGGTTTGGAAATCAAGACGTCCTCCGCCAAGGTACTTTCCGCCCGCCGTTCGGTGCTGGAACTGATTTTATCCGACCATGACCGTTCCTGCCTGACCTGCAAACGCAATACAAGCTGTGAACTGCAATCGCTTGCGGATGAACTGGGCATTACGGATATTCCGTTTGATGGCGCGCGCCTAACAAAAACGATCGACGAACTTTCTCCCTCCGTCGTGCGGGACAACAACAAATGCATCCTCTGCCGCCGCTGTATCGCCGCATGCGAAAAGACGCAGGGCGTATACGCCATCGGCATGCAGAACCGCGGATTTAAGACACAGATCGGCTCCGTATTTAACAAGAGCCTCAACGACGTCGCCTGCATCAACTGCGGGCAATGCATCGTCGCCTGCCCCACCGGCGCGCTCACGGAAAAGGACGCCACCCAGCCCGTTTGGGACGCTTTAGCCGACCCGAGGAAGCTTGTCATATTCCAGCCCGCGCCAGCCGTGCGCTTTGGCATAGGGGAACTCTTCGGCCTGCCCATGGGCACGCGCTGTACCGGCAAGCTCGCCGCCGCCATGCGCCGTCTTGGGGCGTGTAAGGTGTTCGACGTACAGTTTGCCGCCGACCTTACCATTATGGAAGAAGGCACGGAGCTCTTAGGCCGTATTCAGGATGGCGGCACGCTGCCCATGATCACCTCCTGCAGCCCTGGCTGGGTAAAATACTGCGAGCATTTCTACCCCGACTTTTTAGAGAACCTTTCCACCTGCAAGAGCCCGAACCAGATGCAGGGCGCGATTACAAAGACCTACTTCGCGCAGCAGAACGGGCTGGACCCGAAGGATATCTATGTGGTCTCCGTCATGCCGTGCACGGCGAAGAAGTTTGAGATTGCCCGGCCCGAAATGGGACGGGACGGATACCGGGATGTGGACGCCAACATCACCACGCGCGAGCTTGCCGCCATGATCAAACTGGCAGGGATTGATTTTGCAAGCCTGCCGGATGAAGAATTTGACGACATCCTGGGCGACTCCACCGGCGCCGCCACCATATTCGGCGTGACGGGCGGCGTCATGGAAGCGGCGCTGCGCACGGTTGCGGATATTCTGGCAGGCGAAGACCTGCAGGAAATCGAATACCAGAATGTGCGCGGATTAACCGGCATCAAGGAAGCCACCATCCCCATAGGCGGATTGGAAGTGAAGGTCGCCGTCGCCCACGGCACGGCCAATGCGGGAAAACTGCTTGACGCCGTCAAACGCGGCGATGCGAATTACCACTTTATTGAAATCATGGGCTGCCCGGGCGGCTGCATCAACGGCGGGGGCCAGCCCTTTGTGGACGCGCGCACGCGCTTTGATATCGACCCCCGCGTGGAGCGCACCCGCGCCACCTATGCGGAAGACGCCGATAAAGTGTACCGCAAGAGCCACCAGAGCCCCGCGATCCAGAAAATTTATGCGGATTATCTTGGCGTGCCGGGCGGGCACAAATCGCATGAACTCCTGCACACGCACTATGTCGCGCGGGACAGGTACCGCAATACGGTAAAGTGAGCAAAAGATCGTACAAAGGGCCGGGAACATCCCCGGCCCTGTTGTTATACCTGTAAAAAAGGTTTCAAGGTATCAGCGCTTTAGTGCCGCGTCCTCGGCGGGAGAGCCCGAAGGACACTAGGCCTGAGGGCCGTCGCCATAGATTTTTGCTGTGGGGGAATCTTCCTTAAGAGCGCCCGTCCTAGGGGGCACGGGGGGCGAAGCCCTCCCGCTATTAAATAAAATGATCTATCGCCGCCGCCGCAGGTGGCGATACCTTAAGAAAATAAAAATATATGTGATGACCCGCTCAGGGGCGGAACATTCCCACCCCTTTGCTTGTTTTAAGTCCAATTAAGAGATCGCCTCCGCTTTTGGGCCGTCCGCCTGCGCGGGGTTCTTGCGGAACACAATTTTTTGAAAATACGACCAGATGCGTACGCCCAACAGACGCAACAGCAGGAAGTACAGCACAATGCATACGGGAATGCTGATGAGCATGGCAGCGATCGCGGTCATGCCGTGGTGCAGCGCCCAGAAGAAAATGATGCGCACACAGGCGTATAGAATGACCGCGCATGCAATGGGCACAATGCATGCGTGGAATATGCGCGGGCGGGTGTGCGTAGCCCTGTGAATGAGCACAAACCCCACCGCCACGCGCAGCAGGTCCCCCGCAAGCATGCCGATGATATAGCCGTATACGTGCAGGCTGGGCATGGCGGTAAGCACCCAGACAAGCGCAAGCTGAAGCGCCTCCCCTATTGCCGCAAGGATCAGCACCTGCTTTTGCTTGCCAATCCCGTTCAATATGCTGGTGGAAATGGAAAGATAATAAATGCTGATGGCCTGCAGGCTCAACGCATCCGCCAGAGCCGGAGGCACCGTCTGCCCAAAGAGCAGCCCGCACAGCATGGGGATAAAAGGCAGGAGCACAGCCGTTGCGGGCAGGCCCAAAAGCCCCGCCGCCTCTATCCCCTTATTGACCTTGCGGATAAGGTCCGGGTGATCCCCCCTCGAAATGCTTGCCGCAATGCTTGGCATAATGAGCGTACACAGGGCGCCCACCAACGCCGAGGGCAGCATCAATACCGGGACCACCATGCCGGAGATAAGTCCCAATGCGCTTACAGCCTGGGTCCTTGTATATCCGGAAAGCACCAACCGGGAAGGAAATATTACCACGGACACCGAAGCGAATACATTGGAAAGCATGGAGGTAAGCGCGGAAGGAACGGCAATCTTTAAAAAGCTCCGCCGTATGCCTGCGGTCGCCTTCTTTTTTTGCCGTGCCGGCCGGAATTTTGCGTTATAGGATATGCCTAAAAACAACACGCTGTATAATTCGCTCAGCGTCATGACGGAGATAATTAAAAATGCGGTATATCCATGGTCTCCGTTGATAAAGCGGGCAAGCAGCAGCGATGCAAGGAGAATACGCAATATCTGCTCCCCCACCTCGGAAATCGCGGTAAAGCGTACCATGCGCGTGCCGTGGAATGTGGCTTTGAGTATGTTTTCCGCACCGGTGAGGAGGATACAGATCAATATCATCCACAGCGCGTTTGCGGTGCGCGCGTCGCCCAGTATACTGGTCGCAATCTGATCGCGCAGCAACAGGATAGGCACCGCCATGACGAGTAACAACGCAAGAAAACAGGACAGCGCAAAACGAACCAAGCGACGGATGCCCAGTATATCGTGCTGCGCCGCAAGGGAAGCCGAAACATGCGTCACCCCCACGCATAGCCCCGCCACGCACACGGACATGACGATGGAATAGACCTGTATGGTCAACGTATAAACGCCGAGCCCCTCCGCCCCGGCCAGCCTTCCGAGCAGCACGCGGTATGCAAAACCCAACAACAACAGTACGGTGTTGGAAAGCGCAAGCAAAGCAGCCTGATAAAAAAACGTCTTCTTGTTGAGCAATGTCGGCCGTCCCCTCTCCTGCACGCCGCCCGAAAACCGGGCGATTATTCATGTATATGGAGGGAAGCGGCGCATCATACGGCAGGATGTACATAAAACCGCTGTAAAGCGTCGGTTTCAACACGGATTATGATAGATCAACAATACATATATCATGGGTAACCGGAAAAGCATATATTATACACAACAGCGCAAATTCAGCCAGTTTCCTGACTTTATCATTTATATATTCCATTCATGTAGCTGTCACATTCCGAAATGGTTCTTAATATTATATACTAATCAACCCAGAGAGGAGGAGAGCTAATGTCTTATAATCGTTGTTGCTGCCGTCCGCGCCGTGAATTTAATAACTTTGACTTCGAAGATAATCAGATTCAGGCGCAGGCCCAGGCCCAGTATCAGGATCAGGACCAGGATCAGGATCAGGATCAGCGCCTGAGGACAATCTTGCGGGATATCGGTAACGGAAACAACAGTACCAATATTAACATTGACAATGTCAGCGTGGCTGTTGCCCTGCTCGTAACGTTGGGCACTTTGTTAGGCACTGTGGATGGCACTACGCTGCGTTCCTATATCGACCAGATGATGTCCGCCCGGTAATCCGTTTTTGTTTTTGACCCGCCCGCCCCAGGGCGGGTTTTTTATGCATCATTACTATATTGACTACTACTATATAGTATAGTATAATTAAAACAAATCCAAGAAAAGGAGTACTTCCCATGCAGCATGTCAGCAACGGGTTTCAAGTGTTTATGAAGGAATCGTGCCCGGTAGGAACCGCTTATATGGAGGCGGTCGCAAAGATTTCAGAGGCCAGCGCATTGGACTCAAAGACGGCGGAACTCGCCTATATCTCCGTACTTTCCGCCGTGCATATGCCAGGCGGGCTGCCGTTCCATGTGATTTCCGCAAAGAAGCTGGGGGCGACCCGTGAGGAAATCAAAAGCGCCGTTCTTGTGGGGCTGCCCGCGGTAGGGCTTGCGGTAATTGAAGCGCTGCCCATCGCCCTTACAAGCTACGATGAAAACTGAGTTGTGATTGCTCCCCCGACGAAATCTTGAAACATCTTGACGGTCTATTTGCCGCCATACTGCGTCAAAAACGAAGGAATACCTACAGGTATTCCTGGCTTTTTTCTTGCGAAGGCCCGCGGGCCAAGTATCCGTAGGCGTCTCCCGCCGAAGGACCTGACGATAAATATCCTCGCCAATCCGAATTCACTCTTTCATTGAAGGAGCAATATCATGTCTGCAGTAGATCTTATATTATTGGGCCTCGTATATGAGCAGCCGCAGAGCGCCTATGATATGCAAAAGCAGGTGGAATACCGCAACCTTTCCAGGTGGGTGAAAATCAGTTCGCCTTCCATCTATAAAAACGTGGTGAAATTAGAAGAAAAGGGCTATCTCACAAGCATATCGGTACGGGAAGGCAGAATGCCGGAAAAATCAGTTTACTCCATTACCCCGTCGGGGAGAGCATACTTTTTGAAGCTGATGCGGGAAAAAGCAAATGCAGCGGTCAACGTGCTGTTCGACTTTAACGCGGTAATCGCGAACCTGAACAAGCTGGAAACCGGTCAGGCCATGGAATTGGCCAACAATATCCGCGCTGGCATGGAAACGGGCCGCGCATACATCGCCAACATGCAGCCGCAGCGGCAGCATGTTCCGTTTGTGGGCCGCTCCATTATGGAACAGCAGGTAGGGGTTTACGACGCGCTGCTCAACTGGATGGATTCTTTTTTAGAAGGGCTTGCAGCATGCAGACCAAGCAACTCGGAAAGAGCGGGAGAAAAGGAATGAGACAGGAAAAACGGTTGACCGGGCGCAAATGCTACGATCACCTGGGCGGCAGGCTGGGCGCTATGCTCTTTTCGCTCTACATACAAAACGGGTGGATTTCCCTTGAAGAAGGCAAATCCACCGTGTACGCTGCTACGCCCAAAGGGGAAGAAGCATTCAGGCAAATGGGGTTGACAGAAATATCCGCAATACCGGAACACGGCAAATAGGCATTAAAACTCCGGCTTCAGGCTGCGGGTAAACAGCCGTTCCAGCGCGTCCTTTACATCCACGCCTTCATACAGCGCGGCGTGTACCGCGGCGCAAATGGGCAGCTCGACCCCATATCTGACGCCCAGCGTCATCAGCGCGCATACGGTATGTACGCCTTCGGCTAGGCCTTCGCATTGTTCTCCTGTTGCAAATGCCTCGCCATAGCGGCGGTTGTGGCTGTAGGGGGAAAATACGGTTGCGCCGTAATCCCCGAGATGACAGAGGCCGTAGGCGGAAAGTTCGCTTCCTCCCATAGCTGAAATCAGCCGCCCGATTTCGCGCGTGCCGCGCGAAGTCAGCGCACCTTTGAGGGTGGATAGGCCCAAACCATCCAAAATCCCAGCCGCGATGCCGATGACGTTCTTCGCTGCGGCGCCGATTTCGTTGCCGATTAAATCCTGCCCGTAATAAAAGCGGATCAGCTCACTGGAGAATGCCTCCACCAGGCGTTTGGTAACGGCCTCTTCTCCGCTGTCGATCACCATGCAGTTGGGCGTGCCGCTGCAAAACTCCTGCACATGCCCGGGCCCAAGCCAAACCGCCACATGGCAGGAGGGGGCCATATACTCCGTTACGATCTGGGAAAGCCGCTTGCCCGAGCCGATTTCAACGCCCTTCATGCAGAGCACAAATGTTTTATCGGTAAGCCGCAGCGCTTTTAATTCCTCCATCAGCAACCGAAGCCCCTGCGCCCCAATGGAAATGACAAGCGTTTCCGCCTGTACGGCCTCCGGGAGGGCGGTCGTAAGCCGGACACGTTCAGGAAGCGTCACCAGCCCATTGCCGCGGGTAAGCAAAAATTGCTGCATGCGCGAAGAATCGCTTCTGCCGTAGAGCGAAGCGTCGTGGCCGATCCGGTCCAAATACCAGGCAATAAAAGACCCCCATCTTCCGCAGCCGATTACGCCAATCCGCACAATAACTCTTTTCTCCTTTTTCCTTTTCACTAGAAAACGCTATTGAACAGTATAGCAGATTTTAAAAAGAGTACCAGCATGAGCGGGAGCGTTCCATCCAAACGGCCGACTATCACTGTTGTGTCCTTTAAATTGCTTGCAGCAGCCTACAGAACCTTGACGAAGACTTCCGTTGCCTTGGCGGGTCAAATTCGCAAAAGAAGACGCCCTGCCAAGTGCCGAGGACAAGTTTGCCGTCCTGTATCAGTACGGTTACGCTTGAACCGATTGTACTCGCTTTCAGGTGCGCCGCGCTGTTGCCCTCCGCGTGACGGAACTCCGGCCGGTCAGGGAACGCCTTATCCAAACCAAGGAGCAGATCGCGCACCACATCCGGGTCGGCGTTTTCGTTGATCGTAATTCCTGCCGTCGTGTGCGGACAGTAGACCACGGCCATGCCGTTCGTCACGCAGCTTTTTGTAACAGCTCCGCGGACTTGCGGCGTGATGTTATAAAAGTCCTTCCCGGGAGTGGAAAGTTGAAATTCAAAGAGCATGGATGCTGCCTTCCTTTCTCGCGATGAACACGTAATGCGGCATATCCACACCGCGATAATGGCGGACAATCCTTTTCCGCGCAACATACCGTTTCGGATCGCCACGTTGATGGACGGAATGTTGCGATCCCGGATGATCGAATAAACCTCTTGGAACCCGAGTTTTTCAAATCCATATTCCTTGCAGGCAACCGCGGCTTCAGTGGCGTAGCCTCTGCCCCAATAAGCGCGGTTAAACAGATAACCAACTTCCGGAACGCACTCGCCTTCAACATCCTGCCACGTTATGCCCGCCTGTCCTATCATCATTCCACTGTCTTTGAGGATAACCGCCCACAAGCCAAAGCCATCCGCTTGGTAGCGCATCCGTTGTATGTCGAGCCAAGCCTGGGTTTCCGAATCGCTGAACGCGCCCTCATAGGCGTACATTGTCTGTTCGTCCTGCAGTATTGCAGCAAGCGCGGAATAATCCGGCTGCGATAGTTCGCGCAGGATAAGGCGCGGCGTTTCAAGTATCGTTTTCATTCATTCCCCCATAACTTGCCGTGTGTCCACCAAAATCAAATTGATTTGCAGCCGTCACAGGCCTTCCCGGAGGACATTGTCAATCATCCGGTCCAGCAGCCTGTTCCGGGTTGCTTCATCAAAAACATCCTCATACAGGTATTCCGCGTACGCTTTCGCGTTCAAAAAGATCACCTGCATGGGTGCCGTGATCTGAAGCGCCATCAGCTTTAACTCCGCTTCGCTTTTGCTTTCCCCGAAGAGTTCCTTTAAAATGGGCAGCAGCGTGCGGCTGGTGGAAAAGCTTCCGGATTTCAGTTCCGAAAAAACGGCAATGGAGGAAAGCGCGTAGTTTTCAAACATAAAGGCGGAAATCGTCTTGATCATGCTTCTCAGCCGTTCCTTGAGGGGGACGCTTAAATCCGCTTTTTCAAACATCCGGCCCGCGATGTTTTGCAGGCACACATCCACCGCTTTGTCCATGAGATTTTCTTTGGACTGGTAGTAGTAGTTGATAAGCGCGCTATTGACCCCTGCGAGCTCCGCAATCTGCCGGTTGGTAATTTTATTGACGTCCTTATGCTCCATCAGCAATGCGACCACGGTATTGAGAATTCTCTCTTTTGCGTCGGCTCCTGTATCTTTCATGGTCCCACCTCGTTTTCAACGTGTTTTCCTGCCCAAGGGCGGGGATTGTTTTGCTCCGGTTTTTCGTCCATAATCATTATAATCAAATTTTAATCACGATTAAACTAGCATAGGAAAAACCGGGTGTCAAGGGAGCGCTGCATGATTTTTGATATTCCGTTCCTTCCTCGCTCTTGCCAACTATTACAAGTAAGATATATATTGTATACGATAACATATACATTGCTGATATCCCTTAGACACCCCAATACGTATATGAGAGGGCAATACATGAGCGGCGAAACTGAAATTCTAGAATTGATTCGCAAAATAAAGGATAACATCGGGCAGGTAATCGTCGGCAAGGAAAAGGTTGTGGACATGGTTCTCGCCGCCTTGCTCTGCGGCGGGCATATTCTGATTGAGGACGTCCCCGGCTTAGGTAAGACCACGCTCGTTTCCGCCCTTGCGCGCACGCTTGACTGCAGCTTCCGGCGCATCCAGTTTACGCCGGATGTGCTCCCTTCCGATGTGACCGGCTTTACAAGCTTTAACTTAAAAACGGGCGAGCGGGAGGTTAACTTCGGCGGGGTAATGGCGCAGATCGTACTTGCGGATGAAATCAACCGCACCAGCCCCAAGACGCAATCGAGCCTCCTTGAAGTGATGCAGGAAGGCCAGGTTACGATAGACGGTACCAGCTACCCTGTGCCGCAGCCGTTTATTGTGCTCGCTACGCAAAATCCCGTTGAGCATGTAGGCACCTATCCGTTGCCCGAAGCGCAGCTGGACCGTTTTTTACTCAAAATTTCTGTGGGCTACCCGCAACGCAACGAAGAGATCGATATCCTGATGCGCAACAAGGGCGCAAAGCCGCTTGACGCAATCAAACCCGTCGCAAGCGCCGAAGATCTTCTGAAGCTGCGCGCCCGCCACAGCGAAATTACCTGCGCGCAGCCTGTGATGGAATATATCGTCTCCATCGCCGAGGCGACGCGCAAAAACGAGAAAATTTCGTTGGGCGTAAGCCCCCGCGGTTCGCTCGCGCTCATGAATGCGGCGATGGCCAACGCCATGCTCAACGGCCGCAACTATACCCTTCCCGACGACGTACAGGCCATGGCGGAGCCCGTGCTTTGCCACCGCCTTGTCCTGAACCTTCAGCAAAACCAGAAGATGGAGACGCCGGTTGGCTTAATCCGCTCCATCCTCCGAACCATCCGGGTGCCGGGCGTTTCATGAAGCGCATCAGATGGATTTATTATTCGATCATGGCCGCGTGTTATCTTGCGGGGCTGTATTCCGGCCTCCGCATCTATTTCATTGTGTTTTCCACGCAAGTGTTCGCAGTCGTCGCCGTAATTTTAATCAACCTCTGGACGATCTACGTCATCACTTACAAGCAAGAATTAGGGAAAAAGGTCTGCGTCAAGGGTGAGGAAACAGTCCTGCACCTCGATATCCGAAACGAGCGGCCCGTTCCGCTCTCTTTGATCGAGGTGCATGTGGACGTCGTCTCCCTGCGTGAAAACATCAACCTTGTATTCAGCCTTGCGCCGCGTTCGGGCAGGGAATTCGATATCCCGATCACCACGCCTTACCGGGGCAAATTCCTGGTCGGCATGACCAAAGTAAAAATCACGGATATTTTCGGCCTGACCACGCTGCGCATCGATATGCGGCGGCGTCCGTATTACCGCATGCAGGAGATCCTTGTGCTGCCCAAGGCGGAAACGAACGGCGCCGTTTCAGCGGAAATGGCGGACGCCAAGCTATTTCGCAACGCCTACCTCAAACAGTCCGAGCACGGGGACAGCGTATCTAGCGCAAGGCTGTTCCGTGAGGGCGATGAATTAAAGCGCGTGCACTGGAAAAAGTCCGCCCAGCAGGGCGCGCTGTTTATCAAACAGTATGAGCAGCCGGAGCGGGAACAGGCGCTTATCTTGATCGATACGTCCGCGCATGGATTGTCCGGCGAGAATGCGCTCATTTACGCGGATACCGTCTGCGAATGCGCGGCGAGCATTGCGCTCCACAATTTACTGCGCGGCCGGGTGGTGCAGGTGCTCTCCGGCGACGCGTTGGGCCCTCCGGCAGCGTACGGGCTCATTGCCGATATGGAAAAGCTGCAGCGACAGCTTGCTCTATTGACGTTTGAACGCAACGCGCTTTTAAACGCGCTAAAAAAAGTCTCCGTCTCCACAGAATCGGCGCGGGCTTTGTTTGTGCTCACAAGGGAAGCGACGCCCCTGCTGACGGATGCCCTGGAACGCGCGCTTATGGAATTCAACTCGGTGACACTCATACTCGTGGGCGGTTCCAAAGCAAGCGGGCGCGTGTATACGCTTTATATTGAGCCGGGATGCAATGCGGCGGAATGCCTCAGCAGCATCGATTGACGGGGAATGACTATGAAAGGCATCCGAACAAAGCCGTTTGATCTTGTGGCCGACCTTGTTTGCTGTATCCTGCTGGGGGCGGCTATTTGCGCCGCATGCTTCCCCTACCTGCGGCTCGAAGCCGGTGTTGCGACCTATTTTCTGGTCATGGCGGCCGATCTTGCACTGATATTGCTGCTTTCCTACAAATGGTGGGTGCTCCCCGCCATAGTTGCGGCTGCGGCGGTACTTGTTCTGTGCGGGGCGCTGATATTCGATGTTGCCGATCAACTGTTTTCCTACTTGCAGGGCTTTGTGTACTGGTGCTTGTCATGGTACCCAAAAGAGTCCTTATATGCCGCCAATGGGGGCTTAACGATCATCCGCCTTGTGATGGGGCTGCCCGTTGCCGGGCTGTGCTTCCTGTACTTTCGCAGGCTGTTTGCCTTTGCCGTACTGCCCCCGGTTGTGCTGGGGCTGCTCATATGGCTGCATTTTGAAAAGTCAGAGCTGCTTATACCCGTCCTCATCCTGCTCCTGTCCGCACTCCTCATCTCAATGGCAAGAATGACCGGCAACCAAATCAATAAAACCCTGCCCGAACAGGACCGGATTTCAAGCGCCCTTCTCCAGATCTTTGCCATTGCCGTATTGCCTGTCGTCTTTCTGTTTGCGTTTGCCTTCTCCCCCGAAAAGGATGGCGACCTGCGTTCAGACGCGCTCGTCCATTTTATTGAGGACATCGGCGAACTATTGGACGGCCACGACGACGATTTTTCCGCCATGCGCACATTCGACATCGGAAAATCCGGCTTTACGCCGCTGGGCGACCGGCTGGGCGGCGACATTGTGCTGGACAACACCGTTGTGATGCGGGTCAGAACCACAATACCGGAACGCCTGACGGGCGCCGTCTATGATACGTACGACGGTTCCATGTGGTCCGACGCGGGCGATATGGGCGGATACCGGTACATGAGCGCGCTATGGCAGGGGAAGCGGCGCGAGGTGTACGGGCTGGATAAACCCTACGGCGGAAAAGCGGCAAAGGACCTTTACTACAAGGTGACCGCCCCCCTGTCTCTTAACGTCTCCTACGATATGCACGGCAACACCGTGTTTTACGCGGGCATGCTCCAATCCTTCAAACGGACGGATTTTGACGCCCACCAGATCTATTACAACCGCCAGTCGGAGCTGACCACCAAAAAGGTGCAATGGTCGCTCCACTATACGGCTGAAACGGTGATTTTCACCAGAGGTTCGCAAGGGTTTGACGAGAACATGCTCTCCCTTGAGGCGGCCGCTTCAACCGTCCAGGACAAAGGCTTTGAACCGCTCAAGGAATATTACCTGCAACTGCCCGAGTCCTTGCCTGACCGCGTTGCCGCAACCGCACAGGAGATCACGCAGGGCTATACGACCCCCTATCAAAAGGCGCTCGCCATCGAGCGTTGGCTTTCTGAAAACTTCACCTACACCCTCACCCCCGGGGCACCGCCGGAAGACCGGGATTTTGTGGACTATTTCCTTGAAACGCGCAAGGGCTACTGCGTATACTACGCAAGCGCAATGACGGTGCTGGCCAGATGCGCCGGGTTGCCCGCGCGCTATGTGACCGGCTTTGCGCTCAAGCAGGACCCGGAGGTGAATTCGTCGCTTTCTTACGTTGCGACAAACGCTACGGCGCACGCATGGACGGAAGTTTACTTTCAAGGGATCGGCTGGGTACCCTTTGACGGGACGGGCTGGAACTTCTATGAACCGACGATTATACAAGAAGAACTGGACGATATGCGTCCGCAGCGGCCCGTTTCCCCTTCGATGGCGGAAGAGGAAGACGCTGCCGCAGAACATACACAAAAGGCCGAAGACACCACGCGCGAGGGCGGAATGTCCACCGGCCTGAAAGTTACGCTGATCGCTGTTATATCCCTTGTTGTGGCGTTCGGCGTGTTTGCGGGCATCCGCATCGCCTTGCTGTTGACCGACGCGAAGCGCTATTACATGCGCATACGCCGCCAGCATACGGATTTGAGCGGCAGGCTTGACGCATGCTATTCAAGAATCGTGCGGCAGGTGGCGTTTTGGGGATTGAAGCAGACCCCGGACGATACCATTGCGACATTCGCCCGCCGCGTTGACCGGCAGCTGGGTGGGCATGACATGGCCGCCGTTTCCGCGCCTGTCATGCGCATGCGTTTTGGTTTGATGGAACCGACGGATGAAGATGTGGAAAACGCCTGCGCGTTGAGCGCGGAACTGGAACGGAAGCTCAAAAACGAGCTTGGCTTGGCGCAATACCTCTGGCGAAGGCTTGTGGTGGGGCGATAAATCTACGCATTCAAACTCATCCCGCCTTTAAGCCTGCAAATTCTTCCGGTATATCCGTGACAGAATCCGCTTTATAAAACTCATACGTTGACATGATGACGTCGTAATGATGAATCAGCCACTCTGTTGAGGAATATCCGCGAACACTATATACTTTTTCTTTTTTGTCGCCATCAACGATGCCGATCTGCTTGTCGATCAAATCCGTGTCCGCCGCTCCCCAAAATACATATATGGTGTCGCCCCATTTTATCTGGCTGCCATAGCTTCCATCTTCGCGCCGGACATATTCCATATTTTCAAGCTTTTCCGGTTGTCCGCACGAAACCAGCAATATGGACAGTGTTATGACGAAAAACAATAACCCAATTCGCTTCATGAAAAGGTCCTCCTGTTTTCCCGGCCGGATGATCACAAAATCCATGTGCACTGGAATGCAGTATAGCATGAGAAGATATGAAAATAAAGGAATAAGACACGAGAATTCACGTCCATTTAAAGTCGGCCCGCAACCTGAAATCCCGTTCGCTAAAAACGCTCCGCCGGAGCGTTTTCTGAACACGGCTTCGAATCCCATTGGTATGTCCGCCAACTAGAATGGACACCCTGCAGGGTGCCCATTCTAGTTGGCGGAGAGAAAGGGATTCGAACCCTTGTTACCATTTCTGGTAAACACGATTTCCAGTCGTGCGCCTTAGACCAGCTCAGCCATCTCTCCAAATATGCTATAAAATTCACCGCGGCTGTCCACGATTTTCATCCGCGCGCCTTGGTTTGCTCTCACGCGCTTTCCTATCTTACAACAAATATTTTAAAAATGCAAGTATGGAATTTTGCTTGTCCAGCGCTTTCTCTCCACATCGTTCGCGCCTTTATTCGCTATATTTCGGAAACTTTCCCTATTGTTTGAAGGTGTGATAAGAATATTATATAAAAAATAACAATCACTTGGAAGCAGATGGGACAAGCAAGGCCTTGCAGTCAACATGCCGCCGTCTCTTCCAGGCCAGAAACCATAAGGAGGATATTACCATGTTGTTTGATGATATTTTTGAAACCAAACAGGAAAGAGCACGCAGAAGCAAGCGGGAGGCCTCAAAGAATATGACAACAGGCATTGCCATCGGCGCTTTGGCGGGAGTCGCAATCGGTCTTCTTTCCGCGCCGCAATCCGGCAAGGAAACCCGCAAGGCCATCCGGGAAAAAGCGCGGGATGCGGCGGATGAAATCAAAGAAACCGCAAAAAGCGTCGGAAGCGCAATCTCTGAGTTTATTGAGGACACCGCAGAGGCCGGAGCCGACGCGGCTCAGGATGCAGTTGATGAAGCAAAGGCTACGGTTACAAAAGGCGCAAAGAAGGTGTCGCAAGCCGCGGACAAAGCCGAAGCCGTGAAGGACGACCTCAAAGAGGGCGCAGGTAATGTTGCCAAGGAAGTGAAAAAGACCGTCAAGAACGTAAGCGATGAATTGAAATAGCACCTACCCCACGCAATAGGATGAAAGAGGGGTATGTGGTATGACAATACAAATTAACGTTGATCAATTGGTCAATGGAATTCTGATACTGCTTGGCGTTGCGATCGGTGTTGTCTTGCTTTTGACCATTCTGAAGCTGCTTCGGGTGCTGGGACGGGTGGACGCCATTCTTTCCTCCAACCAGGGGTCCATCGATACCACGCTCAAAGGCCTCCCTGCCATTGTAGGGAATGCGGAGCATATTACAAGCGACGTCCATGAGTTGACGGGCCGCCTGAAGGTTTCGATTGCGGACATCGCAAGCGATGCGCAGGGCGTTACGCACATCGTGCACGATGGGGTTGCCTCGCTTAAAGATGCGGTGGAGCACATTGGATCTTCCACCGCTGCAGCGGCACACAGGGCAAAGAGGCAAACCGGCAATACCGCAGCGTGGCTCAAACTCATTTTAAAGCTGTTACAGATCGCTTTCCGGTAAATCGGCAAAATAGAGGGCGGCAAGATTTGCCGCCCTCCGTATTTCATTCGGTTAAATGGCTTTCAGGTATAGGTTATTCAAAGACGTCCTTTTTCATCTGCCGCTTGATTTTGGGGTAGACGGTTAGCTGTCCCTCATGGTCGCACGTTGCTAAGAAGATATCCGATACGCTTTGCACATGTTGGCTTTTCAGTTGCTTGTTGAGCCACTCTTCGTTCTTGCCCGCAAACATCAGATTTTCATGCAGGATTTGTCCGTCTATGACGACGTTGATGGTAGGCTTCTCCTTCGGCGGGGTGATGTTCATATCCTTGGGCGTCGCGGGCCGTTGATCGGATAAGGGCAGAAAACTGATTTTGCCGTTGGGTTCCAGCACAGCGGTCTGCAGCGTTGCAATGTTGAAATAGCCCTGGTTGCGGCACTGCATCAAAAACTCGTTGACGTCAATCCTCGCCTTTTTCAGGTTGCCTTCGTACAGCTTGCCGTTCTCAAAGAGAACGAGCGATTTCCCCGTTAAAAACCGGCGTAGCGCAATGGATTTATAATTGGCATAGGAAATCAGGATGGAGATGAGCGCGTAAACGATCATCGCCAGCAGAGGCTTTTCGAATTCCTCCAGATTTGTGGCCATTTCCGCTGCGATAGAGCCGATGGTGATGCCAACGATATAGTCGAACAAGCTTAACTGGGACATCTGCTTGTTTCCCATCAGCTTGGTCAGGATGAACAGCATTAAAAGGGAACCCACCGACGTACACAGGATGTAAAGCAAATCAAGCAACATAGACAGCCTCACTGTTTCATATTGGAACACTCCTAGGCTATCCGGTTTGTTTACGGCTATTCTTTTTTAAGTAAAGAAGGCAGGCGAAACGCCTGCCCGAATGTGGCAATCTAACGGACTATCTTCTGACGTATGTCAGTTCCGCCATTCCATCGGTTGTTTTTGTTCCGATCAGCCGAAGCTTGATTTCCGGGTTATTCCGTAAGAAAAGGGGCATCCCTTCCCCCAGCACCTCGGGAATCACAGTGATGATATATACATCAATGGCATCGCGCTTCACAAACTGGTCAATAAGCTTCCCGCCGCCCATCAGCCAAATGTTCTTCCCCTGCCGCTCCCGGATACTGTCTACAAAAGAAACAATATCCCCTGAAATGAATTCGGCACGGTCATTTGGCGGCGTCTCTTGCGTGGTTGCCACATAGCAGGTTTTGCCCTCGTACATCCAGACATCGGGAGAGAGTTCATTGATAAGCTGTTCATACGTGGTCCTTCCCATGACGACGGTGTCTATCGTTTCATAGAAGGCGTCATATCCGTAGTCGGCATTCGGCTCGTCCCCGTTTCCGCCCAGCCAATCCACCGCGCCGTTGCTTTTCGCGATATATCCGTCCAGGCTAACGGCAATATAAAGAACAACCTTACGTCCCATCCGTCCTTCTGCCGCAACTGTTTTATTGATCATCCATGCGGTTTGTTTCTTTTAATACCCGCCTATACGCTTCTCCAAACGGGATGCCATGCTCCTGCGCAATCCTTGCCACATCCTCGTATTCCGGCTTGCTTCTTTCCACCCCGTACCCCTGCGCATGCTTGACGCGGACCGCACCAAGGGAAGTCTCCCGTTCCTCCACGGTACGGCTTAGCATATAACGGCTGCAGGAAAATACCCTGACGCCAAGCGTGCTGGTATGCTGGAACAGCAGCGCTGCAAAACGTTCCGCATCGCTTTCATGGCACAGGCATACCACCACAAATCCGGGCCTGTTCTTCTTCATGTAGGCCGGTTCCACGTAGACATCCAAAGCGCCTTCCGTAAAAAGCGCCTGCGTGGCAAAGCCGATGGCCTCCGGCGTCATATCGTCGATGTTGCACCGAAGCTCCGCAACACGCCCCGCGCCATCCAGGGAGGAATGCTCGCCCCAGAACGCACGCACGCAGTTCGCGGCGGAAAAATTCTTTTTTCCCATCCCATACCCGGTTTTCACAACCGCCATGCAGGGCATATTGCCGAAGCGCTTTGCAAAATGTTTGAGCAGCGCCGCCCCTGTCGGCGTGCAAAGTTCGCCAGCTGTACCATCCGAATACAAAGGAATTCCGCAGAGCAAATGCACAGTCGCCGGAGCCGGCACAGGCAGCACGCCATGCGAGGTCTTTACCTGCCCGGAGCCTGTGTGAACGGGGGAAGCGATGATTTCCTCCGGACGGAGCATGTGGATGAGCAGGCACACGCCCACGATATCCGCCACGGCATCCAACGCCCCTACCTCATGGAAATGGACATGCTCCACTGCTGTGCCGTGCACATGCGCCTCCGCCTCGGCAAGCGCTGTGTATACGGCGATGGCGTCGTCCTTTACTTCCTGCGGCAGCGTCAGCCCCTGGATGAGTGACCGGATATCTCCCAAGCCGCGGTGAACGTGGGGTATCGTCGCATGGTCATGCTGTTCGTCATGGGTATGGCCATCCTCCGCATGGCGATGCGCGTGCTGCGCCGTATGGTGGTCCAGGTCCAGGACTTCCTCCTCCGAGCCGTCGATTTTCACGACCGCGCGGGAGCCCCATATGCCGCACTTCTGCTCGGGAACGATCTCAAGGGAAACGCCCGGTAATCCGAGCGCGTTCATATGCTGTAAAAACAGTTCTTTCTGCCCGCAAAGCTCGTAGAGCGCAGAGAGCAGCATATCCCCCGCCGCGCCCATGCGGCATTCCAAATACAAACAGCCCATTATAGACCCTCTGTCATGTTGATTTTGTGCGCAAGATACCCCGCGCCAAAGCCGTTGTCGATATTTACTACGCTTACGCCGCTTGCGCAGGAGTTGAGCATGCAAAGTAGCGCCGAAACGCCGCCGAAGTTTGCACCGTACCCGACGCTTGTGGGAACGGCGACGACGGGGCATTCCACAAGCCCGCCTACGACGCTCGCCAACGCCCCCTCCATACCGGCTACGGCAACCACGGCCCGCGCGCCTGCAAGCTCGCCGTGATGCGCAAGCAGCCTGTGCAGCCCCGCCACCCCCGCGTCGTATACCCGCAGCACGTTACTGCCCAGGGTCTCCGCCGTAAGCGCGGCTTCCTCCGCCACAGGCATATCGCTTGTACCCGCGGAGACCACGACGACGGACCCCTTACGAACCTTTTCCGCATCCGGATTGACAACGCCAAGCTTTGCAAGCGAGTAATAGGTAAACGCATGCCGTTTTCCTAACTCCTCCGCCGCTTCTCCGGAAAGGCGGGTGACGAGGATATCCTTGCCGCCCCTATGCAGCATGGCGTCCACGATGCCCAAGATTTGCTCCACCGTTTTGTTCTGCCCGTAAATGACTTCGGCAGCTCCCTGCCTTAGCGCGCGGTGATGGTCCACCTTGGCATAGCCAAGCTCTTCAAACGGCGCAAGCTTGAGCCGCTCGACCATGGCTTCCGGCGCGAGCTCCCCGTTTTTGACTGCATACAGCAATTCCGTGAGCGTTTTCTTATCCATCGTCTGCTCCTTACGCGCGGGCCGGAATGGCCTCAAGCCCGCATTGTTCCATGAGCTGTGCATCATAAAAAAGGTCTTCCGGGCGGCCAAGCAGAAGCACACCGCCTTTTTGCACCACCGCCACCTCGTCGCACAGCTCCAGGGCGAGCGGCAGATCGTGTGTGGCGATCAGCTTCGTCTGCGGCAAGTTCTTTAACAGGTTCATCAAGTTCCTGCGGGCCCGCGGGTCTAAAAACGCGGAGGGCTCGTCCAGCAGCAGAACCTGCGGCTGCATGGAAAGTACCGCAGCCATGGCCGCCATCCGTTTTTCCCCGCCGGAAAGCCTGAGCGGAGAGCGGTCCTTCAGGTGCCGGATGTTGCACTGTATCAGCGCGGCGTCCACGATGCACCCGACCTCTTCCTCCGTCTTTCCAAAATTGCGGGGGCCGAAGGCGACGTCGTCGTATATGGTGGGCATAAAGAGCTGATCGTCGGGGTTTTGGAACACCATACCGACGCGGCTGCGAATGTCGTTCAAGGTCTGCTTCCTTAACAGAATATCCGCAATTTCCACCGTGCCCGCCTGCGGCAGCAGAACCCCGCACAATGTGAGCAGCAGCGTGGACTTTCCCGCGCCGTTTGCGCCCACAATCCCCATGCAGCGCCCTGTTTCCACCCGCAGGCTGAAGTCCTTGAGCCCGACTGTCTTATCCGGATAACATACCGTGATGTTTTTAATATCGATCAATGGAGTAGCCCGCCTATGAATTCGTTCAAGCGCGATGCCGGGTCAAAAAAGCGCAGCAGCGCACAGCCCAATACAATCAACAACAGAAATAGAATATCCCGCTTTCCAAGCACCTGCTTTTGCGCGTGCGCATGCTGTAGCGCATAGCCGCGGCATTTCATGGCGTCATACACGCGCTCCGCCCGGTCAAAGCTCCGGATAAGAAGGCTGCCGATAAAGCTCCCCATATGCCGGGCTTCCACGCCCTTTTGCTGGGCGCTGCGCAACAGGTAAGCCGTACGCAAAGCGCCCGCCTCTTCAAAAAGCGTGCCCAGATACCGGTACGTCATTTCAAACACGGTGATGAAAATGCGCGGGACATGCAGCATGCGCATCGCACTGGTCAACTCGCGCACAGGGGTGGTTGCGGTTAAAATGAGAGCCCCCATCACGCAAAGGTAGGTTTTCAGCAGTATGGAAACAAAGGAGAGCGTTCCGAAGCTGACCGGAACAGTTCCAAGCACCAGCGCCGTTCCCGTATCATAAACGATATTGGAAACCCCCGCAAGCAGGCAAAACGGCAGCGCAAGCGTCGCCCGCTTATTGAGAAGCCCATAGGGGGTTTCCGAGGCCGCCATCAGCACCGCCGGATAAAACACGAACGGTATGATGCGCGCAATTTCATAGCGCTCGAACGACACCACCGTAACAAGAATCGCGAGCGCGGACAAAAGCTTGACGACCGGATGCAACCGGTGCACCCAGGTATCCCTGCCCGCCAATTGCTCCAAGGAGAATAGTTCATTCACTTTTGCGCCAAGGTTCGCCGTAAGTCATCCTCGTTTCCTGAACACATACCATATGGTACTTTTTCTGCCTGTTTACAGTGTACCGCACAGATATGCGTTTATCAATGCAATGGTGGAATCTGCCCTCATGCTCCCGCTTAGGGCCGTCATCCCTAAGAATCCATTCCTATGGGGATGTCCCACCCTACTCTAATATTAGAGCGTTTCGTTCATGCTGCCGGTGCGGTAGCCGAGAAGGTCCAGCGTGACATAGGCAAAGCCGATCTGCTTGAGTTCCGCGTGCAGTGTTTCCCGCACGGAGCGCTCCATGATCCTTTCCAATTCCTGTGCCCCAACCTCAATGCGGGCCAGGTTTCCGTGGATGCGCACGCGCACCTGCCTGAAGCCCATATCCAGCAGCAGCTGCTCCGCCCGATCCACCATTTTGAGCTTTTCTTCGGTAATCCGTTCCCCGTATACAAAACGCGAGGAGAGACACGCGAAGGATTGCTTTTCCCATGTCGGAAGTCCCATGGCCTTTGAAAGGCTGCGAATTTCCGCTTTGTTCAGCCCAACATGCCGCAGCGGACTTTTTACCTCGAGTTCCTCCACAGCCTTGAGGCCTGGCCGGTAATCCCCCATATCGTCCGCATTGGAACCCTCCACGACATGGTTCATCCCGCGCTCCGCAGCAATCGCCTTGAGCTTGGTGAACAGTTCCGTCTTGCACAAATAACAGCGGTTGACGGGGTTATTGGAGAAGCCTTCGATACTCAATTCTTCCGACTCGCAGATGACATGCGGGATATTATGCCGCTTGGTAAAGGCGATGGCCTCATGTAGCTCCCGCTCCGGAAACGAACAGGAACGCGCCGTGACCGCAATGACGTTTCCCGGCAGCGTATCCTGCACCACTTTTAATAAGAATGTCGAATCGACGCCGCCTGAAAACGCGACGGCGACGCTGCCCAAGCTTTTAAGATATGTTTGCAATGCTTCTAATTTTGCCTGTTCGCTCAATTGATTCCACTCCCCTAATCCTGATATTGCCTGTCTTTTCGAACGTATAGATACCCCGCATGATTCATGTTTACGTGAGCTTTCATTGTAGGGCAGACTCCCTGCCCTGTCAAGGCGCGCAGCCTATCTTACAACAAACAAAGGCCGCCGAAAAACGGCGGCCTTTGTTGTATATACTTGCTTTGGTAAATATCCGTTACAGGCTTTCGAGCACGCCGGTTTCCGCGTTGAACGCGTCGATGAGCGCGTCGACTTCTTCGGCCTGCTTGTGGATGCCGCCCCAGTAATTGTCGTAATCGTACCACTGGGCGTTGAGTTCCTCCACGGATTTGCCCTGCTGTTCCACCCAGGTGTAGTACTTGAGGTTGTGCACGCGCTTCCTCGCCTCGTAGGTGAGCTCTTCCATGGTATCCGTGCGGATGCCGTGCATATGCTCGTAATAGTCGCCAGCGGCCTTGGTGGCACTGTATGCGCCGTTCTTTTCCGCCAGTTCGGCCACGCGGGAACCGTACATTTCCGCGGAGTCGGTGCCTACGGTAAAGAGCAGATCGTCTTCGGTCAGCTCGTAGTACTTCGCCATCTTGATGCAGCAGAGCACGTTGGCGATACCGGAAATGCCCAGGAGCGAAAGCTTCTCCACAAACGCGGGGTCGAGACCCAGCTCGCTGATGAGATATTCGCGGCCGGTGGGTTCGTTGAACAGGCGCAGGAGGTTCTGGCTGTCTTCGTCGTCGATGGCAATGACCATGTCGGTATTCTTGACGTTGTGCACCCAGGGGACGTGCTTATCGCCGATGCCTTCGATGCGATGGCCGCCAAAGCCGTTATTTAAAAGCGTGGGGCACTGCAGCGCTTCGCCGACGGCGAGCTTTGCGTGCGGGTACTGTTCCTTAATATAGTCGCCGCTGGCCATGGTGCCCGCGGAGCCGGAGGTGAAGGCCATGCCCGCAAGGCGGCTGTTTTCACCCTTGAGCTGGAGGAACGCGTCCTCAATGGCCTTGCCGGTGACAGTGTAGTGCCACAGGTGGTTGCCCATTTCTTCGAACTGGTTGAAGATGATGACGTCTTCACGGGTGTTCTTAAGCTCCCAGGTCTTATCGAAAATTTCCTTAACGTTGCTTTCGCAACCGGGGGTTGCGATGACTTCGCCCGCGATCTTAGACAGCCACTCAAAGCGCTCACGGCTCATTTCCGCAGGCAGAATGGCTACGGAGTCACAGGAGAGCAGCTTGGAGTTGTATGCACCGCCGCGGCAGTAGTTACCGGTGGAAGGCCACACCGCCTTGTGGTAGGTAGGGTCGAACTGACCGGTGACAAGGCGCGGAGCCAAGCAGCCGAACGACGCGCCGACCTTATGGCAGCCTGTGGGGAACCACTTGCCGGTGAGCACGACGATGCGCGCTTTTACGCCGCTCAAAGCGGAGGGAATCTCCAGATAGTTCACGTCGCCATATTCGCCGCCGCTCATCTTGGGCTCATTGTGCCAGCTGATGCGGAACAGGTTGACAGGGCTGATGTCCCAAAGGCCAGTATGCTTGAGCTCCTTTTTGATCTTTTCGGGCACGAGCTTGGGATCGCGCATCTGCTTGAGCGTCGGAATGACGATTTTGTTCTCGCGCGCCCTCTTTATGGTGCGCTCAAGATTTGCCCGATTCACCGTTAAATCAATCATGTTGCTCTCCTCGTTTCTTTTTGTTCTGTATGCTCTGAAGAACGCCTGTTGAGGCATATGCTGGTTTTACCAACAGTGTAGCCCATCACGGAACGTTTGTAAATGCTTCCCGGACATTTTCCTAAAAAATATTTTTATAGCCTAAAAAATTATGTGGTGTAAAAATAATAGAGCGCACTCCCCGTCTACCATCTCTGGGGGTGTGGGGGATTCGCGGAAGAGGCGCCAGGGTTCTAAAATCGATTCACGGGATCGATTTTCGGCTCTCATAAGCCGCCGAACCCGCTTCCCTGCGGAAGCCCACATTCAATCCGATGGGACGATTGGTTGTGCAGCGTAAGCTGCAGATCATTCCTTGTAGAGTACCCGAATGTGTCATTCGGGTGCATGTGAGTCAAATCCGCGGAAAAAATGCCGCCATAAGCGGCATTTTAACCTACAGAAAACCCAGCGACAAAGTCCGCAGACTTTGTCGCTGGCGAAAAGCGCGCTGTGTGCTTAGTATTGTATGAACGACGCCCGTTCATGCAGATTGCGTGCCCACTTGGGTTTCGCTTTGTTCGGGCAATTTGCAAACGTCCACATAGACGCCGCTTGTGATTTCCTGCAGCCGTTCCGGCGTGATGACCACGCAGGAGGAGGGACTCCCCGCCGCAGGATACACCGTGGGGAAGCGGCAGAGCGAAGAATCCAGATAAACCGGCAAGGGATTTTTCAAAGCAAACGGGCAAACGCCGCCGACAGCATGGCCGGTAAGACGCAACGCATCCTCCGCGGAAAGCATTTTTGCCTTAAAGCCGAATGTTTCGCGAAACTTGCGGTTGTCCACCCGCGCGTCACCCGCCGCAAGCAGCAGCATGGCGCTGTCAGCCGTTTCAAAGGAAAGGGTTTTTGCGATCAGCGCCGGGGCCACCCCCAGCGCCTGCGCCGCCAGTTCCACCGTGGCGCTGGAAACTGAAAACTCACGGATCTCCTCCGGAATACCTTGCGCCCGAAACCACGCGCGCACTTCAAATATCCCCATGGTTCGCCTCAAAACTTTATGATACTATTCTCAAATGAAAAGCCGGCGCGTTTATTGGCCGCGCAATCGGAAGGAATTCATCTGCGCGCCCGCCGCTGCGCGGCGCGTTCGTGATCGCGTCACGATACTAATTCGTTTAAAATCAGGATGCTTACAGGATGCCGGTACGAAGCAGGTCTTCCTCCACCATCATGGCAATTTCCTGCTCGCTGCGCATCTTGCCGTTGTACATACAGGGAATGATGTGAATGTTATCTAAAATCCCCGCGTACTCCAAATATTTTTCGCGCGCGCGGCTCTGCAGCCCCGTCTGCTTTTCGTATACGTCCTTGCCTTCCCCCACATAATCGCGGAAGCCTTTTCTTAGCACGTTCTCGCCTGCTTCTTCCACGTTCATATCCAAGTAGACATGCGCGTCCGCAATGGGGATGCAAAAATGGTTGTATTCAAGCTCCAGCACAAAATCCAATAAATCCGGCTTGTCCAAATCACAATCCCGTATGCTCTGATATACGGCGTTGGAAAGCACGTAGCGGTTGATGAGCAGGACATCCGCTTCCCCGTCCTGATAGTTTTGAAAAGCCTCAAACCGATCGAGCGCAAACCAGAGCGCCATGCTTTTCCCATCCACGTCACAGGCGGCAATTCCCTGTGAGCCGGTGAGGTAATTGCCTACCTCCCGCCCGAAAAAGCTGCCGTACATGGGAAAGGACATGGTATCCACAAGCATACCGCGCTTTTTGAGTGCCCGCTCCAGATGATGCATCTGCACGGTCTTGCCGCTGCCATCGATTCCTTCAAACGCAATCACCACAGTGCGACCCATTTTTGCCCTCCCCTTGTTTGAAAAAGACGCCTCAGGCGCTTAAAATTCACGTTATTATAACACAACCGGTAATTATATGGCAAGGATACACGATCTATATCCATGTATCCTGTTTTATAGCTTCCTTCCTTTTCGGCCACGCGGGTTGTTTGCCCTCCCCCCCTATGATATACTTGAAAAAGTCAAGTTTCCTTTTTTATTGACCAAGGAGAATTAGTATGCCCAAACGGGAAAAACGATATAAGCTCAAACGCAAACGCACCAGCCTCAAGGCCACGAACGCAGGACCGATCCTGGCGTTTTCCGCGACGGTGGCGGCGATACTTGGCGTAATCGCGCTGATCGTATTTGTTGGGCTTCCCGCGCTTTTGCCCAAGCTTGGCATAAACTACAACCCGCCATGGCAGCCTACTCCCACGCCGCGGCCGACCGCCCGGCCCACGCCCACGCCGCATCCCGCCGCGATCGCCAATCCTGTGGATCTCCAGCATGAGGTCGTGCTTTCCGGCTATACGGGGTACAACTGGTTTGCGGACCCGTACGCGTGGAGCAACGCTTTGATTTTTACCGCCGGGCGTCTGGTGGGCAGCGATGTGCGCATGGATCTGCTGTTCCGCTATGATATCACGACAGGCGAGGCGGAAGAAATCGACGTTCCGCTCGAAAACCAGAGCTATGTATATCCCAGGATGAACGACAGGTGGCTTGTCTACTTGGATGCAAAGGCAAACGGGGGCGGTATCATCCGGGCAAAACGCATGGATACCGGGGAGCTCTATGACGTCAAACAGGTATATGCGGAACAACCCGTGCTGCAGCTGGACGGGGATACGCTGGCCTGGATCGAGCGCACCGGCACCCGTATGGACAAGCTCTTCGTATGCGACCTGAATACGCTTGAGAACACCGCCATCCGGCTCTTTAGCGGCACGACCTACGGGCAGTCCGCCGTTTCCATGAAAAACGGCCAGATCGTATTTGCCGACCTCGCCGCCGGCGCAACCGGGGAAACGACGGAAGCACAGCCGACGAGTTCCATCTACAGCCTGACGCTTTCGGACCAAAGCTTCAATCCCTATACGCCCGGCACCTATGTGCATGACCCGCTTACCAACGGCAATCAGTGGATCTGGCGTAACGGCAACCATGGCCCGGGGGACGACCTCTATCT
This sequence comes from Bacillota bacterium, assembly GCA_023455425.1. GTDB lineage: Bacteria > Bacillota > Clostridia > Christensenellales > CAG-138 > JAEYLA01. The sequence goes on along the minus strand of JAEYCM010000012.1, from coordinate 18,824 downwards.
GACGCAGAACGGTTTGGCGGCAAAGGTAATTGCGGAAGATATTGCCGATTACGGCATATCCGATCACTTTGCGGCGTACAGCAAGAACGAGGCCATTTATGTATACTTCTTTGACAACGGCCAGACCGTGCAGATCACGCCGGATATTGAACGGGAACGCACGCAGCTCTTGGGCGTTTCCAACGGCGTGGTCATTTGGATGGACGTCACCTCGCGCGAGCGGGATATTATGAAATACGCAGTGGTTCAATAAGACCTCCTTCCTAATTCTAAGCAAATTGGACTTATGAGCGGCCCTTACGGAGGTAGCATGGCGAAAAGCGCCCGTCCCCTCTTCTTTTGCGGGGAATGCGGATATGAAAGCGCGAAATGGCTGGGAAAATGCCCCGGCTGCGGCAGCTGGAACACGTTGGTGGAAACCAGCGCGGTTCAGGTAAAAGCCGCATCTTCCGGCGCGCATGCGCTGCCGCTTTCGGATATCGATACCCAGGAAGCGCGCAGGGACACCACCGGCATGCAGGAACTCGACCGGGTGCTTGGCGGCGGCATTGCCCGCGGCATGGCTGTGCTTCTTGGCGGAGACCCCGGCATCGGGAAATCCACATTGCTTTTGCAGGCTGCGGGCAGCCTTGCCAGGAGTGCGAAAGTGCTCTATGTTTCCGGCGAAGAATCGCCCGCGCAAATTAAGCTCCGGGCGGAGCGCCTCTCTATTCCGGGAGAAGTGCTGCTGCTTGCGGAAACCGACCTTAGCGTAATAGAAGCGCAGATACGGCAGCTGCGCCCTGCGTTTGCGATCATCGACTCGATACAGACCATGTCCTGCCCCGATCTTCCGGGCGCGGTGGGCAGCATCAGCCAGGTACGGGAGGCGACGGCGATTTTGACGCGCCTCGCCAAGCAGACCGGTACGGCGGTGCTCATCGTGGGACATGTGACCAAGGATGGCGCGATCGCAGGCCCCCGGGTGCTGGAGCATATGGTGGATACCGTGCTCTATTTTGAAGGGGAGCGCCACGCGGACTTGCGGCTGCTGCGCGCGGTGAAAAACCGCTTTGGCTCCACCAATGAGGTGGGCGTGTTTGAAATGTGCGACGACGGCATGCATCAGGTGGAAGACCCTTCCCGCCTGTTCCTTTCGGGCGCGCATCTGCCCGGCTGTGCGGTGACCTGTGCCATGGAAGGCACGCGCCCCATGCTTGCGGAGGTGCAGGCACTCCTAGCGCAGACGGCGTTTGGCACCGCCCGGCGCACCAGCGCAGGCATCGATGCAGGCAGGCTTTCCCTGCTGCTTGCCGTCCTTGAAAACAAGGCGCGGCTGCGGCTTTCCGACAAAGATGTGTATTTAAACGTCGTGGGCGGGCTGAAACTGTTGGAGCGCGCAGTCGATCTTGGCGTGGCCATGTGCGTGGCCTCCTGCTATAAGGAAACGCCGCTCAAGCCTTCCACCGCGGCAATCGGCGAAGTAGGCCTGACCGGCGAAGTGCGCGCGGTCTCCCATATGGAAAAGCGCATGCGCGAATGCGTGCGGCTGGGGTTTACAAACCTCATCGTCCCCCGTTCCGACGCGCTTCCCACTGTTTCAGGCGCCACCCTGCTCCCTGTGCGCAATGTGGCGGAAGCCGTCGCGCTGCTCTAGCCTTACATTTAGAAACCTGCGGCCTTTTAAGCCGATCATGGAACCCTTGGAGGAAAATTTTGCGTTACCGCTGGAAATCCGGACTATTCCGAATGCTTACCTGCATCACTCTGACGCTCTTTACGGCGTCTTTTTCCGCGTGCGGTTTGCTTGAAAAAGCGCCGGACTTTTTCCTGTCGCCATCCCCTTCCGCTTCCCTTCCCGCAACGAACAGCCCCGCAAACACTGTGGAGGTTGAAAGTATCGGCATACCGGATCTCGACCAGAAGTATTTCATCAAGCGCCTGCCTGCGGAAGAGCTTCGCATTTGCGAGCGGATGTATGCGGGCATCCGGAATTTTGAGCAGGAAATCCGGTTTAGTAAGCCTGTATCCGAGCAGAAGCTCAAGGAGCTGATGTGGCTGTTAAGCTATGATTGCCCGGAGCTCTATCAGATCAACGGGGAGTATTCCTACTTTGTACAGGAGAACAACCCGGAGCAGGCGCTTTCCATGCAGCCTACCTATATCCTGACCGAACGCGAATATGAGGCGGCGCAAAAAGAAATGCAATCCGTGGTGGACGCTCTGGCGCGGGAGGCCGCGACCTTAAGCCAATATGAAGCGCAGCTCCTGTTCTATAACAGGCTGATCGAGCGTTGTACCTATCGGGAGGATGGTGAGTACGACGGCACGGCCTATGGCGCGTTGGTGCTCGGCTATGCCCGGTGCGAAGGATACAGCAAGGCGTTAAGCCTGCTGCTGCGCGAGGCCGGTATCGAGTGCCTGACCCTCACCGGCGAAGCCTGGTCCACCGACGGTGCGCAGCCCAAAGCGCCGCAGAAACACGCCTGGAATGTCGCCCGCATCGACGGCGCGTATTATCAGATGGACATCACATGGGATGATTCGGACGGCATGCTTCCCCACGGTTCCTCCTATGCGTACTTCAACCTGACGGATGAGGAAATCTACAAAAGCCGGACGCTCGACAGCATGTATGAGACGTTGACGCTGCCTGCCTGCACCGAGAATATTAGCAATTACTTTATCAAGAGCGGCAATTACGTGCCGGATGGGGAAAGCGTAAAGGATGCGCTGCACGAAGCGCTGGATACCGCGCTTGCGCGCGGGGATAATTTTGTATCCGTCCGGCTTTCCACGGACGCGCAGCGGGAAGAATTGGCCTCCCACCTGGAAAAATGGATGACCTCCTGGTACCGCAGCAACCACTTCTCCTCCGGTTCCTACAACTGGACCACATTCTCCATCAGCAACGTGTTTTCTCTGATGGATATCGTCTACGAATAACGGCTTCTACAGTATTAAAAAAACCGGCCTGATGGCCGGTTTTTTGATGTCTCTTTTACCTGTGCGTTCCGAAGTGGAACAGCGCCATCGTGCCGGGGCCGGAATGCGCGCCAATGATGGGCCCGATGTAGTGGATGACAAAGTTCTTGACGCCCAGGCGTTCCTCCACCAGATTCTTCACATACTCCGCATCCTCAGGGCAGTCCGCATGGCCGATAAACACGCAATCGTTGTTTTCCTTCGTAAATGTCTGTTCCATGTTTTCCACCAGGGTTTTCAGGGAACGCCTGCGCCCCTGCACCTTGCTTAAAGCGAGCAGCGCGCCGGAATCCTCCACGCGCAGCACGGGCTTAATATTGAGCGCCGTACCAAACATGGCGGACGCCGCAGAAATTCTGCCGCTGCGCAGCAGGTACTTTAAATCCTCCACCGTGAACCAGTGGCAGACCTTCAGCTTGTTTTCCTCCGCCCATTTCGCAAGCGCATCCATACCCATACCTTCGCGCTGCTTTTTCGCGGCGTGGTAGACAAGCAGACCCATGCCCAGGGAGGCGCACAGAGTATCCACCACGATGAGGCTGCGATCCGGGTATTTTTCCTGGAGATCCTCCATGGCGTGGTTGGCCGCGACGCGCGAGGTAAGCGCGGAAGTCACCGCAAAGTAGATCACGTCGTACCCGGCTTTGAACTGCTCCTCAAAATACTCCATGAACGTGAACGCATTGATCAGAGAGGTCGTCGCCACGGAGCCCTGACGCATCCGCTCATAAAAATAGACCGGGTCAAGTTCCTTGCCCGTGGGGTCCACCATATAAATTTTATCGTCCATGCGGCAGTCCATGGCAATGACAACAATGCCGTATTCCTCAACGATCGATTGCGGGAGATCAACGGTGGCCTCCGTAAGAATGCGGTATTTGCTCATACTTCTACACTCCATAAGATGTGATAGCTTTATTATACTCTATATATCGTGCTGTGGGAAAGGGGCAGAGGAAAAAAGGCGGAGATTGTCTGACAATTTCGTATTGAACAGAAACAGCGCCCTTTGTTTATAAAATCAGGTTTTGCATTCTCTGCAAAAAATCTCTCCCTAACGGTCAAAAGATTTTAGATTACTGATTTCGCAAATACAGAGCGGGCCGTACGCCTGCGTAAGCGTTCAGGACATTGTAGCCATAGACGTTGACATAGCCGTCATCATGGACATAAGCAGCATGATTGCTGACGAAGCCGGGCGACCTTAGCCACCACCGCCAAGACTTTCCGGCGTACGCCGCCGCCAAGTCATCGCTTTGGAGATAGCTTGACGGCGCCCACGATAACTGTTTTTTTGATTTCCCTCTATCCCGCTCCTCGGCAGATAGATCCGTTGTATGAAAATATTTTATCACCTCGTGAATGCTCAGCAAAAAAACAAAATCATCGGTTGGATTTCCGCCCCGCGTGCTCCTGATATTGCCGCCGTATGTCAGGTATTCGTTATTTGGGTTGTTGTTTCGGACCTTCGCAATCCGCTTTTTGTCCGCATTGCGAAAACGGTTGTAAAACTCGCCGTTTAAGTACGCACGAAGCGTGCATGTTTCCCATGTCACATCCTGATACGCAACGTGATACGCGCGCTTTTCGATAATATCTTTGGTTATGATAAGCGTTTTGTCTTGGTCAATTGCAAGCACGTTCCAGTCATAACCGCCGAATGCTATGATTTCACCGACCCGATACGGCGTTTGCCGAACCTGATTGACGGTGGAACCAGCTTGCTGGAGCATAACGGACGGTATTTTCTTTTCCATACTGGTATGATACCACCTCCTTTTATTCACTCCGTAGTTATATCATGCTTCCCGTAGTTATATCATGCTTCGGCAAGCTGTCGCAACTCTTTTGCCGCCGCCAAGCGCAAGGCGACGGACATAATTCCTACCCCGTTTCAAAATAAAACGCATCCCTTTTCCAAGGCATAGCCCGGAAAAGGGATGCGTTATTGCGTTTATGCGTTTCCCTTACTTCGCGTCGACCTTCGCCATGTGGACGATAAGGTCGAGGACCTTGTTGGAATAACCCCACTCGTTGTCATACCAAGCCACGAGCTTGACAAAATGCTCGTTCAGGCTGATGCCCGCGTCCGCGTCGAAGATGGAGGTGCGGGGATCGGTGATGAAGTCGGAAGAAACAACCGCATCCTCGGTGTAGCCGATGATGCCCTTCCATTCCGGGCTTTCGGAAGCGGCCTTCATGGTTGCCTTGATCTCATCATAGCTGGCAGCCTTCTCGAGGCGGCAGGTGAGGTCCACAACGGAAACGTCCGCCGTGGGAACACGGAAGGACATACCGGTGAGCTTGCCGTTGAGGGTAGGGATGACCTTGCCCACGGCCTTTGCAGCGCCGGTGGAGCTGGGGATAATGTTGAACGCCGCGCCGCGGCCGCCGCGCCAATCCTTGGCGGAAGGACCGTCAACGGTCTTCTGGGTGGCGGTGGTGGCGTGAACCGTCGTCATGAGACCTTCCACGATGCCGAACTTGTCGTTGATGACCTTGGCAAGAGGCGCCAGGCAGTTGGTGGTGCAGGAAGCGTTGGAGACGACCTTCATGTCGCTGCTGTACTTATCCTGGTTGACGCCCATAACGAACATGGGTGCATCCGCGGAGGGAGCGGAGATAACGACCTTCTTTGCGCCGCCGGCAAAGTGCGCGGAAGCCTTTTCGGTGGTGGTGAACACGCCGGTGGATTCCACGATGTATTCTGCGCCGCACTCAGACCAGGGGATGGTGGTGGGGTCCTTCGCCGCATAGACCGCGATTTCCCTGCCGTTGACGACAAGCTTGCCGTCCTTGGCATAGGCTTCACCCTGGAACTTGCCGTGCACGGTGTCATACGTGAGCATGTACACCATATAATTCACATCGATGAAAGGATCGTTAATACCTACTACCTGAACTTCGGGGTTTGCGACGGAGGCGCGGAACACAAGGCGTCCAATACGGCCAAATCCGTTGATGCCAACTTTGACTGCCATTTTCACATTCTCCTTTTTATAATTTATTTATTTAGGCCAAAATGGTCTAAGTGCGTTGGATAGCACGGGCAAAAACCTCTGCTTATACTATCGTATTTTTTAGCCGGATGCAAGGTGTATTTGTGACAATTTCGTGATATCACGCAACTTCCACGGCTGTTTCCTGCATCTTCCTTTTATTCCGCAGAAAGCAGTTCCTTCGGGTTGAGCGGAAGCAGTTCCGGCAGCACAAAGAGGCCGTCCTTCCTGATCAGGACATCGTCAAAATACATCTCGCCGCCGCCGTAAGCGGGCGTCTGGATGCACACAAGGTCCCAATGCAGCGCGGATTTGTTGCCGTTGGGTGCTTCATCGTAGCAGTTGCCGGGCGTAAAGTGGAAGCTGCCCGCAATCTTCTCATCAAAAAGGGTATCCTTCATCGGCGTATTGATATAGGGGTTGACGCCGATGGCGAACTCGCCCACATAACGCGCGCCTTCGTCCATATCGAACACCTTAGTAATGCGTTCATTATCGTTGGAGGTGGCGGAAATGATTTTGCCGTTTTCAAACGTCAGCACGATGTTGGTATACGTAAACCCGTCATGCACGGAAGGGGTGTTATAGGAAAGCACGCCGTTGACGCTGTCCCTGACAGGGGCGGTGTAGATTTCGCCATCCGGAATGTTCATGTGCCCCGCGCAGATGATGGCGGGAATGCCTTTGATGGAGAACGTGAGGTCCGTGCCCGGTCCCTTGATGTGGACCTTATCCGTCCGTTCCATGAGCGCCTTAAGCGGCTGCATGGCGCGCTCCATGCGGGAATAATCGAGGTTGCAGACTTTGAAGTAATAATCTTCAAACGCCTCCGTGCTCATATCTGCCATCTGCGCTATGCTGGGATGCGGATAGCGCAGGACCACCCATTTTGTTTTGGGAACGCGGATGTGTCCATGCACGGGCCGCCAATAGATGCGCTGGTAGCGCGCAAGCTGTTCTTGGGGCACGTCGGAAAGCTCCGCCGCGTTGGGACCGCCGCGCACACCGATAAACGCCTGCATTTGGCTCATCAGGCTGCCGTCAATCTCCGCGCGGATTTTGAGCTGTTCGTCCGTGCAGTGCATCAAAAGGGCTCTATCCACGCTCTTATTGTCCAGCCATACGAACGGGATACCGCCCGCCGCATAGGCTTCTTCCACCAGCACCTGTGCAATCGGGTCGGTTTCGCCTACGGATTCTATCAAAATCTTTTCGCCCGGCTGCAGATTGCAGGAAAACCTGACGAGATTGCGCGCCAATGTACGCAGTCTTGGATCGATCATAGTTACCCCCTTATTTATTGCCGCTGATAGTCCTGAGGACTATCAGCGGGTTTTCTTTAGGTTAAAAGTGCGCATTCGCACTTTTTTTCCACAAATCTGACGCACATGTCGTCAGATTTGATTATAGCATGGGGGATTGCGATCCCCCACCCCCCATTGGGGAGATTATCAGAAAACTACCGCGCATTCACGCGTCCATCCATTATCCTTTGCTGCGCCTGCCTTTGCTATCCGCATAAGGCTGGCGGTTGGTTGTTTTTGTGCCGGATGTATTCTTTCCGGCATCCCTGTTGAGTACGCCCACAAGGACCGCACAGGAGAACCCAACGCCAAGACCTTCTATAATCTGCGCTGGAACCGCGGGAAGGCCGATTACGCCCACCAGCACCGTCACCACGATAGCGACCGCAAAACCCGTCAGAACAATGAATACAGCGACTTTTAACCTGGTATTGAGCTTGAAATGGGATTTCAGCTTGCGCGGCAGGTTCCAAAACCGGAACAGCAGCAAAAAGAGCACAAGACCGGCAAGAATACCGCCAATCAGATAGGGGGTGAACGTCTCAAACATGATCCTCTCCCCTTTCCTGTCTGAATCCGATCTTTTCTTTGAGAATATAGAGCGGCCTGCCCTTGAGCTCGTCGTACATCCGGCTCATATACGCCCCCTGAATACCGAGCGCTACTAGCGTAATCCCCTGTACAAACAGGATGCCGGTTAAAGCCCAAAGCCACGGCGCCACGCCGATGGTGGCCGCAAGCACAATAAGCGCCACAAGGCCAAGACCGGAAAGCGCGATTAATCCTAGTCCGAACCAGCCCGGCAGCGTAAGCGGGCGGGCGGAAAACCCGGTGATGCCGTCAAACGCCAGCTTGAGCATCTTTTTGAGCGTATACTTGGTGGTGCCCGCCTGGCGCTCCGCCCGCACAAATTCCAGCGGCACGGCCTCAAAGCCCATCCATGCGGACATGCCGCGCAAAAAGCGGTTGTGTTCACGCATCTGTAAAAACTGATCGGCTACGCATCTGTCGAGCAGCCTGAAATCCCCGCTGTCCAGCGGAATGGGATACGCGCTCATAGCCGTGAGCAGACGGTAATACAAAAACGCGGTCAGGCGCTTAAACAGCGTTTCTCCCTTGCGTTTGACGCGCTTGCCGTATACGATCTCGGCTCCCTGCTCCCAAAGCTGTATCATTTTCGCAATGAGCTCCGGGGGATCCTGCAAATCCACATCGATCACCACAAGGGCAGTACCTTTTGCCGCGTCCATCCCTGCGGTCACCGCAAGCTGATGCCCGAAATTGCGGGAAAATGAAAGCACGCGGACATTTTGATCGGTATCCGCAAATTCCCGCAACAGTTTGAGCGAGCCGTCCTTGCTGCCGTCGTCCACAAATATCAGCTCATAAGAATAGCCTATACCTTGCATGGCAGATGTAAGGCGCGAATAGGACATGGGCAGAACTTCCTGCTCGTTAAATACCGGTATGATAACGGATATGAGCTTGTCCTTCATTATAGGTTCCTCTCCGCAATCTGCGCCATTGCATGGGTGCGTTGCCTTATTTTTCATTATATCCCCTTTATGGGGCGGAAACAATCGGTCCTGTTATGATTTTGTCTTATGTGCGGCATGGCCTCTATTTGACAAAAAGCGATTGCATTATGCCCTAATTGGGTTATAATAAAAACAAAGGAGCGTGAAAAAGATATGGCTTTGGTTACCAGCACGGAAATGTTCAAAAAAGCTTATCAGGGTGGTTACGCAATCGGCGCGTTCAACGTGAATAACATGGAGATCGTTCAAGGTATTACGGAAGCCGCCAAGGAAGTCAAATCCCCGCTTATACTTCAGGTTTCCTCCGGCGCGCGCAAATACGCCAACCACACCTATTTGATGAAATTGGTAGAGGCTGCGATCATTGAAACGGATTTGCCCATCTGCCTCCATTTGGATCATGGCGATACGTTTGAGCTTTGCAAGAGCTGCATCGACGGCGGTTTTACCTCCGTTATGATCGACGGTTCCCACCATTCGTATGAAGAAAACGTCGCTCTCACCAAAAAGGTCGTGGAATACGCGCATGACCGCGGCGTCGTCGTAGAAGGTGAACTTGGCCGTCTTGCCGGCATTGAAGACGCTGTCAACGTCAGCGCGGAAGACGCCTCCTATACCCGTCCTGAAGAAGTGGAAGATTTCGTTTCCCGCACGGGCGTTGACTCGCTTGCCATCGCCATTGGGACAAGCCACGGCGCTTTCAAGTTCAAGCCCGGCACCAAGCCTCAGCTCCGCTTTGATATCTTAGAAAAAATTCAGGAGCGCCTGCCCGGCTTCCCCATCGTGCTGCACGGCGCATCCTCCGTTATCCCCGAGTTTGTCAAGATGATTAATGAAAACGGCGGCAACATGCCCGACGCTATCGGCATTCCGGAAAGTATGCTGCGCCAGGCCGCAGGCATGGCCGTTTGCAAGATCAACATTGACAGCGACCTGCGCCTCGCCATGACCGGCACCATCCGCAAATACTTCGCGGAGCATCCGGATCATTTTGATCCGCGCCAGTATCTCAAACCCGCGCGCGATTCGATCCGCGAGATGGTCAAGCACAAGATCGTGAACGTTCTCGGCAGCGACGGAAAAGCGTAATTGTAAGCATCCAAGCGGACGAGGAGCATCTCCCCGTCCGTTTTTCGTTCCCTTGGGCATTATTAATGGAAACGCGGCATTTTATTTTATAGCTGCCCCTTTACAGGATTGCAGGGATTGCATGCTCTCCTGTAGAATAAAACAATATAGCGCGCAAAGTGTACAAAGGCGCGCCGGAAGGAGTTGACCTGTATGCGTATTTCCATTTCCGGAAAAAACATCGAGGTATCTGAGTATCTCAAGGATCTCATCGACAAAAAGGTCGGCAAGTTGGAGCGGTACTTCCCCAAGGACACTGAAATCCAGGTGACGATGGCTGTAGAACGCAACCGCCACATCGTGGAAGTGACCATTCCCTATGAGAGCATCATTATCCGCGGCGAAGAGGTCACCGGGGATATGTACGCCTCTATCGACAACGTGCTCGACAAACTGGAAAAACAAATTCTCAAACACCGTACCAAGCTTGAAAAGAACCTCAAGGCAGGCGCATTCAAATATGACGCCCCGCTCTATGCCGAAAGCTATGAGGACGCCGAAGAGGAAGGCCCCCGCATCGTCCGCGTCAAGCGCTTCTCCATCAAGCCCATGAACGAAGAGGAAGCGATGCTGCAGATGGCGCTCCTGGGCCACTCCTTCTATGTGTTTGAGAACGCGGATACCGGCGACATCAACGTACTGTATGCGCGCAGGGACGGCAATTACGGCCTGATCGAGCCCGAGCGGTAAATCTGTAGATTCAAACGGACGGGGATTCCCCGTCCGTTTTTTATTGAACCGTTATTTTTGCAAAGCGTTATTTCCGCAATAGAAAACGGGCCGCCATGAGGCGGCCCGTTTGTTTTTCCGTTACGCGAGCGTAAGGAATTTACTTGGTTACGTAGCCAGCTTCCGCGAGCAGGGCCTTAGCTTCGGCAAGGTCCGTCGCATAGTCGCCACTGCCGAAGAGCGGGCCACCGTTCTTGGCGATGAAGTCGGTGCCGTCGGCATCGGGAACGCCAGCGGGAACGAACTCAAACGCGGGAACCGCTTCGTTCTGCGCAACTTCGATGGCATAATCGCGATCAATGGAGAGCGCGAGCGCCTTGCGGACCCTGGGATCCTTCAGGAAGTCGCTGTCGCCTTCGAGGTTGATAACGATGAAGTAGGTGCCGAGGATGGGCTTCACATTGAAGAAGCCAGCATCCTTCATGCGCTGAGTTTCTTCCGGCGGGAAGGTTTCAGCGATGTCCATTTCGCCCGATTCAAACGCGGCAAGCGCTGCAGCGTCGTCGTCCGTCAGCTTCATGATGACCTTAGGAGCGGGGGTGTTCGCGGCATTCCAGTAACCGGGGTTCTTCTCGATGATGATCTCGTTCTGGAGCTCGAACTTCGTGAGGACATACGGCCCGTTGGAGATGTAGGTCTTGGGGCTGTTGGCCCAAGCGGGATCTGCAACGACGTCCGCACGCACGGGGTAATAGGTCGGGAACGCGGTCAGCTGCGTGAAGTAACCGCAGGGAGCCTCAAGTGTAACTTCGACGGTTTTGTCGTCAACAGCCTTGACACCCAGGGTATCCGGGGTGGCTTCGCCGTTGGTGATGGCCGCGCCGTTCTTTACATACCACATCTGATAAGCGTATTCGCACTCGGTCGCGGGATCCACAGCGCGAGTCCAAGCGGTTACGAAATCCTGCGCGGTAACGGGCTTGCCGTCAGACCAGTTGGCGTCACGGAGCTTGAAGGTCCAGGTGAGGCCGTCTTCAGAGGTGGTCCAGCTTTCAGCCATACCGGGAACGACAACGCCGTTCTTATCCTTGGTGGTGAGGCCTTCGAAGGTGTGCTGGAGAACGTCAGCGCCGTCGGTCGCGTTGTTGAGCTGCGGGTCAAGGGACTTCGGCGTGGCGCCCAGATGATAAACGATATCGCCTTCGGCCTTAGAAGCCCAGGTGAAGATCATATGGCCAATGAGAACGTCATGGACATAATCCTTGACCTTGCCATTGTCAAGCCATACGTTGGTGTAGTGATAGATGGGGATGATGGGAAGATCCGTCATGATGATCTTTTCCGCTTCATGCATGGCAGCCATGCGCTCTTCCTGATTGGAAGACTTCTTCGCGGTTTCGATTAACGCGTCGAATTCGGGGTTCTTATACTTCGCGTCGTTCTGGCCGCTCGCGGATACCCACATATCCAGGAAGGTCATGGGATCGACATAGTCGCCCAGCCAACCATGGCGCGCGATCTGGTAGTTGCCTTCGGTACGGTTGGTCTGGAAGACCGCCCATTCCTGGCTCTCAATGGTGATGTCAAGACCAAGCTCATCCTTCCAAATGCCCTGGATGGCTTCCGCAATGACCTGATGGCCAGCGCCTGTGTTGTACAGGTAATCCAGCGTGGGCAGTTCCTTGAGCTCAGCAGGAGCTTCAGTTTCTGCCGGAGCCTCGGCGGCAGGCGATTCAGGCGCTGCCGGAGCCGGAGCGGTGGGCGCGCACGCGGTGAGAGCGCCGAGCACCATCAAAGCGGCAAGGAGTACGGACAAGAGTTTCTTCATTCTTTGTTCCTCCTGTTTTAATATATTTTATATTATACAAACACAATTGCATTTGTACAATATAAACTGCAAACTACGCGTGAATTTGTTCCACAAAATGGCACGCTACAAAGTGTTCCGGCTCAATCTCGCGCATTTCGGGCATTTGGGTTTCGCAAAGCGGCTTCGCGTATGCGCAGCGGGACCGAAACGGACACCCTGCGGGCGGATTGATGGGAGTAGGAACGTTGCCTTCCAATATAATGCGCTGGCGATTTTTCGCCACGTCCGGATCCGGTATGGGGATAGCGGACAACAGTGCAATGGTGTACGGGTGCAGCGGCTTTTTATAAAGTTCCCTGCTCGAAGCAACCTCCATCAGATGTCCAAGGTACATAACGCCAACGCGGTTGGAGATATGCTGCACCATGGAAAGGTCATGCGCGATAAACAGGTACGTGAGGCCCTTCTCCTTTTGCAGATCCTCCAAAAGATTGACCACCTGCGCCTGGATGGAAACATCCAGCGCTGAAATGGGCTCATCGCATACGATCAACTCAGGTTCGAGCGCAAGCGCACGGGCGATGCCTACGCGTTGCCTCTGGCCACCGGAAAACTCATGCGGATATCGGCTCGCGTGCTCGCGGGTAAGCCCCACACTCTCCAGCAGATCATAAATGCGTTTTTGCCGCTCTTCACCTTTGCATATCTTATGGATATCGAGCGGTTCGCCGACGATATCCCCCACCGTCATGCGCGGGTTGAGCGAAGCATAGGGATCCTGGAATATGATCTGCATGCGGCGCCGGTACGGTTTCAAACTATGTTCGCTCATGGAAGCAATATCCACGCCGTCAAACAAAATCTGACCCGCCGTAGGATTATAGAGCCGGACGATGGTACGTCCGACCGTGGTCTTTCCACAGCCACTTTCGCCCACCAGACCGAACGTTTCCCCTTTTTTAATAGAGAAGGAAACACCGTCAACGGCCTTCAATGTACCGGTTGCAACCTTGAAGTGCTTCTTCAGGTTCCTAATTTCAATCAACGGTGCACTCATTGCTCTGCCCTCCTGACCGCCTGCGCAGCGTCGTGCTGTTCCTTTGCTTCCGGATGAAGCAGCCAGCAGGAAGCATTGTGCCCAGGGTTTACCTCAAAATGAGGAGGCTGAATATCCCGGCAAATCTGCATGGCGTGCGGACACCGTGCCGCAAACGCACAGCCTGTCGGGGGCTTTAGCAGATCGGGCGGCTGCCCGTCTATGGGCTTCAAGCGCTCCTTGGTATCCTCCGTGATTTTTGGAACGGATTTTAACAAGCCCCAAGTATAGGGATGCTGCGCATTATAGAAAATATCGCGCGTAGTGCCTTCTTCTACCACAAGGCCGGCATACATCACCTTGATGTCATCGCACAAATCCGCAACAACGCCAAGATCATGTGTGATCAGTATGGTGGTGCTGTTGATCTTATTCCTGAGGTCCTTCATCAGCTCCAGTATCTGTGCCTGAATGGTAACGTCGAGTGCAGTCGTGGGTTCATCCGCAATAAAGAGCGCCGGATCGCACGCAAGCGCCATGGCGATCATCGCGCGCTGACGCATGCCGCCGGAAAACTCGTGCGGATACTGCTTGAGCCGCGCTTCGGGGCTGGGGATGCCAACGAGGTCCAAAAGCTCGACGGCGCGCTCCGTTGCCTGCTTTTTGCTGATTTTCCGGTGCTCTAAGAGCATTTCATTAATCTGGTTGCCTATGGTATACACCGGATTCAAAGACGTCATCGGATCCTGAAAAATCATAGAAATCCGTTCGCCTCTGATCTTGCGCATCTGTTTGTCACTGAGCTTAACAAGATCCTGTCCTTCAAACAGGATTTCGCCGTCCACCACCTTGCCTGGCTTCGGGACAAGACCCATGATGGAAAGCGACATCACGCTCTTGCCGCAACCGCTCTCGCCCACAATACCCAACGCCTCGCCGGGCCGAAGCTTGAGCGATACGCCGCGCACCGCCTGAACCTCACCCACATGAGTGAAGAAAGAGGTCTTCAAATTCTTTACATCGAGAATATATTCGCTCATACTGATACCTACTTTCTCATTCTGGGATCGAGCGCGTCTCTGAGACCGTCGCCCAGAATGTTAAAGGCCAGCACTGTGAGGCAGATTGCCGCTGCCGGGAAGAACAACAGGTACGGATAACTCTGCAGCGCCTTGTAGGCGTCGCTCGCTAAAGAGCCCCAGCTCGCCATAGGTGCGCTCACGCCGATGCCGATAAAACTCAGGAAGGATTCGGTGAAGATCGCCTGCGGAATAGACATCATCGTCATGACGATGATCTGCCCGATCGCGTTGGGCGTTAAGTGCCTGTTGATGATGCGCATAGTGCTTGCACCCTGCGCTTTGGCAGCCAGAACAAATTCCTGGTTTTTAATGGAAAGTACCTGGCCACGCACCATGCGCGCCATGCCTACCCAATAAACGGACCCGAGCACTATATAGATAAGAATAAGTTCCGGTCCCAGTGCCTTGAACATTCCAAAAAACTTACTTGTTTGAAAGAGGATCTTAATGGGCTCCTCCAGCACGACCTGCAGCATGATAACGTAAAGCAGCAATGGGATAGCATACAGGATATCCACGACGCGCATCATGATGTTATCGGCCTTGCCGCCCAAATAGCCGGAAAGACCGCCATAGAGCACGCCTATGGTCAGGTTAATGAGACTTGCCACCAACCCGATCGAAAGCGAGATGCGCGCGCCGTATAGAGTTCGTACAAACAGGTCGCGCCCCAGCTTATCCGTACCAAACCAGTGCTCCGCAGATGGAAACTGGTTGCGGTCGGATCTTACCTGCTGGTCATAGGTATATTGTGAAAACATCGGCCCGAATATGGCCAACAGAACAATCAGGATCAGGACCACGCCCGCAATCATTGCAGGCTTGTTCTTTTTGAACCTGCGCCATGCGTCCTGCCAATAGGTCAGGCTGGGCCGCATGAAAATATCTTCGTTTTTCTGCACCTCGGTAAGAGGAGCAAACATTTCCTTTGGATATTCCATTTATGCGGCCCCTCCTCTCGCATTCTGCAATTTGATGCGCGGATCCACAAAGCCATAGAAAATATCCACCACAAAATTCATCACAATCAGTATGGCGGCATAGAAAATGGTCGTACCCATGATCATGGTATAATCGCGGTTGGCGATGCTCGTTACAAAGAAGCCGCCGATCCCGGGAATGGTGAACATCTTCTCAATGACAAAGCTGCCGGTCAGCAGCGTCGCCACCATCGGCCCCATGTAGGTGATAACGGGGAGAATCGCATTTTTGAACGCATGCTTCATGATCACTTTAAACTCAGAGATGCCTTTGGCGCGCGCCGTGCGGATATAATCCTGCTGAATAACATCGAGCATGGATGAGCGCATCAGGCGGACGATAAACGAAAGCTGATAGCCAGTGAGCGCCAGCACGGGAAGCACCAAGGTGTTAAACGTTTCCAAACCGCCGGAGATAACCGGCAGTATACCGATTTTTAGGGCAAATATATAGATGAGCAGTATCGACATTACAAAGTTAGGTATGGTCACGCCTAATGTCGCGATAAACATGGCGGTGTAATCCTGCCACTTTCCCTGCTTTAGTGCCGAATAGATTCCCATAGGGATAGCGAGGACCAATGTCAGAGCGATGGAAGCCAGGCCCAACTTCGCCGTTACCGGGAAGCCAAGACCGATCAGCTCATTCACCGATCTGTTCACCTGCTTGAAGGACGGGCCAAAATCGCCCTTTAATACCAAATCCTCCAAATAATCAACGTACTGTTTCCATACGGGGTCGTCCAAATGATATTTTTTGTTTAACGCTTGTAATATTGCTTCAGGCAATGGCTTCTCTCTTGTGAAAGGCCCGCCGGGAATAGCATGCATAAGAAAGAATGTGATTGTAACGATGCACAGTATCGTAAGCAACATTGCCACTACACGTTGCAAAACATATTTTCCCATGTAGACTTCCCTCCTTTCTATAATATTAGGGTTACGAACAATAGAAGTATGCCCTGCTGAACTTGCAACATTGCATACATACATACAAAGAAATATACATGAAAAATTCAAAAACAACAATAGTTTATTTTTTCTGTGACATAGATTTGACGTTAAATTCCGCTGGGAAATGCTTGCTTTTGAAAATAATTGTCAGTTCAATCCAAAAGAATGTTCGCAATTCACGCAAATAATTCGCCAAACATATCCGTTTTGCGATTTATATCAGAACAAAGTTTTGTATATTTTCCCTGTCGATTTGTGGTATGTAATATTATGGAAAATATAATATATTATTTCGAACCACGGAATTTGCTTCCTTAATAATTACAAATGAATTCCAGACTTCCTTTCCTTTCCTGAACGTTTTTTTTCAAGAAACCATATTTACAACTCCTTGAATCTATGGTATAAACAAAACATCTGCGTTGAAAGGTGGTGAAAGGATGTGAAGAAGAATAGTATGCCTATCCTTCGGAATAAGCTGCATGTTCTTTGGGATCGTATCCACAGCATTGCGTCTATCCATGTTCAATCAAGGGGGGAGTCCGCCCTTTTGGACATAACTTGCGACCGCTTCACAGCCCTTTCACAGAACGAAACGCCTGTATAGGTTTTTGTGACTGTAAAGCCCTGTGCGCTTAAGCGGCTGCACAGGGTTTTTTTGTGCGCAAAAATATAAGGAGAACCTATGTTTGAAAGATATCTCAAAACGGCGCAAATATCGCTGCGCGCCCAGACAAACGGCGGCATCTGGTATCTGCTGCCGAAGATTTTGATCCGGCTTGTTTACCTGCTGCCGCTGATGCTGGTTTGGCGCGTATTGCTGCAAAATGGCGCGCAGGCGGATATGAGCCTATCGCAAATGCTAAGTTATACCTATTTAAATACGCTTCTTACGGAACTTCTAGTAGTACGTACCCAGTTTTCCGGATGGACGTATGAAGGCGAACTTGTTTCCCTCTTTAACCGGCCGATGCCGCTCTTTGGGCAAATCATTGCGCAGACGGTTGGCGAGTGGATTCCCATGCTCGTCGCCTTTTCCCTGCCGATGGCGCTGCTCTCCCCTGTGTTTGGCGTCTCCCTCCGACCGGCAACGCCCTGGTTCTTTGTGAGCCTGCTGCTGTGCGTTACGCTGGGGTTTGCAATTGATTTTGTGTTTGCGTGCTTTACCATACGCCTCAAGGGCATGGCCTGGCTTGTGTACATGGTACGCATGTCGATCATCGCGCTGTTTTCGGGGAGTGTCATTCCATTTCAGGTCATGCCGTTCGGCCTGGGCAAAATATTCGCCCTGCAGCCGTTCGGAAGCCTTGGCGGGGCTTCGCTTTCCCTGTTTGTAGGGCTTGCGGAACCGCTCCCCATCCTGCTGCCACAGCTTGTTTGGAACATTGTCCTCTGGCCGACAGCATACTTCTTCTTCAAAAAAACCCAGGAAAAGATGGTGAGTTACGGTGGCTGAGAAACCTGTAAAAGTTACCCTGAAGCGCATTTTCGCGCTCTTTGGCATCGCCGCAAAAATGGACCTTGCGTGGCTGCTGCGGGATAAGCTGTTTGCTACGCTTACCATCCTTGCGGACATCGTCTCCACAATCGCTTCCGTATCCGGCGTGATGCTTTTAGCCTGGCGCTTTGGCGGGATCGGCGGCATCAGCGAATGGGATGTGCTGTTCATGCTCTCTTACAACGTCATATTGGGCGGTATCTACATCACATTCTTTGCCTCCAACAACGGACACATTTCCCGCCTCATCGGGCGCGGACAGTTTGAGCACCTGTTTATCCAGCCGCTGCCGCTGCCCACGCAGCTTCTGACCATGGGGTTCATGCCCTTTACCGGCAGCAGCGCCATCTATGTGGGCGCTGGCCTGATGTGGTGGGCGCTTTCCCATATCGGTATGGTTTTTCCCTGGTGGTGGGGATTTGCACTTATTGGCAGCCTGCTTGTTTCCCTGTTTGTGATGCTTGGCACCTCCTACCTGTTTGCTACCGCCGCATTTTATGCGCCGGTGCAGGCGGAGGAAATCTCCCATGAGGTGATGGACCTGTTCTTTGTCATCGGCACGTTCCCGCTTTCCGGCATGCCGCGCGGGCTGCAGGTGCTGCTCGTCACCATCGTGCCGATCGGCCTTAATGCCTGGTTCCCGGCTCTTGCATTGCTCAACAAGGCGCCGCTTGGGCTTCCAGGCGCGCTCACGCTCATCGTGTGCGGCATCCTTTGGGCAATTACTGTAACTGTGTTTAAGAAAGGACTGAATTTCTATGTCAAAAAAGGCATCAATCGATACAGCGCGCGCGGACATCGCCGTTGAGGTACAGGGCGTTACCAAGGTATTCACCCAGTGGCAGCGGGAAAACGCGGGCAA